>NZ_BOLM01000012.1 GCF_016861605.1 Levilactobacillus wangkuiensis
ATAGAAAATAATTTGATGATATCTAGTTTTGAGGGAATAAGTTCTCTTATAGTGTGGTGGCGATAGCCTAAAGGATACACCCGTTCCCATGCCGAACACGGAAGTTAAGCTTTAGCACGCCGATAGTAGTTGGGGGATCGCCCCCTGCGAGGATAGGACGTTGCCACGCGAACGAAAGAACCCAGTGATTGGGTTCTTTTTTTATTGCCATTTTCTGCGAAGTTCGCGATAATGGACTTATGCCGCTTTAGCTCAGAAGGTAGAGCGTTTCCATGGTAAGGAAGAGGTCGTTGGTTCAAATCCAATAAGCGGCTTATCAGCAAGCTTTTCACATTTTCGTCTAGAAGGAACCGCACTGGAGTCGTATTCCGGTGTGGTTCCTTTTTTGTTAAAGACTAAGCAGAAAACCTGCGATTTTAATCGCGGGATGAATGCCAGAACTTAATAATATTTTTCGAAACATACGTTCCCCTAAAGTGCTAGATATGGTATACTTGACCCAATCTACAGGGGAGGTATCCATTGGTTGAACTAGGACGAACAATCAAGCTGAGACTCTATCCAGACACGAATCAAGCGGAACAATTTTTGGCAATGAGCCAGGAATATCAACGTGTAGCTAATGTTGTTAGTCAATGGATTTTTGACCATGAGTTTCAGTTAAGCTGGCTAAAAATCAATCACTATCTGTACAAAATATTCAGACAAGAATCACCGCTCAACAGTCAGATGGTCCAATCTGTTTTTCGGACAGTTGTGGCTCGCTACAAGACCGTCCGAGAACAAATGAAGCAGCATCCTTACCGTTACCAGAACGAAGAAAAGGAGTGGGTTCAAGTTCCTAGAGACCTGAACTGGTTGGTGAATCCCATCCAGTTTCGTCGGCCACAAGCAGACTTGGTACGTCAGAGTAATTACTCTTTTGTAGATAAGATGCAACAGATCTCAATCACCACTCTAGGTAAACGAACTAAGTTGAGGTTCACTGATAAAGGATTCGAGAATTACTTCACCGACAACTGGAAACTGGGTACCGCTAAGCTGGTCCACACCCAGGGTAAGTGGTTTTTGCATATTGGTATCACAAAGGAAGTTAGTGATTTCAATCCCAAGGATATCCCGCAAATTGTGGGTATTGACTGGGGCCTGCGCTTTCTAGCGACTATCTTTGATAGTGAAGGCAAGGTACTATTCTTTGATGGTCAAAAAATCTTACTTAAGCGAAAGAAGTTCCTGGAGATTCGTCGGCAACTACAAAGTAAAGGTACCAAGTCTGCCAAGAAAAAGCTGAAGCGACTAGCGCAACGAGAGAACCGCTGGATGACTGATGTGAATCATCAGCTAGCTAAGACACTCGTTGCACGATACGGTTCGCATACACTTTTTGTCCTGGAGGACTTAACCAACGTAACATTCAACACCGATGACTTACCTAAGTCCCTTCGGAATAGCCATCGCTCTTGGTCCTTTTTCCAGCTAGAGTCTTTTTTAACATACAAGGCTCAGGCCATTCAGAGTACCGTTGTGAAAGTGAATCCAGCATTTACCTCACAGAGATGTCCGAAGTGTGGCCTAGTTGAGAAGACTAATCGTCATCACGAAACTCACGAATATTGGTGCGCTCAATGTCAGTATCGTTGTAATGATGACCGATTAGTCGCAATGAATATTGAGATGCTTGGTCGAGATTGGTTAAACGGTATCAAACGACCAAAGATTAAGAAGCTAACAGCTATTGGGTAAAACTAGTAGTTAAACGGGTAGCCGTCAATTACCCGATGATGTTGCCACTATGAGTAGGAGTGCCTTAAAGGGTATGTTGGACTACTGTGTCGTCAGACACGTGAGCGACAAGCCTCTGAATTCATTCAGGGGCAATTGACTTGGTCTAGGATTAAGGAAAAGTTTACGCAGATTTTGCGCCATTTTTGAACGCTTAACATCGTTGATGCCAGCTAAACTGCTAAGGTATGGCGTGGTGAAGCGACATCAGAATCCTAATGATCCACTGGGGGCTGTGCACGGTTCTAATGCGGAACGAAAGGCAGAATACCAGAACAAATGTCACAGGGTAAATAACTTTGGATAAGAGCGGTTAATATCATGGGAAACCTTGTCTTCCTTGCGTTACCGGCTGTATACTTTAGCTGTAACTATTTTTAAGGAGGATGAAATTTTGACAACTAAATGGGGAATTGCGGTTGGCTTGTTACTGGGCTTGCTTAGTACGACTACCGGACTCGCAGCCACGACGCAACCGGCAAAACAGATGACCGTACATTACCAATCAACCACGGGAAAGACTCTCAAACCCGCTAAGCAGATTACGACGACCGGTGCTACGGTTCAAGCTTATGGCAGTCAGTTTAGTGCTAGTGGGACTGGGACTTTTGGTAACGGTGGCACCGGATACGTTAAAAAGATCAAAGGCTACGTGCCATTTTCACTGAAGAAGGCTTATCATTACAGTCAACTACCTACCAAGGTGACCGTGACCTATGTGAAGGAGTCCGTCCTCAATAAAAAAGTCGCTGCGAGTTACCTTAAGCAGTTTAACGCCTACCGGAAGAAGCAAGGCCTTCAACCGTTGAAGCACCGGAAGAGCCTGCTGAAAAAGGTGAACGTCCGCGCGCATGAACTCTGGATTCGCGATGATCATATTCGGCCTAATGGTAAATCCTACAACGCCAAGATGAGCGGTTATGCCGAGACCATGGCAGAGTTACCTGCCTATTACACGCCAGCCGGCATGATGGTTGGGGGCCTCGGGGCCAATCTGGTTTACAATGCCAAGGGCCACATTAGCTACAAAGGGACTGCTCAGACGGCCGTCAACGAGTTGATGACCGTTGACAAGTTACACCGGGATACGGAGCTCAATACCTGGGCCCATTATAGTCAAGTTGGGTTTAGCTTTGCCTCCGACGGCTCAGCCATGATGGCCCAATTGTTCCAAATTTAGGTTAGGAGATCGCATATGTTTAAGCAACTTAGTTTAGGACTCGCTGTCGGCTTAGCAGTCTTGGGCCTGGGCGCAACTGCCCAAGCCGCTAGCAGCCAACAACTCGTTTCACAAAAATCGGTGACCCGGTATGGTCAGGTGACCGGTAACGTTAAGGGCAAGTTGTATGCCTTTAAGACCACTGGTCAGGCATTAACCTTAACGGCGACCCATCAGTTGAAGAATTATCCGCACACGGCTTGGATCGTTAGCAAGACTGCGGTTATTCAAAAGACGAACGGTCAGCACTATCGGTATAGCTACGTGACGTCAACCAGTTCCAAAACCAAAAAGACGGTGAGTGGCTGGGTCTGGGCGCACTATCTCAAGACGCCAACGACCGTTAAGCTCGGCGCGCCCTATGTGAGTCAGCAGGCGGTGAAGGCCTGGATGGGGTGTGAGTCGGCCAGTTTACTTGAGGGCCTACACTACAAAGGCGTTTTGACTTCCACCGGCCTGGTCGCCTTTATGAAACACCTGCTACGTAGTAAAAATAATAATCCCAATAATGGGTTTGCCGGGAGCCCCTACAAGGTGACGCCAGGGGTGTTCCAATCCATTTTTCCTAAGCCACTGGCCAAGTGGGGGAACCGGTATGAGCCGGTTAAGAACATTAGTGGGGCCAAGTTGGCTAAGTTACGCGCGCAACTCCGGCTACATAATCCCGTTGTGGTCTATGTGACCTTGCACTTTGCCAAGGCGCAATATGGCCATTATTTCTGGGGCACTGGCATCAACAACAGCCACGTGATGCTACTCGACGGCTATAAGTCTGGTGCATACCATGTGGCCGATCCGAACCATGGCAAATATTGGGTCAGCGCCAAGAAATTTGCACGGAGTTATAATTACAAACATTTCGCCGTTGCTGTTCAGTAAGAGATAGGAGGATGAACATGTCAAAGTGGCCAAAAATTTTTACCGGGTTTGTCGTTGCTCTCGGATTACTGGGACTGAGCCAGGCGGCCAGTGCTAGCAGCTATACCGTTAAATCTGGGCGGACTTATAATTCCCGCATTGTTCGGAGCAAGGGGTGGCGGCTATGGAATCAGCCGTACACCAAACAAGCCAAAGCGTTAGGTAAGACGGGAAAGCTTAGCGGTCAGTTGGTCCAAGTGGATCAGGTGGCCAAGCAAGGAAAGGACACGTATTTTCAGATCAGTCGGCGGGGGCATAACTACGGTTGGCTCAATGCTCAGGGATTGAAAAAGACCAGTCGTTATGTGTTGCCGTACACCTACACCAGTCAACTGTACCCGCTGTACGCGCCTAATGCGTGCGAGGCGGCCAGCATGAAGATGGCGCTGTCGGTCAAGGGAATTGCGACCAAGACCAGCTTGAAGACCATCATCACCAAGATGCCCAAGGCCAAGACACCTAGCAAGGGGTTCGTGGGTAATCCGTACACGGAGAGTCGTCCAGGGGAGACCCGGACCATTTATCCCAAACCGCTAACGGCCTATACCAAAACGTATGATGCCCAGGCTAAAAATATTACCGGTGCTAGCAAGCAACAGTTGATCACGGAAGTCAAACGCGGCAATGCCGTCATCTTTTCTGGGGCTTGGCGCATGCAAGGATTCCGTCCCTATCACGTTTTAGCGCTAGTTGGCTATCAACGCGGGCAATTTTTAGTTGCTGATCCGTACATGAAAAAGAGCTGGCCAAATAAAACTTATTGGACCAAATCGTCAAACTTTATGAAGGTGTACCAATCCCGGTATTCACGGGCAATTACGGTACGTTAATTAAAAAAATGGAATCACCGTTCGAAGGCGGTGGTTCCATTTTTGATTGTGTGCAACGAATTGTGTTTTCTTCTGCGTATCAACCTGATAGGATGTTAATTATCGGAGAGAGAACAACAGACAATCAAATTTAAAAATTTTGGGGGAAAAGAAAATGACACAACACGTACGCACAAGTTTATGGTTAACGGCGGCAGCGACTCTGGTGGGGGCCGGAATGTTGATGACGGATGACCAAAGTAAGCACGTCTTTGCCGCTACGGTGGATGCCCAACACCGCGTGGTCGAAACCGGTGATTTAAAACCCGGCGACCGGTTGGACAAAGAAATGACGAACACCTACTTACAAGACATTGTTTTGCAAGCGCTTAATCGTGAAAATCAAAGCCGGAAAAAATGGCAAGATTTTTCTGAAGTTAAAGTTCGGGACGTTGCCCACATCAAGCGGTTGGCCATTTCAACGGAAAACACGATTTACGGGACCAATATTCCAACCGGTGAATTCACCTTGAACGGGTTGAAATACTTCACCGACTTGGAAGAACTCTCGTTGGATGGGTCCGTTCGGAACTTTGATGACAAGAACCATTTCACAGCTGGTCAAAAGCCCGTTTGTCAGGGACAGGGAAAAATTACCCGACTGAAGCAGCTCGAACGACTCCACAAGCTCAAGTCAGTCGACCTAAGCAACAACATGATCAGAGACATTAGCTCGTTGGCCGGGCTACCCGAATTGTCGGTGCTGCGGCTTGAAGGCTGTCGCATCAAAGACTTCTCCCCACTGAAGGGCACGAACTTTGAGGTTTTGAAGCTGGCTGGGCAGGTCATCACCGATAATAGCCGGTTGAAGGGTCAGACAGTCAACGCCCATCTGGCCAACGACTTTATCTGGGTCGATGGCACGAAGAAGCAGATGACCGCCGCCCAAGAATTTGGTATCACCTCTTACTATCAGGAATACCGCAACGAGCTGGGAGAATGGCAAATGACGACGCGTTTCTACAAGCCGCGGTTCAGCGGAGGTAAGGCAACGCCCAACACGCAGGATTATGGCCTGGATTTCAAAGACTTAGCCGTCCAGGAAAAGGTGCGGAAGACGGATACGATTGGTGAAGGTAAGGTTGCTAATGCCGGTCAAGATAACCGGTACGCCATGATCGGTGAAGTATTAGGGGATGACGGCAAGCCAATTTGGACGTACATTGACACCTACTCATCCAACGTTTATCCAGCGCCAGTCACGGTTTCTTACGTTGATGAAAACGGCAAGACCTTGAGCGAAGACGTCGTGTTGAAGGATAATTTAGGTGTGGCATATACCGCGGAAGAAAAGAAAATTGCCGGCTACAAACTGAAAAAGGTTGAGGGCCAAGCAAGTGGGACATTTACCGAGGAAAAACAGGCTGTGACCTTCGTTTATGAAACGGATGGAAATGACAGCGGTTCCAATGGTAGCGATAACAACGGTGATGGTGATACAAACACCGGGAATGGTAATGATGGTTCCGATGCTGGTAACGGCGATGGCGGTTCTGACGCTGGGAACGGCGATGGCGGTTCTGACGCTGGGAACGGCGATGGTGGTTCCGACGCCGGGAACGGCGATGGCGGCTCCGATACTGGGAACGGTGATGGCGGCTCCGATGCCGGGAATGGTGATGGCGGCTCCGATGCCGGGAATGGCGATGGCGGCTCCGATGCTGGGAATGGCGATGGCGGCTCAGGTGCTGGGAACGGCGATGGCGGTTCCGATACTGGGAACGGTGATGGCGGTTCCGATGCTGGAAATAGCGATGGCGGCTCCGACGCTGGGAACGGCGATGGTGGTTCCGATACTGGAAACGGTAATGGCGGTTCCGACGCTGGGAACGGCGATGGTGGTTCCGATACTGGAAACGGTAATGGCGGTTCTGACGCTGGAAATGGTAACGGCGGCTCTGGATCAGGTGGCGGTAACGATGGCAACGTGACTGGCCCTGGTGGTAATGGTTCTGGCAACGGCGGTAGCAACGGTGAGGACAATGGTTCTGACGGTTCGGATGGTTCCGGCGATGGCGGTTCTGGTTCCGGCAGCGGTGACGATGGAGATGAAAATGATACTGGTGTAGATGGCGATTCCGACGGTGATGACTCTGACGACGGAGACGGATCTAACAACGGAGATGGCTCTGGTAACGGTGATGGTTCCGGCAACGGTGACGGCTCTGGTAACGGAAACGGTTCTGGTGATGGAGACGGCTCCGGTAACGGGAATGGCTCTGATAACGGTGATGGTTCCGGTAACGGTGATGGTTCCGGTAACGGAGATGGCTCTGGTAACGGAAACGGTTCTGGTGATGGAGACGGTTCTGGTAACGGAAATGGTTCCGACAACGGGAATGGTTCTGGCGATGGAAACGGCTCTGGTAACGGAAATGGTTCTGGCGATGGAAACGGCTCTGGTAACGGGGATGGTTCCGGTAATGGGGACGGCTCTGGTAACGGAGATGGTTCCGGCAATGGAGACGGTTCTGGTGACGGAAACGGTTCCGACAACGGGAATGGTTCTGGCGATGGAAACGATTCCGGTAACGGAAATGGTTCCGACAACGGAAACGGTTCTGGTGATGGAGACGGCTCTGGTAACGGAGATGGTTCCGGTAATGGAGACGGCTCCGGTAATGGAGATGGTTCCGGCAACGGGGAAGGTTCTGGTGATGGAGACGGTTCTGGTAACGGAGATAGTTCCGGCAACGGAAACGGTTCTGGTGATGGAGACGGCTCTGGCGATGGAAACGGTTCTGGTGATGGAGACGGCTCTGGTAACGGAGATGGTTCCGGCAACGGGAATGGTTCTGGTGACGGAGATGGATCCGGCAACGGAAACGGTTCTGGCAACGGGGACGGTTCTGGCGATGGAGAGGGTTCTGGCAACGGGGACGGTTCTGGTAACGGAAACGGTTCTGGCAACGGAGATGGTTCCGGCAACGGGAACGGTTCTGGTGACGGAAATGGTTCCGACAACGGGAATGGTTCTGGCGATGGAAACGGTTCCGGCAACGGAGATGGTTCCGGTAACGGGGACGGCTCTGGTGATGGAGACGGCTCTGGTAACGGGGATGGCTCTGGTAACGGAAACGGTTCTGGCAACGGAAATGGTTCCGGCAACGGGAACGGCTCTGGTAACGGAAATGGTTCTGGTAACGGAGATGGATCCGGCAACGGGAATGGTTCCAACACCGGCGACGGCTCTAACTCGGGTAACAACACCGATGATAATAACAACGATACCGGTGTTGGTTCAGGTAATGGCTCTGGTAGCAACTCGGGTAACGGCAACACAGGTGGTACCGGCAATGGCAACAACAATGGTAACACCGGGGGTTCCGGTTCCAACACTGGCGGTAACAATGGCAATGCTAACGGTAATAACCAAGGCAGCGGGAACACGGGCACTGGCGACGATCACAATGCCGGCAATAACAACAGTGGCATCGGAACTGGGAACACCACCGGTTCAGGTAACGGCACGACCGACGTCAGCACGGGAACGACTGGCAATGGGACCGGTAGTAGCACAACCGGTGATACTGGCAGCGTGACGGGAACGGTAAGTCCTGACGATACGGGTGACCAAAACGTTACAGGTTCCGCGGCAGACACGTTAACGGGTGGGACGTCATCGACCAACGACGATGCACCAACCGGGCTAAGTTACAGCGGGTCTGGTTCAACCGGCTCAACGGGGTCAACTGGCGGTAGCGGCTCCGGTAGTTACGGCCACAGTGGCAGTACAATTGGTGGGCAGACCGCGAACGGTATTTTACCACAAGCCAACGAGCAACAATCTTCTGCTGCTTGGGTAGGTGCCCTGTTAACGGTCCTTACACTGGGTGGCTGGAAATTGGTCAACCGCAAACGGCGTCAGAGTTAGCACGCATACGCGCAGAATAGAAGCGTTAGGGGACACTGAAAAAATGGGTGTTATACAGAGTCCAAATCCAGTGGTTACCTGATATAGTGAACAAAAATATTTTTAAAATTAAAGGAGGCTAGCTATGAAATCAAAAAAGCCGACAGCACCGGTTGCTGGGATAACGACCGAGCAGTGCGGCGAAACGGGACCAGCTAAAGACACACACAAGTCGTTGCGGACTGGGGGAGTCCCGCTGCGACAACCAGCGACACCGTTGGTTTGGCTGGGAACACTGTTGGCGGTGCTACGGGGGCGCCAACAAGAATCAGCGAAGCAAGGTAAGGACTAGCAACGCCAAAGAGTAGCGGAAATGAAAAGGTATGGCCCTGTCAGTTGACGAGGTCATACCTTTTTGTCATGAATCAATTTGACTGTGTTGTTGGATATGTGCCCAGGCGCGCTGGAGCTCCTGGGTGTAGGCGTTGAAGCCAATCTGTTTGAGGTGTTCATGGGCAGCTGGTAGATCAAAATAGGCCACCCGCTGGAGTTCCTCCGTCTGAATCGTCAGTGCGCTTGCTGGCTGGTCCGTTTGAAAGGCGAACCAGGCCTCAATCCAGTGAGAATGGGGCTGGAGTAGATAGTTGTCCGCCGGCGTGACCGGTAAATCCAGTCCCAGCTCCTCCGCCATTTCACGGTGCATGGCGGCCGTAATGGTTTCACCAGCGACGACGGAGCCGCCGACGGAACAGTCCCAGCAATCGGGAAAGTTCAGCTTGTTGGGCGACCGCTTTTGCAAGAGCACTTCGCCCGCTGGATTGAAAATAAAGGCATCCACGACCAAATGAAATTCACCGGCTCGCACGGGATTGCGCCGCTGTTGTTGACCGACGCGTTGTAGGCGCCGATTATAAATATCCCAATACTCACTTAACCGATCCGCGGCCATGCCGGTCATCTCCTTACCTTTTAGTCTAGCGTACCACTTTTAGGACAAAACGTTGACCGTTAAATTTATTGAAGAGCTTAGGCTTCGTCGTAACGGGTAATCTCGAACTGGTGATTTTCATACTTAGCCATGTAGACGTCCCGCACGTTCTGAACTCCGTGTTGCTTCAGTTGCGCTAAGAGCCAAGTTTCATCGTGGCTCATCAATTCCAGAACGTCGTAGTCAATCTGCCCGTCCACGATGACCGGGTAGCGAATGGAGCCGTCACCTTGCCGGAGCACAGTTAAGCTCCCATTTTGCTCGACGATAGCCCGTTTAACGTCATCAATTTGGTAAACGCCCGCCGTTCGGAGTTTGAAATCAATTTCCTTGGCGGATAAATTGGCCTTTAAACAGTTGTGGACCAATAACTGGCCGTTGCGAATCACCGTGATGGGACCGCCGTCAATGAATTTGCCAACGGCCCGGACGTGAATCTTGAGGTAGCGGGTGACCAGTATCAGCAGTGACCAAATCAGTAACACCATGATGAACTGGATTAAGGTCACGGCCGAGTTATAGATGACCCCACCAACGATTCCCCCTAAGACATAGTTTTGCACTTGGTCGATAGCGGAGGTGGGGGCTAGGTTGCCTTTCCCCGAGAAATTGATCAGCAGAGTCATAAAAATAAAACCAACGAGCAATTTAATAAAAACATCTGAATAAACGAACATAGCTTACTCCTTTACCAGTGTGATCTTCGGCCGGTGTAACTGGACCTTTTCCAAAACGTAGGCGGACCCATCAGCGTTGTAATCCAAGCGGTAATAGCCTTGCGGGGCCTTGATCAATAAATTGGTATTCGTATTGGTCGCGTTGACCGCCAACTGGGTGGGGGCCACGTGCAGCTGTTTGGCGACGGTGGTGACGGTACTGGTAATCTCACCGGTCTGTTCGGTTGCCGACCGTAAGGAAACCAGACTATTGATTTGAAAGCCCAGGACGAGTAAAAGTAGGGTCCCGGTAATAATACTCATATCTTTATATTTAACGTTCCACCGGTGGCGTAAGTAGTAAACGAACAAACCAATGAAAACAATCAAGAGGGCAATTAGTAGGCCAATGCGGGCGTATTGCCAGGTGTTGTGATGATTGGTTAGATACCCATAAGTATAGAATGTCATCGTGTACTCCCTTCAATAGTTACTAGGGGTTATTTTATCACGAAATGGTGGTTGCGGGTCGGACTACGTTTGCGGAAAAGTCGTTTCAATCGTTAGATATTCAGCTGACTTGCCAACCCGGCCAATTAATATTTTAATTAAGAAACGATTAGAGTATAATGAGAATATTTACATTAGGAGGGACCACCATGGACGTTCAAATCACGAATCGCCAGTCGGTCATTCAAATTGTTAAGGCCGCTAGCAGCGACATCATTGGGACACTTGGTGGCGACACCTTCAGCTTTGCCCTGGGACTCATGCTGTTACATACGACCCACTCCGCCATCAGTTTTGGCTTGGGATCGATTATTTATCCGCTGGTCGGTTTACTGTTGGTCATGCCGGTCGGCAACTTAGTGGACCGCCGGCGCCATAAGCCACTCTTACTGACCAGTCGGGGCGTGGCCTTGCTGGCGTTCGTCGGGTATGCTTTATTAGCGAACCGCGTCAGCAACGTCATGGCATTGGCGGTTGTGGTGCTAACCATCCTTGCCTGCGCAGACAAAGTGACCTCGACGACCTATACTGCGTCGATCCACGAACTGGTCAACGACGAGCACATTAAAACGCTCGCGACGATTGAACAGGCGGCAACGGCGGGAATCCAGTTGATTTCACCGGTGCTGGCCGCCGCGCTGTATGGCTGGATTGGCTTTGAAGGGATTGTGGAAGTCGAAATCGTAGCCGAGAGCTTGACCTGGTTGATTGCCTTGAGCATGCACTTCCATCCCCTGAAGGCCACGGACGAAGACGAGGCGGACACGGACAAGACTCAGTGGCAACAATTTAAGGTCGGCCTGGTCTTTATCCGGCGCCACTTCACACTCTTTACCATCGTGACGATCGGTATTTTTCTAAATTTCTTATTCTCTTCGATCGACGTCGGCTTGCCCTACGCCATCGTGCAGACCCGCCACCTGGGCAACGCCCGCTTGAGCTGGATTTTAAGCGCCTTTGCCGGTGGGGTCCTGGTCGGTAATTTAGTCCTGTCGGTGCTGCCCCGGTTTAAAAATGTACTGGTTGCCGTCTTACGGTTAGCCATGCTGTTGGGTGTTCTGATTGGCGTCATCGGTGGGCTCTTCCTGGTGCCCATCTCCAGCTTCCTGCTGGTCGCCAGTCTGATTGGTATCTCCTTTATCATCGGGGGGATCCTGGCCTTCGTCAACACGCCGATGTCGGTCTACATGCAGATGACCGTGCCCACCAAATTACTGGGAAGAGTCGGTTCGACGTTTTCCACGCTGCTGCAACTGGCCCTGCCATTAGGGACGGCATTTTACGGGTTTGCCTTTCAAAAGGTTTCAGCGGGCCCCATTTATTTGGCGACCGGGATTGTCATCGTGGTGTACATTGGCGTCAATTACCTCGCCGTTCACCGGCATGCCGGCACGGAACAAAATACGCCTGATTGACCCATTTTCGTGCTAAACTCGGAGACGTAATCGACACGAAATGGAGGAGTCTGACATGCAAGAATTTGATGTTGTCATCATCGGCGGTGGCCCGGGTGGCCTAGCCGCAGCTTATGGGTTACATGCGCGCGGGATGAACGTCGCCGTGGTGGAAAAGGACCTGTGGGGTGGCACCTGTCCCAACCGGGGATGTGATCCGAAGAAGATTTTGATGGCCGCGGTGGAGGCTCAGGGGCGCAGTGAAGCGCTCCAGGGTCACGGTCTCACCAGTGTGCCCCAGCTGGATTGGCCAGCCTTAATGGCCACCAAACGGGCGTACACGGCGAAGATTCCCAGCGGTACCCAGGGCGGCCTGCAATCCGCTGGTATCGCCAACTTTCACGGGACCGCTAGCTTTAACGCCGATGGCACGTTGACGGTGGGCGAGACGCAGCTGACCGCGACGAACTGGATCATTGCGACCGGCCAAGAACCTCATTTGCCCGCTATTAAGGGGCAGGAGTGGTTACGGACCAGTAATGATTTTCTGGACCTGGACAACCTTCCGGCAGACATCACGTTGATGGGGGTTGGGTTTGTCGGCGTTGAGCTGGCGGCCATCGCCAGTGCCGCGGGTAGTCGTGTCCACCTGGTTCACCACAGCGACCGGCCATTACGGGCCTTCGATGGTGACCTGGTCACGGACTTATTGGCCCGGTTAACCGCTGAGGGGGTCGATGTCAAATTAAGCACCGACATCACCGAGGTGACGCCAGCGGATGATCAATACCGCGTCACGACGGCCACGGGTGAGAGTTGGACGTCAGATTTGGTCTTTGCCACGGCAGGTCGAACGCCGGTTACTGCGGACCTCCGCTTGAATCGGATTGACGTGGTCACCAGTCGGCATGGCATCAAGGTCAATGGCCAGCTCCAAACGACTAACCACCATGTCTTTGCCATCGGTGACGTGGTCGACCGGCCACAACCCAAGCTGACGCCGGTTGCCGGTTTTGAAGGTCAGTACCTGGCGGATACCCTGGCGACGGGGGATGCGGCGGCCATTGTTTATCCAGCAATTCCGTCCGTCGTTTACGGCAAAACGCAACTGGCCCAGGTGGGCGTCACGACCGCCGAGGCGGCAACAGCACCCGACAAGTACCACGTTACGGATTTGGATTTGACCCACTGGTACAGCTATCAGCGGATTCAGGACCCGGCGGCACGGATCAAAGTCGTGGTCAATCAAATCAGCGGCAACATTGTGGGGGCGACGATTCTCAGTAGCGAGGCCGAGCAGGTCATCAACTACTTGGACTTTGTGATTCAAAATCACATGACTACGGCAGACATCAACCGGATGATCACGGCCTATCCAACACTAGCTTCAGACCTGACTTACTTCAATTAAGCTCTGTTTAGATTGGTGGTTTGCAGCGCCTCCGGGCTGGTGAAAACTGGGCCTGGTCGTGTCCGTTCCCGGCGGCGGATTCAAAGTGCCCTGCTGTGGGGCCGGTTCCAGCCAAAGGGCGGGCTTCCACCTCAACTTTGAGCCTGAGGGGCGGTCTCAAAGGTTGTCCCATGCTCTAAGCTGAGTGAGAAACCTCAGCTAAGACCATCGACACAGCTGGTCGCTTTGATCCGCCTCTGGTCACTCCCACGACCGGCCCAGTTTTTCCAGCCCTGCGGCTCACACGGATTTAGCCCGCTGAATTGCGAGTAGCCGTTCTGAGTTGTTGGTTTTGGCTGTTTGGATGGTCATCGTCTAAATAAGGTCGTGGCTCGTCTCTGGTCGTTCCCTTGGCCGGCCCAGCATTTCCAGCCTTGTGGTCGATACGGAATTTAGCCCAGTCTATTTGAGTTATTAAATTGATGGTCCAACTACTTCAGATGTTTTGAAGTGGCTGGGCCTTTTTGTGATTGATTGGGGATTAGCTATTCAGAAGTTGAACCGATTATTACTATAGTGGTTGTCATTATGAATTTTTGAACGCAAAATTGCACAGACTATGGGGTGAGAAGCTGATTCGTCACAGCTGTAATAACTAGTAGAAAATATATAGCCAATATCAGTGACCAGAGGGGAATCAAGCTGAGTACCGTTCCCCACAGCAGGGCTGCTTGAATCCACCGCCGGGAACGAACTGGTCAGGCCTATTTTCAGATTGCGCGGTTACCCAAGTAACTGAATGGTTAGCGGCCATTGCCCCCTCGTAAGCGTGGTACACTGGCGGCAATTCCAGGAGGGGGACTGGCTAATGTGGGGGTTAGAACGGAAAAAGCGTGTGTGTAGTTTTTGGTTTAGTTGGTTTTTGTTATTGCCCGCAACGAGTTGGCTACTGACTTATCCGCGGCAATCCGCTGTGGACTTGACGGCGGAGGGGCTGGCTATTTTGTGGGGATTATTGGTTTTAGGTTGGTCTTGTCGGCCACAACATCAGGCATAGCTTACGCAAGCATCACCAAAAAGTTTCCGGTGGTGCTTTTGTGTTGTCCAAATGTGGCGTATGATAGTATTTATTAAATTTTATTGAAGGAGGGATCCGCGTGGCATTTCTAGGAACGTTGTGTTTAATCCTGGTACTGACGACGCTGGCGGGAAACTTAGCGAACCGTCTAGGCGTTCCAGCAGTTATCGGGGAGTTGCTAGTAGGTATCATCGTCGGACCGGCATTGCTAAACTGGGTACAGCTCAACAGCTTAGTTAGTTTATTTGCCGATATCGGGGTGGTGATTTTGATGTTTCTCGGGGGGCTGGAGAGTAATCTGCAGTTACTGATGAAATATCTGCGCCCGGCCATTGTGGTGGCAACCTCTGGCGTCATTTTTCCGGTGACACTGATGGGGCTGACGTCTTGGTGGTGGGGCTTTACACCGTTGGAATCCCTCTTTATCGGGGTGATTTTCTCCGCCACGTCCGTGTCCATTTCGGTTGCGGTGTTGAAGGAATATCACGCCCTGACGACGCGGGAGGGCGCCACGATTCTGGGGGCGGCCGTGGCCGACGATATTATCGGCGTGGTGCTGCTGTCCTTAATGATCAGCCTGTTGGCTAGTCAGGGCATCGAGACGGCCGGGAGTCAGCCGGCGTTGGCCTTGGTCTTAGTGGAACAGGTCGCGTTCTTTGGCGGCACGTACATCCTGGTCAAATGGGTGGCCCCATACCTCATGCATTTGAGCGAACGCCTGGTGATGGCCTCCAGTGTGACCATCATGTCGATGGTCATCTGCCTCGGCATGGCCTGGATTGCCAATTTGGTCGGCTTGAGTGGGGCGATTGGCGCCTTCTTTGCCGGCATTGCGGTAGCCCATACGCCATACCGCGCTGTGCTGGCCGATCACGTGGAACCACTGGGGAATGCCATTTTCATTCCGGTCTTCTTCGTGAGTGTCGGGTTAAATATGACGCTGAACCATTTGGCGGATAACTTGGGCATCATCGCAATCTTAACGGTGCTGGCCTGTGTGACCAAGCTAATTGGTTGCGGCCTGGGTGCGCGCTTGAGCGGGTTTACCACGGGCAGCAGTACCGTGATTGGGACCGGAATGATTGCCCGGGGCGAAATGGGCTTGATCACCGCCCAGATTGGTCATCAGGCCGGTCTGCTCGGTGGGAGTGATTACTCCGCCATGATTCTGGTGATTATTTTAGCCACCGTCATCGCACCACTGTTATTGAAACAGGCATTGAAACATATGCCAGCGGGCCGGCCAGAACAGGCGGTCTAAGTGATTAAATAAAATAGGTAAAGGCCCTGCCGAATTCGTGATGAATTTAGCAGGGCCTTTAAGTTTAAGTAAGCTAAAATCGCAAAAAATGCTAACCAACCAGCTGGGCTGGCCAGGCAACTTAGCGTGTAGAAAATTAATAGACTTCGCTTAGCAGTGGAAAAGCCCAATCAGAATATAAGGGTGTAAAGCCAGTCTGCTGGATTGGGGTTCTACGGCCAGTCTGAGTGACCAGAGGTGGATCAAGGTTCCCTGCTGTGTCGGTGGTCTTGGCTGAGTGATTTTCTCAGCCTTAGACCACGGGACGACCTTGGAAACTCGCGATTCTTTGCGAGGTTTCAAGGCGAGGTGGAAGACCGCTTCTCAGGCTGGAGCCGTTCCCCACAGCAGGGGACCTTGAATCCACCGCCGGGAACGCCCCAGAACCAGCCCTAGAAACGCCCAGTCCAGTGAAAGACTTGCTTTATCGGGGGAAGACGCGTAAATTTAGGGAAAGCTAGACGCAGCGCGGAACATTTCACGGGAGGAATAATCATGAAGAAACCCTATTTTTTAATCGGATTGGCAGCCGTCACCCTCGGCTTAACGGCGAACAACCTGTCATCAGCCCAAGCGGCGACGTGGCACACGGGGACGCCGAAAGTTTTGCGCCACACCTGGTTTTACAACGGTAAAGACGACAACAAGGCCTACATCACCTATAGCAAGTCCAAGAGCACGGGCAACCTATTTGGTTACGACAGCACCAGCGAACGCTACTATCGGCTGCCCGGATATGGTTTGAAAAAGCTGAAATACCAATCCTTAGGCAAACACGTTTACCGGTTGTCCGGGATTCAGTATTCACCTAAGGGCAGTCAGGTCCAGTTTGACGGGCAACGCATGACGTACAAGGTCAAGGTGACCAAGCAACAGCTGCACTTCTACAAGGGCTATAAAAATTATGTCCGCAAGGCGACCTTCGCCACGATGAAGGCGCCCGCCGGCTTATCATAGGCAAAAAATAAAGTCCCACCAACAATTTCTGCTGGTGAGACTTTTTAATTTCAGCTAATTTTGAAATTCGTGTTCGATCGTGAGGTCTGACGCGGGAATCTTGTTGGAGGCAATCAGCGGGGAGGCCGCGCCGATGCATAACAGCGTCAAATGGTGCATGGCCCGCGACGCAATCGTGTAGAGCGTCCCGGTCAGCTGCTCATTGGGATAATTCTCCGCGGACACGTTGTAGGCGATGACGCTGTCGAACTCGAGGCCCTTGGCCAGGTAGATTGGCAGGACGACGATGCCCTTTGGCAGGGAACGGTCGGTGTCCGTCAGCCGCGTGATGTCGAAGTCGCGGTGGAGTTCCTGGTAAACGTACTTGGCCTCCGCCGTGCTCTTGGTCAGGATGGCCACGGTGCCGTTGGTCGCGAGCTCTAATTTCAGCTCGTGAGCTAACGCCTTGAAGGCCGCCGCGGCATCGTAGCGGATGATGACCTTCGGCAGGTCGCCCGGCCGGTTGAAGGCCTCAATCTGGTCACCGTCGGGCAGGAGTGCCTTGGCAAAGGTGGTGATGGGCAACGTCGAGCGGTAGGACCGCCGCAACGTAATCAGCCGAGACCGCTTGACGTTTAGCGCGGCGTCCAACTTTTTCAAAATGGTTTCCGGTGCTTCCACGGCCTTGAACAGCGCCTGTTCGCTGTCGCCCAACAGGGTGAGCTTGGCCCGGGGAAAGGCGTGTTGCAGGTAAATCAGTTGGGCCATCGAATAGTCCTGCATCTCATCGACAAACAGGTGCTGCATCCGGTGATTGGCCCCGCCACCCGCGAGAATGTCCCGCAGGTAGAGCAACGGCGCCGCGTCGGTCAGCGCCAGCCGGTGAAACTCAATGTCGTGTTGGTAGGCATCGATGACCGTTTGCCAGTCATCAGCGGAGACGTCGTCCGGTAGGGGACACTGTTGCAGAAACGCCGTGTACTGGCTGTAGGCGTCCAAGAAGTAGCCGTTGTAAATGGCATCGTCGACCGACCGCAAGCGCCGCCGAACAATTTGCCGGGCGATGAAGTCAATTTCATCGTCCAACTGCTCGAATTGGCCGAGGTGTTTTTCGCCCAACAGATTGTGGTAATCCTCATCGCTGAGTTGGTCGATGGTATCGCGGACCCAGTCCGCCTTGGCCTCGTCGGCGATGCGGTGCTTGAGCCGTTTTTCCAGGGCGTTCTTGGTCCGAAGTAGGCGGTCGGCCGGCGCCGTGGCGTCTGGGAATTGGCTGTAGATATCGCGAATTTCTTCCTTACTGAAGAAGACACGACTCTTGAAGCGAATATCCGTGAATTTCAAATCGGCCGGTGAACACTGGTAACAGTAGTCCTTGACCGCCGTCATCATGGCCGCACTTTCCCGGAAATTGCGCAGGGGGAGGTTGACCGGTGTTTTCTGGTCGGCCTCGTAGCGTTCAAATTGCGTTTGCACGTTGAGTCCCTGGAATCGTTGCGTCAGGAACTCTGCCAACGTGACCTGCCGCATGTTCCGCTCACCCAGGCTGGGGAGCACGTCGCTGATGTAGTGACTGAACAGGCGGTTAGGCGAAAACAGAACGATTTGATCAGCCTCTAGATCCCGCCGACTGTGATACAGCAGGAAGGCGATTCGTTGTAAAATGGCGGACGTCTTGCCGGAACCGGCGACCCCTTGGACTACCAGAAGGTCACTCTTGGTATCACGGATGATGTCGTTTTGTTCGCGTTGAATAGTCGCCACGATATTTTGCATGGTGGCGTCGTTTTGCTCGCCCAGGGCATGCTGGAGCATTTCATCCCCCACGGTTTCGTTGGTGTCGAACATGCTCTCGATTTGCCCATTTTGAATCAAAAATTGGCGTTTCTTTAAGAGGTCGGTCTGTTGGTCGCCAGCGGGGGTGCTGTAGGCGACCTTCCCTAACACTCCGTTGTAGTAGATACTGGAGATGGGGGCGCGCCAGTCGTAGACCAAAAAGTTCTGGTCATCGTCGACGAATGAGGCGGTCCCAATGTAGAGGGACTCGGACTGCGTTTCGCCCGGATCCTGGATGTCAATGCGGCCAAAGTAAGGGGACTTCTGGAGTTCCTTAAAGGTATCCAATTGGTCTTGAATAATGTTTTGGTTTTCAGTCAGCCGGGAGACCAGCGCCCGTTGCTGTTGCAGTTCAGCACTGGTTTCGATTCGGTCATCGACTTCAAACCAGTTGACCGAGGTGTTTTCACTATAATTCTGCAGGACGTTGCGCAATTCTTGGTGCGCGGCGTTGTAGTCGGCATCGGTCTTCGCGATGCGCTTACCAATTTCATTTGCCACGCGGTCGACGCGCTGCTGTTCCTGTGCTTCTTCGCTGGTGGTCAAACTGACCGCCTCCTTTTGCTAGGCTAAAGTGCCTAACAAGTTTAGTCATATTCCCCGGCCGTGTCAATCAATCCCCCTTCGATTGTCGCCATTTTTCTTTTGGGGGTTGGTTTCGCCCTTCCGGGTGGGTCAAAATAGGCCGGAACGCTGTGGGGAGGACGCCCCGAGCCTGAGGGGCGGTCTCGGGACTTGCTTTGAGCCTCAAAGGTCGAGTCTCAAAGTCACCATTTCCTGAGGTGCCCTCAGGAAATCCCGCGGCTGAGCCTATTTTGAACCACCCTGCAGGGCTGACGGTGGTGAGGGTTGGCAGCAATCGGAGTGGGATTGCACTGACACTTAGTTTTTTCAGCATCATTAGATATTGTGGGCGGTCTCCAGTCTTGCTTTGAGCCTCGAAAGGCGGGTCTCAAAGTCACCATTTCCTGAGGTACCCTCAGGAAATCCCACGGCTGAGTCTATTTAGCCCCGCCCTGCGGCTGACGGTGGCGGAAGGTGGCGACAATCGGAGTGGGATTCGGCTAACACTTTGTTCTTCTTTAGATGGATGTGGTGGGGAGGACGCCCCGAGCCTGAGGGCGGTCTCGGGACTTGCTTTGAGCCTCAAAGGTCGAGTCTCAAAGTCACCATTTCCTGAGGTGCCCTCAGGAAATCCCGCGGCTGGGCCTATTTTGAACCACCCTGCAGGGCTGACGGTGGCGGAGGTTGGCGACAAGCGGAGTGGAATTCGCTGATACTTTGTTCTTTTGCCTCTTGTCAGTGGAGGTTGTGGGCTGACGATTGGAGCCAAAGGGCGGTCTCCAGTTTTGCTTTGAGCCTCAAGGGTCGAGCCTCAAAGTCACCATTTCCTGAGGTGCCCTCAGGAAATCCCGCGGCTGAGCCTATTTTGAACCACCCTGCAGGGCTGACGGTGGCGGAGGTTGGCGACAATCGGAGTGGGATTCGCTGATACTTAGTTCCCTTGTAATCTATTCAGCAGCGCACCAATTTTCTAGATTATAAGTTATCCTTACGATGTAAGCGCTTTTATGATACGCTTATAGTATCCCATTAGTTTTACATTTTGTGATACATAAGCATAGTTGTCGTTTCTCTGAGCTTAGAAAGGATGATTTGAATGCAAGGCTGGCAATTTACGAAGACGCATGAACCACTACAATTGGTTGAGGTCGCTGATCCTGTTGCGGCGGCTGGGCAGGTTGTGATTGACATCAAGGCTTCCGGGTTGTGTCATACTGACGTGACTATCATTGACGATCCTGGGTGGATGGATTTGATTCAACCGCCAGTTATTTTAGGGCATGAATGTGCGGGCGTGATTGCATCCGTCGGCACGGGGGTGACTAAATTTAAACCGGGTGACCGGGTTGGGGTTTGCCCCATTGATCCGGACACCCAAGTCTCAATCGGCGGGGTCGTTGACGGGGCCTATGCCAACAAACTCGTTGTCCCCCAGACTGAGTTGATCCCATTGCCCGACAACGTGTCCTTCATTGATGGTGCCGCAGCAACTGATGCCGGCATGACCTCTCACCGAGCTATCTTTGGCGTCGGTGGTGCCAAGGTGGGGATGAAGGTTGGTATCGTCGGCATTGGAGGTATCGGGGACTTTGGTGCCCAGCTCGCGATTGCGGCAGGTTGTGATGTCTATGCCGCTGACCCGAAGCCAGCCGCTAAAAATATGGCTGAGGCGATGGGCTGCAAGGGCATCTTCGACGATGTCAGTGAAATGAAAGATATTGCCCCAGACCTCATCGTGGACTTCGCCGGCTTCGACAGCACCACGAGCCACGCCTTATCCGTTGTCGCACCCGGTGGCAAGGTCGTCGTGGTGGGGATGGGGATTCTCCATTCAACCATCAGCACCTGGGATCTGATCATGAAACGCGCTCAGGTCGTTGGTAGCATGGGCGGTGACAGCTCAGACATTGCGTTTTGTTATGACGCGCTGTCCAAAGGCCAGGTCAAGCCAACGCTGTCGACCATCGACTTCAGTAAAATCGATGAAGGGCTGGAAACGTTGCGTCAAGGTGGCGTGACCGGTCGACTGATTGCCACACAGGATTAGTTATTTTTAAATTTGAAATCATCATCAGCGGGTAAATGCTGGTGATGATTTTTAGGCTATCAGTACTTACTGCGGCATGTAAGCCGGGACAAATAAGTCACGTAAGTCAGTCCAAAATGAGTCACGACCGCCAACGCTTTCAGTATAAAAATCTTTGTGGAAGTTACCAGTTTACTTTACCCGAAAAAACCTCTAAAATAAGGAAATAGAGCTTGATAAAAGTAGGCCAACATTAGAGAAAAACCGCTCGTGCTGAAACGGTTTTACGGCCCAAATGGGTCAAGCAAGTTTCATTTAATCGATAATTAATTATCGCGGTGTCGCCGTTATTGACGAGAGTGGTGGTCCCAACGACCACAAATTAGGTGGTACCGCGCACGAGCGTCCTATTGGCAATTGGCCAGTAGGGCGCTTTTTCAGAAAGGAAGAACAAAATGAGTAAAAAACACGTTATTTTAACTGGAGACCGACCAACAGGTAAGCTACATATTGGGCATTACGTGGGGTCGTTGAAGAACCGAGTCGCTTTGCAAAACACCGGTGATTACGATACTTATATCATGATTGCGGACATGCAGGCCCTGACCGACAACGCCCGGGATCCCGAAAAGATTCGCCACAGCCTGTTACAGGTCGCTTTGGACTACCTGGCCGTGGGTATCGACCCCGCCAAGTCTACGATTCTGGTGCAATCCCAGATTCCTGCCTTGAACGAGCTGACCATGGCCTACCTGAACCTGGTTTCCGTTTCCCGGTTGAACCGAAACCCAACCGTTAAGACTGAAATTAAGCAAAAGGCCTTTGGCGAAAGTGTGCCCGCTGGTTTCTTCATCTACCCAGTTAGCCAAGCCGCTGATATCACGGCGTTCAAGGCCGACACGGTCCCTGTTGGGGAAGACCAAGAACCCATGCTGGAACAAACCCGCGAAATTGTGCGGAGCTTTAACAGCATTTACCAACAAGAGATTCTGGTTGAACCTGAAGGCTACTTCCCACCTAAGGGGCAAGGCCGGATTCCTGGCTTGGATGGCAACGCCAAGATGAGTAAGTCCCTCGACAACGCCATTTACCTGGGCGACAGCGCCGATGAGATTCAAAAGAAGATCATGTCCATGTACACGGACCCAGAACACATTCACATCGAAGATCCTGGTCATATCGAAGGCAACACCGTGTTCACCTACCTCGACATTTTTGCCGATGATCATGAACACGTTGAAGAATTAAAGGCCCAATACCAACACGGTGGCCTAGGTGACGTCAAGATCAAGCGGTACCTGAACGAGGTCTTACAAGCTAAATTACAACCAATCCGCGAACGCCGTGAAGCCTTCGCTGCCGATGAGGGCGCCGTTTACGACATCCTTAAGCAGGGGAGCGAAAAGGCTAACCAAGTCGCCGCACAGACGTTACGTGAAGTTCGGCACGCGATTGGTATTGATTACTTCGGTTAGATTGAAACGGGGGATGAACAATGCAAAACTTAGCCATTGTTGATTTGGGCTCTAACTCGGTCCGGATGGCCGTTAACGAACTGCATGACGACGGCACGTACCGTGAAGTCAACCGCATCAAGGCTGACAGCCGTTTGTCAGAGGGGATGGGTCCCGAAAAGATCCTCCAACCGAAGGCGATGGACCGCACGATTGCGGCGCTGAAGTCGTTTCGACCGTACTATGAGCAGTTGCCCCATTTAATTGTTAGGGGAATTGCGACGGCGGCCGTACGCCAAGCCCGCAACCGCGACGAATTTTTAAAACGCGTCGCAGCGGCCACGAACATTGAATTAGAAGTGTTGTCTGGGGACCAGGAAGCCTACTACGACTACCTGGGCGCAGTCAACCGGTTAAAAATTAAGGATTGTCTGTTGCTGGATACTGGTGGGGCCAGCTGTGAACTGGTTCACGTCAAAGATGGCCGCGATGCCAACCTGATCAGTGTGCCGTTTGGCGCCGTCAACCTGTCGGAACAGTTCCGGCTCGATGACCGCGTTACGGCCGTAGACTTGTTCTCCGCTCAGGTTTTCCTCCGCGAACGCCTCCAGGACATTTGGTGGCTCAATGATGCCAAACACCTGCCACTGGTGCTCTTGGGTGGGGCCAATCGGACACTGGCCCGGATGAACCGTCAGCAGCAAAAGATTTTGCACGTCGAAAATATTCACGGGTATCGGCTCACCACTGGTCAAGTCATGAAGACGTTTGAACGGTTACTGCGGGTACCTTTGCGGGAACGCAAGCGGATCTCTGGCCTAGAGACGGAGCGGGCTGATATTATTATCGGGGGAATGTTACCCCTGGTCACGCTGCTCCAAATGCTGGATTCCGACCGGGTCATTTTCTCTGAAAGTGGCGTCCGGGAGGGCATCATCTCCGAGTACCTGAGTCAACGTTAGGAGGGGACATCAATCAACCAACCACCATTTTACCGGCTACCTTATGAGGCGCGCCGGGACCAAATTGCCAGCCAAAGCCATTTGACGGTCGACCAGTTAGTTGAGCTGACCGCCCATCGACAGGCGACCGACGAGAATTTAATTGAAAATTATCTCACGACGTACGGCCTGCCCGAGGGGGTGGCCGTAAACCTGACCGTCGATGGCCGACCGGTAACGGTGCCGATGGTGACTGAGGAACCCTCAGTCATCGCAGCAGCTAGCAATGGTGGCCGGCTATTGGCCAGTCCAACGGGGATTGAGACCCAGGTTACCCAGCGAGAATTGATGGGGCAAATCGTTTTCAGTCACGTCATTGATCCCCGTGATTTAGTGAAATGGTTGACGGCTAACCGTAAGCGACTTCTTAACGTTGCCGATGCGGCCCACCCCAGCCTGATTACCCACGGAGGTGGCGCTAGCAGTCTACGGATTCGCCAGCTGCCGCCCGATTGGGTATTGCTAGACGTCTTCATTGATGTCGGCGAGGCCATGGGCGCCAATCTGGTCAATACCATGACGGAAGCCGTGGCAGCGGACATCAAGGCGCACCGCGACGAGGATATTCTAATGAGTATTCTCAGTAATTACGCGACGCACAGCCTGGTAACCGCGACCTGTGAAGTGCCGGTCGACCAGGTGAAAACGCTCACGATTGCCGGAGCCGCGGTGGCCCAACGCATCGTTGAGGCCAGTGACCTGGCTCAGGTCGATCCGTACCGCGCCGTGACTCACAACAAGGGCATTATGAACGGTATCGATGCCGTCGTCCTGGCGATGGGCAACGACTGGCGGGCCGTCGAGAGCGGCGTACACGCCTATGCGAGTCGCAATGGTCAGTATCAGGGACTCAGCCAGTGGTCAATCGTTGATGGCAAATTACGCGGCGAGTTGACGCTACCCCTGGCCTTGGGCTTTGTGGGCGGCGCCACGCGTGTGTTACCACTGGTGAAGGTGAACCAACAGATTGCTCACGTGACGAGTGCTCGTGAACTCATGGGGATCACCGCGGCGGTCGGACTCGCCCAGAACGTGGCGGCCTTGCGCGCACTGGTGACCGACGGCATTCAACGCGGCCACATGTCCCTGCAACGCAAGTCGTTGGCCTTATCCGTTGGGGCGACCCCCATGGAGCTGCCAGCAGTGATGCAACGCTTAGCGACCATCACTCAGCCAACTATGGCGCAGGCCCAAGCGGCCCTAACCGCCGTCCGTCAAGCAAATTTAAAGGAATAGGTGAAAATAAACAGTATGCAAGCAAAAGATGTCAAATTAAATAAAGAGGTTCAAAGCCTGTTAGATCAAGTTAACGCTATCTATCCAGGTAAGGTTGAAGTCCAATTTATTGGGGAACTGCAAGCCGGTTTCGTCCGGCATGACCAGGCCCAACAGATGCAAATGGGCAAGGACATTGCCATTCAGGTGGCCGATTTGACCGCGCCAAACTACACGGCCTCACACGAACTGCTCCATTTGTTAATGATTCTGTCTGGGTTCCCACAGGTCTTCTTCTCCTTGACGACCGGCCAACCCCAACTCGACGAACAACTGATGATCATGGGCACCGAGCTGTATGATATCGTCAGCCACGAAGTCGTGGTCAGTGAACAACGCAAGCACCATTTAATTGACGACAATATCAAGGATTTATACTTGAAAGGGGTCACGGCAACCATTAAGCCAGAACCCAACCCAGTCGACGATGAAATGACGTTGCGGACGCTGACCTTGCTGGATGCCTTAGTCTTCTTCGGCACCGACGACCAAGACCTGATGGCCCAATTCACCAAGGATTATCCCATCAGTTTCGCTGCCGCTCAGAAGCTGTACCAAGTTATCACGGAAAAGCCAGTCGACTCACCATTTAGCCTGCGCCGGAACGTGGTCAAGTTGTTCAAGGCCTTCGACGCCCAACTGGAAGCTTGGAGCTTACCAGCTCTGCACAACACTGAGTTCACAACACTGACCAGCGTCTTGTCTAAGCGGCAATTAAGCCTACAGGTCAAGCAGATCTTTGAGCTGTACCACTCAGACATGCACGAGAAGACGACACAACGCCGCGGCTACGTCGGCTTCAATCACGCCGACGAACAAAACGCGTTCGTGCTCCCAGCACCAGCGCCCAAGGACGATACGCCAGAGTACTTCACGAAAATTTACAGCATGACGGTCGAAGAGCTCTTCAAGCAACTCAAGATGCCATACATCTTGCGGTAGCTAGACGTGCGCCTGGGTTCGCCTTACCGGGCGGTTAAAATAGGCTGGAACGCGGTGGGCAGGACGTCTCAAGCCGAAAAGCGGTCTTGAGACTCGCTTTGAGCCGCAAAAGTCGCGTCTCAAAGTCGCCATTTTCTAAGCAAATCACTTAGAAAATCCCACGGCTGAGCCTATTTTAACCGCCCTCACGGCTGACACTGGCGCAGCTTGCAACAGTAAATAAATGGTATTTGTGAGATGTGGATTGGTTAGTTGTAAGGTGGCAACTGTGTTCATTCAGCTAGATATATTTTGAACTTTATGAAAAGAATCCGCGACAATCAGCTGAAACCGGCATACAATGAGAGCGAAATCTGTTTTCTATTCGATTGTTTTCGTGCGAACGTTAGTCATTGTGGCATGAGAAATGTGTATTGAAATAAATACAGGTATAGGTGGGCCGGCGAACTGAAGTAACGTTAACTTAGATGGACCATGTTAGTGACCAGAGGTGGGCCAAGGTGATCAGCTGTGTCGATGGTCTTGGCTGGAGTTCTTTTCCAGCCTAGAGCATGGGACGACCTGAGAGACTGGTGATTTTCCAGGCTTTCAGGCGAGGTGGAGGACCGCTCCTCAGGCCGGAGCTGTGCCCCACAGCAGGGCACCTTGAGCCCATTGTTAGGAACAATATAGGATAAGGTGAATCTTAGTTAGTTTTACGGCTGAATAAGTGGACCTTTGCAATTTAATGCTAGCTTAAAATGATAGGGCTAGTTTCAGCGACCAGAGGCGGGTCAAGTTGACCAGCTGTGTCGATGGCCTTAGCTGGGGTTCTTTCCCAGCTTAGCCCATGGGACGCCCTTTGAGACTTGGCTTTTAGGCTTTCAGGCGAGGTGGAGGACCGCTCCTCAGGCCGGAACCGTGCCCCACAGCAGGGCTGCTTGAACCCGCCGCCGGGAGCGAAAGTCGCACATGTTTTAAGATATGGATTTGATTTAAGAAGGGATGATGGGGATGGAAGCGAGCTTGCAAGCAACCTTTGATGACGCCAAATACATCGTGTTTCTAACCGGCGCAGGCGTCTCGACGCCGTCGGGGATTCCAGATTACCGGTCGAAAAACGGCCTGTACACGGGACACCGCAACGCCGAGTATTACCTGAGTCACGCCTGCCTGGTACAGGAGCCAGAGGTCTTTTATGATTACGTGAAGCAAAACCTGTACTATCCAGACGCCAAACCCAACGTCATTCATGAAAAACAGGCGGCCTTGACCCAGCAGGACCGGGCGATGGTGATTACGCAAAATATTGATAACCTGTATAACGTGGCCCACACCAAGCACTTGGTGGAATTTCACGGCAATATGTACCAGGTTCACTGTCAACTCTGCGGGGCGAAGGTCAGCTGGCAAGATTACTTGCGGGACCCGCACCACGATGTTGACGGTGGCTGGTTGCGACCAGACGTTGTGCTTTACGACGAGGGCCTCAACGAGCTGAATATTCAGCGGTCGGTTGCCGCGATGGGCCAGGCCGATTTGGTCGTGATTGTCGGGACCTCCATGCGGGTTTACCCGTTTGCCGGGCTCCTAGATTATCGTAATCAACAGGCCAAGGTAGTCGTGGTCAACCAGGAACGCTTGAATTTAGGCTTTGACTACACGATGGTTCAGGCGGACGCTACTGAGTTCTTCAACGAACTCCAAGTTCGGGGGTAAGCCGATGACGCATCAAGAAGTAATCCATCAACTACACGGGCTGGTGAGGCGTTTGCGTTGGCTAAACGTGCTCCAGCTGATTCCAGATACGTTGGTCATCTACGGGATTCTCCAGCTGGCCTTTAGCGGGCAAATCGTCACGCTGTTTGAAGCGAGCTTTTCTCGCAACCAGGCGGTCCTCGTGACGGTGCTCTTTGCGCTGATTGACCTCTGTGTGACTGGGATTCGTTACAATGACCGGGTTGCGGGGAAGCGGCTGATCAGCCAACTGAGCGGACGCCTGACTACCCCTGAAGCCGAATTGATTAAGAAGTTTGAACGTTTTAAGTAAGGAGTGGTTTGGCATGATTACCATTGGGTTGACCACCTGGACGGAGCATCCGGCATTAATTGGCGGCGATACGCGACCCGTCACGTTACCGGAGTATGCGGGGCATTTTCCAGTCGTTGAGCTGGATACGCCGTTCTACGGGATTCCCCGCCAGAGCACGATTGAGAAGTGGCAAGCGGCCGTGCCGGATGGGTTTCAATACATTTTGAAGGCCAATCAGGTCATGACCCGGCACGACCGGGATGAAACGTTGCCTGAAACCGAGCGAAATCTAGCCTTTGATCAGTTTCGCACGGCGATTCAGCCACTGGTTGCACACCAGAAATTGTTGACGGTGCTCTTCCAGTTTCCGCCGTTCTTTAACCGGACGACGGCAAACATCGAATACTTGCGGCAGGTCCGCGTGCTGATGGGCAATTTGCCCGTCGCCGTGGAGTTCCGCAGCCCCAGTTGGTTTGCGACGCCGGAGATGAGCGCAGATGTGTTGGCCTACCTGAAGTCGTTGCGGTTCACCAACGTGACGACCGACGAGCCGCACAATCTAAACGACGGGATTCCCCTGGATGAGACCGTGACGACACCTGAGCTGGCGATGGTTCGGCTGCACGGCCGTAACGCCGAGGGCTGGTTTAATCAGGGCCAGAATTGGCGGAAGACCCGCACCCTCTATCACTATTCGGAAGAGGAGCTGCAGGACTTTGCGGCCATGGTCAAGCGCTTAGACCAGCAGGCCAAAGACGTCTGTGTGATTTTTAACAACAACGCGGGTCGTGACGCCGCTCCCAATGCTCAGCGACTCCAAGAAATCTTGGACCTGCACTGGCAAAATTTGGCGCCACAACAATTGGATCTATTTTAACTGAACGAGTGAAACGAGCGAGTACGCAACTGAGTGAATCGGTTGGGTACTTTTGTCTTTTTCATTGGGTAGTTTCACCACAAAATCCTGGGTTAGCGCTATGGCTAAACCGGGGTTTATGCTATACTTGATTAGAATTTATCATGAATTTTAACCCGATAATAACGGAATAATTTAGAGCGAGGGAAGGCTTTTATTTTATGGCAGACAAACCAAGTTTTTACATTACAACACCGATCTACTACCCATCTGGGCGGTTACATATCGGAAACTCTTACACCACGATTGCGTGTGACACAGTTGCGCGTTACAAGCGTAGCAACGGTTACGACGTTTTCTTCTTGACCGGGACCGACGAACATGGTCTGAAGATCGAAGACAAGGCCCAATCACAAGGCCAAACGCCACAGGAATACGTGGATGGCATGGCTAAAGGCATCAAGGAACTCTGGAAGACGCTGGAAATTTCTAACGATAAATTTATCCGGACGACCGACAAGGAACACGTTGCCGCCGTTCAGGAAGTTTTCGAACGTCTGTTGAAGCAGGGCGACATTTACCTGGGTGAATACGAAGGTTGGTACTCCGAGGATGACGAAGAATACTTTACTGAAACGCAACTCGCCGAAGTTTACCATGATGATAATGGTAAGGTCATCGGTGGGAAGGCGCCTTCTGGCCACGAAGTTTCCCTGGTTAAGGAACAATCATACTTCTTCAAGATGAGCAAATACGCGGACTGGCTGTTAGACTTCTACCACAGCCATCCCCACTTCATCCAACCAGAATCTCGGATGACTGAAATGATCAACAACTTCATTAAACCAGGCCTGGAAGACCTCGCCGTTTCCCGGACGACCTTCACCTGGGGTGTGCCGGTCAAGAGCAATCCTAAGCACGTGGTCTACGTGTGGATCGATGCCTTGCTCAACTATATCACCGCTTTAGGCTACGCCAGCGATGACGAGGGCCTCTTTAAGAAGTTCTGGCCTGCCAACGTCCAAATGGTGGGTAAGGAAATCGTTCGGTTCCACTCCATTTACTGGCCAATCGTGCTACACGCCTTGGGAATCGAAGCCCCAGACGAATTGTTTGCGCACGGCTGGTTATTGATGAAGGACGGCAAGATGTCCAAGTCTAAGGGAAACGTCATTTACCCCGAGACCTTGGTCGACCGGTACGGTTTGGATGCGCTGCGGTACTACCTGATGCGTGCCATGCCTTACGGAAACGACGGGACCTTTACGCCCGAAGATTTTGTGGACCGCTTGAACTATGATTTGGCCAATGACCTGGGGAACCTGTTGAACCGGACCGTTGCCATGATCAACAAGTACGAAGACGGCAAGCTGCCTGAATTCAAGGCTGGCGTGACGGCCTTTGATAAGGACCTCGAAGCCACGGCCGAGACGGTTATCACCAACTACCATGACTTAATGGACAAGATGCACTTCGCCGATGCCCTGGCTGAAATCTGGAAACTGATTTCCCGGACCAACAAGTACATTGATGAAACGGAACCTTGGAACTTAGCCAAGGACGACAGCAAGGCCGCTGACTTGGCCGCTGTTATGGCTCACTTAGCGGCTAGTTTACGGGTCGTTGCCACGCTGATCAGCCCAGTCATGACCCATGCGCCAAAGGAAATCTTTGCCCAATTAGGCTTAGACCCAGCCACGCTGACCATGACCGACCTCAAATTGGCCGACTTACCAGCTGGTAAACAGGTCGTTGCCAAGGGGACCCCAATTTTCCCTCGGATCGACGTGCAAGAAGAAGTGGACTTCATCCAAGGCCAAATGACCAAGTCTGAAAAGACCAAGGGTCGGGCCGCCATGGCAGCGAAGGCGCAAGCGCAACAAGAAGCCGCTAAGGCCGACGTTGCCGAAGACCTGACGCTGAACAAGCCAGAGATTCGCTTCGATAAATTTGAAAAGATTGAACTGCGGGTTGCTGAAATCAAAGCCGTCGACCACATTAAAGGGGCCGACAAGCTGCTGAAGTTCCAGCTGGACGCTGGGGATCAAGGGAACCGCCAGATCTTATCTGGGATTGCCGAATGGTATCCAGAACCACAAGAATTAGTGGGCAAGAAGGTCGTGATTGTGGCCAACTTGAAGCCACGGAAGATGCGTGGGGAAGTCAGTCAGGGGATGCTGTTGTCTGCTGAGCATGACGGGCAAGTCGAGTTATTGACATTGCCAAGCACCATGGTCAACGGCTCCGACGTCAGCTAAGGTTACGTTTTAGTTGCTTGCCGCGCCTCCGGGCCGGTGAAAATGGGCCGTGACGCTGTGGGCGCGCGTCTGAAGCCTGAGAAGCGGTCTTCAGACTTACTTTGAGCCGGAGTTCACGTCTCAAAGATAGCAGTTGCCTAAGCGGTAAACCGCTAAGGCAACTCCCACGGCTGAGCTCATTTTCACCAGCCCTGCGGCTGACATGGTGTTAACCCGTATCGCGCTGACGTAGATGTTGGCAATGGTAGGATGGCATTGTCAACACACCACATGTAACTTGTGGGGCGCTAGACGGTATGGATTAGTTCCAGTCTGTGAAGTGGGCTTCCACCTCAACTTTGAGCCTGAGAAGCGGTCACAAAGGTTGTCCCATGGGCTAAGCTGAGAAAATCACTCAGCTAAGGCCATCGACACAGCTGGTCACTTTGGCCCGCCTCTGGTCACTAACATTGACTGCGTGGCTCATTTTCACCAGCCCTGCGGCTGACATGGTGTTAACCCGTAGATCACTGACGTCGTGTTGACAATGGTACATGATACCGTCAGCATGCCACATGTAGTTTGTGGGTTGGTAGCAGTAATACCGGTAGCCAGTAGGGGTAACACTTCACACAAACCAAATAAAACCATAACCAAAACGTGGGCGGCGGATCGATGAGACGCCGGCTGCGTTTTGTTCGTTTAATCAATCAAATTAGGGTAAAGGAGAATGACGATGAAAATCTTTGATTCGCATACACATTTGAACAGCGAAGAGTTCATCAATGATGTGCCTGGCTTTTTGAAACGGGCTGCCGATTTGGGTGTCGTCAAGATGACCAATATCGGATCGAACACACAGCTGAACGCCGATGCCATCAAGTTGGCCCACCAGTATCCGCAGCTGTACGCCGCCGTTGGTTGGCACCCCGAAGATTCCAAGAACTACGATGCCGCAGCTGAGAAATTGTTGGAAGAACAGCTTGCCGATGACCGGGTCGTTGCGCTGGGTGAAATTGGGTTGGACTATCACTGGGACACGTCGCCACGGGATGTGCAGCGGAAGGTCTTTGCCCGGCAGATTGCCATTGCCAAGGAAGTGGGCAAGCCAATCGCCGTGCACAACCGGGATGCCTTTGAAGACACCTACCAAATCATCAAGGACGCCGACATCAGTGAAATTGGGGGCGTCATGCATAGTTTTAATGGTGACCCCGAATGGCTGAAGAAGTTCCTTGACTTGGGGATGCACATCTCGTATTCTGGCGTTGCTAGCTTCAAGAACGCCCACGAGGTCCACGACGCCGTTCGCGCGACGCCACTGGACGTCATGATGGTCGAGACCGACGCGCCTTACCTGACGCCGGAACCACACCGCGGCGAGCAGAACGAGCCTGGTTTCACCCGCTACACGGTGGAAGCCATTGCTAAGGAACGCGAGACCACGCCGGAAGAAATTGCGGCCGCCACGTTTAAGAACGCAGAGGAGTTTTACAAAATTAATGAAAAAGATTAAAGAGGTCCTCGTCGTTGAGGGCAAAGATGATACCAAACAAATCAATCGCGCAGTCAACGCCGACACCATTGAAACCCGGGGCTCCGCGATTGATGAGGACACGTTAGCCTTGATTCAAAAATTAGCGGATCAACGCGGCATTATTATTTTCACCGACCCAGATTTTTCTGGGGAAAAGATTCGCAAGATTGTGGCCGAGGCGGTGCCGAATGCTAAGCACGCCTTCCTCCCCAAGAAGGAGGGGCGTCCGGACAAGGCCGGTGGCTCGTTAGGGGTGGAGCACGCCAGTCCCGAAGCCATTCGGGCAGCATTGGACCACGTTTACACGGAGACGACCGCTGCACCAACCCTGATTACCCACGAAGACCTGCTGGCCGCTGGCTTGATTGGTGGCGCAGGCGCCAAGGAACGCCGAGAACAGCTGGGCGAGCTGTTACAGATTGGTTACGTGAATGGGAAGCAGCTCGAGAAAAGACTGCGGATGTTTGGGATTCAGCCGGCTGATTTTGCGGCCGCCCTCAAGCAGGTGCGCGCAAAGGAGGATAAATAATGATGAATGAAGTACCTGAAATTGGGTCACCAGCACGGACAAAGGCGATTTTGAACCGGTACCATCTGGTTGCGAAGAAGAGTCTGGGGCAGAATTTCCTGTCCGACCTCAACATCTTGCGGAACATTGTGGCCGCCGGGGACGTGACTGAACAAGACAACGTCATTGAAATTGGTCCCGGGATCGGTGCTCTGACGGAACAGATCGCCAAACGGGCCCACAAGGTCGTCGCCTTTGAAATTGACGAAAACCTGTTGCCAGTCCTGGACGAGACGCTGATGGATTACCACAACGTCAAAGTCATCAACCAGGATATCCTGAAGGCCAACCTACCCGAGGTCGTGGCAGCTGAATTTGAGCCGGGCCATCCCCTGAAGCTGGTCGCCAACCTGCCATACTACATCACGACCCCCATCCTGATGGGGGTGCTCCAAAGCACAGTGGACTTTGACGCCATCGTGGTCATGATGCAGGCCGAGGTGGCCGATCGGTTGGTCGCAGAACCCGGGACGAAGGCTTACGGGTCCTTGTCCGTGGTCATGCAGTACCGGGCGCACGTTGAGGTTGCCTTTAACGTGCCGCGCACGGCCTTCATTCCACAACCGAACGTTGATTCCGCTATCATTCGCTTAACGCCGCGGGAGCCGTTACCAGTTAATCCGTACGAAGACAAAGCCCTGTTTAGTTTTGTTAAGGGATGCTTTGCGCATCGGCGGAAATCCTTGTGGAACAATTTGCAAGGTATCTTCGGCAAGCAACCGGAAGTCCGCGAACGAATTGAATCAGTCTTAAATGAAACCAAAATTTCGCGTCAGCTACGGCCAGAACGCTTAACGCTGATAAATTTCATCGAATTAACCAACGCTTTCCACAATGAAGGGCTTATGTAACCCTTACCAACTGTGGATTCTTGCGGTTTGGCAGCGGTTGTGGTATAATTTGCAATTTCTGTGAAACGGTGCTATAATTGTTTCACAGAGGTGAAGTGCATGCCAACAAGTTTAGCGAACATTAAGAACAAACTGGACGATCGTATCGGCGAAAAGTTGATGGTGATTGCCCAGGCCGGTCGTAAGAAAACGACAGAGCGGCATGGAATTCTTCGGGAAACCTATCCAGCCGTTTTCGTGGTGGATTTAGACCAAAACGAAAATTCGTTCGAACGGGTTTCATACAGCTATACCGATATTTTAACTAAAAACATCGAAGTTGACTTTGATGAACAATAATTGGGCCAATTAGGCCTTTTTATTTTGCCCAGTTTTTTCGGACTGACCTGACCATAAAGAGTGTGTCAAGGCCGGTAGTGGCGCTTAACCCCGCTAACTACTTGGCTTTTGACACACTCTTTTTATTTTGGCTAAAACCATAGTATAATAGGCTTAATTAGAATTACGAGAACGGTAGGCAACCTACCTAGTAGAATTCAGGTGAGCACATGCAACTGATTGAAAAGGCGCCAGCTAAGATAAACCTCGGGCTCGACACCCCGTACCACCATCAGGATGGGGCAGAGGAGTGGAACATGGTCATGACGTCCGTGGACTTGGCCGACTATGTCGAAATTCAAACGTTAACCAAGCACAAACGCATCCGGGTCGCTTCGGATAGCGGCTTTTTACCAAATGATCAGCGGAACCTAGCCTTTCAGGCCGCCCATTTGCTGCAAACAAACTACCACATTGATGAGGGGGTCAATATTCGCATCAAGAAAAATATTCCGGTGGCGGCCGGTTTGGGTGGTGGATCATCGGATGCCGCCGCGGTCCTACGCGGATTGAATCAGGCCTGGTCGTTGGGCCTGAGCTGGCAGGAACTGGCCGAGTTAGGTCTCCAGATTGACTCCGACGTACCGTACTGTGTTTACGGGCGGACGGCCCACGTGCGCGGGCGGGGCGAGCGAATCACCCCGCTGTCCAAGCTACCGGCGGCCTGGGTCATTTTGGCCAAGCCCAAGGTGAGTGTTTCCACGCCGACGATTTTGCAGCAGATTCGCTACGATAACCTGGAACACCCGGATATTGAGGCGCTACTGCGAGCCGTTCGGGATCAGGATATCGATGGGATGTGTGCGGTCATGGGCAATGCATTGGAACCGCTCACAGCACACCGTTACCCCGAAATCACCCAGTTGAAGCAACAGATGATGAAGTTCGGCGCAGATGCCGCGCAAATGAGTGGCACGGGGCCCACGGTCTTTGGCCTGTGTAGCAAGCAGTCACGCGCCCAACGGGTCTTTAACGGCATGAAAGGGTTCTGTCGTGAAGTGTATTTGGTGCGGCCGTTGCCTTAGTTGCTTTAGGGATTAGTTGTTTCTTTTTTAAGTGAATTGCTGGTCATTTAGTACGGGCTATTTTGTTTAGGTTTGAGAACCTGCGTGTGCTATATTGAATGCTAGGGAGGCGAAGCTGGTCATGAAACTTAAAGAAATATATTCATCTGATTTTATCAATCAGTTTGGTGACAATGCTGACGGCTTTGGTCAATTATTATTGCTTCCCTCTTCTCCGTACATTGACTTAAAAAGAATTGCGGAATTACTTGGCATTAAACTCAATTATGTCCACTTACCAGATAACCATTCTGGGGAGTTTGACGAAGCTAATCAAACGATTAGAATCAATCAAAAGCATCCTGCCACACGCAATCGATTTACAATTGCCCATGAAATTGGTCATGATATTTTAGGCCATCATGGGATTTCGCTACGTTCAACTGCTCTCGGTTCTTATGAAAGTGTCTTAGAGAAAAGTAATGAGATGGCGGCGAATAACTTTGCAGCGACTTTATTAATGCCTAGAAAGTTATTGGTGAAATTAGTGAATGAAACAATCAACCGACTTGAGCTAGATGATGCTGGGTTAACAAAGCAGCAAGTTGATGAAGTTACTAAAATCATTTCTCGAGAGTTGGCGGTATCTGGGGAGACCATGACCTATCGTCTTCAAAACGTCAGAATGTTTGTGAAGATGGATGACTAAGGAAATATTGAGCCAACAGAAAGTTTAAATCGTTAGGAGCGAAGAGCCATCGATGCAGAGGAGATTTTTCAAGCCATTCAGGATGATCCAGCCAACCAACACTTTACCCAGCAGGGGATTTTACCCCTCTACCACGTTGAACCGCAGGCGGAAATTCTCTTGATCAGTCAGGCGCCCAGCCGACAGGGCCAGGCGTCCATGACCTTTTGGGATGATGCCAGCGGGGACCGCTTACGCGACTGGATGGGGGTTACCAAGGACCAATTTTACAATTCCGGTAAATTGGGCGTGTTGCCCCTGGACTTTTACTATCCGGGCAAGCACGCACACGGGGGTGACTTACCGCCACGCAAGGGCTTCGCGGACAAGTGGCACGCACCGCTCCTGGCGTTGATGCCCAACGTCAAGCTGACCCTCTTGATTAGGCAGTACGCGCAAAAATACTACCTCCCCAAACACGAGAAGACGCTGACGGCAACGGTCGAGCACTACGCGGACTATTTGCCAGAGTTCTTCCCACTGGTCCATCCGTCACCACTGAATTACGGCTGGATGCATCAGCACCCATGGTTCGAGGCGTCGGTAGTGCCGGAACTGCAGGCCCGCGTTGGTGAGATTATTTCGTGAAATGACAAAAGAGGTGTCTGGGAGTTTCCCGGATACCTCTTTTTTAAATGAAGCGCTAGAAAGTCACGCTGGCCAAAATAATCCAAACCAGGATGCCGCCGTACAGGAGTCGATCGCGTTTCGTCAATGAAATTTGGCGGCGTAGACGGTCGACCAGGTAGACGCCGACAAGCAAGACAAAATCAAAAATCATCATGACGGTCGTTGTAAACGTATTTGGCAGGGCGAATTGGAGAATCATCAGTTTGCTCAGGAGAAGCACGGCAGCGAGGAGACTGATGAGAACCAGACTATGATGGTACTGGTGGCGTAGGTGCATCGTAATCACTTGCCTTTCTTTGCGTGCACAAGCCGCAATCGACTAAAGCTATTGTTAGCGATGCCTATTATGCCGCCGAAGACCAGCGAATGGCCAGTGGGGGCAACGGTCAGTAAAGGACCCCCGCGCAACTAAAAAATCCCCGTACCACTAACGACTCTCGGGTCGCTGGTAGTGCGGGGATTTTTATTTGAAAATTAACTTAGAGTGTCACAGTGACCGAGTTGTCGGTTAGGGCTGCCTGGGTAACGTGGCCATTTTCGTGAACGAGTACGGTGGCCGAACCAGTCAAACCGGTCGTAGTCACAGTCAGTTCGTTGCCATGCCGGTCAACGGTGACCTGACCCGCATCCTTACCTTTTTGATTCACAACAGCAACGGTCGTGGTGCCTTCGTGCATGTCGTAGAGGTGGATATCGAGATCCTTGGTGAAGTCATAGTCGGCATGAACGGCCTTAGGATTCCGCAACAGAATCGTGTTGTCGCGGGCCAGGACAGGGAGGTCTAACTCACTGTAGTCCTTGCTGAACCATTTGCCATCAGTGACATCGTAAACTTCACTGTCGTCAATGATGCTGGTCCACTTGCCGGCTGGCAGGTAGAGGTTGACGTGGCCTTCATGGTTGAAGACGGGGGCAACCAGAATCTGGCTCCCCAACATGTACTGGTTATCCAGGGTGTGGGCGGTGAGGTCTTCGGTAAAGTCGAACCACATTGGCCGCATCAGGGGATTGCCGTAAGCCGTGTTGTGGGCGGCCTGGGTGTACAGGTAAGGCATCAGGGACAATTTCAAATTAACGAACTTCCGTGTGTTTTCAACGGCTTCGTCATCGAAGTTCCATGGCACCCGGTAAACGTTGCTACCGTGGTAACGACTGTGAGAAGACAGCAGGCCAAATTGGGTCCACCGCTTGTATAGGTCGGCGGTTGGCGTGTCGGGACCGTCTTCGAACCCACCAATATCGTGGCTCCAGAAGGCGAAGCCGGAACTCAGGAAGGACAGCCCACCATGTAAGGTGTCAGCCATGTTCTTGAAGGTCGACAGGGCGTCACCACCCCAGTGAACAGGGAACTTCTGTGAACCAACCGTGGCGGAGCGGGCAAAGACGACCGCTTCATCCTCACCCTTGGCAGCGACAATCGTGTCGTAAACGGCCTGATTGTATTGCAGGGTGTAGTAGTTGTGTTCACGCTTAGGATCGGAGCCGTCGAAGAAGACCGCGTCGTCCACCGGAATCCGTTCACCGAAATCGGTCTTGAAGCAGTCCACGCCCATGTCGATCAGCGCTTGGAGCTTGCCTTGATACCATTTAACAGCGGCGGGGTTGGTGAAGTCGACGAAGGCGTTGCCGGCTTGCCAGAGGTCCCATTGCCAGATATTGCCATTTTCGCGTTTGACAAAGTAGCCGTTCTTCTTGCCCTCTTCAAACATCTTTCCCTTTTGGGCGATGTACGGGTTGATCCAGACACAGACCTTGATCCCACGGTCATGAATCTTCTTGATCAAGCCTTCTGGGTCGGGGAACTCGTCGCGGTCCCATTCCATGTTGGACCATTCAAAGCCCTTTTGCCAGAAGCAGTCAAAGTGGAAGACGTCCAGTGGAATCTCGTGGTCCTTCATGCCGTCGATGAACTTCATGACGGTTTCTTCACTGTAATCAGTGGTGAAGGAGGTCGTCAGCCAGAGGCCAAATGACCAGGCAGGTGGCAGCTGGGTCTTCCCAGTCAGTTCCGTGTAGCGGTGGAGAATCTCTTGGGGCGTTGGGCCGTAGATCACGTAGTACTGCAGGGATTGGCCCTCGGTACTAAATTGAACCCGGTCAACGTTTTCGGAAGTGATTTCAAAGTCGACGGGTTGTGGTTGGTCCACGAAGACCCCGTAGCCGGCATCCGTTAAGTAGAACGGAATGTTCTTGTAGGATTGTTCGGAGGCCGTTCCACCATCTTGGTTATCGATGCGGACTTCTTGGCCGTTCTTGATGAAGTTACCGAAGCGTTCGCCGAGGCCGTAAACCTTGTCGTCCACGCCAACGTTCAGTTGTTCACGCATGTAGTCGACGTTGGTGTCCTTGTCATGAATTACGCCTTGGGCCTTGTCCAACGACTGGGTCAATAGGTGATCACCATGTAAGAAGTCTAATTGGAAGGCTTGCTTAAAGGGAATGCGGGCGGTCAGTCCGCCGGTGGTAAAGGTCAGTTCGTCGGCACCCGTGGTGATGGCCACGTCCGGATTCTGATCGGTAATGTGGTAGGAAGGCCCCTGCGTCTCCTGATCGAAGTGGGTCAGCTTGACACCAATCACGCCCTCAATCGGGGAAGTCAGGTCAATCGTACTCATCCCCAAGTTCAGTTCATCGCCACGTTCGTTGATGAATTTGAAGGGGGCGTACAGCGTTAACTGCCGGTCCGTCTGCTTGTAATCGAAAACTTCTCGTGGTGATTCAATCTGATATTGTGGCCGGTCTAACCAATAGCCATTCGTAAACTTCATGGATAAACACCTCTTAGATTTTTTAGAAAATTGAATTTCTTAATCGACACCAACAGTGTACGTGGATTTGATTTAAATGTCAACGCTTTCATGAGAAGAAATTATCCTGGATGGGGGTGGTGGGTCGCCTATAGAGGTAAGAGAAAATAGGCGTCAAGTCGACAACCGGTTGCACCGACCAATTACACCTAAGCAGCTATAACGTACTGAATTGACTCGATAAAAGTCCTAGACCAATTGCCTAAAAATTTAAGAACTGACCGTTTAACTAGATTCCATCGGGCTTTTACCCACCACATTCAACCCCAAAGTCGTTCAACCCCTAAAATTGTTGTTGACAACTGAAAACGGTTACAGTAAACTGTGATTTGAAAATTGAATTTCCTTGAACGTCGACGGTTCAAACGCAAGTCAATTGATTCAACCAAATAATGAGGTGTGTACTTATGAGTGAAAATGCTCCTAAAGTCGCGGTTGCCGAGAAGAACATGGTGCCGTGGAACGAACGAATTGCCTATAGCTTTAGTGACTTTGCCTGCAACCTGTCCTTCCAAATGGTCGGGACGTACTTAATGATTTTCTACACGGATACGTTTGGTATCAGTGCCGCTGCAGTGGGGACGTTGTTCCTGGTCGCCCGGATCGTGGATGCCTTTGATGGGCCATTCTGGGGAATCATGATCGACCACACGCATACCAAGTGGGGGAAGAGCCGACCGTACTGGTTATGGTTCTCGATACCGTTTGCGGTGTTCTGTGTGTTAGTCTTCACCACGCCAAATATGAGCCTGACCGGTAAATTGGTCTGGGCCTACGTGACTTACATTGGGGTCGATGTGCTGTACTCAGCCGTTAACATTCCGATTACTTCGATTTTGCCATCATTAACCAGCAACCCCCAAGAACGGGTCACGTTATCCACGATTCGGCAATTCATGGGGACGGCCGGTGCCACCATTATTACCGGGATCACGTTGACCATGGTTGCCTTCTTCGGCCACGGCTCAACTACGAGTGCCCGCGGCTGGTTCATCTGGGCCTTAATTGTCGGGATCATTGTGGTCATCATCTTTGGGTTCGTCTTCAAGAACACGACGGAACGGGTCCAAACCAAGAGTTCTCGGCAATCTATTCCAATTAAGGAATCTCTGAAAGCCTTGAAGCGCAACTGGCCTTGGGCCATCATCATCTTCATCAACTTCATCTACTGGATGGGGATGCAGACGCGGTCTCAAGTGACGGTTTACTTCTTTAAGTACAACATGCACGATGCCAAATTAGCTTCATTTGTACTGAGTTTACAAATGGTTGCACTGGTCGCCGTGGTCTTAACGCCATGGACGTCCAAGCTGATCGGTAAGCGAAACACGATGCTCGGTGGGATGATTCTTGCCGTGGTCGGTCAATTACTCTTGAGCCTGGGTGCCACGCATCTGAGTGTCCCAATGATTATCTTCGCCACCATCGTCGGTTACCTGGGGACCGGGTACGTTTCTGGTCTGATTGCCGTGATGTTAGCCGATGCTGTGGACTACGGGGAATGGAAGAACGGCGTCCGCGCCGAAGGAATTGTTACCTCTTTCTCTAGTTTTAGTGCTAAATTAGGTATGGGGATTGGTGGGGTCATCACCGGTTGGATTTTGACCGGAAGTGGCTACGTTGCCAACCATACGCAATCGGCTGCGGCCTTACACGGAATCGAATTGAACTACATTTGGGTTCCCCTGTTAGGCTTCGCACTTTCCGGAATTGCTTTGATGTTCTACCACGTTGACGGCATTGAAAAACAAATGCAAAGTGAGTTAGCAGAAAAGCACGCCCGTGAAAACGCAGAGGACGGCGAATAACTAGATAAAGTGAGTGAACGGCATGATTATTAACAAGGACGTGATGCGTGATCACAACGAACGGTCTGTCCTGCAGACCATCGTGAATCACGGACCGATTTCGCGGTCAGAAATTTCTAAATTGTTGGGGCTAAACAAGGTCTCGGTATCGGATATCGTGGGTACGTTTAGCGACCGCAAATTAGTTCTGAGTCAGGGTGAAGCCACCTCAAATCAGGGGAGTGGCCGCCGCGCCGAGCTAGTGGCCTTTAACGCCACTTACGGCTACATCATCAACTTCAGTATTTCCGGTGAAAAGCTAGAAATGTTGGTGACCCAGCTGGATGGGCGGGCCCTGGAATACAACGAAAGTCCCATTAGTCACCTTGCCGTGAAGGAAATTGTCGCTAAGATGGTCGACATGATCGGTCAATTGCCGAGCTTCAAGGCGGAGAACGGCCTCCAAGCCATCTCCATCGCCATCTTCGGGGTCGTTTATGAAAATGAAATCGTGACGTCGCCCTTCGTGGACTTCGCCGATTTCGACCTGGTCGGCTACTTTAAGCGCCGCTACCACGTGCCCATCATCTTGGAAAACGAAGCCAATCTGGCCGCCGTTTTTGAACAGGACTTCAGTAAGCAGGAACTGCAAAGCATCGTTGCCATCAGTATTCATGAGGGTATCGGGGCCGGCATCCTGGTCAACAAGCAGCTCTACCGCGGAAATTACGGGCGCGCTGGTGAAGTCGGCCACATCATGATTCAGGATACGGGGCGGAAACGCCAGCGCTTAGCTCAGCTGCCAAGCTTTGATGAGGAGTGGTCGGAAACGGCTTTGCTCAAGAAGGCGGCCCAGATCAAGGGCGTGGCGCAGGTTACCTTGGCGGAGTTGGTCACGGCGGCCAATCAAAACGACCCGGAAATCTCCGGGCTACTTGAGGAGCTGTGTTACCACCTGGCCATCGTGACCAGCGATTTGATTGTCGCCTACGATCCACAGATGATTTTCTTCAACTCACCGTTGGTTGAACAATTGCCAGAGATTTTAAAGAACATTCAGATGAAATTGAGCTTTATGCCATTGGTCCCGCCACTGGTGATGTCCAAGGATGTGAAGTATGCCACCTTACTGGGCGGCGCTTCCTTGGCGATTCATGAGGTGTTGGCGATGCCCGGCACGCGGCTGATTTTTCACCATTAGCACCAGCAAAGTGGTCCGCAAGCTCATTCCTTGGGTTTGCTGGGCCACTTTTCTTTTTGGACTGGTTTGGGGATGGGGTTATGGGTGATTTGCCGCCTACGGCCTCTGGGGACTCCGCCTTCTGTGGGGCACGCTTGCGGCCTGAGAAGCGGTCCTCCAGCTCGGTTTGAAGCCGGAAGCCCGCCGTCTCCAAACACGTCCCATGCTGTAAGCCCGGGAAAGTTCGCCCGGACTAACACCATCGACACAGAAGACTACGTACCCAGCTACCTCCGGCTCTTGATGGTGGCCCGACCAGTCTGGTGGTTGGGGGCCAACCAGTTGGGGTGGGTTCTGGATGTGCCGTTTTGGCTGGTGGTTGCGTCTTGAATGGTTTAAATAATTGTGAACCGGTACATCAGATTAGTTAATTAATGTGTTGCTGTGATTGAGTGGAAAATGAGACCTTCGGAAGACAAGGTGAAAGTCAGGTGTCCATGTGAGTGACCAGAGGCGGGCCAAAATGTCCAGCTGTGTCGGTGGTCTTAACTGAGTGGGTTTCTCAGTTTAGAGCACGGGACGACCTTGGAAACTCGCGGTTTTTAGCGAGGTTTCAAGTCGAGGTTCCAGACCGCTTTTCAGGCTGGGACCGGCCCCATAGCAGGGCGTTTTGAGCCCGCCGCCGGGAACGGCTGATTACGCTTAGTTTCACCACATTTGCGTAAGTATTTGCAAGCCGGATGGGTGCTGACCAAAGATAGGCGTGAAAATAATTTCCGCCAGCCGTTTTAACCTATAAGCACCACCGTAGCCGTGAGGGCGGGAAAAATGAGCCCAGCCGTGGGATTTCACTCACGGCAGGGACTGGCGTGAGTGAAATGGTGCCTTTGAAACTCGGTTCTCAGAGGTTCAAAGCAAGCGCGAAGACCGCTCTTTGGCTTCGGGCGCCCTGCCCACCGCGAACCGGTCTCATTTTTCCCGCCCGGTAAGGCGGCAGTAAAAGACAATATAACTATGTAAAAACAAAAGACACTCAAGGAGGAAATTATTTTGACGAAGAAACGTTTTCCAGCTGGATTCCTATGGGGCGGTGCCGTTGCGGCACACCAAGTTGAAGGCGCTTACGATACTGGTGGCAAGGGACTCAGCGTGGCCGATGTCATGACTGCGGCAGGGAACCGCGACGAACGGCGTATCACGGCTGGCGTCCAAGCGGGGGAGTTTTACCCCAATCATGAGGCCGTGGACTTCTACCACCGCTATCCCGAGGACGTGAAGCTGTTTGCCGAAATGGGCTTTAAGAGTTTCCGGACCTCGATTGCTTGGTCGCGGATCTTTCCGCAGGGGGACGAATTGGAACCCAACGAGGAGGGGCTAGCTTTTTACGACCGGCTCTTTGATGAATGCCATAAGTATGAGATCGAACCCGTCGTGACCCTGTCCCACTTTGAAATGCCTTACCACTTGGTGACCGAATACGGTGGCTTCCGGAGTCGCAAAACGATTGAATTTTTCACCCGCTTTGCTCGCGCCGTCTTCACCCGTTACCAAGACAAGGTGACCTACTGGCTGACGTTTAACGAAATCAATAACCAAACGAACTATGACCGGGCCTTTACGCTGTTCACCAACTCGGGGATTCAGGCCCAACCCGGTGAGGATGCCGAGGCCGTGATGTACCAGGCTGCACACTACGAGGTTGTTGCCAGTTCCTTGGCCGTGCAGATTGGTCACAGCATCAATCCCGGTTTTCAAATTGGCGCGATGGTGGCCTTCTCGCCCGTTTATCCGGCCAGTGACAAGCCACGCGACGTCTTCAAGGCCCAACGCGCGATGCAGGCACGGTTCTGGTTCTCGGACGTGCAGGTCGAGGGGCAGTATCCAACCTGGCTATCGCAGTATTTCCAGAGCAAGCAGTTTGACCTCGACATCACGGCGGCCGACCTGGCGAACCTGAAGAAGGGGACGGTCGACTACCTGGGCTTCAGCTACTACATGTCGTTTGCCACGCAGGCCAGCGACCATGAGGATGACCAATTTTCCTATAATGAGGCCACTGATTTAGTGACGAACCAGTTTGTCCCGCAATCGGATTGGGGTTGGCAAGTGGACCCACAAGGGCTGCGCTATGCCCTGAACTGGATGAACGACCGCTACCACCTACCACTGTTTGTCGTGGAAAATGGGATTGGCGCCATCGATGAACTGACCGCCGACCACCAGGTGCACGACCAGTACCGGATTGATTACCTGCATGACCACATTGCCCAAATGGCGCTGGCCATCAACGAGGATGGTGTGGACGTCATGGGCTATACGCCTTGGAGCGCTATCGACATCGTATCGGCTAGCACCGGGCAGTTGTCCAAACGTTACGGCTTCATTTACGTGGACCGCAACGACGATGGCAGCGGGAGTTTGGCACGCTACCGTAAAGATTCCTTCTACTGGTATCAACGCGTGATTGCGACCAATGGCGCGGACCTTGAGATGACGGTGGGTGACGCAGATGACCAACCAGACTGAACCACTACTGGTGATTGATATCGGCGGTACGACCGTCAAATACGGCGTGTGGGCGGACGACCAGTTGCGGCAGAAGAATCGCTTTGACACGCCCGCCAGTTGGCCGGAACTTTTGGCCAAATTAACGGCCGTCAAAGCCAGCTTTAAGTTACCGTTTGCTGGGGTGGCGGTGAGCTTGCCCGGTGGTGTTGATACCGTGGTCGGGAAAATTTCCGGGACCAGCGCCGTGGACTACCTGAATGATTTCCCCATCAAGGCAACGCTACGAACGGCCTTGGGTGTACCGGTGACGATTCAAAATGATGCCAACTGTGCCGCGCTGGCTGAGGCCTGGCGGGGAAATGCCAAGGACGTGACCGACACGCTGTTTCTAATCGTTGGCACCGGGGTCGGTGGGGCCGTGACACGTAACGGCGAGCTGATCACGGGCCAAGACCACTTTGCTGGGGAGTTCGGCTACATGGTGATGACCCCGGCCAACGAAACGTTGAGTCAGCTGGGCAGTCCCGTGCGAATGGCCCAGCGCTATCAGCGGTTGCGTGAGTTGCCCACGGCCATGACCGCGGAGGACGTCTTTGACCTGGCCAACAACGGTGATACGCTGGCCCAACAGTGCGTTGGCGATTTATTGAATTGGTTGAGTCTGGGGGCCTACAACCTCTACGTGGGGCTGAACCCGCAACGCCTGTTGATTGGTGGCGGCATCTCGGCCCGACCGGGATTCGTGGCCGACCTGCAGCGGCGAATCCAGCACCTGATGCACCAACAGCGTGCCGCGCTAACCGCTGATGTTCGGCCTTGTTTATTCTTAAACGATGCCAATTTGATTGGGGCCGTCCGGCAGTTTTATTTGGAAATGGGTGAATAAGTTAACAAGATTGAAAGCTTGTATTGGTCACCGAAGTCGCGCATAGTCTCGATGGAGGTGAGCATTATGGCTGTGGATAGCCTGAACCTATTGATAGATAAGCAGTTAGCTGACAAGGTAGATTGCATTCTCGAGGCCAATGACTTGACGATGGAAGATCTCATTAAGACCCTGTACGCGCAAATCAACACGGAAAAAGCAGTTCCCGACCTAACTGCCTTTGTCAAAAGCCAGTTAGCGAGTACTGAGACGAAATAGTTAAGGAGACAACTCACCCTATTTTTTCAAGTGAATTAGTGGCACCAGCGACAAATTTTCGGTACAGTAAGGGTAGAACATTGGCCAGGGATTGTTGAAATTACAGACATGTGATTAATCAATAAAGGCAACAAAAATTGGACCAATGACTTGAATGAGCGACGCGGGAGAAACAGGCGTTGATCGTAGAAATCGTGAATGAATTGGGCAGGTCCGTGTGAGTGACCAGAGGCGGACCAAGGTGACCAGCTGTGTCGGTGGTCTTGACTGAGTGATTTTCTCAGTCTAGAGCACGGGACGACCTGAGAGACTGGTGGTTTTCCAGGCTTTCAGGCGAGGTGCAGGACCGCTCCCCAGGCCGGAACCGTTCCCCACAGTAGGGCATCTTGAGGCCGCCGCCGGGAACGGCAAGCCACCACAATTCATTTCACGATTTCGAAGACAACATCAATTTCGCCCGTATTAAGTAGAAATGGGGTAGTGATGATGAAGACTTGGCAAAAGGTCGTTGGTGGCGTGGCCGCACTGTCTGCGGTGGGGGCCGTGAGCGTGTTGGGTGCCGCGGCCGGCCTGTATTTATCGGCCACGCGGTCCTATGCCCGTAGCCGGCAACAGTCAAAGGAACGGGCCATCAGTGAAAATACGGCGGCCGACAACGTGTGGTACTTGCGGCACAATCCGGTTGAGTGGACGCAGACCAGTCAAGACGGCCTGTGTTTACGCGCGAGCTGGATTGCGGCGGACCAGCCGACGACCAAGGTCGCTATCCTGGCCCACGGGCTCGGTCACGCTCGGGAACAGATGATTCCCTGGGCGCGCGCCTTTCATGACTGGGGTTACGCAGTTTTGATGCCGGATGCTCGGGCACATGGCGAAAGTGACGGTCACACGATTGGCTATGGTTGGACGGACCGGCACGATTATCAGGGCTGGATCAACCAGGTGATCGCACAGAATGGGAACGACAGTCAAATTGTCATGCTGGGCATCTCCATGGGCGCAGCGACCGTCATGGCCACTGCCGGGGAGAACCTGCCGGCCAACGTCAAGGCCATCATCGCTGACTCGGGCTACGCGTCTGTCTTGGGCGAGGCCCGTTTCCGGATGCGGCACGAATTTCACGTGCCGACCCAGCCAACGCTAGCGATTGCCGACCAGTATTCCCGGTTGGGTGATTACCGCTTGGCGGACGGCGACATTGCCGGGCAGCTGAAGAAGAGTCAGATCCCCCTACTCCTGATTCAGGGCGCTAAGGATGAGACCGTGCCGATTGAAAATTTGGACTTACTTTACCAAGCAGCGGCCGGTCCCAAGCAGAAATACCGGGACCCGGATGCCGCCCACATTGCGACGCGGGAGGATGATCCGGTGGCCTATGACCACTTGGTCGCGGATTTCTTAGCCCCATATATTAAATAGAAAAATTTGTGTTGGACGTGTTTGCCCGTTGTTAGGGGAGCACGTCCTTTTTGCCATCAAATTTTGGGTTGACGCGCACCCCTTTCGGCGGTATTCTACGATTAATTTAATTTCAGTTTGGTTCGAGGTCCAGTGAGACCGGCCAAACGTTTTCAGCAAGACATTAACGTATCACGGGAGGATATTATGTCGACAATTAGTGTGCAGTTACCCGGGCTTGATTTGAAGAACCCCATCATCCCAGCGAGTGGGACGGCGGCTTACGGTCAAGGCCTGGCCCAACAGTTTGATTTGAATGAACTAGGGGCGCTCGTGATTAAATCCACGACGTTAGAACCTCGAACTGGCAACCCCAAGCCCAACGTGACGGAAACGCCGGCGGGGTGGATGAACGCCATCGGTCTGACCAATCCGGGCATTGAAGCCGTGATGGCGGACCGCTTACCGTGGTTGGCCACGCACTACCCAGACCTGCCCATCATTGGCAGCGTGGCCGGCAGCACGTTTACCGAGTACGTGGCGGTGGCCCAACGGCTGACCCAAGCGTCCAACGTGCACGCCTTGGAGATCAACATTTCCTGTCCCAACGTGGCGGCCGGTGGATTAGCCTTTGGCACGGATCCCGAGTTGGTCCAAAATCTGGTCGCCCAAGTGGTGGCGGTGGCAACGAAGCCGGTCTACGTTAAATTAACGCCGAACGTGACGGACATCACGGTAATCGCCCAGGCAGCGGTCGCGGGTGGGGCCAGTGGCCTGACGATGATCAATACGCTGACTGGGCTCCAACTGGATTTAACCACGCGGCAACCGACCCTGAGTAACGGCACGGGTGGCTTGTCTGGCGCGGCAATTCATCCCTTAGCCGTCCGCATGGTTCACCAGGTGCGCGCCGTGACGGACGTGCCCATCATTGGGGTCGGCGGCGTCATGCGGCCGGAAGACGCTATCGAATTCTTCCTGGCGGGTGCCAACGCCGTGCAGGTCGGGGCGGCCACGTACGGCAACCCCTGCGCCTGTCGCGACATTGCCCGGGCATTACCGACAACGCTGGCGAAATATCACTTGCCAGACCTGATGACGTTGACGCGGGAACAGAAAATTAGATGAAAATAAGGCAGTGGTCTCAGAAATCTTCAGAATTTCTGAGACCACTTTTTAATTTGCGAAAAAAATAGAATTTGCGTGGCGTTGCGAAAAGGTTATTTATATAACAATCGGAAAGATTAGAACATGTCTCATTGTTTTTTAATGAACTAAGGCTTACACTGAGTTAATGTTTATAAATTTTTATCTTAACAAATGCTGCGATTGCGCGTTAAAACTATGAATTGTGGTTCTAAGATACAAGTCGCAGACGAAATGAAAATGAGAATAACAGAACCTGAGGATGGTGCGTATGATTAATGTCTTAAAGAACAGATCGGTCGAGGTTCTATCCTTGGCGAATATCTTTGAAACCTTAGGGGTTAGTATCTTCAATATTGTTTTACTGACGTATGCGAAGACCTACGCTAATCCAGCGATTATGGTGTCAGTTGTTTCGATTGCCACCGTGGTGCCAGGGACTCTGGGATTTGTGATTGGCTTTTTAGCGGATCATGTCATCCACAAAGATCGTATGCTGGTTTTGACCAAGGTGATTCAAGCCGGGTTGTATCTGGTATTGGCCCTGGTGATTGATGCACGCACACTGGTGGTCTTTACGGTTGTCGTGGCCATTAACTTAGTCTCGGATTGTTTGGGATTTCTGAGTAGCAGTCTACGTTTGCCAGTTATTCGCGAACGGGTAGCCAGAGATGACCGCCAGCAAGTTTTAGGGTTAAACCAGAGTATTGCTTCTCTCTTACAACCGGTTGGCCAGTCGATTGGGGTTTTCGTGCTCGCAGCGACGCATGATTACGCGCTGGCTGCTTTGATTAATGCTGGGACATTTCTTATTGCAGCGCTGATTCTCTTCATTGGGCGGCGGGCCATTCACATCGCACCGGCTGTTATTCCACAACCGCAGACTGAGACGGTGAAGGGCCCCAGCCTGTGGCAAAAAATGAGTACGATTTTAGGCCAGTCTTCAGGAGTCAGCATCATCCGTCTATTAGTGGCAGTGGTGATTGTCAATGCAGTGGGGGCTAGTGTGGATGCAGTGATTAACCTCTACTTGTTGGATCAGGGTAAAGCAACTGGGCTGCCGTTTGGCGTTGCCATTTTGATTGTGAACATTTTGTTTGTCATTGGTACTGTATTGGGCAGTACGCTGCGGTTGAAGTTTCTTGACCGCCAGTCGTTCAAGCTAGTGATGGTGGAAACGATTGCGGTGATGGTCGTCCTTTACCTGAATTTCTTATGGATTCAAAATTATGCGCTACTGGCGATTTTGATGTTCGCCATTGCGTTTGGCTTGGGCAACATGAACCCCAAACTCTATGCGCAGGTAATTAGTATTGCCGACCAGAACTTGGTGGGAACCATCTTCGGCACGGTCAGTTCGCTGGTCACGGTAGCCGCACCGGTCGGGAGTGTCGGCATCGTTTTGATTTACAACGCGGTTTCGCCAGCCGCCGCGTACTGGGTGTCGATTATGATTTTGGTGCTGGGGACGGCGATTTTATTGACCGGTAAATCAACCAAGCCAGCAGAGACGGTTTAGGTACGCTCAGTTCAAGGAACCCTCAGTAGGTGTGCTTGGTTTTGAGTGGTCAGATTAGCAGAATTCTTCTATAGAGTAATCACCGAGTCAGTCCACCAACTGGGCTGGCTTTTTACATTTGTGCAAAGTTTCCACCCCGTCGCTCGAAAGCTGTTGACAAGTTTTCAATTTCTGGTAAACTACTAAACGGTAATCATTACTGTTTACATAAAAATATGTGTGTTTAAACGTTCTGGTTAGTATGCCTATTCATGTCAGAATAATAATCATGCGAATAGTTAGTTTGCCTACACGTTGCCTAGTGTTTCCGACCTAATGGTGAAGAATAGCGCCAGAGTTTAAGCGACACTTGACGCTGTTTCTTGATTGGTGCACCACCGTAGCCGCAGGCAGCCAGGGATGGAGTCAGCTGTGTCGATGGTGTTAACGGCTGTCCTTTGGCCGTTTACAGCATGGGACGACTTGAGAGACTGCTGAACTTTGGCAGGCTTTCAAGCGAGGTGGAAGCCCGCTCTTTGGCTGGAACCGGGCCCCACAGCAGGCGGAATCCCTGGAGGCCGGAGGCGACCAAGTTATATCTGGTTTCCAGTGGTGATCAATGTTAACGACAAAGTAACGAATATAAAAAATGAAGTAAAGATGGGGATGACGGACTTGCGAAAACAAATAGGACGACTGAAAGGCCACCGGTGGCTAGCACTGGTGGTCAGTTTGGTGGCGGTTTTCACCTTGGCGGGGTGCCAAGCGACGACCCAGCCCAAGCAGTCCGGCAAAATCAACGTGGTGGCGACGCTGGGCTTTTATGGCGAGGCGGCGGAAGCCATTTTAGGTGAGCAAGGCAACGTCCACACGATTATCAACAGTCCCAGCATCGACGCCGAGAGTTATGAGCCGGACGTGAAGACGGCTAAGCTGGTCGCTAAGGCCAACGTGGTGGTTGAGAATGGTCTGGGCTATGACAGCTGGATGGACCGCGTGGTGGCCGCCAATGAGGGCTCTGGGACGCAGACCTTGTCGATTGGCAAACTCATGGGCAAGGCCACGGGGGACAATCCCCATCTGTGGTCGGACCCGACCGTGATGATGCAGGTCACGCAGCGGTTGGTTACCCAGTTCAGCCGCATCTCACCTAAGCACGCAGCCGATTTCAAACGCCGCGGCGCCGCCTACGAGAAGCAACTGGCCGTGTTAACGAAAACGGCCAAGCAAATCAAGCGCCAGGCCCATGGCCAGAAGGTTGCCGTGAGTGAGCCGGTCTTTGATCTGGCGTTGACTGCGATGGGCTATCAGGTCAGCGACGGTCATTTTGCCCAATCCATCGAGGAGGACAGTGACCCGACTCCGGCCGACATCACCCAATTACAGAAGCAAATCAAGCACCATCAAATTGCCTTTTTCGTGGAGAATACCCAAAACTCCAGCAAAAACGTGACCGCCATGGTCCAGCTCGCCCATAAGTACCACGTGCCCGTGGTCCAGGTGACGGAGACCATGCCGACCCACCAAACGTACCGAACCTGGATGCTGCAACAGTATCGCCAGGTCCAACGGATTCAGGAGGAGAATCGCTAATGACGGAACCAGCCATTTTAAAACTTGAAAATTTAGGCGTGACTTTCCCCAATCACCCGGTGTTCACCGACCTTAACCTGACGATTCATCAGGGGGAGTTCTGGAGCATTGTCGGGAAAAATGGGGTCGGGAAGACTACGCTGATGCGCGCCATCCTACACCAATTACACCCAACGACGGGGAAGGTCTCCTACCTGCCCAATGCCGGTGGGGTGAAGATCGGTTACGTCCCGCAATTTCGCAACATCGACAGCGATTATCCCTTGACTATCAAGGACTTCGTGGGGCTCAACCTGACCGGCTGGAAGTGGCCGTGGTTGTCCCGCAAGGAGCACGTGGAAATCGAACACATTTTAGCGGAAACGGGACTGACGAAATTGGCAAAGCGGCCAATCGGCCAGGCGTCCGGCGGGGAGCGGCAGAAGGCCTACCTCGCGCAGGCGTTGGTGGAATCGCCGAACCTGTTGATTTTAGACGAATCGACGGCCAGTCTGGACCCGGTTACCAAGACCGAGTTGCTGGACCTGGTCATCGAGTTGAATCAGCGGCTCCATCTGACCGTGCTCTTCGTGACGCATGATATTCCGATGGCCCGTAAGTATAGTTCGCAATACCTGATGTTAACGCCAGCCGGCGCCGAACAGGGCCCCATCAGTGGCTTGACGCAGGAAAAGGTCTGGGAGGGCGAGAAGAATGTTTAGTTATGAATTTATGCGCAACGCCTTCGCGGCCGGCACCATCATCGCCATCATCTGCGGTATCATGGGCGTCTTCGTGATTGCCCGGAACATGTCATTCTTGACGCATACGTTGTCTGAAATTGGCTTCTCCGGCGCGGCCTTCGGGGTCTTCGCTGGGTGGGCACCACTGAATGGGATGCTCCTGTTCACGGTCATCAGCTCGGTCATCGTGGGTCAGTTGAGTGCCCGCAGTGAACGGCGTGAAGCGGCCACCAGTGCCATTTCCGCACTGTTTATTGGGTTAGGAATTTTGTTCCTGTCACTCGCCAACAAAAACGCGAGCTACGCCACCAGCATCCTGTTCGGGAGCGTCATCGGCATCAGTGCCAGTGATGTCCAGCAAATGTTGTGGCTGTCGATACTGGTCCTGATCATCGTGTTCGTGATTTACCGGTTCCTGAAATTTGATTCGTTCGACCACACCGGTGCCCGGGTCAAGGGACTGTGGACCAACACACTGTCCATCACGTTCTTGGTTCTGGTCGCGCTGAGTGTCAGTGTCGCGGCCCAAATCGTGGGTTCCCTGTTGATTTTCATCCTGTTGACATTACCAGCCGCAACGGCGAAATACTTCGCCCACACGGTAGGTGGCATGATGATCTTAGCGGTCGGCTTAGCCTTGATTGGTGTCTGGGCAGGCTTAACGCTGAGTTACGTGACCAACTACCCGGTTTCGTTCTTCATCGCCGCCATTGAAGCCGTTTTTTACTTCTTGGCGTTGGGCTGGCAGAAGCTGCAGACAGCGGAATAGAGTGCGGAACGAGCCGCTTAGACTCTGAGCATTAACGTGGCTAAGGGAATATCCCCGGGCCTGGGATATTTTCTTAGCCGGGTTAAGCGCAGGAGTCTGGCTCGTGTAGCACGTTTCAGAGGACGCCAGGACCGAAAGATGTTCCGTGTAGAACAAGATTAACGAACTAAGTAAGTCTAAGTTTAGGGTGAAGTCTGAGGCTTGGGTCGTTTTCGTTACGCTGTTAAGCGGAACCAGTTGCCCCACGGAACACGTTTCAGAGGACGCCAGGACCGAAAGGTGTTCCGTGTAGAACCAGAGAAATGATTTAAAACAATCTGGATGGAATGCTTGGGTCATTGCTTAGTCTGAATTGAACGTAGCTCTCGGGCTGAAACTCATTTCCAAACTAGGACAAAGCAATCCAATTTCTATCTATGGAGCAACCAAATAAATTAAGTTAAAACCAAAGAGTTGGCCAAACCGGTCAGCTCTTTTTTCGAGGACGCTATTAATCACAAATCAGCTAAAAATTTTGACGGCGAATCAAACTTACAATTTACAAAAGCTAATCAACAACCTGGGAATCAACCCCACCTAAAATCACAAAGACAACTGTCAGTGACCAGAGGCGGGTCAAGCAGACCAGCTGTGTCGGCGGTCTTAGCTGAGGTTTCCCACTCAGCTTAGCCCGCGGGACAACCTTTGAGACCGCTTTTTGGCTCAAAGTTGAGGTGGAAGCCCGCTTCACAGGCTGGAACCGGCCCCACAGCAGGGCTGCTTGAACCCGCCGTCGGGAACGAACTTAACAGTCAGTCCAGTAATTTGGAAGGTGGCGTAGACCAATCACCCAACAAAATCGTCAAAAACATGGAAAATATCCACCCGATTTCTTAAATTTCCGCAAGTAATGTGAATTCTCACGAAAATGTAACGAAAAACCCGAACATTTATGCTAAAATTGGCTTTACAATTAACTCTAAAGAAATAGTTGAGGTGAAGAAGTTGAAAGTCAGAAGAAGTGACCGGTTGGTTGATATGACCCGGTATTTGTTGGAACGGCCGCATCAATTAGTCTCATTGACATTTTTTGCAGCGCGCTACGAGTCGGCTAAGTCTTCCATTAGTGAAGACCTGACCATTTTGAAACGCACCTTCCAAGCACGGGGGACGGGTCTCTTGGAGACGGTTCCCGGCGCTGCCGGTGGGGCGCGATTCATTCCCTACATTTTGCGGGAAGAAGCCGAACAATTTGTTGATGAAATGCGGACCGAACTGTCCGAAGCTGACCGCTACCTGCCAGGGGGCTACGTTTACATGTCCGATATCCTGGGGCGGCCCTCAGCTTTGCGTCAGATTGGGCGGATCTTAGCGACCCAGTACTTGAATCAAAATGTGGACGTCGTTGTGACGGTTGCCACGAAGGGAATTCCGTTGGCACAGAGTGTTGCCAACTACCTGAACGTGCCATTTGTCATCGTGCGTCATGATTCACAAATCACGGAAGGCTCGACCGTCAGTGTGAACTACGTGTCCGGCTCAACCAAGCGCATCGAGCGGATGGCCCTGTCGAAGCGCAGTGTGAAGCCAAACTCACGCGTGTTGATCGTCGACGATTACATGAAGGGTGGCGGGACCGTTGGTGGTCTGCGCTCCTTGGTCGATGAATTCGATTCACAATTGGCTGGCGTGGCCGTCTTTGCCGAAGGCGATTTTGCCGGGCAACGGACCGTTAGCAAGTACACGTCGTTATTGAAGATTCAGACGGCGGACGAACAGATTCGCGTTTCACAAGGGAACTACTTGACCCAAATCTTTGGCGACGAAAATTCCCAATTAAATTAGCTAGGAGATATTTGGAATGACTACCAGAAATACCATTATCCTCGCTGCCGGCAAGGGCACCCGGATGAAGTCGAAGCTGTACAAAGTGTTGCATCAGGTATGTGGGAAGGCGATGGTTGACCACGTGTTGACCCAGGTCGAGCAGACCAAGATGGATAAAATCGTGACGGTCGTGGGCTACGGTGCCGACGACGTGGAAGCCACGCTGGGCAAACGGACGCAATACGCGCTGCAAGCCAAGCAAATGGGAACTGGGCACGCGGTCTTACAGACGGAACCGATGCTCAAGGATGAAGAAGGCACCACGCTGATTGTTAGTGGGGATACGCCTTTATTCCGGGCAGAGACCTTCGATGACCTCTTCGCCTACCACGAAGCTAAGCACGCGGCGGCCACCATTTTGACCTCCATTGCGCCAGATCCTACCGGTTACGGCCGGATTGTCCGCAACAACATCGGTATCGTCGAGAAGATTGTGGAACAAAAGGATGCCAGCTCCGAAGAACAAGAAATTCACGAAATTAACACCGGGGTTTACGTTTTCGACAACCAAAAGTTGTTCAAGGCGCTTCACGAAACCTCTAACGACAACGCGCAGGGTGAATACTACCTGACCGATGTCATTGAAATCTTAAAGCGTCAGGGAGACATCGTGGCCGCTTACCAAATGGCTGACTTCGATGAATCCATGGGGGTTAACGACCGGGTTGCCTTGTCTGCAGCGACGAAGATCATGCGTAAGCGGATCAACGAAGCCCACATGCGCAACGGGGTTACCTTGATCGACCCAGAGACGACCTACATTGATGCCGGCGTGAAGATTGGTTCTGACACCATCATCGAGCCTGGCGTGCTGTTAAAGGGCGACACGGTGATTGGCGACGACTGCTACATCGGTGCGCACTCTGAATTACGGAATGCCAAATTGGCCGACCACGTGACGGTCACGTCTTCTCTGTTAGAAGATTCCGACATGGCAGCGGGCTCAAACATTGGCCCTAACAGTCATTTGCGGCCAGAATCACACATCGGGCCAAAGGTTCACCTCGGCAATTTTGTCGAAGTGAAGAAGGCCACGATTGGTGAAGGCACCAAGGTGGGGCACCTGACTTACGTGGGGAACGCCAAGCTGGGCAAGAACATCAACGTTGGTTGTGGCGTGGTCTTCGTCAACTACGACGGCAAGAACAAGCACGAGACGGTGGTGGGCGACGACGCCTTCATCGGGTCTAACTCGAACTTGGTTGCGCCATTGGACGTGGCGGATCACAGTTTCATCGCTGCCGGTTCGACGATTACCGACGCCGTAAATAAATACGACATGGCAATTGCCCGGGAACGGCAGACAAATAAGCCTAATTATTATCAAAAACTGCCATATCGTGGCGAAGATTAAGCCGAAGGTCTTGTGTTTCCCGACCCGATAGCATAAAATTGTTGTAGGAAATTCAGGCAGACTATAGGCTATTGGAGGAAATTATGGCTACGCAATATTTTGACCCTAAACTAAAGATTTTTGCGTTGAACTCCAACAAACCGTTGGCAGAAAAAATTGCTAACGAAGTTGGTGTCGAATTAGGGAAAACCTCGGTGGACCGATTCAGCGACGGCGAAATTCGAATTAACATCGAACAGAGTGTGCGGGGCAGTCACGTTTACGTGATTCAGTCCACGTCAGCACCCGTCAACGACAATTTGATGGAACTGTTGATCATGATCGATGCGTTACGACGGGCAAGTGCGGCTACCATCAACGTGGTCATTCCGTACTACGGCTACGCGCGGCAAGATCGTAAAGCGCGTTCCCGCGAACCAATCACGGCGAAATTAGTCGCTAACATGTTACAAACGGCCGGTGTGACCCGGGTTTTAGCATTAGACCTGCATGCCGCCCAAATTCAAGGATTCTTCGACGTGCCAGTTGACCATTTGATGGGCGCACCGCTGTTAGCGGACTACTTCATCAACAGTGGTTTGGCTGAAGATGCTGTTGTTGTGTCACCTGACCATGGTGGTGTGACGCGGGCACGGGCATTAGCTGAATTCTTGAAGGCCCCAATTGCCATTATCGACAAGCGGCGGCCAAAGGCGAACGTGGCTGAAATCATGAACATCATCGGTGATGTCAAAGGCAAACGTTGCATCATGATCGATGATATGATCGATACGGCCGGGACGATTACTTTGGGTTCGCAAGCCTTAATGGATGCGGGCGCCAAGGAAGTCTACGCTAGCTGTACCCACCCAGTCTTGTCTGGGCCAGCCATTGAACGAATCGAGAAGTCACCAATCAAGAAATTGGTTGTGACGGATTCCATTCAATTGACCGCCGACAAGCAAATCGATAAGATCGAACAAATTTCAGTCGGTCCGCTGATTGGTCAAGCCATCAAGCGAATCAACGAAAACCGGCCAGTCAGCCCATTGTTCAAGAACCGTTTCCGGAGTCACGAACAATAAAAAGATACGGAGAGACTCAAGTGGCGCGGTGGTGCGTGGCTTGGGTCTTTTTTAGAGTGCGGAGCGGGGCGTTTAACTGGCGAGCATTAACGGCGTAACGGGAATGACCCCGGGCTTGGAGCGTTTCCGTTACGGTGTTAAGCGGAACCAGTTGCCCCGCGTAGCACGTTTCGGAGGCTGCCAGTACCGGGATAGTGCCGTGGAGAACAAGTCCAAAGCACTAAAGCAATCTAGACGAAATACTTGGGTCATTGTTTAGTCGGGGTTAAGCGCAGGGACCTGGCTCGTGGAGCACGTTTCAAAGTCCGCCAGTACCGGAACAGTTCTACACAGAACCAATTTAACGAAATAAACGGGTATAATATTAACCAAAACCAGCACCACCCAACCGAAAAATCATCAAATAACCAAGTCAAATCAAAGGATGAAGCGAATGAAAAACTGGAAAAGAGCGGCAACCGGAACCGTAGCGGCGGGGCTGTTAGTTGCGTTAGTCATGAAAATTTTAGGCCAATCGTTTATGGTCATTGGGAACCTCTTGTTCATGGTGGGCCTGTTACTCATCATGTTTGGTGGCATTTGCGTTTTGGCTAAAGGGCACTTGTTTACCGGGTGGCGGCATCTCTGGCATCGCAAGGAAAAGGTTGAGCCACTGCCAGGTGAAAAGGTGCCGGTGCGGCAAGTTGCTAGTACTAAAAATGCGCCCATCGTGGTCAACACGTTGGCCCGCTTCGGACTGGTTAGTGGCGCCTGTTACCTGATTTTAGGGGTCGTTTTTACAATTTAACTTACTTTGAAGAGTCCGTGGTCGTGATGACTGAGGGCTCTTTTTTTGACGAAAATTTCTGGCAAAATAAAAAATCGCCCAAATAGTTGGCGATTTTGGCAAAGTCAGTTTAGTTGGTTTGCTTGAGGCGTAAGAGGTCGTGCAAAGCCGGATTTTTATTTTTGGGATCATAGACCATGACGATTTGATATTGTTGCGAGTCAAGGGCAAAGGGCCGGTAAACGATGTCCGGGGTGTCAGCGGGTCCATTTTCTAAGAGCCCGGCCGGATAGAATGCCACGGCTTGATTGAGGGCTACCAGCAATTGCATTTGTTCAATGCTGGATACGCGTAACACATGGTCAGCCTGTTGACCCTGAGGCAGGCTAGCGAGAAAGCTTTCCAACAGAAAAGTTGAGCTTTCCGGGCTGTAGTATAAAATCGGTGTTTCCTGCAGGTCGGCCACGTTGATCTTAGCTTGTTGGGCGAGGGGGTTATCCCGGCCGAGGCCCAAGACCATTTCGCCGGTGAAGACGGGGAGTACGGTGAGACCGGTTGTTTCTGGAAGGGTGGCGTTTCCGTAGGCAATCGAGTAGGCAATGTCCAAAGAACCCCGGTGAATGCTCTTGATTAGGTGTTCATTGCTTTCCTCACGAACGGTGACGTGAACGTCGGGATGCGATTGCTTTAGGGTTCGCATATCAGCCGTAAGCAGGTGACTCTCAAAAATGGAGAAGTAACCAATCTGTAGCGTTTGGCTGGTGAGTCGGTCCAGTCCGTGAAGCTCGTGAACGGCATTGTTATAATGATTCACAATGTCTTGCGCCTCCGCCCAGAAGAATTGTCCCTGGGTATTAAGCGTAATGGCATTAGCTTTGCGTTGAAAGAGGGTGACGCCTAGTTCGGACTCAAGTTGCCGAATCTGTTTGGAGACGGCCCGTTGCGAGATGAAGTGCCGGTCGGCAACCTGCTTGAAACTGCCGTATTGCGCGACTTCGAGAAATAAGTGAAGGTGTTCTAAATCCACGATGGTTCCTCCTAGGGGGCTTATTTGGTTCGCCTGACGAATTCTTTTGTGACTATATTAACATATATTAACAGGTTAGAATGAAGTCATTCGTTAATCAATTAGTTCAACCGATATTTTTTTATAACTTATTGTGTAAAAATTCACTAACAAGATGGAGGAATAATGATGTCTATCCCAAATGAAAAAAGTTATGATGTTGTCGTTGCTGGTACCGGTGCTGCCGGTATGTCAGCCGCTTTGACCGCTGCGCAACAAGGCCTTAAGGTTTTATTGCTGGAAAAGGGTCACACGACTGGTGGAAGCAGTAACTATACGGAAGGCTTGTTCGCCGTTGATTCTTACTTACAGAAGGACGCTGGCATTCACGTTTCTGGGACGGAAGTCTTAAAGGAAGAAGTTGCCTACTCCAAGTACAAGGCCGATTCCAGAATTTGGCGGAAGTACGTCGATGCTAGTGCCGACAACGTGCAATGGTTAGCCGACCAAGGCGTTGAGTACGAAGGTGTTCAAGCAATGGGCGACGGTGAAGCCACCTGGCACATTTACAAGGGGATGGGGAACCAAGTCATCCATGGTGCCCTGCAACCTAAGGCGGAAGAAGCTGGTGTCGAAATCTTAACGTCAACTTCAGCACAGGGCCTGCATCGTAATGACAACGGTGAAATCACGGCCGTTGATGTGAAGGATGAAGATTCTGGTAAAGTCGTTGAGATCCAAACACCCGCAGTTGTCATGGCCACTGGTGGTTACCTCAACAATCCTAAGATGATGTCAGAGTTGACGGCTTACGACACGGACCGGTTAATTCCCGTTAGTTCTGGTAAAGGAACCGGCGATGGGTTACAAATGGCCTGGGACGCGGGCGCTAAGCCTTCTGGTACGGGGACTGCAATGCTTTTTGGCGGCTACTTGAAAGATCCGGACGAACCTTCATTCAAGTTCATGGGCTCACAAATGAACGCTGCAGCCGGCCAACAACCTTTGCTATGGGTCAACGAAAAGGGTGAACGTTTCGTTGATGAAAGTGTCGTTTACAACTTCTCCTACGCGGGTAACGCCATGTACACCCAAAACGCCGTCTACAGTATTCTGGATCAAGGCGTCATCGACCGGATGGCAACTGAAGGAAACTTCATGGGCTTAGGCGTTTACGTTAAGCGTGGTGAAAAGATGACGAAGCTCCAAGACGAAATTGATGCCGCTGTCGCCGCTGACAAGCCATTCATTTTCAAGGCGGACACGTTAGAAGAGTTGGCCGAGAAGATGGGGATGCCTGTTGCCCAACTTAGCCAGACGATTCACCAATACAACCAATCAGCCGAAAAGGGCGAAGATGATTTGTTTGGGAAGGACGCGGCCTACCTGGTGCCGGTCAACCAAGGACCTTACTACGGCTTCAAGCTGAACACGGGGGCTTTCTGTACGATGGGTGGTCTACAAGTGACGCCAGAAAATGAAGTTTTGGATAATGAGGGCCAAGTGATTCCCGGACTGTACGCGGCCGGAAATGATTCCTCTGGTTTGGTTGGGGACACCTATGGTCCGAACATGCCAGGGACGTGCGTGGGTTACGCTTTCTATTCAGGGCGAAATGCCGGGCAAAGCATTGCCAGCTATTTGAAAGTGGCAGAGGAGACAGCCTAATGAAAATTATTGGTTTAGTTGGGAACAACGCCGACTTCTCTTACAATCGCTTATTACTACAGTTCATGGCCCAGCATTTTACGACGGACGTGACGATTGAGGTCCAGGAAATTAAAGAGCTGCCTTTATTCAACGAATCAACGGCCCAACCAACGCCGGCGTGTGTCGTTGCCATGGCAGATAAGATTGCGGCGGCAGACGGCGTGGTCATTGCGACACCAGAATATGACCACTCGATTCCAGCCAGCCTCAAGAATTGTTTGGAATGGCTGTCCTACGCGGCACACCCCTTTGCGGATAAGCCCGTGATGGTGGTCGGCGCGTCACTTGGTCAACAGGGGACGTCATTCGCCCAAACGCAGTTACGAGAAATCTTAAATTCCCCTGGGTTGAACGCGCACGTTCTGTCAGGAAATCAATTTATGATGGGCTTCGCGAAACAACAATTCAACGAAGCAGGTCAGTTAACCGACGACCGGACACTGAAATTTTTGACGACGTGTTTCGAAACGTTCCAGCAGTTTATTCAAGCACACCGGTTAGTTCCGGCTGAATAGGCAAATTAAATAGATCAGTTATGCGGGACACTTCCAGTTAGGGGGTGTCCTTTTTTCGTGGTCGTCCAGGGGCTTAACTAGTTTGATAGCCAATACGATCCCACTATTCAACGAACGCTTGTTCTGATATAGTAGGCCATACACCAGAACAGATTGGTGATATAACAGTATTTGTAGGCAGGTTGAAGGAGGCTTCCATATTGAGCAGAAAAGGGTTCCCTCTGAATCGGGACTATGTGTCAAAACCAGGGGAGATATTGGCGGAATCATTAGCGGCTTTGGGCATTTCACCAGGCGAATTGGCCCGGCGAACAGCTATATCACCCGATTACGTTGCGGCGGTTCTAAGCGGGGATGCACGGATAACTGTGGCCTTTGCAGAAAAATTGGCGACCGTCATCGCTATGGAACCGGGATTCTGGTTGCGACTGGATAAAAACTACCAATATTTCAAGCAGCATGGCCGTGAAATGCCCCAGCATTTGAAAAAATAAGCCAACAAAAAATCGGAGCTTCCCGATGGACACTCCGATATCAGGGTTGCAGCATAGCGGCTATCTCCTCGCGGCACGGGCCACGGTCTTGGGTTAAACGACTTGATCGTCCAACTCACCAATCTCTTCGATCATGGCGTCTAGTTCACTCTTGGATAGGGTGGAGGTCGTGAGGGCCTCAGCCATTTGGTCGGTCAAGACGGCGAGTTCGGCGTAAAAATGTTGGTTATCAATGAACTGCGCGTGCTTTCCCGTGATGAACCGGAGGGTATCGGCACAGCAGGTGGCACAGACATTGGCCGAGCGTAGGTGGAGGATGTCTTGGATTTCATCCAAAGGTAGGCCTGCACGTTTGAGACTATGGATGATGCGGTAGGTGGTGAGGTCTTCGACCGTGTATTGGCGGTAATTGCCGTTGGTGCGACCCGGCACAAGAATGCCCATCTTCTCGTAAAAGCGCAGGGTGTCTGGATGACAATCCACCTTTTCAGCGAATTCTTTTATATTCATAAGCCATTCATCTCCTCTGATTGCGACAAGATTACCACGTGAGTTAATGATAGGGTTAAGAAATGCTACCTGAATCGGGATTTTAACCGAGGTTCGGTGAGTTAATTAAAAAATCGACTTATCCGCTTAGCGGGTAAGTCGATAACGGGTCAGATTAGTTTTACTGTAGGGCATACTTCCGAATGGCGGCAGCAACACCATTTTCGGCGTTCGTCAGGGTGACCGCTTGGGCCGCTTCCTTGACCTCGTCGATGGCATTGCCCATGGCGACCCCTAAACCAGCGTATTTGATCATGGTCAGGTCGTTGCCTTGGTCACCTAAGGTCATCACGTCGTCAGCGGTCAGCCCCAACTGGGTAACCAGTTCGCCCAGGGTGCCGCCCTTGCTGGCATGATTGTTCATGACTTCAATAAAGTAGGGCGCACTTTGGACCACGCTGAAGCGCTCCTTAAAACTCTGGGGCATGTTGGCCTTAACCCGGTCAATCACGGCGGGGTCGTCAACAAACATGGCCTTAGAAATCGTCAGGTTGCGAGGGGTCTCACTGACTTCGCGGTACCGAATCAACATCCGGACCAAGTAGCTTTCCGCAATGGTGTAGGCGCTAATATTTTTGTTGGCCGTGTAGATGTAGTCGGGTGTTTCAATTTGGAAATGCGATTGCAGCTTGCGGGACAAGCTTTCCAGGTCAATGTAGTCGTCATAGGTCAATGAATGATTGGTGAGGACCTTACCCGAAATTGTTTGGGCGACGGAACCATTAAAGGTGATGGCGTATTGGTCGTCACCGCTGATTCCCATGGCGTCGAGGTAAGGTTGGACACCGGTCAAGGGCCGGCCGGTGCACAGAACGACCTTGATGCCTTGGGCTTTAGCCGCTTGTACGGCGTCAATCGTTTCTTGGGCCAGCTCGTTCTTTTCGTTGAGTAGCGTGCCGTCGATGTCAATCGCAATTAATTTGATGGTCATGGATGCGTCTCCTTTAGGTAATTAAAGTGATAGTGCGTATTTCAAAATGGCGTTTGCCACGCCGTCTTCGGCATTACTGCTGGTAACGGCATCGGCTGCGGCTTGTACCGTTGCGGTGGCGTTACCCATGGCGACGCCTAAGCCGGCGGCCTGGAGCATTGGCAAATCATTTTCGCCATCCCCGATAGCCATGGTTTCGTCAGCGGTAATGTTCAGCCGGTTGGCGAGTTCCGTGAGGGCCGCGGCCTTGCTAACGTGGTGGTTAAGGACCTCGATGAAATGGGGGTCGGTCCGAACCACGTAAAACTGGTGATGCAGTGCAGGTGGTAAGGCTTGCTCGAAGTGGTCAATGACGTCCTTTTCGTCAATGTAGACGAAGGTCAGCAGGTCCTCCCCAGCGGGAATCTTATCGGCAGGTTGGTAGTTTAATGGCAAATGGACCAGCCGACTCTCACGAATTGAGTAGGCACTGGCCGGCCGATTAGGCGTGTAAATGGCTTGGGGGGTAATCAGATGGTAATGGACCTCTGATTGATCAGCCAGGTCGGCCAGACGTTCAGCGTCGTTTAAGCTGAGCGAGTGGGTGATCAGTGGTTGCCCACTGGTGGTTTGAATCGAGGCACCATCATGGGTGATGACGTATTGGTCGTCACCGATTAAATCTAGCATCTCTAAGTAAGGCTGCACCCCAGCGAGGGGGCGACCACTGCAGAGAACGACCTTGATTCCGGAAGCGGTCGCTGCTTTGATAGCGTCGATGGTGGAGAGCGCTAATTTATTATTGGGTGTAAGTAAGGTACCATCAATATCGAGTGAAATGAGTTTAACCGTCATGCTTAGGACTCCTTGGGTCGAATCAATTGGTTGTTCTGAATGTAGGTGCCGAATTCATCATAGATGGGCTGGAAGAGCTCGGGGGCATCGTTGCCAGGGTTCAACATTTCCTTAGGGAAGAAGAACCGTTGGTCACCCGAGAATTTGCCACGAATAGCGTTGACTAGGTCGGAAACCGTGGACAGTTCTAGCAAGGTGCCATCGGGTTCCTGCAATTCAATCTGGGTCAACGGGTAGGTCATCTTCGGATCGTAGGCATCATCATAAGGTAGGTCGTAACTGTTATCGGTGGCCGTATAGTAGTCCGTGTTAAAGCCCACGGAACGAATCATTTGGCGGAGCTGCGGTAACAGCGACTTGGTGGCCTCTGAGTATTCAGCACTCTTTAGAGGCTTGCGGTCGAGGAAACGGTGGGCCAAGTCGGCCAGAATCTCGTCTGGGGATTGGCGCCAGTGGATGAAGTAGGTCGTCAAGACACCGTCGTCCAGGTTCAAATAATCTTGCAAATCAAATTCGTGGTTGAAGAACGGTAGGAGCAAATGGGGGATGAAGCTTTCATCCGTTTCGTCTGCTTGATACAGTTCGTTGGCCCGCCCCAAGAGGTGGTCCAAGATGACTTCCATGGACCGAGAAACCGGGTGGAAGTAGACCTGTTGATACATTTGAAAACGACTGACAATGTAGTCTTCAACCGCGTGCATCCCGTTCATGGCAAAGGCAATCCCGTCCTTGTAGGGCCGCATGACCCGCAGAATCCGGGTCAGATCAAACGTCCCGTATTGGGTGCCCGTGTAATAGGCGTCTCGCAGGAGGTAGTCCATCCGGTCAGCATCAATCTGACTGGAGATCATTTGGACGACCTGGGGATTGGGATAGGTCTTTTGAATCACACTGGCGACCTCGGCAGGAAAGGTTGGACTAACCCGGCGGAGCACCTGGTTGACCTCGGTTTCCGGTGAAGTCAGGATTTCAACGGTGATGGCTTCATGGTTGGTATGGAAAATATGTTCAAAGGTGTGGGAGTACGGGCCGTGGCCAATGTCGTGCAGTAGCGCGGCACATAGCGCGGTCAGCCGCTCGTTGTCATCCCAACCGCCATCTCCGGGTGTCTTGGTCGGGTAATTGCGTTGGAAATTATCACAGATCTGTCGGGTGATTTCGTAAACCCCTAACGAGTGCGTGAAGCGAGAATGTTCCGCCCCGTGGAAAATCAGTGAGGCGGTTCCCAATTGCTTGATACGACGTAGCCGCTGGAACTCGCGGGTATTGATCAGGTCGAGAATAATTTGATGTTGCACGTAAATGTAGTTGTGCACGGGATCCCGGAAAACTTTCTCCCGGGGGAGCCGTTGTTGGGCATAAGTCACACTGATTCCTCCTTGCTAGTTTGAAGTGAGCCGTGGTTGGCGGCGGACCATTTGGGCCGTGGCATGGTCGAGCGCTGTCGTGAATTTAGGCGTGGCCATCAAAGTGGCGAGCTTTTCACGACCGACGTGCAGGCCGGCCGATTCCGCCGCGGTGATGAAGCGTTGTTCAGCATCGGCGACGGTTAAGTCTTGGTGCAGTAATGCTGAAGTTGTGGTCATGACGTCAGGGTCGACGTCGGGGAAGTCCCATTTGTTCTCGGCATTCCCAAGTCCCGCCTGGTAAAAGTCCCGAATCAGTTGACCACGGGCGGGCTGATCCCCATTCACGCCCAGATACAGCATGGTGACCAGTGCATGGGGACTCCGTCGTTGGGCGATTCCGGCAATCTTATGACCGTCGACGCTCAGGTCGTAGTCGCCTGGACAGTAGGACCGCGTAATTTCATAGTGCTTCAATGTGAGCTCTGGCCAGGCAGCGTCGACCAGCGTGGTCATTTGCGCGTAGGCCGCTTCCACACTAATCGGTGGTATGGTCAGCGGGGCAAACAGCGAGACGTTTAGTACCCCGGCATCGCTGACGACGGCCAAGCCGCCAGAATTGCGGAGCACGTAATCGTAGCCATGGGCCTGAACTGCGCTGACAGCGGCTGTCAGGTCGGGAAGCCGTTTATCCTTCAGTCCCATGATAACGGTCGGCTGCATGGTCCAGAAGTGCAGTATGGGCTCCTGAAGGTCAACAACCAGGTCTAGGAGCGCATTGGTGTAACCAAAAGCTTGATTTTTATTATCAGCCGGGATCGGTGTGGTCACGGTTTGAATCGTATCTGTGGGGAGGTCAAAGGGAAACATGGCGCCCGCCTTCTTTCGTTCAGTATCTTCAACCTCTCATTATACTAGAAAACGCTTGCGCCGTCATGGTCCGGACCAGTTCTTACGTGGGGCTTAATCCCGGCGCGGGCAGTGGAAAACTGTCCGGAACAGGAAATCAAGATAATTGGTAGGCTTTCCGCTGAAAATGAACTATAATTAACCCAGACAATTCGCGGAAAGGAAGTGTGCAAATGGATCAATTATCTACGGGCGTGCCCGTCATGATTCACTTGGAGACGCACATCAAGCAAGACCAGGACGTTTCCGACTACCGCTTGGATGTGGATGGTCAGTTAGTCCAGATGGGGCACAACCTGTACTTACGGTACTTAGAGCCCAACAAAGAGACCGGTGAACAAACACCCGTGACCATGAAGTTTACCCCGGAAGGTGACGTGCATTTGACGCGGAACGCCGAGGCAGAATTACGCCTGCACTTTGTGAGTGGCAAGCGGGTCACGGCCCGGTATAACACGCCCTATGGCATGATGCCGATTGAAACGGTCACCCCTTACTTGGAAACGAGTTTTAAGGAAAAACCGTTTAGTGGCAACGTTAAAATTGATTATTTACTCTACGCAAATGATGATCTGGTCGGAAACTACAAGATTCGATTGCAATTTACGGCATAAACGAGTATCATATTTCGTAGACTGTGGAAAGGACGTGCACCAGTTTGGAATTAAAAGTCTTTGAGGGCCAGAATAAAAAGGAATTATCAATGATCGAAGTTGCTCACGCCATTTTGTCTCAGCACGGCGACGTGATGGGGTTTGCCGATTTGGCTAACGCCGTCCAATCATATTTGGGCGACAGCGACGAAGAAATTCGTGACCGGCTGTCCCAATTCTATACGGATTTAAATGTCGATGGTAGTTTCATTTCTCTGGGTGATAACCTTTGGGGACTGCGAACTTGGTATCCGTTTGAATCCATCGATGAAGCCACCGTTCACGCCGAGGAAGATGAAGATCAACCTAAGCGTAAGAAGCGGAAGAAGGTTAACGCCTTCTTGGCTGATACGACCGATGACGATGACGTGATCGATTACGACGATGATGATCCGGAAGATGACGACACCACCAGCACTTACAGTGACGATGATGACGATGACACCACCGGTTCAACGGCGCCAGATCTGGGCAAGCTCCAGACCGGCTTAGGCATCGACGACGATGATGAAGAAGATGACACGGAAGAAATTCCGGACGGTATCGAAGACCAGCTTTCCCAAATGGAAGCACCGGACGACGATGACGAGAATCTCGACTTCTCCGCCGATGACGATGAAGACGATGATGAAGAAGACGACGAAGAACAGAAATAATTTCTGAACTTTGCTTGACCTCCTGCTCAAAAGCAGGTATCATATTTTTTGGGCTCCTTGCTACTTGTAGTGAGGACAACTGGACGGTAAGCTCCCTATTCGCAATGGATAGGGAGCTTTTTTTATAGTTTTCCGACCCTAAATAATCTTACGAGGAGTTTGCACATGACCAAATATATTTTTGTGACTGGCGGCGTGGTTTCATCACTAGGTAAGGGGATTGTGGCCGCTTCCCTAGGACGGTTGTTAAAAAACCGTGGTTTAAACGTGACCATTCAAAAATTCGATCCTTACATTAACGTGGATCCCGGTACGATGAATCCCTACCAACACGGGGAAGTCTTCGTCACCGACGATGGGACCGAAACAGATTTGGACTTAGGCCATTACGAACGGTTCATCGATAACAACCTGAACAAATATTCTAACGTGACGACTGGTAAGATTTATTCGGAAGTTTTGGAAAAGGAACGGCGTGGCGATTACTTAGGCGCGACGGTTCAAGTCATTCCACACATCACTGGGATGATCAAGGAAAAGATTATGCGCGCTGGTAAGACGCTGGGCGCAGACTTTGTCATTACCGAAATTGGGGGGACCGTTGGGGATATCGAATCACAACCCTTCCTGGAAGCCATTCGGCAAATGAAGGCAGAAGTTGGCGACGAGAACGTGGTTTACATTCACACGACGCTGGTCCCAACGCTGCACGCGGCTCACGAAATGAAGACTAAACCTACGCAACATTCTGTTCGAGAATTACGGAGCATCGGGATTCAACCAAACATCTTAGTGGTCCGGACCGAAGCCCCAATCACCGACGAGATGCGGCGGAAGATTGCGTTGTTCTGTGACGTGAAGCCATCATCCGTCATCGAATCCATGGATGTGTCAACCATCTACTCGATTCCTTTGCGGTTACAAGACCAAGGGTTAGACCAAATCGTCTTGGATCATTTCCAAGTCAAGGCTCCTAAGGCAGACATGACCCAGTGGGCCGCAATGGTCGACCACATGCAAAACTTAACGCGGACCATCAAGATTGCTTTGGTCGGGAAATATGTGGCGTTGCATGATGCCTACATTTCCGTTGACGAAGCCTTACAACACGCGGGTTACCCAGTAGATGCCAACATTGATTTGAAGATGATTGACGCCGAAGAGATTACCGAGGACAACGTGCAAGACATGTTAGGCGACGCTGATGGAATTATCGTACCTGGTGGTTTCGGTGACCGCGGAATCGAAGGCATGATCACGTCTATCAAGTATGCTCGGGAACAAGACGTGCCATTCTTAGGGATTTGCCTAGGGATGCAAGTGGCCAGCATCGAATTTGCCCGCGATATTCTGGGCTACAAGGATGCCAACTCCACTGAAATGGACCCAAGCACGACGCACAAGATCATTGACCTGATGGCCGACCAAGCCGACGTCCACGAAATGGGTGGGACCCAACGGTTGGGTCTGTACCCTTGCAAGCTGAAGCCAGGCAGTGTCGCTGCCGCAGCTTACGACAACCAACCAATGGTTGAGGAACGTCACCGTCACCGGTACGAATTTAACAACCAATACCGTGAAGAAATGGCAGCCAAGGGCCTGGTCTTCTCAGGAACCTCACCTGACGACCACTTGGTAGAAGTCATTGAATTACCAAAGAAGAAGTTCTTCGTGGCAGCCCAATACCACCCAGAATTCTTGTCACGACCAGAACGTCCAGAAGGGTTATTCCGGGACTTCATCGCGGCAGCTAGTAAGGAAGTTAAGGATTAGAGTGCGGAACAGGGCGGTTAGGTCCTGAGCATTAGCGAGAAGAGGGTTTCAAGTCGGCAGAGCCGGCTTGGAGCCCTCTTTTTGCTAAGCGCAGGGACCTGCCCTGTGTAGCACGTTTCAGAGGCCGCAAGTTTCCGGACATAACGGCGAGAGCAAAGTTAACGGTTTACGCCAGTATTATCAGTAACAGCAGGGCCGGCTTGGAGCCCACTTTTTGTTAAGCGGAACCAGTTGCCCGGTAGTAACGCGTTTCAGAAGCCGCAAGTTTCCGGACATAATGGCGAGAGCAAAGTTAACGGTTTATGCCAGTATCTCCAGCAAGTTATAAACACCCACCTGTGAACAACTCCCCAAAACTAGCCAAACGCAACACGTTATCCCCAAGTGCGAGCACTTATCCCCAAGACTATCCACAACCACACACACACCGCACAACAAAAAACTGCGCCACTCCCAAAAACGAGAGTGACGCAGTTTTAAATTTACCGCTAAATTTATTCAGAACGTAAGGCGGTAGCGGCATCTTTCTTCGCCGCCATTCGAGCTGGGATGTGACCACCCAGCATCGTCAGGACGGTACTGATGATAATCAGCACGATACCGTGAACGGGGTTGAGGTGGGCCACGTTACTCAGGTCGGTGATGTTCTTCAACACAATGTTGATTGGGAACGTCAACAGCCAGGCGATGACGACACCCAGCACACCGGAACCGACACCGAGAATGAACGTTTCGGCATCGAAGACTCGGGTGATATCTTTCTTCCGGGCCCCTAAGGCTTTCAGAATCCCGATTTCTTTGGTCCGTTCCAGAACGGAGGTGTAGGTGATGATGGCAATCATGATCATACTGGTTACCAGCGAAATCCCCGCAAAGGCGACCAGCACGTAGGTAATGGCATCCATCAGCCCACCGGTCAAGCTGGAAACCGTCCCGGCCATATCGGTGTAAACCACCTTATCGGACTTGCTCTTACCCTTGTTGTACTTGTCCAAGTACGTCAACACCTTATCCTTGTTCTTAAAGGTGTTGGGGTAGATTAAAATGCTAGCTGGTGTGGTGGAGCCACCGAGGTAGCTGATCAAGGATTTCTTGGTCGTGCTATCCACAGTTTGACCCGTCATGACGTTATCGCTAGCCTTCTTTTGCGCTTTAACGATTTTGGAATCTTTATTGTCTTTAATGATGTTCTGGGTCAACTTATCACTGTAAGCAATCCCAGAAGCCAAGACGTTTTCGGAAGACTTCGCCTTAACTTTCACAATTCCCGCAATCTTGAGGGTCGTGTTATTACTGTTGTTGTACAGGGAGTTGGTGGCCTTGTTTGGCAGGTAGTTCCCAGTTGGTAAGCTTTGGTAGTAGTCGTTGTTGTTCACGATTTTCATCTTGGTGCCAACGATTTTGTTGTAGTCGAAGGTCTGGTTGTTCTTCACGGTGTATCCCAGGTTCTTCAACGCATTGATGTTGGTGGAGCCATCGCGGTCAACGATTAAGATGACGTCGTTGGCACTCTTCGGATAGGTCCCGGACACCAGCTTGTAGTGTTTCTTCAGGAAGTTGGTCCCACCATCGTTCGCACTAGGGTAAACGGAACCGCCGACCCCGGTCGAGGCACTCATCGCCGTTTGCATGGCGCTGGCACTGCTGGAGCCACTGTTATCAACGTTGGAGAAGGAGACGGTCTTTGTCTTCCCGTTGACTTGGCGCAGGAGGTTCATCCCGGTCGAGTAGGTGTACGTGACGTTTTTACTCAATTTGGTATCCAGATTTTTAACATAATTTAAGTAACTCTTGGTAAGCTTATTGGTGTGGGTCGCCTTGTCTTGTTGGCTGATCTTGGCCGTGACGACCTTCTTGTTGTTCGCCTTGACCGTATCGTTGGACTGCCCCGTGGTACTCGTGGCCGTCTGTGAAATGGTGACGGGGAACTGGGCCAGTGTGTTCGCTTGCGTCTTGTTGATTTGCGCCTGGAACCCATTGGAGAGGGCCAAGACGATGGCAATCCCGATGATCCCGATACTGGAGGCGAAGGCGGTCAGCGCGGTCCGGCCTTTCTTGGTCCGAATGTTGTTAAATGACAGCTTCAAGGCCGTCCAGAACGTCATCCGGGTCTTCTTCAATTCAAATTGTTGGGCGTCGGTGTGCTCGTCGTAGGGATTGGAATCGTGTTGAATCTTCCCATCGGCAAATTCGATGATCCGGTCGGCGTATTGGCGGGCCAGGTCAGGGTTATGCGTCACCATGATGACCAGCCGTTCCGCGGAGAGTTCCTTGATCAGCTGCATGATTTCTTCACTGGTCTCGGTATCCAGGGCACCGGTTGGTTCGTCACACAACAGAATTTCGGGCTCGTTCGCGATGGCCCGCGCAATGGCGACCCGCTGCAGTTGCCCACCGGACAGTTGGTTCGGCTTCTTGTTGATGTGGTCGGACAGGCCGACCCGGTCGAGGGCCTTTAGCGCCTTTTCCTTTTTCTCGGCGTTGGAGACGCCACTCAGCGTCATCCCCATTTCCACGTTGTCCAGGATGCTCAGGTGGCTGATGATGTTGTAGCTTTGGAAAATGAACCCGACGGAATTGTTCCGGTAGGCGTCCCAATCGGCTTCAGAGAAGTCCTTGGTGGATTTCCCCTCAATGGCAAGGTCCCCGGAGTCGTAAATATCCAGGCCACCAATGCCGTTCAGCATGGTCGTCTTCCCGGAACCACTGGGACCGAGGATGGCGACGAACTCCTGTGAACGGAACGCCACGGAAACGTCGTCGAGGGCCTTCGTGACGGAATCACCCACGTAGTAATATTTCTTAATATGTTTTAGTTCCAGCATTTTAAAATAATCCTTCCATATTTTGGCTTTCGGCTGTTGCTCAGGCTATTTTTCTGATAAAATAAACATTAATGCAACACCGTGTCTAATAGCATAAAAATAAATTGTGGTCGTGACAACCGTCAATATCGACGGATTTGTCGTGAACACAACAAAATTTATGAAAATGTTGTATACATGACAACGACAGCAATTAGCTGGCTTTTACCATACCATAAAGTGCCCACTTTCGGCACGTAATGTCTCCTTGAAATTTCGATGACTGGGGATGGGGTGAGTCGTTGCGGCAGTAGCGCGTTGTGCAATAGGAGTGAGAATTCATGGCTGGTGTGAAAAACAATCGGCGGGCCCAATACACCCAGCAGATCATTCAAGAAACCGTGCTGGGGTTGTTGGAAAATAAACCGATCAACGCCATTTCTGTGACGGAGGTCTGCGCCAAGGCCGATGTCAATCGAACCACGTTCTACCGGTATTACACCGACATTTATGACTGCGTGGCCAGCATTGAGAAAGCCTTTGTGACGGGGTTACAGCCGTTGGAAGAGTCGACACCGACCGCGGCCTTGGAACACCTGTTAACGGCCTTTTACGAGGATAAAAAGCTCAGTAATCTCGTCTTTGTTGAGGGCAAGACCAAGCTGCTCGAACGCATGCAGGCCTTAATGCGGCGCACGGGCCCGGAGCCACCGTTGATCGATGACTACCAGGGGGCCTATATTGGCGCCGGTTTGCAAAGTATCCTTAAAAAGTGGGTCAAGGACGGCATGCCCGAGACCCCACACCAATTAACGCAAATTATTATCAACACCATACTAGCCAAGAACCTATCGGAGATGCGGGATGCAGTTCTGTAGCTGCCAAATATTACAATTTGCCCGAAATACCGGGAAACAGTTGTCTTTTTGCCCGGTATTATTTATCATGGTATCTGACTGTATGGAATTACAATGGAAGATAAATTAAGTGAGGAACACATCACAATGAAGAAAATGATTATTCACGGCGGCCGACCACTCTCTGGAGAAGTGACGATCGGCGGCGCTAAAAATAGCACAGTGGCATTGATTCCGGCAGCGATTTTAGCTGATACACCGGTTCGTTTTGACATGGTTCCGGATATCCTTGATGTGCACAACTTAATGTTAATTTTGAAATCAATGAACGTGCACTCCACGTTTGAAGATGGGGTCCTCACCATTGACCCAACGGAAATCGTTGAAGCACCACTTCCGAGCAAGGCCATCAAGAGCTTGCGCGCGTCTTATTATTTTATGGGGTCCTTGTTGGGGCGGTTCCAACGGGCCACGCTGAGCTTCCCGGGCGGCGATAACATCGGGCCACGGCCAATCGACCAACACATCAAAGCGTTTAAGGCGCTGGGTGCGGCGGTTGACGAGCATGATGGCACGGTGCGCATCACCACGGGTCCCGAGGGGTTACACGGCGCACGGATTTTCTTGGACATGGTCTCAGTCGGCGCAACGATCAACTCGATTCTCGCAGCGGTCAAGGCCGTGGGAACCACGGTAATTGAAAACGCGGCGAAGGAACCGGAAATTATTGATATCGCGACCTTCCTGAATAACATGGGCGCCCATGTTCGTGGGGCCGGGACCGATGTCATTCGGATCGAAGGGGTCCCAACGTTGCGGGCCATGAACACGCACACGATTATTCCCGACCGTATCGAAGCCGGGACGTACCTGTCAATGGCTGCGGCCGTTGGCGATGGTGTCGTGGTCAAAAACGTGATTCCAGAACATTTGGAAGCTTTCACGGCCAAGATGATTGAAATGGGTGTGCCGTTGGAAATCAACGAAGACAGCATTTACGTCCCACGGTCTGAGGACTTGAAGCCGATTCAGGTCAAGACGATGCCGTTCCCGGGATTTGCGACCGACCTCCAACAGCCAATCACGCCGTTACTCTTTAAGGCGGATGGCAGTAGTGTAGTCATTGATACCATTTATCCCAAACGCATCAAGCACATTGCCGAGTTGCGGAAGATGGGCGCCCACATTCGTTCTGAAGAGGGCACCATCGTGGTCGACCCGAGTGATGATTTGATTGGGAGCGACGTTCAGGCGGGAGAAATCCGCGCCGGCGCTTCCCTGGTGATTGCTGGGCTTATGGCCGATGGTGACACGGAAATTAGCCAGGCAGATAATATTTTGCGCGGCTATGACCGAATTGTTGAAAAATTAACGGCATTAAACGCCGATGTAGAAATCGTTGATGACAGTTTAGTGGAAAACGGCCAAGATTAGCCATTGCCGCTATGTCGTTTTCATGTTATAATTCAACGGTTGACGATTAAAATCAATCTCTGATTCAGTCAATGGATCAGGGCAAAGGAGCGTATTACATTATGAAGCAAGGAATTCACCCAGATTACCACGAAGTTGTGTTCCAAGACTCAAGTACTGGTTTCCAGTTCTTATCTGGTTCAACGGCAACTTCTGACGAAACGGTTGAATGGGAAGACGGCAACACCTACCCATTGATCCGTGTCGAAATTACTTCTGATTCCCACCCATTCTACACGGGTAAGCAAAAGTTTACTCAAGCCGATGGTGCTGTGGACCGTTTCAACAAGAAGTACGGTTTATCCAACGACTAATTATAAAATTTATGATTTGTCTTACCGGTTACGGGGTTATCCCCGTGGCCGGTTTTTTGTAGAAGAAAAGAGTGCGGAGCGAGCCGCTTAGGTCCTGAGCATTACTTAGTCGGGGTTAAGCGCAGGGACCTGGCTCGCGTAGCACGTTTCGGAGGCCGCCAGGATCGGGATAGAATAGCGAGAGTCAGACTAGCGGGTTGAACAAGTATCATCACATAACCAGGCAGCGTGTCAAAACAGAACAAATACCAGTCGAAATCGGGTATCCGCTATAGGGAGAAAATGGCTGATTACCTTCCACAAACTGACCAGCCGGCTTAACAGCCCACTAAAACCCACCCACAAGCCCAACACAACGTTCTGTGGTCTCCTATGAATAATCTTGTAAAGCACTAGAAAAACCGCGTAGTGACGCTCAGAAGAGCCTGTGGACCTACCCACCGTCGTCATTTTCCGAATGAATTTGTTAATTTTCTGACACCGTCGAGCCTCAGACTTTGTTTTTGTTAGTAAAAAGGGTAGAATTCAAAGTCGTAGAGACCGAATTATTTGGGGATTGGAGTAACTAATTATGGCAGACAAAAAGAAGCAGCAGCCAAAACGTCGTTGGCGATGGTTATGGAGCACGCTGTTTGTCCTCCTGATTGTCATTTCGCTGGGCTTAATCTTTAACGAACAAATTAAAAACTGGTTGATTTCTTCCTATCAACCTAAGATCACGCGTAAGGCCGTTCAGAACAACGAGAAAAAGAAGGCCTCGTATGATTTCAGCAAGGTGAAGTCACTGGACTTCTCAACGGTAGCCAATGCCCGTTGGAACACGGCGAACATCCACGTGGTGGGGGAAATCCTGATGCCACAGTCGAAGATTCATTTGCCGATTGCCAAGGGCGTTAGCAATGAGGTCCTAGCGCTGACGGCGGGGACCATGCGGCCGGACCAGAAGATGGGCCAGGGCAACTATCCATTGGCGGGACATCACATGTCCTCCCAGTCGATTCTATTCAGCCCCCTGTATTGGAAGACCCGGGTCGGCCAGATGATCTACCTGACCAATGCTAAGACCGTCTTCGTTTACAAGGTCAGCGTTCGTAAGTTCATTCCAGCAACGGACGTGGGCGTAGTTGCCCAGACGAAGCAAAAGCTGGTCACCCTGATCACCTGTGACGCGACTGGGGCGAACCGGTTGATGATTCGGGGGAAATACATGAAGCAGATGGCCTACAAGGATGCCCCAAGTTCCGTGCAAAAAGGGTTCCATGGTGGTTTTAACAACAAATAAGGGTAAAAAATCAGTGATTTCTGTCCAAAAAGCAGAAAACGCTGATTTTTTTTACTTTTTTTGAATTTTTTTAAAAATATTTTAAAAAAAATCGCGTCAAACGGGTAATTGGCGCACAATCTAGACGTATCAAGGGTTTAGAGTGCATAGTACATAGGGTGCCCAATAGTAACTAAAGATATCGTATACTATAAAACAAAACAAAAATAGTTAGCAAATTCCGGAAAAATGCCATAAAATGTAAACTGTTTTCATTGATAAGTGTGCCTACAAACATTGTCACATAGGCATTTTAATTGTAATAGCAAACATGGTATAAATCAATTAATCGTGCATGAAAGAATTACCGAATTAGTTATTCTCCCCACAGATGATTAAGAGTGGACAAAGAACGTAAAATGATGTACTATATCCTTGTAAGGTTGATACAGAGAAAACCACCGCACGTTGGGGGAACATGATTAACTAGGGTAATCCCGCGAGGTAGTTGAACGAAGATCAGCCAATGTTGACAGAAATTTATATTTAGCCAAAAGGCTTAAAGGGGATAATAAATATGTTTAAGAAGACTTTGGGTTTCGTTGCTGTTGCTGCTGCACTGACTGGTTTGGGCTTGGCTTCAACGACGACCGCCAACGCGGATGTTGCTGCTGGTGCAACTACTGGGACTACCGCGGCTAACGTTAATTTAACTGCTGATCCTAACGGTGCCGGTGGTGTTAGCTTGGTTCAAGTGCCAACATTAACTTTTGGTGACAAGGTTTTGACTGGGTCCAAGGATACGACTACTCTGGGTGTTGCTAACAATTTGGTTGTTAAGAACGCTGGGGCTAATACTGGTTGGTCCGTGACTGTTGACGGTACTGCAATGACTTCGGGTGACGACAAACTTGCCGGTGGATCTTACGACTTGAAGAGTGCTTCAGAGAAGGCTCTTGCAGTTCAATCAGATTTCACTACGGAAGATACCAGCAACGACACAACTGCCACTGTTAGCGCTGCAACTGACTCAGTTACTGGTGATAACTTCAATGGGGTAGCTATTAATACTGGTGTTGCGACTAGTGCTCAATCAGTTATGAATGCCGCTGCTAAGCAAGGTATTGGGACTTTCAGTGCAAACTTTGGTAAGGATTCAGTTTTGAATATCCCTGCTTCAGCAGTCGCTGGTAAGTACGAATCAACCTTAACTTGGACTTTGAAGAACGCACCATTAGCTTAATCTAAATGAATTTGTTTTATGAGACGACTGAGAGGTCGTCTTTTTTATTTGCGCTTTTTTCAGATGAAGTTGCGTGATTGCCGGGATTACAGTTAATCGTTGTCTTTTAAATTGGATTGAGAAGATTGTTTTGATCAATGAAGTTATATCACTCGAGTGTTTTTAGCTGAAAATTACCTGTAAAAGATAGCTGAAGTAGAGAAACCAGCAGCCATTTTACATATGCTTTTAGTTAATGGGTGTAAAACAATAACAATTGGATAAAACAAATTAGACAATCACGTAGAAATGGGATACAAACTACTAACCAATTAACGAATCAACAAACCTAATATAGACCGACTGAATAGGAATTCAATAGATCGTTGGTGAATTGACTAATCGTTTATACACCCCTAACAATACTTTTTATAAAAACGTTTGTTACCACAGATGATTAATTGTGGACAAAAGTTCAAAACGGTGCTATTATAACTTATGTAATCAGATGAATTCATCAGATAGCTTCATATAAGTTTCATAATTTAGGTAAGTGTTGTAGTTGTGACAAGGAACAAGGACGTGAGGATGGGACAGCGATGCGATTACGAGATTTAGGTTTGCTGGTACTGAGCCTGCTGATCGTCGGTTGGGGAATGCCAACAACTGCTCGTGCGGATGATGTTCAGCAATCACACTATTCGGTAGCGTTAACCAAGCCGCCGGCAACAGGCACATCTAATGTGACTGGCGGCGGTGCGGGAGCCACTATCAATGGTAATGATGGCGATACAGTGACTGGAAACGACAATTCTGGGAGCTCATCAACATCACCCACCACGAATACTAACGGTGGTCAAGGGGCGACCGTTAGTCCTACGAATGGTAAGGCTACGCAGGCTTCACAGGTATCACACCATGTTTTAGCGGGTCGGTTGCCACAAACATCTGAAGTGTGGTTCGGCTTTAGCACATTAGCAGGCATCATCTTGTTACTGCTAGCTTGGATTGGAATTCTAGTTAAAAGAAGAAAACAACAAAATTAAGTTGAGGGAGATTTTCATTATGACTAAAAAAACTTTACAATTATTAGCTTCTGCTGCATTGGTTGCTGGGCTTGGATTCACCACTGTAACGGCTAATGCCGATGCTACTTCTGGTACTGGTTCTGTTTCAACGACTGCTAAGGTAACCTTGGATAGCAAGGGTGCTGGCGACAATGGTGATGGCGATGGCGGTAACGTTGCCGGTTCATTGGCAATCACTTCAGCTCCTGATGTTAGCTTTGCTGGTGGTACTTTAGATGGGACGACGGCACTTGATTTGGACGGGACTTTAACTAATGGGACTGATTCACATGACAAAACTGCTAAGGCCGGTGCCGTTACCGTTGTTGACCCTGGTACTGCCAGTGGTTGGACGGTTCAAGTTTCTAACACCAAGATGGCTAATACAGACTCAACCCAAACTGGTACTGCATCCATGATCCAAGGTGGGAAGATTAACTTCACTAATGCGGCACTGGCTTCTAAGGACAGTGGGACTGATGCTGGTGTTACGTTACAAGGTAACGCAGATGCCAACGCACTTTCCTTGAACACGGAAAGTACTGAAAATGTTCCTGTTTACAACGCTGCTAAAGGTAGCGGTGTTGGTACTTGGACTGATACTTTCTCCAAGGCTAACTTGACTGTACCTGCTGGTAACGTTAAGGGTTCATACACGTCAACCTTAACTTGGACTTTGAATAACACCCCTCAAGCTTAATCGCTCAGCAGTCTAGAATGAAAAGGGGGGCTGCGCAGTGACTAGATGGACATCGGTTGTAGTGGCTTCGTTAGCCCTCGCAACGTTCACCATGAGTGCAACAGCGACAGCTCAAGCTAACGCTAGAAGCGGTGGCGGAGATCAAACGACGACTGCTAAAGTGACTTTAGTGGGTGGCGATACCTCTAAGCCGGTTAGCCCCAAAGATCCAGACGGGTCTGGCGGTGAGTTCCCGGGTGATACCCTTGATCCTGACAACAAAGGGACCGGGTCGACCGGAGATTTGACCATTGATTATGCGTCGAACCTAGTGTTTGATGAGAATAGTTATGCGGACGGTTTAATTACCGCCACGGCTACCAATAATCGGGCCTTTGTTCAGGTCAGTGATCGGCGGTACACCGGTGATGGTTGGCAATTGATGCTGACACCGAGCGTTCTGACGGGGCAATCGGACAACCAGAAGATTTATGGTGACGGTGCCTCAGTTGAAATGGGTGTGACCAAGTTTCTGGCTTCCGGCGCGACCGTTAGTCAGTATCCGCATGTCACCACGGCCAGTACGACCCGGTTACCCCTGGGTGAGATGGCCAAGGTCGGACAGGCCGATGCCGGTACTGGACTAGGAACCTGGATCTATCGCTTGAACTACGACACCACTGCACCAACAAAATTGTTAGTAAACGGCAGTCACGTCTCCGAGACACAGACCTATACAGGTGTGATGACGTGGACCTTGACTGACTCACTACATTAAAAATGCCCCAATTGTCAAATCAAGTGCAACACAGGACAGTAAGGCGTAAGCATAACCGGATGCATGTTCTTGAAGACCTGTG
>NZ_BOLM01000013.1 GCF_016861605.1 Levilactobacillus wangkuiensis
TAAGCAAGATCAAAAGCCGTCAGTTTTTGAAAAACATGAAAACTGACGACTTTTTTGGAAGGTATGAATAATTCAGGGTAGTTGTTCTTATGTAAGTTTGAAGGATTCGTTTCTTCATTATCTTGTAGGGTAACATTTTTATCAGGCGCATCACTAGGTGCAGGGTCGTTATCTGGTTGACTGTCCTTAGGCTCAGTCGGGATGTTATCTTCAGAGGATTGAACTGGGGCAGAATCAGAATCGGCCTTGGGCAGAGTAGTGGGGTTGTCTTGGCTTGATGGTTGTTCAACTGTTTTTTCGGGACTAACTTGTTCCGTCTGTGGTGCGGCAGAATCTGAATCTGCGGGTGTATCAGCGAAGGCTGTTTCACCACCAAAACTCAATAGTAGGCCAGCCGAAATGAGGCCGGCGAAGACCCACGACTTGCCACTCTTGTACATTTTATAATGAATTGAATGATTATTAGTATCTAGCATGACAATTCCTCCCCTAATGTCTGTGCAATCACTGCTAAGGTCAATGATGGTGGGGGATGACTGCCTATATTTATCAGTTGCTAACCCACACCATTCATCACCAGTATAGTGGGTAGTTTAAATAAAATCTACCATATACTAATAAAAGTTAAACATAGTTATTATATGAAAATACCGTCAACGTCTTTAGCAATTATAAGCTGTCATAGTCGTATTTATCCCCCATGGAAGGACATGCCCTTTTACGGATTTGTGCCTATATTTTAGTTGGATTAACTAACCACACGCTTTTCCTTAGTTGGCTAAATCAACAAACGAAAGTAAACTAACCTGCGAGAGTCAGTCAGATTCGACGATTCACCAAGCAACTTTCGAAAATCACGCCATGAATCACCCCAATACGCTCACCAAAAAGTTTTTCAACTTTCTTCAAGAAAACGCTTGCAATAACGAAAAAAGATTGTATACTAGGATTTGTAAGTTGGTTGTCGCAACGAACTAACTAGGAGGGTATTATAAAATTATGACTGAAGAATACTGGAAAGGCGTCGACAAGATTCAATACGTCGGCCATCAAGATAAAAAATCAGGTTTAGGTTTCCAATACTACAATCCAGAAGAAGTTATTGCTGGTAAAAAGATGAAAGACTGGTTACGGTTTGCCGTAGCTTACTGGCACACCTTTGATCAACGCTTAGTCGACCCATTCGGTGACGGGACTGCGCAACGTCCTTACGACAAGTACACCGACCCAATGGACTTAGCTTTGGCTAAAGTTGACGCTGCATTTGAATTCTACAACAAATTAGGCGTTGACTACCTTTGCTTCCATGACCGGGACTTAGCTCCTGAAGGCGACACGTTACGTCAAACTAACGCTAACCTGGACAAGGTTGTTGACAAGATTGTTGAATACCAAAAGACTTCTGGCATGAAGGTTCTCTGGAACACCTCAAACATGTTCTCCAACCCTCGTTTCGTCGAAGGTGCTGGGACTTCTCCATACGCTGATATCTTTGCTTACAGTGCTGCCCAATTGAAGCACAGCTTGGAAATTGGTAAGCGTGTCGGTTCTGAAAACTATGTCTTCTGGGGCGGCCGTGAAGGTTACGAATCACTCTGGAACACCAACATGAAGCAAGAACAAGAACATGCTGCTAAGTTATTCCACATGGCTAAGGACTACGCTAACGAAATTGGCTTCGACGCACAAATGCTGCTCGAACCAAAGCCTAAGGAACCAACGACGCACCAATACGACTTTGATGCCGCTACCACGATTGCCTTCATGAAGGAATACGACTTGGAGAAAGACTTCAAGCTGAACCTTGAAGGTAACCATGCTAACTTGGCTGGTCACACTTACCAACACGAAATTCGCGTTGCTCGTGAAGCCGGCATGCTCGGTTCATTGGATGCCAACCAAGGCGACAAGCTGATCGGCTGGGATATCGATGAATACCCATCTAACTTGTACGAAACCACTGCCGCAATGTACGAAGTTGTTGAAAACGGCAGCATCGGACCTCGTGGTGGGTTGAACTTCGATGCTAAGCCTCGTCGTTCATCATTTGCCCCAGAAGACCTCTTCTTAGGCCACATTGTTGGGATGGACAGTTTCGCTGCCGGCCTGCGTGTTGCTGCTGCTATGAAGGAAGACGGCTTCTTGGACAACTTGAAGGCTGACCGTTACAGCTCATACGAATCTGGTGTCGGTGCTGACATCGAAAGCGGCAAGGCTGACTTCAAGTCCCTTGAAAAGTACGCTATCGACAAGCCACAATCAGAATTGATTGCTGCTACGCACTCAGATCACCTTGAAGAAGTTAAGGACACGATCAACCATTACATCGTTGAAACCCTTAGCAAGTAATCTTCAGTTGAATACGAAATAACTGACATTAAATTGGCGGACGAACGGTGTGTTCGTCCGCCAATTTTCGTGACTGGATTGTGCGAAGTGGGCAAGTGTTATTGAGAAGTACAATCCGGTAAAATAAGGCTAGCTGATTGGGCGGTTTAAACCAATCTAACAACCAGTTAGTCAATCAATAAGTGAAATGCGATTAGTTTTGTTGGGCTAAACACCCGTTAGCCGCAGGGGTAGTGAAAATGAGCCTAGCCGTGGGAATTCTCTTAGCAGCGGACCTTGCTGGTTAGAGAATTGATAGTTTTGAGACTCGCTTTTGGAGGCTCAAAATAAGTCTGGAGACCGTTCTATGGCTCCAGACGTTCGCCCACAGCGTCCCGGTCTCATTTTCACTACCCCGGAGGCGCTGCCAACGAGGTGTTTCACACAATTCAAAACCTAAACCAAATGAAAAAGCCATCTAGGAGGTATAACCCATGGGGAAGTACGTACTCGGCGTGGACCTCGGCACCAGTGCCGTCAAGGTTTCCGCCCTCGACCATAGCGGGCAGATTGTTGCCCAAGAAAGTTTTGATTACGATTTGATCCAGAAGCAACCCGGCTACAACGAACAGAATCCGGAAGACTGGGTTTCTGGGACGACCGTGGCCATCGTGCGCTTGATTTTAAACGACCACCTGGCCGCTGAAGACATCGAAGGCCTGAGCTACTCTGGTCAAATGCACGGGCTAGTTTTGTTGGACGAAAACAAAAAGGTCCTGCGTCCGGCCATTCTCTGGAACGATACCCGGAGTACGCCACAACGTGAAGAGATCGAAGCCAAATTGGGCGACGAGTTTGTGGACATCACCCGGAACCAACCGCTGGAAGGCTTTACGCTGACCAAGCTGTTGTGGGTCAAGGAAAATGAACCCGACATCTGGGCCAAGGCCAAGTACTTTGTGCTGCCGAAAGACTACGTGCGTTACCGGATGACCGGCAACCTTGCCATGGATTACTCCGACGCCACCGGGACTGTTTTACTCGACGTTGCCAAAGGTGAGTGGAGCGAAAAAATCTGTGACACCTTCGACATTCCGATGAGCATGTGCCCACCATTGATCAAGTCGGTGGACTTTGCGGGGACGGTCACGGCCGCTTACGCCGAATTCTCTGGATTGACGACTGCCACCAAGGTCTTTGGTGGGGCCGCTGACAACGCTGCTGGGGCCGTGGGCGCGGGGATTTTACACCCGAACATGGTGCTCTCCAGCATTGGGACCTCCGGCGTTGTGCTGAAATACGAAGACAATGCCGACGTGAACTACCATGGCGTCCTGCAGTTTGAGGACCACGCCATTCCTGACAAATACTATTCCATGGGTGTGACCTTGGCTGCCGGCTACTCGTTGAGCTGGTTTAAGAAGACCTTTGCGCCGGCCGAAGACTTTACAGAATTCGTGTCGAGTGCTGCCAAGTCTACGGTTGGGGCCAATGGCCTGCTGTACACGCCGTACATCGTGGGTGAACGGGCGCCATACGCGGACGCTGATATCCGGGGAAGCTTCACCGGTGTCGATGGGACGCATCAACGCTACGACTTTGTCCGCGCCGTGCTGGAAGGCATCAGCTACTCTTTTAGAGATCTCTTTGATATCTATGAGGAAAATGGCGGTGACTTCGATACGGTCGTGTCCATTGGTGGTGGGGCCAAGAGTCCCCTCTGGCTGCAGATTCAGGCCGACATCTTTAACCGTAAAGTGGTCAGCCTGACTAACGAACAGGGACCAGGGATGGGGGCGGCGATGATTGCGGCCACCGGTCTGGGCTGGTTTGACTCGCTCCAAGACTGTGCCGAAACCTTCGTGCACTTCGGCAAGGCTTACGAACCAAACCCTGAGAACGTCAAGAAGTATGCCAAAATGCATGCGATTTACAAGCAAGTTTATCAACAAACCAAGAGCATCAGTGCGCAGTTACTGGCGTACCGGAAGGCTGAACTGTAGCCTGCTGGTCAGTGGCGACTGGCAACACGCTGTTTAATAGAGACAATACCCGAACTGACAATGACGTTGGTTGGGGTATTTGTCGTGGGATGAAAAAGGACCCGGAATAGGATTCCGAGCCCTTTGTGTTAACTAAATTAAGTGTAGCGACTGGCTAACGATGGTGGCGGCGAAGGCAAGCAAGGTTAAGCCCAGTGCGAGCCAACGTAACGCCCAAGCCACGGTATGCATGCGATTCACGCCCCGGTTGTCAGAAACAAATCCGTGAAAGGCAAAGTAGGTGATTGCTAGAATGATTAGGTAATTGACGATTGGCTTGTAAAAACCGCCCATATTATAGATGAGTGGCAATTGTGCAATGGCTAAAAGGCACCATAGATCGAAAAGGACCAGTAAAGGTGTTGTGGTTTTCATGTAGATTTCCTCCTAAAAATTTCCCCATACCTTTAGTGTAGCAGACCGCCCGCGAAAGATGAAGGTTGGTGGGAAATAGGCAGACTGACTTAACGTGGTTAGACCAATTTCACGGAAAATTTTCAGCCGAGAATTTTGGGTAACTCGTAAACCGCTAAAGCAAGGATTAAACCTAACCTTAGCGAGTGGTCGATGGCTTTCAGAAACTCGTCAAATAAGCTAAGATTCATATTTTTTAAAAGAAAACGCTTTCAAAAATAACTGAAAGATGGTATTCTACTTGCTGAGGTTGGTTTACCCGACCAACCAACAGCAAAACCAACTTACATGTTCAGCTATACTTCCACATACGTTGTCACTTTTTAAAGAATTTATGGCGCAAAGCCACATAAGGAGCGAAATCTATGCGAAAAGTTTCGACCGGATTTGTTTATTTTTTTGGCGCGTTGGGCGGCTTACTCTTTGGTTACGATACCGGGGTAATCTCTGGCGCAATCCTATTCATCCAAAAGCAGATGCACCTGGGTTCCTGGCAACAGGGCTGGGTCGTGAGTGCCGTGCTCTTGGGCGCGATCCTGGGGGCCGCCATCATTGGGCCATCCTCTGACCGCTACGGGCGGCGCAAACTGTTACTGTTATCAGCTATTATCTTCTTCGTCGGGGCGATTGGCTCCGGGTTAGCGCCAGAATTCTGGACGCTGATCATTTCCCGAATCATTCTCGGGATGGCCGTGGGGGCCGCTTCGGCGCTGATTCCCACGTATTTGGCCGAATTATCTCCCGCTGACAAACGGGGAACGGTCTCCAGTCTGTTCCAGCTGATGGTCATGACTGGGATTCTGCTGGCCTACATTACCAATTATGCCTGGGCAGGTGTGCCAACCGGCTGGCGGTGGATGTTGGGCTTTGCGGCGATTCCCGCTGCCTTACTATTCTTGGGGGGATTGATTCTGCCCGAGAGTCCTCGGTTCCTGGCAAAAACGGGGCATATGGATCAAGCCCGGGCCGTCTTGGATACCATGAACAAACACGATACGGCCGCAGTTGACGCGGAATTGAACCAGATTCAAGAACAGGCTCAGATGAAAAATGGCGGCTGGTCCGAACTGTTTGGGAAAATGGTCCGGCCATCGCTGATCATTGGATTGGGCCTGGCCATCTTCCAACAGGTCATGGGCTGTAACACGGTGTTGTACTACGCCCCAACCATTTTTACCGACGTTGGTTTCGGCGTGAACGCGGCTTTGCTGGCTCACATCGGGATTGGGGTCTTCAACGTGATTGTCACGGCGATTGCGGTGGCTATCATGGATAAGATCGACCGGAAAAAGATGTTAAACATCGGTGCCGTTGGGATGGGAATTTCCCTGTTCGTCATGAGTATCGGGATGAAATTCTCCGGTGGCTCACAAGCCGCAGCCATTATTTCTGTGATTGCGCTGACCATCTACATTGCCTTCTTCTCAGCAACCTGGGGTCCCGTGATGTGGGTCATGATTGGGGAAGTCTTCCCACTCAACATTCGGGGACTCGGAAACTCCTTTGCCAGTGTGATCAATTGGACGGCTAACATGGTCGTTTCCCTGACGTTCCCAGCCCTTCTGAACTTCTTTGGGACCGGGAGCCTGTTCATCGGTTACGGTGTGTTGTGTTTCGCTTCCATCTGGTTCGTCCAGAAGAAAGTCTTTGAAACGCGGAACCGTTCGCTGGAAGACATTGAAGCAACACTGCGGGCCAAGGCTGGCGAGACGGCTAATGACTTGAGTACCGCTAAATAATCTAAACACCCACGTGACTGTAGGCGTTTGAACACTAAAGATGGTTGTTCGCAATTTGCAGGCAGCCATTTTTAATTATTACAAAATAAACCGTTAAACAGAAAACGCTTTCAAAAATAGATGAAATGTGATAACATAATTGTCATGGTTGGTTGCGACAATCAACCAACTGGAATACCAACTTACACTTATTCACATAGATAGGCGTTTGCCACGCTACCAATCCAGAAATCAGACCGCGAGACGGCCGGTTGCCCGATTCCTAACTGACAGAACACCACAAGATTCTCGAAATTATTACGTCAACGGCTAAGGGCCGCATAAGGAGCGAGATTATGCGAAAAGTTTCAACCGGATTTGTCTATTTCTTCGGTGCGCTCGGTGGATTACTCTTTGGGTATGATACCGGTGTCATCTCCGGAGCCATCTTATTCATTCAAAAACAAATGCATTTAGGTTCCTGGCAACAGGGCTGGGTCGTTAGTGCCGTCCTGTTAGGGGCCATCTTAGGGGCCGCCATCATCGGGCCATCGTCTGACCGTTACGGCCGGCGGAAATTATTACTGTTATCTGCTATTATCTTCTTCATCGGGGCGTTAGGCTCTGCCTTTTCACCCGAATTCTGGACGCTGATTGTGTCACGGATTATCTTAGGGATGGCCGTCGGGGCTGCCTCAGCCTTGATTCCCACGTACCTGGCAGAACTCTCACCAGCTGACAAACGGGGGACCGTCTCCAGTCTGTTCCAACTGATGGTTATGAGCGGGATTCTCTTGGCCTACATCACCAACTACAGCTTTTCTGGCATGTACAGTGGCTGGCGCTGGATGCTCGGGTTCGCTGCGGTTCCAGCAGCCTTGCTCTTCTTGGGTGGGTTGATTTTACCCGAAAGTCCGCGGTTCTTGGTCAAATCAGGCCACATGGATCAGGCACGTGAAGTTCTCGAAACTATGAACAAGCATGACGAAGTTGCCGTTAAAAAGGAAGTTGACGCCATTGAAGCTTCAGCCCAAATTGTGAGCGGCGGCTGGTCCGAATTATTTGGAAAGATGGTTCGTCCTTCATTGATCATCGGGTTGGGCCTGGCTATTTTCCAACAGGTCATGGGCTGTAACACGGTGCTCTACTATGCACCAACCATTTTCACCGACGTTGGTTTCGGGGTGGACGCTGCCTTACTGGCCCACATTGGAATTGGGGTCTTCAACGTGATTGTGACCGCGATTGCTGTGACCATCATGGATAAGATCGACCGGAAAAAGATGTTGAACATCGGTGCCGTTGGGATGGGAATTTCCCTGTTCGTTATGAGTTTTGGGATGAAGTTCTCCGGTGGCTCGCAAACGGCGGCTATCATTTCCGTGATTGCCTTGACCATCTACATTGCCTTCTTCTCCGCAACTTGGGGTCCCGTGATGTGGGTCATGATTGGGGAAGTCTTCCCATTGAATATCCGGGGCTTAGGGAACTCCTTTGCTTCCGTGATTAACTGGACGGCGAACATGATCGTTTCCTTAACCTTCCCATCTTTGCTGGACTTCTTTGGGACCGGGAGCCTGTTCATCGGTTACGGTGTGCTGTGCTTCGTCTCCATCTGGTTCGTCCAAAAGAAGGTTTTCGAAACCCGGAACCGCTCTTTAGAAGACATCGAAGCCACGTTGCGGGAAAAGGCTGGCGAAGAAGCCACGACTTTGAGTGCAACGAAGTAAGTTAAATAGATAACTAACTGAGGGCCTGACACTGTTGTCGGGCTCTTTTTGACGGATCGGTTTCTTTGCGCAGAGGTTCCAACCGGAAAATTCTAGGTGGAGTCTTTCAGAAAGCTATCGGCACAGAGACGGCCTTTTTAAGTGAGCAAACTGTCAATTGCCCCTGAATAAATTCAGAGGCTTGTCGCTCACGTGTCTGGCGACACAGTAGTCCAACATGCCTGGCAGGCACTCCTACTCGTAGTGGCAACATCATCGGGTAATTGACGGCTACCCGTTTAACTATCAGGATCTACCCAACAGTCGTTAGTTTCTTAATCTTTGGGTGCTTGACACCATTCAACCACTCTTGACCAAGCATTTCGATGTTCATGGCTCCTAATCGGTCATTATTACACCGATACTGGCATTGTTTACACCAATACTCATGTGTATCGTGATGGCGGCTGGCTTTCTCAACTAGTCCACACTTGGGACAGCGTTGTGAGGTGAATGCTGGATTCACCTTCACGACGTTGCTTTGAATGGCCTGAGCTTTATACGTTAAGAACGATTCTAGCTGGAAGAAAGACCAAGAACGATGGCTGTTACGCAAAGACCTAGGTAAATCATCAGTGTTGAATGTTACGTTGGTCAAGTCTTCCAAGACAAAAAGTGTATGCGAACCATATAGGGCAACGAGTGTCTTGGCTATCCGGTGATTCAAATCGGACATCCAGCGGTTCTCTCGTTGAGCTAGTTGCTTAAGTTTTTTCTTGGCAGACTTGGTACCTTTACTCTGCAGTTGTCGCCGAATTTCTAGGAACCTCTTTCGCTTGCGTAAAACTTTCTGTCCGTCAAAGAACAACGTCTTGCCCAAGTGATCATAGATTGTTGCCAGGAAACGTAAACCGCGGTCAATGCCGACAATCTTCGGACAGCCCTGTTTATCAAAGTCGTCAACTTCCTTGGTGATACCAATATGGAGAAACCATTTGCCACGATTGTGGACTAACTTTGCGGTACCAAATTTCCAATTTCCGTGAAAATAGTCTTCGAAGCCTTTGTCGGTAAAGCACAGCTTCGTCCGCTTACCCAGGGTGGTGATTGATATTTGTTTCATCTCATCCACAAAGGAATAATTTCTTTGACGAACTAAATCTGCCTGTGGTCGACGAAAATAGATGGGTTTCACCAGCCAGTTCAAGTCTCTGGGAACTTGAATCCACTTGTTGTCTTCGTTCTTATAACGGCGAGAATGTTGCTTCATCTGTTCCTGAACAGTTTTGTAACGTGCTGCGACCGTCCGAAAGACAGACTGAATCATTTGACTGTTCAATGGCGATTCTTGTCTGAGGACTTGGTACAGCTGGTGATTGATTTTTAACCAACTTAACGGAAACTCGTGGTCAAAGATCCATTGACTGACAATATTAGCTAATCGCTGGTACTCTCGGCTCATTGCCAAAAATTCCGTCGACTGTTTACTGTCTGGATAGAGTCGCAATTTAATCGTTCGACCTAATTTAACCAATGGCTACCTCCCCTGAAGATTGGTCTAAGTATACCATGCTTAGTCTTCCAATAGGAGAACATATGTTTTAGAAAATGTTAAGTTCTGGCATTCATCTCGCGATTGAAATCGCAGGTTTCCTGCTTATTCTTTAATGAACATTTTTTCACGATTTGTAGTGTAATCGCTTTCCTTTTCATAACTTTTCCGTTATGATAAGAGCGTACCTGGAAATTTACTTATTCTGAAGGAGTGAATGGCACATGGCATCAAATGGAAAAGTAGCAATGGTTACTGGCGGCGGACAAGGAATTGGTGAAGCTATTTCTAAGCGCTTAGCTAGCGACGGTTTCGCAGTTGCAATTGCTGATTTGAACTTAGATAATGCCAACAAGGTTGCTTCTGCTATCGAAGCTGATGGTGGAAAAGCCGTTGCAGTCAAGACGGATGTCTCCGACCGCGACAGTGTCTTTGCGGCAGTTAAGGAAGCCTCAGAAAAGCTTGGCGGCTTTGACGTTATCGTCAACAACGCCGGCCTTGGCCCAACTACCCCAATCGACACGATCACCCAAGAACAATTCGACACAGTTTACCACGTTAACGTTGGTGGTGTTCTGTGGGGGATTCAAGCTGCTCACGCTAAATTCAAGGAACTCGGCCATGGCGGGAAGATTATCTCAGCTACTTCTCAAGCCGGTGTTGTCGGGAACCCTAACTTGGCCCTCTACAGTGGGACTAAGTTTGCCATCCGGGGGGTTACACAAGTTGCTGCCCGTGACTTAGCTGCCGAAGGAATTACGGTTAACGCATACGCACCAGGGATCGTTAAGACGCCAATGATGTTTGACATTGCCCACAAGGTTGGTCAAAACGCTGGTAAAGACGACGAATGGGGTATGCAAACCTTTGCTAAGGACATTACCTTAGGCCGTCTGTCAGAACCAGAAGACGTTGCTAATGGTGTTGCCTTCTTAGCAGGTCCAGATTCAAATTACATCACCGGTCAAACTCTCGAAGTTGACGGCGGGATGCAATTCCACTAAACATTTAATGATTCACAAAGATTGATTGGTAAGGTCACCACGCAGAGATGTGTGGTGATTTTTTGTATAAGAGTGCGGAACGAGCCGTTTAGGTCCTGAGCATTAACGTCGGCTAAGTGATGACCCTGGGCTTGGGTCATTGCTTAGCCGGGGTTAAGCGCAGGGACCTGGCTCGTGGAGCACGTTTCGGAAGCTGCCAGGTCCTGGATATAGGGGCGAGAGAAAGATTAACGGTCTAAGCAAATAGAAGATTATAGGGTTTGACGTTAAGCGGAACTGTCTGCCCGGTAGTGGCACGTTTCGGAAGCTGCCAGAATCAAGGATATAAGGGCGAGAGAAAGATTACCGGTCTAAGCAGGTAGAGAATTATGGGTTAAGCAAAACTGTCTGCAGTATCACGCCCCAACAGCGATAAGAAAACTGACCCAAATAATATGTAAGCGTAAACGCATTACCCCAATATCTATCCCCACAAACCGTAAACAAAAACATCCAGCAACGGAGGGTAAGGACGTTGCCAGGTGTTTTTGGCACTACTTTGATTGGAGTTCTTGGACGGCGGCAGTTAGACTGGGACTGCCAAAGCCGACCAGGAGAAGGGACAGCAAAACTAATTCGATGAGATTGGGTGTGTTGGTTTGAGACATTGATGAGGCCTCCTTAGGTATAATCGAAGTTCATTGTAGCAAGCTTATATAATGATTGCGTGTGGTTTATGTATTGAAGATGTAAAGGCCAAAATTGACGATTAATGCGGCAATAATCCCCCGGAAAACCATGGTACAATAGGGACGATTAATTAACCGTTTAGGGGTGAAAGCATGATTGCAGAATTTGAAGAATATCTCGCTAAGATTGATGATCCAGCGCACCAAGACCGCTTAAGGACCGTGTTGAATTGGGTCCAGGACACCTTCCCACAACTAGAGCAGCGGTTTGCTTGGAACCAACCGATGTTTACCGACCACGGGACCTTCATCATTGGGTTTAGCGTGGCCAAGGCGCACATGGCTTTTGCCCCGGAAGGACCCGTGATGGTCCAATTTGCCGATCAGATTGCCGCTGCGAAATATAATCCGGGCAAGAAGTTTGGTCGCATCAAATGGACGCAGGACGTGGACTACGACTTATTGAAGCAAATTATTGCTTTTAACATTGCCGATAAGGCCGACGTCACGACGTTCTGGCGCAAATAAATCAAAAAATTCCTCGCCGGCTGAAATACAGCTAGCGGGGAATTTTAGCGTTTTTAAGAAAATTTTGGTTGGTTCTTGTTCTTTGTCGCAACTGTTGAAGCGTCAATGGCCAAACCATTTTCATCGGTCCGGACCACGAAGACGTCGACCGCCGTCATTCGGCTAACGTAAGCCGTGACGGAGCCTTCAACCATCCGGGCAACGGCGCTCATCCCGGTGGCCCCAATGACGATCAAATCGTTCTTATGGTCGGTGACGAACTCGTGGGAAATGACCGTCTTGGGATTGCCGAAACGCACGTGAATGGCCATATCCTTGAAGCCGGTGGCCGCACGGGTCGTTTGGACCAGGGAGTCCAGGTAGGACGTGGCGTCTGCGACCAAGTCGTGAATCACGCCACCGGGCATGGAGCCACTCGCATAGAAACCGTAATGGTTGATGCGCAAGACGTTTAAGAGGTCAATGTGGGCATTGTCTTGTTGGGCAACGATGACCGCTTTCTTTAAGGCCAGTTCCGCTTGGACTGAACCGTCTACGGGAACCAGGATGTTGGTATAGTGCTGTTCCATAATTAGCCTTCTTTTTAAGTTTAAACGCGTCCGCGTAACGTAATCGTTGCGGTGTCGAGGACGTGGCCGTTGATTTGATGGAGCAGGTCGTTCAACCAGAAGCCCTCGTCCAGGTCTAGCTTGGTGTTCAGGGCGTAGACGGTCAGGCTGTAATCGTGGTCGCCGTTAGGTGGGAAGGGACCCGTGTAGTTTTGGAAAATGGCTGGGTCCGTGTTATTAATGAGGGAACCGGCATTGCTGTTGCGGCCGTGAACGTGGGGAATCGCGTTCGTCCGGGACACATCCGCGGTAATTTCACGCGTGGTGCCAGGGAAGTTCGCGGCCACCCAGTGAATCCACGGAAAGCCACTGACGGGAACGGCATCGAAGTCGATGAGGTTCAGCGCAATGGTCTGTGTTTTCTTGGGAATCTTGGATAGGCTGATAGGGAACGACTTGACGGGCGTCCCATCGTAAACGTCGTCGCCAGTGGCGTGCTTACTGTATTCGTCGGCTAAGAAGCCGTTTTCGGTTGGCACAAAAATTCTCATAAAACCCCTCCTATGATCAATCCTTAACATTATTATACCGCAGGAGGTAGTCGTTCCGCGAATATTCATTAATAATGTATAAAAATGCGTATAAAATAGATATAAGTAATAAAATTACAGAAATTGGTTGATTTTTTGGTTAACGGGCGTATGATGAATAACAATAAGTTTGGTACCGAGAAAGGATGACGCCCATGACGCCCGCAAAGAAAATTGAAATTTTACAAAAATTAATTCAAATTAAATCCGTTAACGACCACGAAACCGATGTGGCCGACTACATTGCTAGCCTATTCGCCTCGTATCCACAGGCCAAGGTCGAGAAGGTGCCGTTTGCAGAGAACCGCGACAATCTGGTCGTGACAATCGGCAACCCGGACGGGCCGATGATTGGCCTGTCTGGGCACATGGACGTCGTGTCCGCGGGGGATGAAGCGGCTTGGCAACACGCACCGTTTGCCGGTGAAGTTGTGGGCGACCAGCTCTTTGGTCGGGGCGCTTCCGACATGAAGAGTGGTCTGGCGGCAATCGTCATTACCATGCTGGAATTTTTGGAAACGGGCACGCCGCTAGCCGGGAGTATTCGCTTGCTGGCGACGGTCGGTGAGGAAACCGGTGAATACGGCGCCGCTACTTTGACTGATGCGGGCTACGCAGACAACTTAGCCGGGCTGGTCATCGCAGAGCCCAGTGGCCTCGACAACGTCGTTTACACCGCGCGGGGCGTGATTGATTACAAGGTCGTTTCTACCGGGAAGGGCAGTCATAGCGCGCACCCAGAGAAGGGCATCAACGCCATTGATAATTTGATGAAATTTTATAACGCCGTGGGTCCCCTGATGGCACAACACACCAAGACCGACCCTGTGCTGGGCGGCCTGTTACACAACGTTGATCTGATTTCTGGTGGGGAGCAAATCAATTCGATTCCCGCCCATGCCGAGTTGATGGCCAACATGCGGACGATTCCGGCTTACCCCAACCAGGTCATCTACGACGAGCTAGAGGCCTTGATCGCCCAACTGAACCAGGAGGATGGCGTGCAGCTTGAACTGAGCTACAGCTACCCTGAGGAGGCCATTCCGGGTGATCCCGATGCGCCACTGGTGCAATTGGCTAAGCAAATCAGTGATACGGTCTGTGATCACGATACGCAGGTGGTCGGGTCAGGCGGCGCCAATGATGGGGCGGAATTCTTGCGAGCTAAGGGCGATTTCACCAGCATTGAAATGGGTCCTGGCAGTAATACCTCACATCAAGTTGACGAGTACATCTCCGTCACGGAATATCTGCAGGCCATTGAGGTCTACAAGCAGTTAGTGCCGGCCTTCTTTGACCAGGTTGCTGTGAAAAATGCGCACGCAACCGCTAATGATTAACTAAATTGAACCGGGTCCAACCAGTTGACTAGGAACTGGTTGGGCCCGGTTTTTGCTTGGGTGGAGAATGATTTGGGGGATGGGTACGATGACTGTAGAAATGACTTTGCCGTTTGGGTATACTGGGGAGAACTTTGGCTAGAGACACCTTTTTAGACGAAACATTAAGTTTGCAATTATTTTCTTACTAAATCACTAAAATTAACGATTATGGCTGGAAAAAATGTGGAATCTGACTATATTAGAAGGTAACTTATGTCGGACAACAAATAAGTCATGGGGGAAGGGGAAACACTATGGCCAAGCAATCACGTGGCCTGATTGCCTATCACGTGGGGGTTACTGCCTTGACGTTGGGCTCGGTACTGAATGTCGGGTTACTCTTTTTAAAGCAGGGAAACTACGCAGTCGAAATGGCGATTGCCAACGGGTTGTTGGCGATTTTTGCCATGGATTATTTGGTGCGCCTGATGATCACCAAGAATCGTAAAATTTTTCTGATTCAGTCGGCGTTTGACCTGCTGGGTATCATCCCGTTACACCCGGTCTTCGCCTTCTTTCGGCTGGCCCGCTTAGTCCGGCTGATTCGGTTCCATCATCTGTTCTGGCGGTTAGGCATCTCTGGTAAGTGGACCAAAGCCTATCACCGGTTCATTTATCAAACGGGGTTTATCTATTTATTCTCAATTAGTGTGGCGATCATTGTATTGAGTGCTTTTCTCTTTTCGCTGACGGAGAAGCAGAGCCTGGCCGATTCGCTGTGGTGGGCCATCACGACGGCGACCACCGTGGGGTATGGGGATGAGACGCCCCACACGGCCTTTGGTAAAATCATTGCCAGCTTCCTGATGGTTGGCGGTATTGGTTTTATTGGGTTGCTGACCAGTACGATTACGGACTTTATCGCTGACCGGGCCTCTCAATCGGCTACGGCGCAAGAGGTCCAGCAGCAGACGGATATCACCGCGCTCTTAACGAAAATTGATACGCTAACCGGCAAGGTCGACCAGTTACAGAATCAGCTCGACCGACTGGAAAAATCGACGCCAAAAAAATAGCCCGAACCCGGTTAGGCTCGCGCTAAAAAGTTAACGGACAAACTGTAAATTGTAATTACCTTGACCATCGGACGTGATGGTATAGGTGGTGTAGCCTGCCTGCAACCATTGGTCCTTAGACGCTTGGGCCCAGTTTTGAGCGTCAGCGACAGAGGAGAAGGTATGGGTGCTAGCAAACGTGGCATCGGCATGGCTGCTAGCCGAAGAAGAACTCGTTGAATTGGCCGAACTCTTTTTGGTTTGGGCCTGATTCAATAATTTCTGCTCGCGGTCTTGCACGGCGCTGTTAGACTCTTCATTGATGGTGCTTTGTAATTTTTGTTTTTGCGTCACGGTTAACCCGTTGTCATTGTAGCTGCTGTACGTTGATTTAAAGCTCTCGAAGGCGGCCTGTTCCGACGCGGATGATGACTTGGCCACGACGGAGGCACTGGTGCTCGATGATGCACTGGTGTTGGAGCCAGCGTTATTGTGATGATTGATGGCTAAGACCAACAAGATGGCAATCGCCAACGTAATCAGTGTCATGATCCAAGGCCACCAACGTCGCGGCTTCCGTTGCCGCTGGCGGGTAGGTTGGTCCGGCCCCTGATTAAAGTTATACCGTTGTACGCGTGATTTTGGTTCTTGGTTGTTCAACTGAAAAACCTCCATGTCCAGAACGGTGTGAAAAAACGAGTTTGCCGCCGAGACGACAAACTACCACACCCTCCATAATACCTCAAAACGCCAAGAGAAGAAAATTTTACTCCTGATTTCGGCCATTTTTCAATCATTCTAATCCCGATATTTCCGAACGTATTGTATGATAGGAGTGGAACTAACTTTGAAAGGTGGTTTTATTTTTGCATAATGATATTCCCGAATTACCATTAAATAATGGCAACCGGATTCCACAGCTCGGTCTGGGTGTCTTCCAAGTCGATAACGCTGAGGATACGAAGAATTCAATCAAGTGGGCCTTGGCCGCTGGCTACCGCCACATTGATACGGCCGCATACTACGGCAACGAGCAGTGGGTGGGCGAAGCCATCCGCGAGAGTGATGTCAAACGCGAAGACGTTTTCGTGACATCTAAGCTTTGGAACAGTGTCCGGGGCTACGATGAAACCAAGGCAGCCTTCCAAGAAACGCTGGATAAGTTAGGCTTTGACTACTTAGATATGTACCTGATTCACTGGCCAGCACCTGGCTATCTGGATAGCTGGCGGGCCATGGAAGACCTGTACAAGGCCGGCAAGATCAAGAACATTGGGGTGTCTAACTTCAATCAAAAGCAGATGGAAGATATCCTGGCAAACGGCACGGTTAAGCCCGTCGTTGACCAGATTGAAACTCATCCCTACTTACAACAGGACGAAATGCACGCCTACCTGGAAAGCAAGGGAATCCTGCATGAGGCCTGGAGTCCATTAGGTGGCGGTTCAAACAACGCCTTAACGGACCCGGTCATCAATGAATTGGCCGCTGCCCATGACGTGAGCGCCGCCCAAATCATCTTACGTTGGCACGTGCAACGCGAAGAAATCGTGATTCCAAAGTCCATCCACGAAGAACGCGTCCAACAAAACCGCGACATCTTCGCCTTTGGCTTGGATGAAGACGAAATGAAGGCCATCGCAGACCTCGACGCTGGCAAGCGCGTGGGTCCTAATCCCGATGACGAAGAATGGTTGAAGAAGTCCCAGACCTATTCGGGACGGAAGTAAAAGAGAAGAGTGCGGAAAGAGCCGCTTAGACTCTGAGCATTAACGGAAATAGGGCTTCTGGTCGACAACGTCGGCCAGAAGTCCTATTTTGGTTAAGCGCAGGAGTCTGGCTCTTTCCGCACGTTTCAGAGGCCGCCAGTTTCCGGATAGACTGGCGAGAGCAAAGTTAGCGGTCTACGACAGTATCATCAGCTAAAATTTTACTAACTCAAAAATATTCGGACAGCAAGTAAAAGCCCCATAAACACCTACGCAACATAGCGTGAGTATTTATGGGGCTAAAATGATATCTGAAAAGTTCGACGGAGATAATCCGATACAGAACAAGGGCCTAAACGTACAATGTAAAAAGTCCACCAATGTAAGTGACCAGAGACGGGCCAAGTTGACCAGCTGCGAGGCGGAAGACCGTTTCTCAGGCTGGAGCCGTTCCCCACAGCAGGGCAGCTTGAGCCCGCCGCCGGGAACGTAAATTTACCAATAAACTACTTATACAGCGAAATCCCCTGTTCCTTAGCCAAAGGAATCAGCTTATCGGATAAGACGTTTACCACATTAATCGGTACCTTCGCAAAGGGACTAAAGAAGTCCGGATGGTCGGGGTCGGGAACGTCCTGGGTCTCCTTGCGATTGGGCACTAACGCCTCTAAATCAGCCTTATGGAGACCCAGTTCCTTAGCATAGTAGACGATTTCACGGTAGGTAACGTTTTTAAAATAAAAGTAGTAACAGAGCGCGGCAACGACAAAGTACCAGAAGATGGTCCACTCTAGACCAATTTTACTGGGGTCTAAAAAGCCAATCATGATGGCCGCAACCACGAAGACGACGTAAATCAGGGCTGAAATAGCGGCCCAACGCTGTTTGTGCGTCAAATTTAAGTACCTCGATTTCCTTAATTGTGTTGGTACCAGTGTACGGGGTTTGGGGTGGTAAATTCAAGCGATTTCGCTAAAATCTAACTGGAAAGGTCGATTTTCCGCGTCAATCGTGTATAATAACACGGTAATGTTGCCAATCGCTTAGGAAATGAGAGGTAGACGAAGTGAGTTTAAGTTTTGAAACAATCCAACCAACAGATTTCAAACAGGTAGACCAATTGGTTTCAGCAGCGTTCACCCCCGTCGAAGAGAGTGACGGTCGCGAGGTCGACTTGATTCACCAGCTCCGGTCAACGTATGAGTACCAGGGCAGCCTGGAAGTCGTTGCGAAGCCCGCAGTTGATCAGGTCGTGGGCCACGGCTTACTGAGCCCGGTCACGATTCGAGGCAACCAACACAAGACGACGGTGGTTGCCTTGGCGCCACTGGCCGTTCATCCCGACTGGCAAGGCAAAGGTGTCGGGAGCCAACTACTAAGTGAGTTAGAGACACGGGCCCGGCAAGCTGGCTTTCCCGCTATCAGCGTGGTCGGCGACATGAACTACTATGGCAGTCGCGGCTACGTGATGGCCGAAGACTTTGCCATCCACAACACGTTACCCGTGCCGATGGGCAGCCACTTGATCAAGCCATTAACGGCAGGGGCCTTGGCCCACGTTGGTGGGATGCTAGAATATCCCGGCGTGTTTTACAATGATTAACGTTTGCTGAGAACGGCTGAACTTGATGGCGGAAAAATTAATTAAACTTTTTTGAAATCACCGTTAAAGTCAATGGCCGCACCGGATTCAACGACCAACCATTAAGATTAAAATTAAATTAGAGGTTGACGGGTATCTGTCGTCGTGATAGTATCAAAGTCAATCAAATACAGAACGCTAATTTCCATTACCAAGTAGCGTGTCATCTGAGTGTCAGAAAGTCGGTGGTTGCTGCGAACCGATCAGGGTGATTACGATGAAATACAGTGGAATGTCCTGGTACGCCAGGCGGAGAATGACTAGAACCGTTACCTTCTAGAGAGTGGAGTTACTGGGTCTAGAACCAGTGGCTCAAGTTGGGTGGTACCACGGTTTAGTCTTAATCGTCCCTGTTGCATAGTTGCAGCGGGGACGATTTTTTTATTACATAAAACTTGGCAAATAAGAGGGAGCGATTTTTATGAAAGAACAATCCAACAAGAGTCACAAGCCGGTTAGTTTCGGCGAAGCCATTATTATTTTATTAGCAATGTTAGCCATCATGGGTCTCGGTGTTATCAAATTTGGGCTTTCCCCAACTACGCCAGTCCTGCTGGTTATCGCGTTAGTGATTCTGTGGGCGAAGGTCCGCGGCGCCGACTGGGATACCATCCACGGCGGGATTACTGAAGGAATCAAGACCGGGATCATTCCCATCTTTATCTTCCTGTTGATTGGGGCCTTGATCAGTGTCTGGATCGCCGCTGGGATCATTCCATCTATGATGGTCTTCGGGTTCCATTTGATCTCTGCGCAATGGTTCGTGCCATCCGTCTTCCTGGTCTGTGCCATCGTTGGGACGTCCATCGGGAGTGCCTTCACCATCATCTCCACGATTGGGATTGCCCTGTTCGGGATGGGGACCACGATGGGCTTCAACCCCGCATTAGTCGCTGGGGCCATCATCTCCGGAGCTATCTTCGGTGACAAGACTTCACCTCTATCTGACTCCACGAACCTGGCATCAGCCATCGCTGAATCCGAATTATTTGCCCACATCAAGAACTTAATGTGGTCCACGATTCCCGCATTCTTTGTTTCCCTGATCCTCTACTTCATTCTGGGGACCGGGGCATCCGACAGTAACGCCATGGGTAAGATCAATACGACTGTGGCCACGTTAAACGCCAACTTCTCCATTACTTGGTGGGCGGCCTTACCAATCATCGTCATGTTCGTCTGTGCTTGGCGGAAAATCCCAGCCATTGAAACCTTGTTGTTAAACGTTGGTTTAGGGATCGTGATGTTATTCATCGAAAAGCCTTCAACGTCAATTAGTAGTGTCGCTACCATGATTGAATCTGGATTCGTTTCTAAGACCGGTAACGCCAGTGTTGATGCGTTACTGAGCCGTGGTGGGATTAGCGCCATGATGGCGACTGTCTCCTTGATTATCTTGACGCTGACCTTAGGTGGCCTCCTGATGCAGTTTAACATCATCCAAACGGCCATGGTGCCATTGGCTAAGCGTTTAAAGAGTTCTGGTTCCTTAGTCACCGCTGCCATCCTGTCCGGGATCGGTGTGAACATCTTCGTTGGGGAACAATACCTCTCCGTGATCTTACCAGGGAAGGCTTTCAAGCAAACCTTTAATGATCGTGGATTAGACAACTTGGCCTTGAGCCGGGTCTTGGAAGATGGCGGGACCGTCATCAACTACTTGATTCCTTGGGGGGTTGCGGCCGTCTTCGCTGCCAATACGTTGGGCGTCTCCACGTTGGCTTACCTACCATTCTGTTTCTTCAGTCTCTTCTCACCCGTCTTCTCCATCCTCAGTGGGTTCACTGGCGTTGGCCTGAAGCGGTTGCCATCATCTGATGATCAAAGCGCCACGGCTGCCTCAATGGCCGCTGACGGACGTTAATCGCTAGTTAGAATAGAAGCATCGCGGGTGGTTGCACGACCAGCAGTCGTTCTTGTGGGTGGCCTCAGGTTAGGGGCCGAGGATGAGTGGGTGGTTGTGAAATGACCGTGATGGATATGAATGTTAGTTAAAATAGTCGTTTTCGCTGGATAGTCTTTCCAGCGGGAGCGGCTATTTTTTTTGAAATTGGTGAGTTAAATGGTTTTTGGCTATAACTATTAGCGGTAAAAATAGAAAAGGTATTTACTATGCTTGACATTAGGCTTACTCTTAAATGTAAAGAGATGAAAATAGCCACGGTAGCAAATGTGTGTGGGTAACAACAAGTGCAAAAGATGGTTAACAGTCACTTTTACAGGATGTACACTGTTAGCCTATTAGAGCCGTTACAGCATAGTGGGAAAATGGCTAATTTATGGGGACAGGAACTCAGTAGAAATGGATTTGATTGGATGAACTTCGTTACTAAACGGCAACTTGCAATAAGCGCTCTATTCTTTAATTTAGTCTCTATAGGAGTACTGACAAAATGGAGAATTGGGTGGTTTCATCTGAATCAATCAGGGACTATTTCCGCTGTCTTGTGTTTGGGGTGGTGTGTAGTAGCGCTGGGACTGGTGATGTTTCAGCATGGAGAAGAAACTAGCGAGAACATCGGTAGTTTTCGCTACAGAAGTTTATCCGAATGGGAAAAATTTGGTGTTGCAATAGTCTTTATCGCGGACGTTTTCCTGGCCAATACGGTCATAATTGGGTTCTTCATTATTTTCTTTATGATCTATTGGATTGTGACTTTTCGGATTGGTCATCGTCATATTTCAGGTGAAGCTGGCTATCAAATTGTGGGATCCATGCTGTGGGTTAATTTGATACCTATTTGGACGCTGTTCTCGGTATAAATTAGTTGTGCATCTGTCTGGTCAATCTTAAGCCGGTGAGGGTTCTACAGGTAATTGGCTTACAAGTAAAGGGGCAAACATGAATCAGAGAAGAACAATCGCAACGTGGCTAAACATAATCATGGCCCTCTTAGTATTGGCTATTGCATTGGTAAATGGATTAAGCACTGTGGCAAGCAATCACGAATTGGCTCCAGGACCATGGAAAGTAAGCTGGATAGTTGTCAATATTGAGATGTGGGTAAACTTGTTTTGGGGCGTAGCTATCTTGATTAAGCGGGTTCCAAATTGGTTCTTATTTATCTTAGGATTAATGGGAACATCTTTATTTGGTTATCTGAATATCTACGTTCAGTATTTTTTCTGGTTCCAGGACTTGATCTTAAGTCTGGCTTGTCTATTCTTCGCATATGGGACTTATCGCAATTATAAAGTTAGGACGAGCAATGCTTAACGTGAGACTTGTATGAGAGCGGGTGGCGGAGGAGTTTAGTATGAACAGAAAAAGAACAATGAACAAATGGGGCAATATGATAATCGGGTTGGTGGTACTGTTTCTAGCTTTGGGACACGGACTAGAAATTTTAGCAAGCAATGCTGGTGCTGGTTCGGAACCGTGGGGAATACGCTGGACAATCGTGAATATTGGCATGTGGGTAAATTTACTCTGGGGTATCTTAATTTTCGTGAGGCGCCTACCTAACTGGATTTTACTGATTGTGAGTGTGAGTGGCTTAGCCTTTTTTGCTTATTTTAATTATTATGTTCAATATTTCTTCTGGCTTCGGGTTTTGATTCTGACAATTGTTTGTGGGTATTTTGTGTATGGGACTTATCGAGACTACCGGGAACGGTAGCTAAAGGTGCATCAGATATGCTTTACAGAGTCTATTTTAAGCAGTGATTCGAAAAAATATAAGGAAAGTTGGTGAGTGGTATGCGCGATAACATTAAGCAATGGCTCAAAAAGCCTGTTAGCTGGTTGGAGATGATACTAGTATTGTTGGTGTTGTTTCTGACATTTACCCCATTTATTCCGAGCAATGCCGTTAGACTGTGTATTTTGCAAAGTGGTCATCCAATTGCGGCTGTGCTTTCAGGACCCAGCAAGCTGCCTAAATCAGAAATTAAGTACTACAGTGGCAGCAAGAGTCAGTTACATTATCAAATCAATGTGCCTTTTTCTACAGAGAGCGCAGACGTGGACGTTGTAGTGGTACATAAGGTTTCTAAGAATCATTTCTATGATAAATATGTTGCGACGCCTGCCTATGCGGTTGGACCGTGGTTAATGTACTTATGGAATGGTTGGGGAGAAGGGATGACATTGCGTAATAATCAAATACCCATGAAATTATTTGGATTCTTTGGGCTCGTAGTTACGGCATTTTGTATTCTAGGTTACATGATAAATGAGGAAGCCATTTCCGCTCAGGCGGCTTCCCCGATTAATAATTGGGTGTGGGGGATAACCACAGTCTTTGCGATAGCATTTACAATCTGTTCATTCTTAAATCAAAAGCGATTCGCGATTATTAGTTTTAGTTTTATGGTGCTGGGGATGGTTATCTATTTTGGATTTTTGAGTTAGATAACGTTCTAAGCGAACAGATTGAAGGAGCTTGGCATGAATAGAAAAAGAATGACGAACAAATGAGTCAATCTTGCGTTGGGTACTGTGATACTGTTCGTTGCACTTAGTAATGGAGTAGATATTTTGGGGAGTAATGCCAGTTGGGGACGGAATTCATGGGGAATAGGCTGGACAGTTGTGAATATTGAGATGTTGGTGAATTTGTTTTGGGGCGTTTTGATTTTCGTAAAGCGTGTACCCAATTGGATTTTAATGGTATTTGGTGTGATTGAAATTCCTTTGTTTATCTATTTCAATTTCTATATCAAATATTTTTTCTGGTTTCAAATCGTAGCCTTGATGATTGTTTGTGGCTATTTTGCATATGGCACCTATAGAGATTACCGGGAAAATAACAGGGTGTGTATTGGCAGATGATTGTCGTAAACTTAAGGCTAATAATTTTCCATTTTATCTCCATAACAATCTAAAAAGGCAGCAGGCACGACGTAGTTTCTAAAGTCGTGTCCGCTGCCTTTAACGTATTCTAATCGTTTAACTTTCAACCGAAGCCATAACTGGCACCGTATACAAGTACGTGGCCACCAGCGCGTTCACGGTCACTTCCCGGTCGTCCGGCAGCTGTAGATAGAGCAGATGGAGTTCCTCATCGCGCGCGGTAATCGTAATTGGCACGTTCAACGGGAGGTCCAGGTGATCGACGTAAGCCACCAAATTAGCCGTTTCCAGGTAGCCGGTCAGGGTGACGGTCGTCGCCACTGGCACGTCACTGAGACGGGTGATGTGGCTATCGTCCGGCAGGGCCGTCGAATCTAGCAGGCCGCCAAAGGGACTCCGCTGTGGGTGGTCGAGGTACTCGGCCAGCGCACGCACCGTGACGGGGGTTAAGGCATCGGCCATTTGCCAGGCCTGTGCTGGAATTTGCGCGAGAGGTAGGTGTAACTGCTGATCACAAAAGACCTCGCACAACCGGTAAGCGTAGAGCAACTGGCCGGCGACGGCCTTACCCTGTTCGGTCAGGGTCACCCCCGTATAGCGGCGTCGATGAACGAGGCCCTGCGCCTGTAGCTGGCGGGTCGTCTCGGTGACCGTGGCGGGTGTCACGTTGGCGAAGTGAATAATCTGTTTATTGCTGACGCGAGTGCGGGCAAAACTACACTCCGCGATGATCTTTAAATAAGTATTTTGATGGTTCGACATCCAATCAACTCCCCAGTGAATTGAAAATAGTTAAGTACCCCTAAAAATTTATTTTACTAGTTTAAATTCTACTGGTAACGGCCGAAAGTTGCAAATCTTTCTGCGTAATCATAATTATCGTGATAGTCTTATATGCTTATTTTAAAATAAATTGTCTAATTAACGGCATTTATCGTGCAAAAGTTTTGTGAACCAAAAAATTTTTTCGATGGATTTCACTTATTCAGTTCACTAAATTCAGTGGCGAAAGGCCGGGGATGAAACCGCTTAAATTACGAATATTATTATTAACAAGTTCACATTTTAAAGTTAAGTCACCCTAAATTTCTATTTGATTTAAGTAAACTTTACGGTACAATGGGCCTTGTAGGAAACAGAAGGGGGTCTTGATTTTGAGTGATACACCAAAGAAGCACAAACTCATTGAATATGCCAATGGGCGGTCACTTGAAGAGATTAACGGTACCGTTAAAGTACCAAAGGGGAAAGGGTTCTGGAAAACACTATTTATGTACTCCGGGCCTGGTGCGTTAGTTGCGGTCGGTTACATGGATCCAGGTAACTGGTCAACGTCCATCACTGGTGGGCAAAATTTCCAATACTTATTAATGTCGATTATCTTGATTTCAAGTTTGATCGCGATGTTACTGCAATACATGGCGGCTAAACTTGGTATCGTGAGTCAAATGGACTTGGCCCAAGCCATTCGGGCACGGACCAGCAAGTCCCTCGGCATCGTGCTGTGGATCATGACGGAGTTTGCCATTATGGCAACGGATATTGCGGAAGTTATTGGGGCCGCAATTGCCTTATATCTGCTGTTCCACATTCCATTGGTCATTGCCGTGTTTATCACGGTGTTAGATGTTTTGCTCTTATTGTTACTGACCAAGATTGGGTTCCGGAAGATTGAAGCCATCGTGGTTTGCCTGATTTTAGTGATTTTGGTGGTCTTCGCTTACGAAGTCGCCTTGTCTAACCCTGACTGGGGTGGCGTCTTTGGCGGCTTGATTCCTAGCATGAAGACGGTCGCTTCCACACCACACATTGGTGGGCAAACGCCTATCAGTGGGGCTTTGGGAATCATTGGGGCGACGGTTATGCCCCATAACCTTTACCTGCATTCAGCCATTTCGCAAACGCGGGAAATTGATCATAACGATGAAGAAGACGTGGCCCGGACGGTTAAATTTACCAGCTGGGACTCCAACATCCAATTGACCTTGGCTTTCTTCGTGAACGCCTTACTGTTGATCATGGGGGTTGCCGTCTTCAAGAGTGGGTCCGTCAAAGACCCATCGTTCTTCGGTCTGTTCCAAGCCTTGTCGGATACCAGTACCATGAGTAACGGTGTGTTGGCTGGCGTGGCGCGGACGGGGATTCTGTCAACGCTGTTTGCCGTTGCCTTGTTAGCTTCTGGGCAAAATTCAACGATTACCGGGACCTTGTCTGGTCAAGTTATCATGGAAGGTTTTGTGCACATGCGGATGCCATTGTGGCTGCGGCGCTTAGTCACCCGGCTACTGTCCGTGATTCCCGTACTAATTTGTGTCATGCTGACCAGTGGCAAGAGTGCCATCGATGAACATGAGGCATTAAATGATTTGATGAACAACTCGCAAGTCTTCTTGGCCTTTGCCTTGCCATTCTCTATGCTGCCGTTGTTAATGATGACGGACAGTGCGGTTGAAATGGGCAAGCGGTTCAAGAACGCGATGTGGATCAAGGTGCTCGGCTGGATTTCTGTGCTGGCCCTGACCTACTTGAACCTGATCAACATGCCAGCTTCTATCCAAGGATTCTACGGCAATGCCATCACGGCGAGCCAAACATCCACGGCAAATGTGATTGCTTACGTTTTGGACGCGGCCATTATTATTCTGTTAGCTTGGATGATTCTAGAACTCCACAAGGGGAGCAAGCGGTTAATCGCAGAACTGGCAGCTGAGAAGGCTGAAAAGTCTTTAGGAAATGAGGAGGCTTAGCGTATGGCAACGACATTTAAACGAATTTTAGTGGGGGTCGATGACTCGGCAGACGCGTTACTAGCGTTTGACTACGCCATCCACCAAGCTAAACGAGATGCAGCCGAATTGATTATTGTGTCAGTGCTGGAACACGATGACATGAACGTCTACCAGGCCTTAGATAGCGACTACGTCCACGGGGAACGAGACGAGTTGCGTGAGCACATGCAAGCCTATCAAAAGCAGGCTCAAGATGCCGGTGTTGCAGACGTGAAAATGGTTATCGCGGAAGGCGAACCCGGGGAAACCATCGTCCGCGACGTGATTCCCCACGTCAAGCCAGACTTACTGGTCATCGGCTCAATCGCCAAAAAGGGTGTCAGCCGCTACTTCGGGAGCCAAGCGGCTTACATGGCAAAGTACGCACCAATTTCTGTGATGGTCATTCGGTAGGGATTAAAAGTAGAAATATAGAAAATTTGAATTTATTAATGCAGATACTGACTGATTTATTGGCTTAGTAAGTGTTAGTCATAGAGAGAGGTTTCAGTCAGAGCTGATGAGTGACATCGATGTTAGCCGAGAGGGCAGTTAAAAATAGGCTCAGCCGTGGGATTTCCTGAGGATTTTCCTCAGGAAATGGCGACTTTGAAATGCGGTTTATGCGGTTCAAAGCGAGTCAGAAGACCGCTTCTCAGGCTTCTGGCGTCCTGCCCACCGCGTTCCGGCCTATTTTTAACTGCCCGGTAGGCGATGCAACATCGATGTAAGATAGTAAAAGCGTACGAACTAAGCCGTTAGCCCACTAAAACGTGGTTTAGCGGCTTTTTTAATTCCTTAAAATTAACCGCCACCCCCCTAAATTTAACGACTCGTCATTTAACAGTGCCGGTAGCTAGGCATTGCCGTACACTAGCTTTGGTCAGAAAAGTTGACCAGGAGGAGTGAGAGCATGCCAGAAGAAAAGAAGCACAAGCTGATTGAATATGCGAACGGCCGCTCACTAGAAGAAATCAATGGGACGGTCAAGGTGCCCAAGGACATTGGTTTCTGGAAAACCTTGTTTGCGTACTCAGGGCCTGGTGCGTTGGTTGCCGTGGGGTACATGGATCCCGGGAACTGGTCGACGTCAATTACCGGTGGTCAAAATTTCCAGTACCTGCTGATGTCTGTCATCTTGATGTCAAGTTTGATTGCGATGCTGTTGCAATACATGGCGGCTAAACTTGGTATCGTGAGTCAGATGGATCTGGCCCAAGCCATTCGCGCGCGGACCAGTAAATCACTAGGGGTGGTTTTATGGTTATTAACTGAATTGGCTATCATGGCGACGGATATCGCGGAAGTTATTGGGGCAGCGATTGCGTTGTACCTGCTGTTCCACATCCCGTTAGTCATCGCCGTCTTCATCACGGTCTTTGATGTGCTGTTGCTATTATTGCTGACCAAGGTCGGCTTCCGGAAAATTGAAGCCATCGTGGTTTGCCTGATTATGGTGATTCTCTTCGTCTTCGTCTATCAGGTTGCCTTGTCCAATCCCGATTGGGGTGGCGTCTTCAAGGGCCTGATTCCCACCGGTGAAACGTTCTCAACTGGACATGCGGTTGCTGGAATGACGCCATTAAACGGGGCCCTCGGCATCATCGGGGCTACCGTCATGCCGCACAATTTGTACCTGCATTCGGCCATTTCACAGACGCGCTCGATCGACCACAACGATGAGGAAGACGTGGCGCGGACGGTTAAATTTGCCGGGCTGGATTCGAACATTCAACTGACCTTTGCCTTCTTCGTCAACGCGTTACTGCTGATCATGGGGGTCGCCGTCTTCAAGACCGGTGCCGTCAAAGATCCTTCCTTCTTCGGCCTGTTCCACGCGCTGTCAGATACGACGACCATGAGCAATGGTGTTCTGAGCAGTGTCGCACGGACCGGGGTCTTATCCACGTTGTTCGCCGTGGCTTTACTGGCTTCCGGGCAAAACTCCACGATTACCGGGACACTATCCGGGCAAGTCATCATGGAAGGCTTCGTGCACATGCGGATGCCCCTGTGGTTGCGGCGGTTGGTGACCCGTCTGCTGTCCGTGATTCCCGTCTTGATCTGTGTCATGTTGACCAGCGGCAAGAGTGCGATTGCGGAACACGAAGCACTGAATGATTTAATGAACAATTCGCAAGTCTTTCTGGCGTTTGCCCTGCCATTTTCCATGCTACCTCTCTTGATGATGACCGATAGCAAATTGGAAATGGGCGAGCGTTTCAAGAACTCCTGGTGGCTTAAAATTTTAGGCTGGTTCTCCGTCATTGCCTTGACCGGGTTGAACCTGGAAGGCATGCCGGGGCAAGTTCAGGCTTTCTTCGGCAGTAACGTGACGGGTGGCACGCTGGCCTTGGCCAATGGCATTGCCTACGCGTTGATTGCGGCCGTATTGGGCTTGCTGGCGTGGACCATCGTGGAATTACATTTTGGCAACAAGCGCCTAGCCGCATCGCTAGCGGCGAAGGAAAAGTAGGGGGATGAGTGCATGCCAACCACGTTTAAACGAATTTTAGTCGGCGTCGACGATTCGGCGGATGCCTTGTTAGCCTTTAGGTACGCGATTCATCAGGCGAAACGAGACGGTGCCGAGTTGGTGATCGCGTCGGTTTTGGAAAAGGAAACCATGAACGTTTACCAGGCGCTGGATACGGATTTCATTCACGGCCAATATGATGATTTGAAACGACACGTCCGCGAGTACCAGCAACAGGCAGAGGACGCGGGGGTTGCCGACGTCCGCATCATGATTGCGGAGGGGGAGCCGGGTGAGACCATCGTGAAGGAAATCATTCCCCAGATTAAGCCGGACATTCTCATTGTCGGGTCAATCGCCAAGAAGGGTGTCAGTCGTCACTTTGGTAGCCAGGCCGCGTACATGGCTAAGTATGCGCCGGTCTCGGTGCTGGTGATTCGGTAAAGCATAGTTAGAAAATGTTATAATAAAAAACACAAAACGACTCATCCACAAAATAGGATGGGTCGTTTTTGACTATCGTTGCAAATTTTTACCAGTAGCTTATGATGAGAGAGTAAGTAATTAAACCAGCGATTAACCGAAAGGATGAATAGAACTATGACGATGAAGGATGTTATTATTGACGATAGTTTTTGGCAAACGTATCCGGAGGCCCAGATCAATTTGATGTGGCTGACGGGTTTTGATAACCACGATACGGATGATAATCTGGCTGAACGCCAAGAATTATTGCGCACGGCGACGGCGGAATCCGACAAATTTACCAAGGTTGACCCCTTCCGGAACAACCCGGTGGTGGCCGAATGGCGGGAGGCTTACCAACAATTTCCCAAGCGTAAAGGCGCGCGTTCTTCGATTGAAGCCTTGTTAAAGCGGGCTAGTCAGGGCCACGAGTTTACCCCAATCGAGCCACTGGTTGACGTGTATAACAGTATTTCACTGCGTTACGGCGTGCCAGTCGGCATTGAAGACCGGGATAAAATTGCCGGTGACCTGCATTTAGGCAAGGCACAAGGCGGCGAATCCTTCTTCCCATTGGGTGCAGAAGAGGATGACCCGGCCCGGGCTGGCGAAATGATTTACTACGATGAAGATGGCGCCGTATGCCGGAGTCTGAACTGGCGGGAAGCCCAACGGACCATGTTGACGGACGACACCACCAACGGGATTGTCGTGATGGAATCGGTCAACGCCGACCAGGCTGCCCGTGCCAATGAAGCCATGGCAGCCTTAGCCGAATTGATTCCAACCTATTTCGGGATCAAACCGGATAAGACGGCCGTTTTGACCGCTGAAACGAAGTAACTAGCTTAATCGCTACTGATGCAGAAATTTCGGGGAAGCTTGTGTTGGTTAGCGATAGACTGAATTTTAAGTGGAAAAAGAAGGGGAGAGTTTTTTTGGAATTAAATCAGGGGAGAAGACAACCGGCGTACCAGCTCATTTTAACGTGGGTACTGGTGATCGTTGTGATGAATGTCGTCGGCTATTTGCTGAAAAAGGCCAGTTTGTCGACGATGTTAACATCGTTTTTGGAAGAAATTGTTGTCTTAACGATTGTTTGTTTGGCTAATCGGTTTTGGTTAGGTGTGCCGATCCATTTAAAGTCGGAACTGTCATTTTGGCAACAGGTTAAGACTAACGGGGTACCCGTATTTTTTATGGTTTTGAACGGGTCCTTACTGGTCACGGCCAAACACTTTACGGGGCACTCAGCCCTGCTGGTGTTACTGGCGTTGCTGATTGCCATCTTTGAGGAGACACTGTTTAGAGGCATCTTGCTCGGCGGATTTCTACGGCGGTTTGCCAACCATGTGCGTTGGGGCGTGTGGCTGGCGGTGATTTGCAGTAGTCTATTGTTTGCTGCGAGCCATTTGATCAATCTGTCACACCAGAGTCTGACGATGACTATCGGGCAAGTTCTGATGGCGTTCGGGTTTGGCTTACTGACGAGTGCCATGTATCTCCGGACGGGGAGTTTATTGTGGACGATTGCGTGGCATTTCTTGGAGGATGCCCAGGTGTTGGTCAATACGGGACTGCTTCAGCAGGGCGTAAATTTACCTGCCTGGGCTGGCATCGGACCACTGGTCGTCTATGGCGGCGTTGCCTGGTTCATGTTACGGCGGTCTAAGTTGGCTGATATTCGGGCTCGTTTTTTAAACTAAATTATGTAGCAAAAAGTCACGCGTCACTTTCCACACCGGAAAGGACGCGTGACTTTTATTTTTGTCTAGTAATTGTCGCCGTTCATGATGGAGCTCTTCACGATAACGTAGTCCACGGTCCGAATGTCCAGCAGGTTACGGCCACCTGCGTAGGAAATTGAGGATTGCAGGTCTTCTTGCATGGCGTTTAACGTGTTGGCGATGTCGCCGCGGTAAGGGACCAGCATCTGCTTGCCCTCAACGTTGCGGTAGGCGCCTTTTTGCTTTTCAGAGGCGGAACCCCAGTATTGCTTGAAGGTCCGGCCGTCGATCGTTAACAGACTACCAGGCGATTGTTCGTGACCGGCTAACATTGAGCCAATCATGACCATGCTAGCACCGAAACGAATTGACTTGGCGATGTCGCCGTTGTAGCGAATCCCGCCGTCAGCGATAATTGGCTTCCGGGCAGCCTTGGCGCAGAGCCGAACGGCCGCGAGTTGCCAGCCACCGGTCCCGAAGCCCGTCTTGAGCTTGGTGATGCAGGCCTTACCAGGTCCGATACCGACTTTGGTAGCGTCCGCACCGGCGTTTTCCAATTCCCGAACGGCTTCAGGAGTGCCGACGTTTCCGGCAATCACGAAGCTATCGGGCAACTTGGTCTTGATTTGCTTGATCATCCGAATGACTGCGTCACTGTGACCGTGCGCGATATCAATCGTGATGTATTCAGGTACCAGGTCGGCTGCGGCAAGTTCGTCAATGAAGGCGTGCTCGTCGTCTTTGACCCCCACACTAATGGAAGCAAAGAGGGACTTGGCGTGCATCCGTTCAATGAAGCCGCGGCGTTCTTCTGGGTGGAACCGGTGCATGACGTAGAAATAATCATGCTGGGCCAGCCAAATGGCTAGGGGTTCGTTGATGACCGTTTCCATGTTCGCGGGAACGACCGGAATTTTAAACCGGTGGGGGCCAAATTCAATACTGGTATCGGCCTCGCTTCGACTGTCGATGATACATTTGTTAGGAATCAGTTGAATATCTTCGTAATCAAATACTTCAGCAGGATGCATGTGCAGTCACTCCTTGTTCGTGGGGTTAGGCGTTCCAGACGTCTTGTAAAATGTTGGTCTGTTCACGGTCGGGGCCAACGGAGAGCGTGGCGATATCCACACCCACCAATTCGGCGAGGCGTTTGACGTAGTTTTGGGCGTTGACGGGAAGTTCTTCGACTGAGTGACAGCCGGTGATGTCTTCCGTCCAGCCAGGGAATTCTTCATAGATGGGTTGGCAAGCGTCCAGGTCAACTAGGCTAGCGGGGTAGTGGTAAATAGCCTCGCCGTTTAATTCGTAAGCCTTGCAGATCTTGACAGTCTTGAGACCAGTCAACACGTCGAGACAGTTCAGAGACAGGCTCGTTAAACCAGAAACGCGCTTGGCATGGCGAAGAACGACGCTGTCGAACCAGCCGATTCGGCGAGGACGCTTGGTAACCGTCCCGTATTCGTGGCCAGTCTCACGGATGGTGTCCCCAATTTCATCAAAGAGTTCAGTCGGGAAAGGACCATCACCGACTCGTGACGTGTAGGCCTTGCAGACACCGACAACGTGGTCGATCTTGGTTGGGCCCACACCGGCACCGATGGTTACTCCACCGGCAACGGGGTTCGAGGACGTGACGAATGGGTAAGTCCCGTGGTCGATGTCTAACATTACCCCTTGAGCGCCTTCGAAGAGAACATTCTTGCCGGCGTCAATTGCGTCGTTGATCACGACGGATGTGTCGGTGACGTGGCCTTTGATTTGTTGGCCCAGTGCATAGTATTCATCGAAAACATCATCAAAGTTAAGCGGTTCGACATCGTATAACTTGGTTAAAACATTATTCTTTTCAATTAAGTTTTGGCGTAATTTATCAGCGAAAATGTCGTGGTCCAACAGATCCGCGATACGAATCCCGATTCGTTCGGCTTTATCCATGTAAGCCGGGCCAATCCCCTTGTTGGTGGTCCCAATCTTGTTTTCCTTCGCCTTTTCTTGCGCTTGGTCTAACAAAATGTGGTAGGGCAAAATCACGTGCGCCCGGTCGGAAATCCGTAAATTATCGGTAGAAATACCATTTTCATGGAGGTAAGTCAGTTCTGCAATCAGAGACTTCGGATTGACGACGACCCCATTACCAATCACACTCAGCTTGTCGGCGTAGAAAATTCCAGAAGGAATCAGCCGTAACTTGAACGTTTGGCCATTGAAAACAATGGTGTGGCCGGCATTGTCACCACCTTGGTAGCGGGCAATGACATCAGCCTTCTCACTCAGAAAATCCGTGATCTTTCCTTTACCTTCATCGCCCCATTGACTACCAACTACTACTGTTGATGACATTGCAAACACCTCATCGTTATTATTTGCCGGGCCGAACACCCAGCAAGAATAAGTGTATCAAGTTCGGAATTAAAAATCAAGTGAAAAGCGAACAATTTATTTAATAATGCAGTATAAAGTTCTTTTAATTATGGGTAGAAATTAATTAATAAGGGATATAACGCGTAAATCACTAGCTAAAGTGGGATGTTCTGTGATAAAATAGATATCAGAGAAAAGAACGAAAATTAAAATTAATGTTCGTGTTTTACCTATTTTCGAGGAGGAAATGTGCATGTTAGAACGCTATACCCGACCAGAGATGGGCCAGATTTGGTCCCTAGAAAACCAGTACCAGTCTTGGCTTGCCGTGGAGATTGCCATTGATGAGGCTTGGGCAAAGTTGGGCGAAGTCCCTGCTGAAGATGCACGTAAGATTCGTGAGAACGCGACCTTTGATGTCGACCGCATTGCCGAGATTGAAGCCGTCACCCACCATGATATGGTTGCCTTCACGCGGGATGTTTCGGAATCATTAGGCGCCGAACGCAAATGGATTCACTTTGGGGTCACCAGCACGGACGTGGTCGACACCGCTCAGGGTTACCGATTAAAGCAAGCCAACGCCGTATTACGACAGGATTTGGTGACGTTGATTGCGACGCTTAAGGACATGGCGCTTCATTATAAGGACACGGTCATGATTGGTCGGACCCATGGGGTTCAGGCCGAACCCACCACGTTTGGCTTAAAGATTGCGCGCTTCTACGCGGAAATGGAACGGAACTTGGCGCGTTTTGACCAAGCCGCAACCGCCGTGGAGACCGGGAAAATCAGTGGGGCAGTCGGGACGTTTGCCAACGTGCCACCAGAAGTCGAAGCCTCAGTCTGTGAAGAGCTGGGCATCAGTGCGCAACCAATTGCCAGCCAAGTGCTGCCGCGGGACCTGCACGCGGACTACATTTCAATGTTGGCCTTGATTGGGACGGGTGTTGAAAATATTGCCACGGAGATTCGGAGCCTACAACGCTCAGAAATCCATGAAGTGGAAGAACATTTTAGTGCCGGACAAAAGGGTTCCTCAGCCATGCCGCACAAACGTAACCCCATCGGTTCCGAAAATGTGACCGGCCTGGCCCGCGTCTTACGGGGGACCATGGTCACGGCGTATGAGAACGTGAGTCTCTGGCACGAACGGGACATTTCTCATTCTTCAGCTGAACGCATGATTTTGCCTGAAAGCACGACGCTGTTAGACTACATGCTACACCGGATTAACGGCATCTTGACGAACTTGGATGTTTTCCCAGAAACGATGAAGGCCAATATGAACCGGACGTACGGACTGATTTACAGTCAACGGCTATTGTTGAAGCTGATTGAATCGGGACTCAGTCGTGAGGCTGCTTATGACTTGGTCCAACCGTTGACCGCCCAAGCCTGGGACCAACAGACGCAGTTCCGGCCACTGGTGGAAGCCAATGCGGAAATTACGCAACGGTTAACGCCAGCTCAGATTGATGATGCGTTTGATTATCATTACCACTTGCGCCGCGTGGACTTTATCTTTAACCGCTTAGGGTTAACCAAATAGGTTTGTCGACGTCGTTAGCTTGTCTGTGAACTATGGGAGGAATGGCCAATGGAAAAAGTGTATTCACCAATTGATGCGCAACAGAATCTACTAGACTTGTTACGGCAAGTTCATGCCGGAAAGGCCGTCAAGATTGCATCGTCTCAGCAAACCGATGACGGCGCCATTTTGATGAGTGAAGCCCAGTGGGCGGCCATTCAAGCACAGCTCGTCCAGTCAACTCAGACGCACGAGACGCAGCACCGGCAGGATCTGTATAAGGCTTGGCGGTGGTTGTAAGTGAGTGAGAAGAATTCGGAAAAGATTGTGGTGGATGCGGATGAGTGGCATTCACTACAAGAAACCTTGTTTTTGATTAATCAGGGTGTTGACCGGCAGATTAAGGAACGCGGTAACGATAAGACTGTCGGATTTGATGAAGCTTGGCGGCAGATTAAAGATAAATAGCATAAAGCAAACAGGAAAAGTCCAGGAGAAGTCTTCTGGACTTTTTGGTGTCCAATGGTGTTCTGCCTTACATCCCGCACTTTCTAATGTTGGTTAGTTCGTAGTAAGCTGACCGTGAGTCTACACATAATAAGGAGTGACAAGCTTTGAAGTTCAAAAGACTGATTTTGATACTACTAGCAACCCTTTCCGTTGCCTTAGTATTTGGGAGTACGCCCCGGACGGCACAAGCAGCTAGCTGGAAGACTAGTGTCCCAAAGGTATTGCGGGGGCATTGGTGGAGTAGCTATGTGCCAGGCAGCGTGCGGGTTCGCTATAAATTCAGCAAGAAGTCTATTAGTGATACAGATTGCTTTTTCAAAAGTCATGGCAGATGGGTGAATAGTCACCGGGAGTTGAGCTCGGTCAATACGTTCAATCATCTCGTAAAAATTAAGCATTATGCTAAGAACAAGTATGTGATTAAGCCCGCCGATAAGCTTCCATCTAGCGGTAGTAATCGGGTTAAGATTACCAGAAAAGGTAAGAACAAAATCGTCATGACCTCTCGGTTTAAGCACACGTGGTCAAAGCCAGAGACTTTAACACGGGCGAAGTAAGCTGTTCGCCAGGCGGAGCAGAATTCCAGCCCAAAATAAAAGGTTCGTCGCACTCTCGGGGAAGAGTACGGCGAACCTTTTTTCATGAGGAGTGCATTTACATAGGGGGTGTAAACGCAACTTAGAGGGGTGATTAGGCTTGAGGGAACCTAATCAGGAAGGATTCTCTTAGGGGGAGAGAATCTAAAAGGGATTGGATATAGAATTTGGTTAGTAATAGTTATTGGCTAATTACTATGATGTTTACTATACCCGCCGCTTGTGAAGAGAAAAGGGCCAAATTCGTGATGACTTTTTGACAAATTGCTAAAGAAAAACTAAAGTGTGAAGATTCTACGTTAATCATAAGGAAGCTGTAAACGCCGTTAAGTTAGGCTTAAGCTTCAGTCCTCGTCGAAGTAAGTTTGGAGAAATTCCGTGACGTGTTGTTGATAACGCGCCGGATTAGTCCAGAAACTTTCCGCATGGGAGGCGTTTTTCACAATCCATAATTGCTTCGGGGCGTGTGTCGCCGCGTAGTTTTCGTAAGCCATGCCCACGGGCACGTAGACGTCTTTTTCACCGTGGATAAAGAGAATTGGCCGCCGATTTTTCCGCAGTTGGTCCGTAGCGGTCACGTCGCCCAGGTAGTAGCCCAACCGACGCTTGGAAATGGTGCTGACGAGGGGCTCGATGGGGTACTTGGGCAAATGGAACTGCCGCTTCAACAGGTAGGTCAACTCGGCTTCAATACTGGAGTAGCCACAGTCGGCGATGATGGCTTTGACCTGCGTGGGGAGGCTTTCACCAGAGAGCATCTCCATTGTGGCCCCACCCATACTGACACCGAACAACAAAATTTTGACATCGTTGTCGGCCCGGTCGATGACCTGTTGGATCCATTGCAGGTAGTCCAACCGGTCTAGCCAGCCAAAGCTGATGTACTTGCCGGCGCTCTCACCGTGGCCTCGGTCATCCGGCAACAGGACATTGAAGCCTAGGCGATGATACATCTGGGCAAAGTTTGCCATGGTTTCACCGTTGCCCTTGTAACCGTGAGAGATGATCACGGTCTTGGCGCTCGGCGTTTCCGCGGGGATGTACTCCGCCACCATCCGGTTCTGCGGGTCGTGTTCGTGCAGGTACCATTTTTCCTTAGGAATCTTCTGGTACCAGTCGACGTAGGCGTAATAGGCGTCGGCGTATTTTTGCTTGTCCGCGGAGGTTTCTGGGACGTAATTCACGCGTTTAAAGGCAAAGTTAAAGAGGTGCTCACTGGCGGCCAGTGAGGTCAGGGCGATTCCAGCAAGTGGAAGGGCCCAAGTCAACGTTTTCTTCTTCATTAGCAATCAGTTCCTTTCGTATAGGTGAGGTTAAAAAACCAGACTACCCGTTAAAACGGTTAGCCTGGCGTGGATGTTTAGTCCAAATAAAGTCGTTTCAAAGTGGTTAATTCGCTGTGGGATAAGCCCAAAACGTCGTGTAGGTAATCCTGCGTGCCGCCGTACTGGGTGTTGATGACCTTCGTCGCCGCGGCCAAATAGTCGGGGTTGACCGTGGACAGTGCCCGGATGTTGGTCACAAAGGCTTCTGAATGGCCTTCTTCACGAGCCTTGTCACTTTGGCGGTCTACTAGTGGCATAACGTTTGGATTCGTTAACAGGTAGTCCTGATGAATGGTTTGGGGATCAACATTTAGGGCGCTCAAGGCTAAGAATGCCCCCATCCCAGTCCGGTCCTTACCAGCGGTACAGTGGAAGAGCACGGATTGATCGGCTTTTTCGTTGCTGAGGAGCGTGCCGAAGAAATTGTGGTAGGCTTCCTGCGCCGTGGGCATCGTCACCATCTTTTGGTAAACGTCTAACATGTGGCGGTACCCGGCCTGGTCATCGCCGTTGAAGCGGGCTTCGAGTTCTTCCTGGGTGGCTGAAGCGTCAGTTTCGTCGCCAGCCGGAAAGACCGGGAGAAAATGATAGGTTACCCCAGCCGGAACCTTGTCCGGCGCCTGTTTCTTTTCATCGTTGGAGCGAAAATCAACGTCGGCAACGACGCCATAGTCCGTTAATAATTGTTGGTCATCCGGGGTGAGGCGCGCTAGCCCGTCTGTCCGCAATAACTTGTGCCACTTAACCGAGTGGCCGTCAACGGTGGTGTAGCCGCCCAGTTCTCGGAAGTTCCAGCCGCCCGTCACGTTTAATTTTCGGTTATTTGTCATTGGTTTCTTGCCACCCTTTCAGATTTACTGTTACGCCTTCTATTCTAACGGTTTTTCGGAAAATTACCTAGTAATTCAATCTGAGGGAAGCGTTTTTAGTGGAAACGCTGTATACTGGCAATATGAGTCGAGCAAAAAACGAAGTCAAAAAAGATAAGGGTGATAGTCGTGAGTTTGCGCGGGAAATGGTTACTCTTCAAGACCCAGCACAGTCAGCTCAAACAGCAGATTCAACAAGCATTTTTACAGCCTAGCCGGCAAAACCGGGCCGTGGTGCCAGAAAAGTTTCCGGCTACCATCGTGACCAAGGAACGCAAAGTCTTCGGCGGTCGCATCCTGACCGCTGCGTCGGGTGCACCATTACCGCAACACGTGTTGTTATTTCACGGCGGTGCGTACACCATGCAGGGCATCGACAGCCATCGTGAACTGATGGAAACGTTGGTCCAACAGGCTAATTTGCGAATCTCCTACATTGATTACCCCCTGGTTCCAGAGGCAACGGTTGACGAGACGGTGATTTTCGCCATGAACGCCTACGATTACCTGCGGGCTCAGTATCCGGACGACCAGTTCTTCTTGATGGGGGACTCGGCCGGGGGCGGCTTGGCGCTGACTTTGTTACAACAATTGAAAATTCACCAAGAACCCTTGCCAGCTGGGACGGTGCTGATTTCGCCGTGGACCGACCTAAGCATGATGAATCCTGACCTCCAAACGGCGGCCAAGCACGATCCATATCTTACACTGGCCACTTTGAAAAAAATCGGCTTCGATTACGCGGGGGATCACCCCGTGACCGATCCCCTTGTCAGTCCCATTTATGGCGACTTTGACGACTTGGGACCAATCCTCCTATATTACGGGACTAATGAATTGTTGGCGGCAGATGACGAACGGCTGATTCAAAAGCTAAACGAAGCCAATGGCACGCCAGCCAAGGTTCACGAACTGAAGTCGATGCTCCACGACTACATCCTGTGGGGCAAGCTGCCTGAATCCAAGCGGACATTGAAGGAAGTTAAGCAGTTTATTTTGACTGGAAAGTTATAGAGTAAAGAGTGTGGAGCGAGCCGTTTAGGTTCTGAGCATTAACGTCGACTAAGTGATGACCCTGGGCTTGGGTCATTGCTTAGTCGGGGTTAAGCGCAGGGACCTGGCTCGCGGAACACGTTTCGGAAGCCGCCAGGACCAGAATTGTTCCGTGTAGAACCAGAGCAACGAACCGAGACAATCCAAAATAAAAGGGATATCTCGGGCTAAGCAGTCTCAGACTAGTCCCAGTATTAACCCCCAACAATCATTATGTGCAAAACACATTCAACCAAAAACACAACCAAAACAACAGGTTTCCGCGACCAAAAAACAAGGCCACGGAACCTGTTTTTAGTTAACCCACCAAAAGTCCGTCAAAATCACGAAATTGCCCCGCCCTTAACCTGTGAAACCATTCTAATTGCTCGCAAACATAAGCGGCAAGACCACTACGGTCGGTAACGACCACCCACCATTTAGCGGGACCTTGGTTCGACCATTTAATTATGTCATCATCAACTAGTGATTTGCGCCACCTTTTCGCGGAGTGACGGGGTATAATAAAGCATAAATGGAGGGGATGCTCATGAGGATTCGTCTGATTGTGGCCGGCTTGATTGTGGGGCTGGGCAGTTTCGGTGGCGTCACAGCGACCGCGGCTAGCACCAGCACGCTGGCGACACCGTACCGTGAGAGTGAATTAACCAATTTAAAAAATGTGAAACCCGTTTCTGGCAGTAAAACCGTGACGCTGGACCTGGTCTTAAACACGCGGAATAGCGCGCAGCTGACCAAGACCGCCTATGCCGTGAATACGTCGGGAAATAAACAGTTCAAGTCTTATTTGACGCCCAAGCAGTTTCGGCAAAAATTTGGGCAGTCCACGACCACCACGAAGCGTTTGGCCAAGTATTTCAAGTCACGCAAGTTTAAGGTGACGACCTTTAACGATGGCCTGATCATGCAGATCAAGGGGAGCACGGCGGCCGTGAACAAGACCTTCGCGACGAACCTGAAGACGGCGACCTACCATGGCAAGAAGATTCAATTTTCCAAGAAGACGCCGAAGTTGCCAAGCAACGTGGCTAAGCCTATCAAGGCCGTCGTCGGTATCACCAACTTGGCGAAAATGAGTAGCTTGGCGGATACGTCCAGCACCAGTTCCGACGGCCCAACCAGTGATGGTGCGCCGCAGAATTTCCTGAGCCAATACAATGCGACGAGCCTGGCCAAGGGCAATGACGGCAAGGGCCAAACGATTGGCATCATTAGCTTCAGTAAGGTCAACAAGAATGACATCACCCATTTCTGGTCCGAGGAGGGCGTTTCGTCGTCCGCCAGCCGCATCAGTGTGAAGACCACTGGCGGCATGAATATCTGGGGCAACGTCGATCCGGGCAATGAAGAAACCTCGTTAGACATTGAACAGGCCGGAGCCATTGCGCCGAAAGCCAAGATTCGCGTGTACACGGCTTCGCTGAGTGACGTGGGTTGGCTCAATGCCTTTGCGACAGCCTTTGGTGAAAACCAAGCCAGTTCGTTGTCGTTGAGTTGGGGCCTATCCGAAGGCGTGCTCCAGAGTCTGAATAAGGAGCACCTGTTAACGCCACTTTACGGTAGCATCATGAACACGTTGCTAGCGCAGGGCGCGATTCAAGGTATTTCGACCTTTGCGGCAAGCGGGGACACCGGGGCCTACGGCGAAGAGCTCGACAGCCGGGGCAACACCAACGAAGGTATTTACGCCAACTTCCCCGCCAACAATCCGTGGGTCACGGCTACTGGTGGGACTACGTTGCCAGTCTCTGGCACGCTGGCCAACGGCATCAAGGTCGACATCCCCAAGGAACGGACCTGGGGCGGCGACGAACTCTTTGACGCCTACTTCCAAGATGAAGGCTTTTTCAAAAAGAATTCTGATTTGATGGATACACTTCAGAGCGGCAGTGGCGGCGGTATTTCCGAACTGTACGCCACCCCGCAGTATCAAAAAGGCGTGTCTGGCGTGAATACCTATAACGCTCGGCAATACCTGACGGCGAGTGGGTTGCCACGAGAGAATCCGAGCCTGATTACCGGGACGGCCAGTGGGCGAAACTTCCCAGACGTCGTGGCCAACGCCGATCCGTTGACGGGGTATGACGAGTACACTAGCGCGGATGGCTGGGAATTGACCGGTGGGACCAGCGTCGTGGCACCTCAGTTTGCGGCGATGGCGGCCGTCATCAACAGCGGTCGCAGTAAGCGCATGGGGCTGTGGAATCCACAGCTGTACGCGTTGGCCCAGACCAGTCAGTCACCGTTTACCAAATTGGATTCGGCCACGAACAACGGGAATTTGTTCTATGTTGGGCAGCCGGGGAAGACTTATAACCAGGCGGCCGGCTTGGGTACGCTGGACTTTGACCAGCTAGCCAAGGTCTTCAAATAACCGGGTTAAACTGGTGTAGCATCGCCTCCGGGCTGGTGAAAATGGGTCGTGACGTGGTCCTGGTCGCTCCCGACGGCGGACTCAAGGTGTCCTGCTATGGGGCCGGTTCCAGCCTGAGAAGCGGTCTGGAACCTCGACTTTGAGCCAAAGAACGGTCTCAAAGGTCGTCCCGCGGACTAGGTTGGGCAAGAACCCCAACCAAGACCGCCGACACAGCTGGACACCTTGGTCCGCCTCTGGTCGCTGACATTGGCCGCGTAGGTTCATTTTCAGTAGCCCTGCGGCTGACACGGGTTTAACCCGTAAGTTGGTGAGTGGTTGGCTAACTAGTTTATCTGGTTCGTTGGATAAATGTGTGGCCATGTATTTCTCAATAATTAATCATAAACAACGTAATCAAAAAGCAGCAGCTCACCCAAGTGGTGGACTGCTGTTTTGGTTTACACAGAAAGTAGATAATCGACGTCACTAACGCAACGGATGTTGGTCAGATGGGTAAACACAATGTTAGCCATGAGGGCGGCCAACAATGGGCTATTTAACCGTCTGAACCAGCTTCTTGTTAGCGGTGACGTAGGTGCCATTGGTGAGGACGAACCGGGTCGTCAGGTTGTGAGCCACAATTTTCTTCACCTTGAGAATCTGGCCTTGACGGTAGTGGTGGCGCTTGCCCGTCAGTGTTTTCTTACTATAGGCGTTGACGCCGGCTTTGTTGATCACGGTGATCTTAGGTTGCTTCTTAGCGTAGTACACGCGAGTGGTGTAGCGGCTGTTGGCCGTGATGTAGCCGGTCTTGCCAGCCGTCTTACTGTGGTGGTTGACGTCCTTCACGCGGTACCGTTTGACACCGTTCTTGGATTTGGCGTAGCCGGTGACGACAAACATCGGCCGGTTTTGCCGGGACTTTTTCGCGTACCATTGTTTACGAGCCTTTTTAGTGAAGGTGGCTGACCGATACAGGCCAATCTTCTTTGTGGCGTAAACGACTGTGCCCTTGGGTGCGACAACTGCGGCCCCGGCACCACTCGTCAGGATGGCCTGATACACGTAGGTGACGGTCTGCGCCTGGCTGGTAAATTTACCAGTGGCGTTGGTTGGTGTCGTCTTTAAGGTATAGTTGGCAATCTTCAGTGCGGTACTCTGGTAGCCCGCACCCAGGTCACCCGTCAACGTTTTGGCCGGGGCGATTGCCTTGCCAGCGGTATCGACGTAACGAACCGTTACGGGTTGACTGGTCACGGGGTCTGGGTCAGGCGTCGGCTGTGGGTCGGGAGTCGGATCTGGCGTCGTGGTTGGTGGCAGCAATGCGTCATCGAAACTGAAAATTTTGAATTCGATGGCCATCAGGAGGCCACTGATTTGGTAGGTGCCATCTCCTTGTGGTAACAGGAAGTCAGCCATCGGTTGATTCAAGGCCCGTTCCGTTTCCGCCGCGGAGATTTCTGGATTCAATTGGGCCAATTGTTCGTTGGTATACTGGCCTAGGTAGTTCGCTTGGATGAGACCGGGAAATAGCTGGGTGTAGAGCATGTTCTGAATATATTGGTCTTCAAAATTTTCTTGCGCAGCGAACATGGAGTCATACTGGTTCATAACGCTGGCGTCCGCGCCAGTGGTAATCAGGTAGTCACGCAAGAAACTGTGGTAATCCGACTGCATTTGCGCATAATTACTTTGATTGATTTGGTATTGCGCAAGATTCTTCAGCCACCAGGTGGTGATGAAAGTGCTGAGGCGGCTACTTTCAACATAGTCGGTGGCGCTAGAAAAGTCCTCGGTATTCTGGATGTATAAGAATTCGCCAACAGTCGTGTCCTTGGCAATGGTTGGGTCGGCGTAGAGGCCTTGATAAATATAAGGCAGGCTAGCGGCCATGTCGTCGTTATTGTTGTATTTGACGAAGCTCCCCATGTAGGTGGTATCTACTAACTGGCCCACCGTGAGGGCGTTAGGACCACCGGTAGGGTCAACGGTCATATCCTTTTGGAACCAGTAGTCCTTGGTAACTTGCTGGTTCGCAATCAGTTTCGTGTACGGCAGTTCAACGGAGTTAATGGTGTAGGTTTGTTTGGCAGCTGGTGTCGTAGCGGTCGAGACGGCGGTGGCGGCTTCAGCGTGAATGACGCTGGGACTGAGAATCCCACCAAATAAAATCATGGCAAGACTCGCGGTCACGAGTTGTCTAAAGCCCCTAGTCATTTTTGAACACTCCTTTTACTTTTTGTCCTATTATCTAGTAGCAGTATATCATGGATAGGGGACTAAAAGCTATAACAATCGCCCATATAACGGCGATTATAGCTAGTCTGGTAAATGATTTTAACGGTCGTTAATCAGTTGAATTAACATTGCACAGATTTTATATAATGGGTTAACGTGAGAAGGCCATTTCCATGGCGATTGCTGCAAAAACTGGGAGAAATCCGTAAAAAATAAGCTCCGACCAGTAGGGCCAGAGCTTCATTTCAAGGATCCTCGTTAACGAACGGTTTTCACCAGGTGCCGGTTAGCGGTGATGTATCCGCCAGCCACGTGGTACCGTAGCGTGTCGTGCTTACTGAAATTATTGGCATTTGAGTAAGCCCAGCCGCGGACGGCTAATTTGGTGCCCTTCTTGAGGTGTCTATTCTGCTTGGTGAGATTAACGTTGCTGTAACGGTTGATGGCGTGTTTCGTCTTGATCTGCCGTGGCATCGTGACTTTGCCCGCCTGAACCAGTTTCTTGTTAGCGGTCACGTAACGGCCATTCTTGAGAACGAAGCGAGTCGTTAACTTGTTGGTAACCACTTTCTTAACGGTCAGCGTTTGTCCTTGACGGTAGTGGGTCTTTTTGCCAGTTAACGTCTTCTTGGCGTAACTGTTGACCCCGGTTGGATTGATCACCGTCACGGTCTTGTGCTTAGCCGCATAGTAAACGGGCGTGGTGTAGGCGTTGTTGGTCGTGAGGTACCCGGTCTTGCCAGCCGTCTTGCTGTGGTGGTTGACGTCCTTGACGCGGTACCGTTTGACGCCGTTTTTAGAGGTCGCGTAGCCGATGACCACAAACATCGGCCGGTTCATCCGGGACTTCTTCACGTACCAACGCTTCAGGTTCTTCTTGGAGAAGGTGGCCGTCTTGTAGAGACCGACCTTCTTGGTAGCGTAAACGACGGCGCCCTTAGGAGCCAGCGTGTTGGTCTCAATGGTGTCGGCCGCCGAACCGCTTTGCAGCGTGCCTTGCTTGGTGTACACGTAGGTCACGGTCTGCGCCTCGCTGGTAAACTTGCCAGTGGCGTTAGTGGGTGTCTTGCTCAGCTTGTAGCCAGCGATGTTCAGGGCGTCACTCTGGTAGGTGGCATCCAGGTCGCCGGTCAACGTCTTGCTGGGCGCCAGGGTCTTACCTTGGTCATCAACGTAGGTCACCGTCACCGGTTGGCTCTTGGCAGGCGTTGGTGTCGGCGTTGGGTCGGGGATGACGGGGTCGGGCGTACCAAAGTTTAGAAATTGGAAGCTACCTGACATCAGTCCACTTACTTTATATGAACCATCGGGAAGTTTAGTGTAGTAATTGGAGAGGGGGGCTAACCACAGCTTTAATTGCTCATTGATAGTCTTAGCGGGGTCGAGTTTGATGAACTGCTCATCAGAAATCTTGCTAAAAAGTTGATTTTCTTTGAGCATGACATAATCGCTTTCGTATACTTTAGTCAGCTTATCGTTAAAGGTTTCTTCTGGGTATTTTCCAGGATTGTAGGCGTCAATAATTGATTGAGGTGTGTCTAGTTCGACTAGTTCAGGCGTGACATTTTCTGCATAATCCTTAATAACATCCTCGCGATTCATAATATTCAGGCTTAAGTTTACGTGCACATACGCATCCCAAAGCTTCACGTAAGAGTCTAGGAGCGCCCTTTTTGCAGCGTCCTCTGCGGTGAAACCATTACCAGCCGGTCCTGCAGAAGCTAGCAGAAAGTCTGCATAGGATTCCTTGGGACCCGCTGTAATTTCACTCATGGCGATTCCAAGCATGCCGTCTCTAACGTCATTAGAATCACTGACTGTGTTTTCTGGATGATCAGCGATAAACTTTGTCATGTAGTCGTCATCGTTGAGCTGTTCAGTTGTTAAAGAATCTGGCCAACCAGTAACAATTGGGGTCTTCTTGATGCCGCTGGTTGAAGAAATCAAAACATATGGTGTTTCGACGGCACCAACGTGATAGGTAATTTTGTCGTCAGCTTTAGTCGTAGCTGTGACAGTATCTGTCGAAGAATCCGCGTAAGCCACCGCTGGTGTGGCCACGCCCCCTAATAAAATCAGTGTGAAGGTGGCAGTCATTAATTTGCTAAGTCCCCTAGTCATTTAGCACACTCCCTTTACTTTTATTCTATTTATTAAATGCAGTATACCATGAGTTTGGCAATAATTGCTAGTGTAAATCGTATTATGACGGCATTCATGAAGATTGAATAAAAGCTTAATGTGTAAATGTAACCGCTTAAATAAAATTGCACACAATTGATGTAATGGCAAAAGGGCGGAACGGTTTTGGCCCGGGAAGTTCCGTGGGGATGGTAAGTTGAACCAAATAACGCGTTCAAAACTGATGAGGTCAGTCTTTTTGAACGACGATAGTTGTCTTTGAATTTATCGACCGATTAGTTGACTAGAAAAACCAAGGCAAATAAAAAGCGTCGTTCGGCTCCGAGGAGTCAAACGACGCTGTAGTAGTTAAATGAGAAAAATGTTAGTAAATTTTGAGGTTACACATCCACATGATGTTTTAACTGGGGGAAAACGTGGTAATCCGCCCAACCCATGACGATTCCCTGGGTGACCAGCGCCCAAACCGTGCCGAAGCCAATCGCGTGTAACTCGCCCGTGAAGATGTAGGAGAGAATGATGATCAGCAGGGGTGGCGCGTAGCTGGCCCACTGGGCAATGATGGCCGATCCGCGCAGGTATTTGAACCGCAGGATGTAGGCTAGATCGTCGTTAGGATGCATAATAATATTACACCGGTTATAAATGGACACGGCAAAGGCCACGCCAAACAGGCCGATGATATCGACGATGACCCGCCCGGTTAACGGCAGGCGGCCGACGCCAATCCAGTTCCAGAAGTATCCGATCCACTCGACCAGATAACTGAAGGGGATGATGTATAGCAGGTTAGAAATAAAACGCCTGCGGTCAAATTGTCCCAGTAATAGTTGGTTCAACAAGGTAATCACGATGCCGTACATGAATAGGGTGGTTCCCAAGGGGACGTTGATCCAGTTGGCCAAGTTGACGGAAGACCCCGTCCAGACGGCACTCCCGAGGTTGGTTGAGATGGTTAAAGCGTTAGCGGCTGAGTTCAGGACGATAGAGAAACCCAAAAAGCGCATGCGTTGCCCAAAGTCCTTCATTTTTGCCACTGATGCTCGCCTCCGATTTTTTTGCTACAAGGTCTAGTGTATAGGAAGTGGCGGCCAATGAAAAGGCCCTTTACCACAATTTTACATGCGCGCTGCGGCCCGGTCGACGAAATTTTGGAAAATTTGCCGCGATTCGGCATGGTGTTTGTACATGTTTTCTGGGTGCCACTGCACACCTAAGATTTGATCGGTGTCCTTGGATTCCAGGGCTTCGATGACCTGGTCGTCGGCCGTCGCCGTGACGCGTAGACTTGGCGCGACAGCCTTGATGGCCTGGTGGTGGCGGGAATTCACGTAGGGCCGGTCGCCAGTTAGCGTCGCCAGTGTGCTGCCGGGAACGACGGTGACGTGGTGACTGGGTTGGTTGCCCATGGCGGCCTGACTGTGTTTGAGCTGAGCCGTGGGGTCCTCGCTCAAGTCCTGGTAGAGCGTGCCACCCAGGCCAACATTAATTAATTGAAGGCCGCGGCAAATACCAAGAATAGCCTTGTTGGCGGCAACCGCCTGCTTCAGCAGTTCGATTTCAAATAAATCACGCTTGCGGTAGGTCTTGCCTAACCGGACGTGCGGTTCCTCGCCAAAGAAGGTCGGGTCAACGTCGGCGCCACCCAAGAAGGCGACTCCGTCAAATAGGGACAGGTAATCGGCAACGTCTTCGGGGTCGATACTAGGTAAAATAATGGGCAGACCGCCAGTTTTGACAATGGCTTCAACGGCCGGTCGGGGCGCAAAGGCCGCGTTTCTTTCATTAATAATGTTCGTCGCCTCGTCGAGTGTGTCGGCGGGCAAAGCAATACGTGGACGCATAGCGTCGCTTCCTCTCTTTTTTCGGGTTAAACTGGTGTTGTCAGCGCCTTACCGGGCGGCCCCAATCGACCGGAACGCGGTAGGCGAACGCACGGAGCTGAAGAGCGGTCTCCGTACTTACTTTGAGCCTCAAAGAGCGAGTTTCAAAGATGCCAGTGCTCTAAACGGCAAGGTTCACCGTTAAGAGCACTCCTACGGCTGAGTCGATTTGGGCCGCCCTCACGGCTAACACGAGTTTAACCCACACTATTCGTTCTCTAACTGGAATTGACGAATGAGTAAGTGGGCCATAACTGATGGGGTTAAACAAATGTTAGCCGCAGGGATGGTGAAAATGGGCTCAGCCGTGGGAGTTGCTTTAGCGGTTTACCGCTTAGGCAACTGATATCTTTGAGACGTGGTTTTCGGCTCAAAGTAAGCCCGGAGACCGTTCTTTGGCTCCGGGTGTTCGCCCACAGCGTCACGGCCCAATTTTCACCATCCCGGAGGCGTTGACAAAGACTAGTTTAGACTTAACCCTATTCTAAGGACCCAAAGAACGTTTGTCACCCGAAACTTAGTGAAGGTGTAACAAAATAGTTAACAAACTTTGAAAAGAACCCTACAATAGAGAAGTAGACTAAATTTAAGCGAGGTAAACATGATGACAGAACGGCAGTTGATTCAAGAAATTTTGAATTCCGAAGCGGTTGAATACAGTTTCGAAAACGTCGATGAAGACTCAAAAGAATACACGCTTTTATTGAAACGGCAAGACCAAGATGTTCGCGCCGTAGAGACAATCAACGATGAAATCAAGAAGTACTTCCAGAGCGCCAACTTCGATTACAAAGAAGAGTTGAACCCAGAAGGTGTTGACGACGATATTCGCTTGGTCATCAAGCGTAATAGCGACGCCAAATAAACAAAAGAGTTAGCGGCCAGCCACGTTTTTTGTGGTTGGCTTTTTTGATTTGGTGATAGAGTTGGAGACAGCTAAGTCCCGAATTGATTGCGGTAGTTGTATAATTGAAAGCCTAGTGTGCACATTGTTAAGTAGAGCATTATTTACAATTGAAGTGTTATTTGGTGGTTAAACAAATGTTAGCCGCAGGGCTGGTGAAAATGGGCTCAGCCGTGGGAGTTGCCTTAGCGGTTTACCGCTTAGACAACTGATATCTTTGAGACGCGTTTCTTAGCGGCTCAAAGTAAGCCTGGAGACCGTTCTTTGGCTCCGGGCGTTCGCCCACAGCGTCACGGCCCAGTTTTCACCAGCCCGAAGGCGTTGACAAATCATCAGTTTAACCAAAGAAATAGGGAGAGAATCGGATGACAATTGAAGAATTATACCGCGAAATGGGCAAGCAGATGGGCCCACAACCCTGGCTGAAGCCCGGAACACCTTGGGCCGAGACGCCGGTTGAAATTATGTTGGGCGCCATTCTGGTGCAAAACACCAATTGGCGCAACGTGGAACCGTCCCTGATCAATCTAAAACGAGAGACCGGGTTCGTGCCCGCTGAGTTGCGAAAATTAACGCCGGCGACGATCACACCCCTGATCAAGACCAGTGGCTTCTACAATCGCAAGGGACCCGCCATCCTGGCACTCGCTGACTGGTTAGGCCAAGCAGATGATAATCTAGACGTGTTGAAGCACCGTGACGGGGCTAGTCTACGCCAAGACCTAATGAGCATCACCGGTATCGGCAACGAAACGGCCGATTACATTTTAATGTACACGCTGGACCACGGCATCTTCATGGTCGACACCTACGCCCGCCGACTGTTCACGTGGCTGGGCGCAACAATGCCCAAGACGTACCCGGCTTTTCAAAAGAAAGTCCTTAGCCAATTTCAGTTGGAACTGGCGGACTATCAGGAGTTTCACGCGCTAATTGACGAGTTCGGCAAGAAAATCAAGAATGATGCGGACTTTGAGAACTCGTTTCTAGCGGGTCAAAAGCTAGTTGTGGACTAAATAGGTTGGCTTAACAGAACGTGTTTAGGACGTTTAGTTAGATACCTTAGCTACTAAGCCATTGTCGAATCAAACAGATTCAGTAAGAACAATAACAATTAAAAGTTAACCTAAGAAGACAACTGAAAACACAATCAGGACCGCCGACTTAACGGTTTAAGCGGATGTTAGCCGGAGGGTGGGGGAAAATGGTCTCAGCCGTGGGAATTGCCTTAGTAGCGGGTTGGGCTGCTTAGGCAATTGGTAGCTTTGAGACTCGTTCTTAGAGGCTCAAAGTAAGTTGGTAGACCGCACTTTGGCTACCAACGTCCGCCCACAGCGTTCCGGTCCATTTTCCCCCGCCCGGAGGCGACAAACCATCTGCTCAAACCTTAAGAAAGTTTCAAGGGCGGGGGAGGTTGGGACAAACCCTAGCGTTTTTCACAAGCGGCGTGCTATGATAGACGCAGCGAATTTGGAACCGCTTACCACAGTGATATTTTGGAGGGAGTTTTACATATGGCACTTAAACAGCCGGAAAACTATATCTTAGCGATCGACCAAGGGACCAGCAGCACGCGGGCAATGATTTTCGATCATACTGGACGCAAGGTCATTGAAGGCTACAAGGAGGTTCCCCAGTACTATCCACACAAGGGCTGGGTCGAATCCGATGCCAATGAAATCTGGAACAGTGTGTTGTCCGTGATTGCTAGCGCGCTGATTGATGCGTCGATTCACCCGGAAAATATTCAGGCCATCGGGATCAGTAGCCAACGGGAAACCACGATTGTGTGGGATAAGGTGACCGGCGAACCCATTTATCATGCCATTGGTTGGCAAAGTCAACAGACGGCGCCCCTGGCCAAGGAATTGGTTGCGGCGGGCCGGGCGGAAACGATTAAGGAAAAGACCGGTCTGGTGGTTGATGCGTACTTCAGTGCCACCAAGGTGCGCTGGATTTTAGACCACGTGCCGGGTGCCCAGGAACGCGCTGAGAATGGCGAGTTACTCTTTGGGACCGTGGATAGTTGGTTGGCTTGGAAATTGTCTGGCGGGAATATTCACGTCACCGACTATAGTAATGCGAGTCGGACCATGCTCTTCAACATTCACACGCTGGAATGGGACCAGGATATTTTAAGCTGGCTCAACATTCCGGCAGCCATGTTGCCAGAGGTTAAATCGAGTTCGGAAGTCTATGGCGTCACCCAGAATTTCCAATTTTACGGGGTGGAAGTGCCCATCGCGGGAATCGTCGGGGACCAATCGGCGGCCTTACTGGGCCAGCTGGCCGTGGAACCTGGAACCGTCAAGAACACTTACGGCGACGGGGCCTTCGTCATGATGAATACCGGGAACGAACCGCAACTGTCGAAGCACAACCTGTTGACGACGATTGCTTATGAAATGAACGGCGAGGTGACCTACGCGCTCGAAGGGTCCATCTTGGTGGCCGGAACCGCGCTGGCTTGGCTACACGAAAGCATGCAGATCATCAGTAGCGTGCCCGAATCCCGGCAGGCGGCCATGGCCTCGACCGACGAGGATGAAGTCTACGTGGTCCCCGCCTTTAACGGATTGGGTGCGCCGTACTGGGATCCGGACGCCAAGGGGGCTGTGTTTGGCCTGACCCGCGGGACCGACCGCAACGATTTCGTGAAGGCGACCCTGCAGTCGATTGCATACCAGACACGCGACGTTCTCTTAACGATGAAGCAGGATACCGGGATCAAGGTGCCTGAATTGATGGCCGATGGTGGGGCGTCACGGAACCGCTACCTGATGCAGTTCCAGGCGGATATTTTAAACATTCCCGTTCAACGGGCCGCCGATGAGGAGACTACGGCGATGGGGGCGGCTATCGTGGCCGGCCTGGCCGTGGGCTTCTGGCAGAGCATTGATGAAATCAAGGAAATCAGAAATGCCAGCCGGACCTTCACGCCAAACATGGATGACGACCAACGGCACCGCCTCTATGCGGGTTGGCAACAGGCCGTTGCGGCAACGCGGGCGTTTAAACCTAATCAAGATTAAAGGCTAATAAAAAACAGCTAATCCACTTTGCGGCGGGTTAGCTGTTTTGGTGTTAAGTCAATTGCCTCTGAATTTATTCAGGGACAATTGACTCGGACACACTAAAAAAACCATCCAACTAGGCTGAGTCGGATGGTTCATCGGTTACTTATATTTTTCTTCGAGCTGACTCATCCAATAGCCCAGGGCAATGCCTGCGACTAATGCCAGGGCACTCCACACCAGCGTCAGCCAGGTCGCACCGGCATACGAAATGCTTTCGGCGGCATGACTGTTGGGGACGAGAATCAAAATGGTGCTGGCGGTCACGATGCCCAGAATGAAGTGGTAGACTCGCGAATGAAAATGGTGAATCAGGTAGTCCATGCCCTTAGAGAAGAGCGCCATGGACAGGATGCCGCCCAGTGCAATTGGCAGGTAGACGCCCAAAATGTCGAAATTTTTAAATCCAGTTAACATGGGCGTGAACAGCCCCAGAATCAATAGGAGGTTGGACGGACTCAGCCCGGGAACCAGGACGCCCAGCGCAATCAGGGCGCCGGCCACCACGAAGCCCCAGAAATTGGCGGGCAGGGTGCCAAAGAGGTCACTCATGAAATACAAGAGAGCGCCGCTGATCAGCAGCGTGCCCCAGAACCAGAGGTGGTCGATGCCATCCCGGGGTGTTTGGGAGCTAGCGGTCTGGGTCAAAGCCGGTAGGGTGCCGACAATGGCGCCGGCAAAGCCCCAGAGGACAATGACCTGCCAGTGGTCCAGCAAGTATTCCAGCGGGGCGGACAACAGGGCGATGCCCACGATGCCGCCTAGGCCCACCGGCACAAAGTACCAGAAGTCCTGTTTGAAATTTTGGCGAAAATGGGCCATGAATCCCAGGAGTCGTTCGTAAATTCCGAGGATGGCGGCCAATACCCCGCCAGAAACACCGGGGAGGATGAAGCCCAGGGCGATGATGATGCCTTTAAAGAAGCGTTTCACCGGGCTGTCGGGTCGAGTCGTTTGCATAAGCGTCTTCTCCTTAGTTCGTCGGTTCGCGTTTTCCCCTAAGATACCAGAATTGGTGGGCGGAGGCAATCACTCGCCCACAATCACAGGATAACTTAACATTTGCGGGTGGGTCTTTGTCATTGCCTCCGCGATGGTGAAAATGAGCCGGGACGCGGTGAGCAAACAAGTCGTTCCCGGCGGCAGACTCAAGATACCCTGCTGTGGGGAACGACTCCAGCCTGAGGAGCGGTCTTCCGTCTCGCCTTGGAGCCTGAAATTCACAGTCTCCAAGGTCGTCCCATGGTCTAAACTGAGAAAATCACTCAGTCAAGACCATCGACACAGCTGGGTATCTTGGCCTGCCTCTGGTCACTGATACTTACCCAGCTGGCTCATTTTCACCATCCCTGCGGCGAAGACTGGCCTAACCTACAAGTAAGTGATTCCGATTGTGTGGTGAGGTGTTTGGGTTGTGGTGAGAGTGGTTGTAGTCTAGCAGTTGGCGGGCGTTAACCGTTGCCGTTCCGGCGTGTTGGTACTGCACAATAAGGCGTTGGCCGTATCCCTGTCGTCAGTCAAAAATTAATTTCAACCGGACGCTTGACTTCGAGTCGCTCGAACCTCATATACTAAATGCATCAATTATGAGATAGGAGCGATTTATTTATGACTGTTGCAAATAAAGTTGTTGTGATTACCGGGGCATCCTCAGGGATTGGGGCTGCGACCGCGAAGTTATTGGCTAGTAATGGGGCCAAAGTGGTTCTGGGTGCGCGGCGGGAAGACCGGCTACAGAGCCTGGTCCAAGAGATTACCGCTGCTGGCGGGCAGGCTGCTTACCAGGTGACTGATGTGCGGGATGCCGCTGAAGTTCAGGGCTTGGTTGACCTGGCCAAGTCTCAATTTGGCGGGATCGACGTCATCTTCAACAATGCCGGCATTATGCCAACGTCACCCATCAGTGCGCTGAAGACGCAGGAATGGAATGACATGATCGACATTAATTTGAAAGGGGTGCTCAACGGGGTCGCCGCTGTGATGCCTGACTTTACTGCGCAAAAGCATGGCCAAATTGTCACGACCTCTTCCGTTGCTGGTATCAAGAGTTTCCCTGGCGCTGGGGTTTACGGGGCCACGAAGTTTGCGGTGCGGAATTTAATGGAAGTTATTCGGACTGAAAGTGCTCAGGAAGGGACCAACATCCGGACGGCCACGCTGTATCCAGCCGCCATCAATACGGAATTGTTGCACACAATTACGGATACCGCGGCTAAACAGGGCATGGACCAATTGTACGATGCGGTTGGAATCACCCCAGATGCCATCGCGCGCGTGGTCAACTTCGCTATCGACCAACCGGCCGAGGTCAATGTTAACGAGTTTACAATCTACCCAACCAAGCAGGCTTAATGATCGGATGGCATTCACGGGTGAAAAACTTTGTGGGTTTCGCCTGTAGCATGGTATACTGAAACGGTCGAAAGTTTAGAGGATGATTTCTTAGATATCCGGATGTTTAAATTGGCACCACGTCTTTTGTAACTTAGTGATAGATTTAAATGGTGGGAATCAATTAACTCTCATGGTATACTGAACGCAACAAAGGCGAAGGTGTTGGACCACCCCCGCCAATGGCAGAGTCGTTATTCACGACCGACAGTTATAAACCGAACAAAAATCGTCCTAAACCGTCGTAAGTTGAGAGGACGATTTTTTATTTGTCTGGGTGTTTAAACTCACGCCACGTTTTTTGAAACTTAACGATAGCCTTAACGAGGCTCGTCAATCGATGTACCAGCAAAGTACAGAGCGATATCAGAACGACGCCAAAAGCGACTAGGTCAAGTAACGTGACAGCTATCCAAGACAAGGCAACCTCCTTTCGTTTGGCATGGTGAAACTGCACTAGCCTTTCGTTCCCGACGGCGGATTCAAGTTGCCCTGCTGTGGGGCCGGTTCCAGCCTGAGAGGCGGGCTTCCACCTCAACTTTGAGCCTGAGAAGCGGTCTCAAAGGTTGTCCCGTGGGCTAAACTGAGAAAACCACTCAGTTAAGACCACCGATACAGCTGGTCAGCTTGATCCGCCTCTGGTCACTAACATCGGCCAGGCTTTTTCACCCGACACATGGTGGGGTCGCTAGTCTGCCTATTGGTTGAGAGCATTATGTGGTCTGATATTTGGTATCCCCACGTTTAGCGTCTAAAACAACAATCATCTGCACCAAAAAAAGGATTGATCCAGCCATCAAAGCTGAGTCAATCCTTTTCGCTTAGATAAAATCTAACTGTCAAATTAGCGGTGCTATTGCGACAATTTGCCATGGTAGCCCTCAACGTGGGCTTCATAGTGTTCAGTTTTTTCCTTGATCAAATCATACGTGTGTTGAATCTCATGCAGCCGCTGGGCAATCGTCTCTAGTTGCTCGCCTAATAGGTCCTTACGTGCCTGCAATGTGGTATCTCCTTGCTTGAATAACGTGAGGTACTCAATAAGGTATTCAATGCTGACGCCGGCTTCGCGCATGCATTTTGCAAACGTAATCCAGTCGAGATCCTCGTCATCGTAGTCCCGGTAGCCGGCCTTATCGCGACTAACTGGGGGAATGGCGCCCTCCCGTTCCCAATAGCGGAGGGTGTCGGCTGAGATGTTGAATTTAGCTGAAACTTCTTTGATTTTCATAGTAGCTCCAGTTTACCATGGTTGATCGGTGGGGCCTACCGTGAATTCATTAACGTTGGTATCTTCAGGTTGATCGATGGCAAAAGCAATCACGTTGGCGATACGGTCGGGGTCAATTTGGTAATCGTCGTAAAGTTGTTGCGCATTCTTTAGCGTGGCTTGATCAGTCGTTGTTTCGAGTAATTCTGTTTTGATAGCAGCGGGGTAAATGGTGGCAGTCCGAATATGACTATTTTCCTGAGCGGATTCCATTCGGAGAACTTCCATCAGGTCACGGACGGCCCATTTAGTTGCGCCGTATACTGCACCACCGGGGTAGGCTTTGAGCCCAGCCACGGAAGACGTCGCAATGACGTGACCAGACTTTTGAGCTTTGAAAGTTGGGAGTACAGCAGCGATACCGTTAAGCACGCCTTTAATATTGACGTCAATCATACTGTTCCATTCGTCCGTCTTCAGTTCAGACAGGGGGGAGTTAGGCATCAGACCGGCATTAAGAAAGACGACATCTAACCGGCCGAAAGTCTCCTTGGCAAATTGAACGATTTGTTTGTTAGCTTCAGCGTCAGTCACGTCAAGGGTTTGGTAAGCGGCAGTCCCGCCAGCAGCTTCAATTTCTTCGGTCAGAGCCTGAAGCTTGTCTTCGCGGCGGGCACCAAGCACCAATTTGGCCCCTTTACTTGCGAGTAGCTTTGCGGTTGCGGCACCAATGCCAGAGGAGGCACCAGTGATGAGAACAACTTTGTTTTTAATCATCAGACAAAACATCCTTTCAGAATTTGATGACTGAAGTATAAACCTTGGAGTCGACTTCAAGGCAAGTAGAAAATTTTTCTGACGATTAAATGATGGGAATCAGTTAAATCTCATGGTATACTGAACGCAACAAAGGCGAAGGTGTTCGAGCACCCCCGCCAATGGCAGAGTCGTTATTCACGACCGACAGTTATAAACCGAACAAAAATCGTCCTAAACCGTCGTAAGTTTAGAGGGCGATTTTTTATTTGTCTGGATGTTTAAACTTGTGCCACGTCTTTTGTAACTTAACGATAGCCTTAACGAAGCTCGTCAATCGATGCACCAACAAAGTACAGAGCGATATCAAAACAACGCCAAATGCGAGTAGGTCAAGTAACGTGACAGCTATCCAAGACAAGGCAACCTCCTTTCGTTTGGTATGGTGAAACTGTACTGGCCTTTCGTTCCCGGCGACGGATTCAAGTTGCCCTGCTGTGGGGCCGGATCCAGCCTGAGAGGCGGGCTTCCACCTCAACTTTGAGCCTGAAAAGCGGTCTCAAAGGTTGTCCCGTGGGCTAAACTGAGAAAAACCACTCAGTTAAGCCCACCGACACAGCTGGTCAACTTGATCCGCCTCTGGTCACTAACATCGGCCAGACGTTTTCACCAGCCATATGGTGGGGTCACCCAGTCTGCCTATTGGTTGAGAGCGTTGTATTAAGCATTATGTGGTCTGCGATAACGGGTTTTGTATTCTCGCGTTTAACGTCTAAAACAATAATCATCTGCACCAAAAAAGGATTGATTCAGTCATCAAAGCTGAGTCAATCCTTTTCGTTTAGGTAAAATTTAGTAACCGAATCCCTAAGCCACTTACTCTTTGGGTTGGGACCAGTAATGGGTCCGCGTTAAGAGGTCGCGTGACCGCGCATCTGCTGGGCGGAAACCGCGGTTGAATAGGTGCTTGAAGTACATCAGGTTGTAAAGTGATCCCCACACCAGTCCGAAGAACAGGGTGAAGGAGGAGTTGATGATCACGGCAAACTGGCTGGCAGTCGTGGTCATCGATAGGAGCATGAACGCGCCCAACTCAACTCCGACAATACAAAGGAAGTTGTACCAGTCCGCCCGAAAAATACTAGGGAGGGGACTGAAGAAGAACATCGTCCACGAGAAACCAACCTTGGCGATCCGCATATTCCCCGTCTCAGGGTTAACGACGGTCGCATAGTTTGGGGGTAACGGCAGTCCTTGAGGGCCGTCACCATTTTGATTGTTTTGATCATCGTCATCGTCGTTAAAGCCCTTGAAAGGATCTTGCATGTCATTTGCCAACTTTCTAAAAATTCGATAGGTATCATTGATTTGGTGTTTGTCCAAACATCGGGGGGTACTAGTAATCCAATTAATCCGTTAAGCAGATAATAGATTGCAAACTACAAGGTAGTCATTCACAAGTACGCACGTGGAAAATATTCCAGTGGGTCATCAACCAGCATGAACCGAGCAGGTAGTGAAAATATCACGACCCATGTGAGTGACCAGAGGCGGGTCAACCTGACCGGCTGTGTCGGTGGTCTTGGCTGAGGTTCTTGCTCAGCCTAGAGCACGGGACGACCTTGGAAACTCGCGATTTTCAGCGAGGTTTCAAGTCGAGGCCCCAGACCGCTCCTTAGGCTGGAGCCGTTCTCCACAGCAGGGCTGGTTGAACCCGACGCCGGGAACGGACTGGATAGCGACTTATTTTCGCTACCCGGTCAGGCGGCTAGTTCAGGACCCGTAACCGATGTTTAACTAAAAGTCTAACACGAAAAGTGCATGCTACCTATTAATCTATTGACGGCGACTAAGTTTAACGACCGCTTCGCACCGGGCCGTTTGGGGCATCATGTCCACGGACTGGATGTAATCAACCTGGTAATCGCTGGTTAATTTGACCAGGTCCTTGGCCAAAGTCGAGGGGTTGCAGGAAATGTAAACGAACTTCTCGGGGCGCACGCCAAGGATGGTATCGATCAGCGCGTCGTCCAGACCAGTACGGGGTGGATCGACCACGATTGCGTCCGGCCGGAAGCCCGCCATCAGCCATTTTGGCAACAGCTCTTCGGCGGTCCCAACTTCGTAATGGGCGTTGGTAATGCCGTTAGCGGCCGCGTTGGCGTTGGCATCGTCGACGGCTTCGGGGATGACATCCATCCCGCGAACCTCTTCGGCCACGTCGGCTAAGGACAGGCCAATCGTTCCGATACCGGAGTAGGCGTCGACCACGGTCTCGCCCGGTTGGAGGTCCAGGGCCTTCTTGGCCTCACCGTAGAGGACTTCCATCTGGCTCGGGTTCAATTGTAGAAAGGCACGAGCGGACAGCTTGAAAGATAGGCCGTCTAATTTTTCAGTAATCGCGTCGTTGCCGGCCAAATGCTTGGTCTCGTCGCCCCAGACCAGAGAGGTCTTCCCGGGGTTGACGTTTTGCATGACGGAGGTCACTTGGGGCAGCTCCGCGGCGATGCGGTCCAGCAATTCGTGCTTGCGGGGCAGCTTCTGGGAATTGGTGATGATGGTCAGTTGGACGTCGTCGGTGTGCGCGGCGGCCCGAACGACCAGCGTTTTCACGATACCGGAGCCGGCTTCTTCATCGTAAATGGGCATGTCCAGGTCTTGAAGCATGGCCACGACGGCGCGCATGACGGTCATGGTGGCGGGCATTTGCACGGAGCAGGTCGCCAGATCGACTAAATCATGGCTGCGTTCGGCGTACAGTCCGGCTTCGATTTTACCGTCGGCGTTGCGCCGAACCTGGAATTGGGCCTTGTTGCGGTAGCCGTAAGGGTCGGTCATGCCGAGCGTTGGCCGGAGATCGTAGCTGTGGAAACCTTGGGGTTGGTAGCGTTCCAGGGATTGGGCCACGATGTCGCGTTTGAAGGCCAATTGTTCGGGATAAGCTAAATGTTCTAGCTCGAAGCCACCGACTTCATCGGCGTAGCTGTCGCGGGGTTCAACCCGGTGGGGACTGGCGAGGCGAATCCGGTGGACTTTGCCGCGTAAGTAGCGGTTTGCCACGTTGGTGACCTCGACGACGGCCTCTTCACCGGTCAGGGCACCGGGCACGAAGACGGTCATCCGCTTGTAGTAGCCGATTCCCTCGCCGTTGATTCCCATGCGCTTGATGGTCAGTGGAAAACGTTGGCCAACCTCCACCTCGACGCTGGGCGCTTCCCGTTCCTGACGCCGGCGGTCGTTGTAGCCGCGGTCGTGGTGGTTGTCCCCGCGTTGGTCGCGGTAACTGTGCCGGTCATTGCGGTTACGGTCGTTGCTGTGCCGGTCTTGCCGGTCGCTATGGTCGTGGCGGTTATAATTGTTGCCACGGTGATTATTGGATTCAAAGTTTGGCATATTTTCTCCTATATAAAACTTCAGTCATAAAGTGTCAGACACTTACCGATTAACACGGTCCTAAACATTATACCAAACTTTAGCAGTCGCCGGGCCGTGGCCGGTTCGGAAATTAGTGGTGGCGTGCACCCACTAAGTCCCTGGTGACGATTCGAAAAATTGTGGAGTCGTTTCCATAGTGAAAGGACCGGCGTTTGGGTACAATTAGTGAGAACATTTCAAATGAGGAGGGATGACTCGTGAGTTTGATTGAATTGCAACATGTGGGCTACCAGGTAGACGATACGCCCATCCTACAAGAGATTAACCTGACCATCGATGCCCAGGAGTGGGTGACGCTGTCGGGACCGTCCGGCGGGGGCAAGTCCACGCTGGTGCGGCTGATCGCGTCGTTGCTGAGTCCAACCAGTGGGACGCTACTGTTTGATGGCCAATCGGTGGAAAACTACGACCCCATCGCGTACCGGCGGCGGGTCTCGTACAGCTTCCAACAACCGACCCTGTTTGGGCAAACGGTACGCGATAACCTGAGCTTTCCGTATCAAATCCGCCAGTTACCGTTTGACGAGGAACGGGCCGTTAGGGGACTGGCATACGTGGGATTGAGCGCCAGTGACCTGGACAAGGGTGTTAACGACCTGTCCGGTGGGCAACGACAGCGGGTCGCTCTGTTACGCAACGTGATGATCTACCCGGAAGTCCTGATCTTAGACGAGGTGACGGCCGGGCTGGATGCCGAGAACAAGGCGTTTGTCTGGTCTTTGGTCGAACATTTTAACCAGGATGACAACCTGACCATCATCGCTATCACGCATGACCAAGCGGAAATCGACGCGGCCAAACGGCTGGTGACCATTGAGAACGGCCGCATCGTGGGAGGTGCCTAAATGAATTTAGCAGTGAATAATCAATCCTTGATGTTGGCGTTGGGGCTGGTCGTGATTGCCCTGGCAATCGGCTGGAAGGAAAAACTCGGCATCGACCGCGACATGATCATCGGGGTCGTGCGCGCTGTGATTCAACTGTTTGTGGTCGGCTATTTGTTAAAATACGTCTTTCGCCTCAATAATATTTGGCTAACGGCAATTTTGATTTTGATTATTATTTTCAACGCGGGCTACAACGCCAAACAGCGGAGTAATGGGATTCCCAACGCTCTACCGATTTCAATTGGGGCCATTCTGATCAGTACCGGCGTGACGCTGGGCGTGTTGATGCTGGCCGGCGCCATCAAGTTCATTCCGAGCCAGATGATTCCCATCTCGGGGATGATTGCCTCCAACTCGATGGTCGCGATTGGCCTGTGCTATCGCAACCTCAACGCCCAGTTCAGACAGGAGCGCCAGGCCGTGCTGGAAAAATTAGCATTGGGCGCGGACCTGAAGGATGCCTCCAGGGAAATCCTCCGCGACAGCATCAAGACCGGCATGCAGCCGACGATTGATTCCGCCAAGACCGTGGGTATCGTGAGTTTGCCGGGGATGATGTCCGGTCTGATCTTCGCGGGCGTCGACCCGGTGCGGGCGATTAAATATCAAATCATGGTCACCTTCATGCTGATGTCGGCGACTAGTATTGGGTCGGTGCTGGCGTGCTACTGGGCCTACCGCGGCTTCTACAATGATCGTAAGCAGTTAACGGTTTAAGCTTGTCGTTGGTGGCGCCTTCCGGGTGCTGAAAAATAGGCCGGAACGCTGTGGGCAGGACGCCCGAAGCCTGAGGGGCGGTCTTCAGGCTCGCTTTGAGCCTCCAAGGGCGAGTCTCAAAGTCGCCATTTCCTGAGAAGAACACTCAGAAAATCCCCCGGCTGAGCCTATTTTTCAGCACCCTGCAGGCCTACATGGTGAGTGTCGTTAACTGCTTGCGGTTATGGCTTCATTGGGTTGTTGTGTGGTGGGTTTGATGTTGTGGTTGCGTTTTACTCAGGTAGGGAACAAACTAGTTTTTACCGACACAAGAAGAGATTGGGTTGTAGAAGGATTTTCTCCAGGGTAACTGCCACTTGAGCTTAATCATCAGGTGATTTGACCCGAAATTCGGAACGATTTATCTAGATTTTCAGTCGATACTTTCCAATTAGTAGTTCGCTACATTATTTGGTCAAATCTATTTTCCCAATAATCCCATAAAAGATGTCAGATTAATTGCAATCGCTTACTAAAACTGACTATTCTAAAGGCAAGCAACTTTGATGACGGACCATCTAATAACGATGGTCGTTAGAGCTAGTTCAAATAAGACTGACACACAATAGAAGAACGAAGAAAAAAGACAAACGAGGCGTGGTTCTGGGGTTGGGCTTCGGAACCGGAGGCTGAATAGGTTCAGAGACCTGTGACAGTGGTGTTAGTCGGCGTTTTTTAGCCGGCTTACAGCACGGGCCGACCTTGGAAACTCGCGAACCTTAGCGAGGTTTCAAGGCGCCACTGAAGACCGCCTTTTGGCTTCAGTGGGTTGCCCCACAGGCGGGAGAACCTAATTCAGCCGCAGGTGGAGAAGCACAACCCCAGAACCCAGAACCAACCCAGAGGAGGGTTATTTTATGAAAAAAGTGGCTTTAGTGACTGGTGCCTCATCCGGCATCGGCAATGCGATTGCCCGCAGCCTGCACCGTAACGGCGTGATTGTTTACGCGGGTGCGCGGCGGGTCAACCGAATGAATGATTTAGACGACTTGGGCATCACCACGTTGGCGTTAGACGTGACGGACCCCATCAGCGTGGAGAACGTGGTCGACCGTATCGTGAGCGAAACCGGGCGGGTCGATATTTTAGTGAACAACGCTGGTTATGGCCTGATGGGGGCGCTGGAAGACGTGCCCATGGACCAGGCCCGTGACCAATTTGACGTGAACTTATTTGGGGCGGCGCGGTTGATTCAATCCGTTCTGCCCATGATGCGCCAGCAACATAGCGGTCGGATCATTAATATCACTTCGGTGGACGGCAAGGTGGCGCAACCACTGGCCAGCTGGTACGTGGCGTCCAAATTTGCGCTCGAAGGCCTTTCCGACGCACTCCGGCTGGAACTGAAGCCGCTGGGCATTGATACGGTGGTCATCGAACCCGGGGCCATCCAGTCCGAGTGGGCCGACATTGCGGCTAGCCATCTTCGTGAGACCTCGGCGCAGGGGCCATACCAGGAAACGGCGGACCGGGCGGCAGCCATTTTAACCGCGGTCAAACGGTTCTCCAGCAAGCCACAGGTGATTGCCAGACTGGTCGACCGCGCGGCATTATCCCGGCGGCCGAAAACCCGGTACCATGCCGGATCTGGCAGTCAAATTTTGCTAGTCCGGCGGTTCTTGTCGGATAAGACCATCGACCGGCTGTGGCGGATCATTGGTGAAGCGGCACAACGAATTACCCACTAATACGAGTGACGTTGCCCTGTTGTGGAAACCTGTTATACTTAACTTAACTAGAACACTAGGGGTGTCCACGACTGGGCTGAGATGCGGGTGACCGCGATCCCTTGGAACCTGTCAAGTTCAGACTTGCGGAGGGAATGTGTCGTGGCACCCAGACGGGCCACCAGTTCACCTCGATGTGAGCCGGTGACCCGTTTTTATTTGTCCAAACGGTTAGTTAACCACCTGACCGTTGCGAAACACTAGCCGGTCAATTGACTTGACTACCTGGTATTCTAGACCTAACTAGTGGCTGAAATATCAGCTTGAAGCATCAATCGATCACAGGTAAAGTCAGCGGCGTTAATCAAGGGAGGACAATCATGAAAGTTGCATTGTTAGATGAATTGCGAGCCAAGAACCCCATTGTTTTCAACGTTTCCAACTTCGTCACCGTTCAGGACGTGGCCAATGGTATCAACGCGATTGGCGCATCGCCCATCATGTCTGAGGAAGTGGCGGAGGCCGACGAAATGGTCGGACTCGCTGGGGCCGTTTGCCTGAATTTGGGAGCGGTTACCGCTACGCAGATCACGCAGATTCGCGCGGTCGGGCAGTCGGCTAACCAGCAACACCGGCCACTGGTCATTGATCCGGTGGCGGTCGGCGCCGTCACATACCGGATGCAGATGGCGACCGGCCTCCTGAATGATTTCCACCCGGACGTGATTCGCGGCAATGCCGGTGAAATTGCGGCGCTGGCCGGTGTCGAATGGCAGGCCAAGGGCATCGACGCGGGTGAGGGCGCTGGTGACATCGAAGCCATCGCCAAGGCCTGCGCGCAGAAATTAAGTTGCGTGGTCATCCTGTCCGGTCCCACCGACGTCATCACCGACGGCACCCGGGCGGTCAAGGTCAAGAATGGCACGTCCTTGTTCCAGGTCCACGTGGGCTCCGGCGACATGCTATCGAGCATCGTGGCGGCCTTCTGCGCGGTCACGGACGACTATTATGAAGCCGCCCAAACGGCCTGCCTGGTCTTCGCGGCCACGGGCCAACTGGTCCACGACGCCACGCCAAACCTGGGGGCGGGCACGTTCATCATGAAACTCCTAGACGCCCTACAAACGACCACGGTCGCAGATATTGAAGGTATCGCCGACTTCGAGGCATAAAAGACGCAAGGATTCATAAGTACAATAGAAAAAGAATTGATTGGCTAAAGCTATGAGGGTGGCAAAGCTCGAAAGGTAAAATCAAGTAAGCAAAAGCAAAAGCAAAAGCAAAGACTGGCTGTTCGGCCGCAACTTGTGTCAGCCGGAGGGATAATGAAAATGGGCTCAGCCGTGGGATTTCCTGATTTCATCAGGAAATGGCGTCTTTGAAACGCGGGTCTGGCGGTTCAAAGCGAGTCAGAAGACCGCTTCACAGGCTTCTGACGTCCTGCCCACCGCGTTCCGGCCCGATTTTCATTATCCCGGAGGCGACTGCGAGCTGAACCCGAACAGATGAAGGGATGAAGGTAGTATGGCAAATGAATTTCCACAAACCTTGACGATTGCGGGGACCGACAGCGGCGGCGGTGCCGGGGTCATGGCGGATTTAAAAACGATGCAGGAGCGCAACGTTTTCGCAACGGCCGTGATCGTTGCGGTGACCGCGCAAAACACATTGGGTGTGCAGGACTTTATGGCGCTACCGCAGAAATTGATCGATGAACAATTCGCGTCCTTGGCGGCGGACCTGAAGATTCGGGCCTGCAAGACGGGGATGCTAGCGGATGCCGCGCACGTGCATGGGGTCGTTGAAAATTTAAAGAAAGCTAATTTTGGCCCCTTAACAGTTGATCCCGTCATGATTGCCAAGGGCGGCGCGGCCCTGTTGGCGGACGACGCGGTGGCCACGGTGCGCGATGAACTCGTGCCATTGGCGGACGTGTTGACGCCAAACTTGCCGGAGGCCGAACGCCTGACCGGCACGACCATCACCGATGGCAAGGGGATGGAACGTGCGGCGGTGGCCTTGCAGGACCTCGGCGCCAAGAACGTCATCATTAAAGGCGGTCACGAGGCTACGCCAGATCAAGCGAGTGATTTTGTTTTGTTAGCGGACGGTCGATCATTTTGGCTGACGGCGCCGCGGGTGGATACGGTCCGGACGCACGGCACGGGCGATACGCTGTCGTCGTGCATCACCGCCGAACTCGCTAAGGGCAAGGACTTTGAAACAGCGATTCGTATCGGAAAAGATTACGTGACGGCGGCCATCGCGAATCCCATCGCGGTCGGCAACGGTCACGGCCCACTGAACCACTGGGCATACAATCAAGGAGGCGCTGAGTAATGTCAGTAACGTTTGAACCAGGCCTATTGCGGGCCTACTTTGTGGCGGGGAGCCAGGACGTTCCCGGTCAAGATTTACGTCAGGTGTTGGCAACCATGCTAAAGGCCGGCATCACGGCTTTTCAGTTTCGAGACAAGGGCAACAGCCAGCTGACCGATGAACAACGGTTGGCGCTGGGCAGCGACTTGCGGGTCCAGTGTCACGACGCCAACATTCCCTTTATCGTGGACGACGACGTGGAACTGGCGCTGCTGCTAAACGCGGACGGCATCCACGTAGGGCAAAGCGACCAGAAAATTCAGAGCGTGATCAAGGAAGTGGCCGACCGGGACATGTTTGTCGGCCTGTCCTGCAACACGGCCAAGCAGGTCGCGACGGCAAATAGGCTGCGCGGCATCGACTACATCGGCAGCGGTCCTATCTACCCGACGGTGTCCAAGGACGACGCTGACCCGGCCATGGGTGTCGATGGGCTGCAGAAATTGGTCGAGCAAGCCAACGTGCCTATCGTGGCCATTGGCGGCGTGACGGTCGCCTCACTGTCAGCCATCGCCAAGAGTGGGGCCGCTGGCGTGGCGGTCATCACCTTGTTGACGCGCAGTGCCGACCCAGTAGCGGATGTGCAAGCCATGCGCCAAGCCTTTTAATAGAGAAGCAAACGAAGCACCACGGAGCGTCCTCAAGGACCGCCGTGGTGCTTTTTCACGCAACCAATCGATTGTGGGTGAAAAGGTTCAAATTGGTAAGCGCATCCAGTTGGCCAGAACCGACTAGTTGTAACAGACAAATTAAACGTTAAAATCACGAAAAAAACAGGATCGATTTCACCGTGTTTAAGTGCGGCAAACCAATCCTGTTTTAAAAGTTGAGGAAGCTAGTTGACTAGGGCTAACTTCACAAGTACATTCTAACACGACTCGCAAATAAAAGCTATCAAAAATGAATGAAATAACAGAATGTTGGTTAAGTAAATGAATAAGGTTTGCTGGATGGTCAGTGGATTATGTAGTTTACGGAGTACCGCATATTATTAAAAAATTGGTAACTACTCATAACCGCTAATCACGGGATAAATGAAATGAGCTGACGACTGAGCGGCCTTCCAGTCGACGAATCGCAAAAAAATGGCCAAGATTAGGCAATTTCCCCTTGCAAATCAGAACAAGTGTTCGTATAATGAGAACAGCAAGTTGTTAAGCACTTGTTTACGTTGACTGGACAGAATGGCTAGATAACGGTTTAAGCTAGTGTCTGTCGCAGGAGACGTGAAAATGGTGTCAGTCGTGGGACTGGCCTTAGCGGTGGCTTTACCGCTTAGACCAGTGCTATCTTTGAGACGCGATAGCGGCTCAAAGTAAGTCTGGAGACCGACCTTTGGCTCCAGACGTGCGCCCACAGCGTTCCGCACCATTTTCACGCCTCCGGAGACTGGGTAACGCAAGAGCTTAAACCAAGGGAGGCATGCGCCATGGATTACTCGCAGGAACCGCACGGATTATTTTTCATGATTGATAATAAGTCCTTTTACGCCAGCGTCGAGAGCGTTGAGCGGGGACTGAATCCGCTGAAATCGGTGATCATTGTGATGTCGGAAGCGGACAACACGGGGAGTGGTCTGGTGCTGGCGGCCTCGCCCATGGCGAAGAAGCTGTTTGGCATCAGTAACGTGTCGCGGCAATACGAGGTCCCGCACGATGAACGGATTCTGGTGGTGCCACCGCGAATGAATCTGTACATTCAGAAGAATTTGGCCATCAACAAAATTTTCCGCGAGTACGTGGCAGATACCGATCTCTTTCCCTATTCAATCGATGAATCCATTCTGGACATGACCAAGTCGTGGCGGTTATTTGGCCGCACGCCAGAAGAGGTGGCGCGCAAGATTCAACTGCGCATTCGCAACGAGCTGGGGCTGTACACCACCGTGGGTATTGGCGAGAACCCCGTGCAGGCCAAGCTGGCCCTCGACCTGCAGGCGAAGCACGACCACGAATTGATTGGCCACCTGACCTACGAGAACTTCCCCGAACACATTTGGCCCATCACCAATCTGGAAAAGGTCTGGAGCATCGGTCACCGCACGGCCGCGCACCTTCAACGCTTGGGCATTCACAGCATGGGCGACCTGGCCCACGTCAATCCGTACGAACTTCGCCATGAAATGGGGATGATTGGCGCGCAACTCTTCGCCCTGGCCTGGGGCATCGACCGCAGCCATTTCCAACAGGTCCGCCCGCCCAAGGAAAAGAGCTGGAGCAACTCGCAGGTCTTGCCCCGCGACTACCGCGTCCAACGAGAAATTGAATTGGTCCTGCGCGAAATCGTCCAGCAGACGACCTCACGCATGCGGCATCACCACCAGCAGGCTGGCTGTATCAGTCTCTTCGTGGGCTTTGCTTGGGATGGCAAAGCCAGCGATGGCCGCAGTGGCATGAGTCACAGCCGCCGTATCGACCCGACCGACAACGCCCAGACGATTATCCGGGAATTTGTGACGTTGTTTCGGGAAAACTGGGAGGGCCAACCCGTCCGTAACTTGGGCGTGGGCCTCTCACGGCTGAGCCACAGCGGCAAGTTGCAGCTGGACCTGTTCCAAGATCCTGACCGACAAATTAAGGATGACCGGTTCGACCGGATTCTTGATGAGCTCCGGGATAAATTTGGCAAGACGGCCGTGATTCCGGCCAGCAGTCTGATGCATGGTGGGACCATGTTAAGTCGGGCCGCGCTGGTCGGTGGGCATAATGGGGGGAATAGTTTTGATTGATGAAACCAAGGAGTCGGCACTGATTCTAGAGCGCCTGCAGCCCCTCTTTACCGCGCAGTGGCACTGCCAGTATCGCATCGACGTAGTCAATAACCAGTATGGTCACGTGTTCAATTTTTTCTTGGACATTCGCCGGCCGAAACACCGGGAACGGTCGATTCCGTTGCATTCGCTGCGAACGACAGATTTGGAAGTGCTGGAACGCGTCATCAGTCAGGTGCGGCAGGGAACTGCGCTGACGTTAAATTTTGTTGACTTCGGTCACGTGCGCTGGCCGTTGAGTCAACGCTGGATTCGCTAGGAAGTGAGCGCCATGTACCTGAAAAAATCGTCAGATGATCAGCTCGCACAAGACTTTTTTCAACGCGATTATCAGGACCGCGGCATGCTGAAGTGGGGCGGGTTCTACCTGTCCGACCACACCAGTGCCTTGGCTAAAATGCACGCGGCGGAGCAGGTAGAACAGCCATTTCCGGAGCAAACTGCGGCGGACGTCAGTGAGCGTCTCGTCGCAGCCTGGCAAAGCCATCGTCCGGTCCATCTCCAGCTTAACGTGCTCGATGATAACCAGACCATTACCGTCATTGACGGCGTGGTCGTGGGCGAATTTGACGACCAAATCGTGATCCAACTGGCTACCGGAGAATTCCGGCGGCTCCAGCTGGCAGCGATTCGGTGCGTGGCGCCAACTAAAGAAGCACCCTGACCAAGTTGATTTGGTGAGGGTGCTTCTTTGAGTTATGTAGAAAGTCCTTGGGTCCGGCGACTAACAACCAGTTGATTGGATAATCCCATGGGTACGATTGCTGTGGCTATTTACCTGGTAAACAAGTAACGTTAGGGGTGAATCTAAGGGAGGTGTCTAGCAATTGAAATTACTGGAAACGCGTCACGTTAAGGTTAGTCTACGACGCACGACCCGCCAAGAAATGAGAGAAGGAATTTTGGCTTTGATTATCGTCTTTGCCATTGCCTGGCTCTGGTCTGCTTGGTCGTAAAGCAGTCGATAAGCCTAGCTTTGCGTGTTTTGCCATTCAGATTGGGAGGATGTTTTGGTGTTGCCCGCTAGCATTTGATCAATTGACGCATCTAAAGCACGATGATTGGCTAGGGATTCTAACAGATACAAAGTTTCTTGCCAGGAATTGAATTCGTCTTCAGACATAATAACGACATTGCGGTTGTGGGGCTTGGTAACGATGACATAGTCTTGGGAATCTACAATATCATCAGTTAAAGATTCTAAGTTTTTACGGGCGTCAGTGATGTTAATCGTCGCCATAGCCATTTTGTAGGTCTCCTAATCTGTGTCAGTACTAGTTGGGTGTCCAAAATTACTTAGAGAGTTAGCAAAGGGACCATTAATGCCGACCGCGACGTTAGTGTTCCCTTTGTTGGAGATTGAGTTATGGTGTGTTTCACAGATGGGTCAAGCCCACCTCGGGGCCAGTATAACATTGTCCTCACCATTTGTTCAGTCCTTGGTCACTGGTCTTGTCTTTGAACTCGCCTTACCGGGCGGAAAAAATGGGATCGGAACGCTGGGGGCAGGACGCCTAGAGCCAAAGGGCGGTCTCTAGACTTGCTTTGAGCCGAAACCCACGTCTCAAAGTCACCATTTTCTGAGTAATGCACTCAGAAAATCCCCCGGCTGGACCCATTTTTTCCGCCCTCTCGGCTAACATAGACGTGACCAGTACGAAAGAGGAGGGTGGCCACAATGTGGTGGATTTAAATTTGTGAGTTAGTCTGGTTTCACCCGCCACAACGTTTCGTTAGGCACATACATAAAAGCTGAGCGATGGTCCAACACAATCTAAACACAATGATCCCAGAGCACCAGCGCAATCCAACGTAACAACATCGCCAGACCCGCACCATCGCCGCCAGAGAGCACCACCCCCCACCCAAACCATTGGTTATGTTCGACCCAGTATGAGCAGAGTGGTGGCCGTGGAGCCGGAAGACGCTAGGTTGCGAGCCCTGTGTCGGTGGTGTTAGACTGGGCGGGCTTTTCCCAGCCTTACAGCACGGGACGTCCTTGGAAACTCGCGGTCTGGGCGAGGTTTCAAGGCGAGGTGCCAGACCGCTCCTCAGGCTGGCACCGGTCCCCACAGGAGCGAAGTCAACCTAAAGCGGCCGCAGGCGGCAGGTCAGCCACCACACTGTCTTTACACGCCTTTGACCCTAATCTCCAAACAAATACATAACAAAAAAACAAAAGAAGCAAACCAAAAAGAGCAGTAGCTGCGGACCACTCGCAGTTACTGCTCCATTTCAATTATAAGCTAAAAGTTGTTACTAGTCGTCTTCATCAACTCGGCGGCCTTGTTGGTCATCAGGTAACCGGCACCGTTCTTGGTGAATTGGAGACTTTCGAATTCACGCTTGCCGTTGAGATTCGTGGCTTCGACCTGGCTAGCCTTCAAATGGCCCAGCTTGGAAACGGGCACGGATGAAATACTGCTGTCAGAGAGGAAGTACAGGCGGTTGCGCTTAACGTTGTAGTCCATGGATTGTGGCTTGGTACCTGGACGGTAACGCAGGCCTTGCATGACCAAGTGGAACTTAACGGACTTCTTGTTGATCTTACCCTTGTAGATCTTGACGGCGCCCTTAGGAGCCCAGCCGCCATTGGAGTAAGTGAAGAAGTAAGCGTTACCCTTCTTATCAAACGTCAGGTTCGAGCCCATGGTAACGGTGCTCTTCAGCATGAAGTTGATCTTCTTGGTCGGCTTCAGCGTGCTAGTGGAAACTTGTTGCACGTTGGAGTGAACCTTGACGGGAGCCCCAATGAACCAGAGTTGGCCGTTCTTCGGGTTCATGGCCAGTGATTGACCATGGCCGGTGTTAAACTTAGGCCCAATCTTGATGTATTTCATGATGGCCTTATCGGTGCTGGTCATTTGCTTGACAGAGTGGTCGTAAGAAGCGCGACGCAGGGCGTCCATGTGGTTGGTGCTGATGCCAAATTTACTCCGCAAAGCACCGAGGTTGTAACGAACGATCCAGCCACGCGTGCTCTGTGAGCTAGTGGTGATCAGTTCGTACATGGTGTTGCCGTCCTTGGACAGCACTTCACTTTGGGGGTTGCCCCAGTCAGCGGAACGGTTGTAGGTGACGGGCAGGAACACGTTGGACTTGAAGGTGACCTTCTTGCCCTTGGTGCTGGAAATGCTGGTTGGCGTCGTTTGGAAAATGTCCGAGTAACTTTGCTTGAACGTGTAACGCTTAACGAACATGTTCTTGTTCTTAACCGTCTTATACTTGTTGACGTTGTAGTTGGCCAACGCATTACCGTGTTGGGTATACGTCTTTGCGTGCGCCAAGGTCGTGGTACCGCCAAATAAGAGGGCGGTAGCGGCCACAGCGGTTAACAATGCTGCTTTTCTCATAACTAAAAATCTCCTCTGGATATATGTAGGTAAACCGATTACATAACTATTTATACCACTAATTGGGGTGATGTGGACAAAAAATTAAAAATTTTAAGGCCCCCAATTGTCAAATCAAGTGCAACACAGGACAGTAAGGCGTAAGCATAACCGGATGCATGTTCTTGAAGACCTGTG
>NZ_BOLM01000014.1 GCF_016861605.1 Levilactobacillus wangkuiensis
CACAGGTCTTCAAGAACATGCATCCGGTTATGCTTACGCCTTACTGTCCTGTGTTGCACTTGATTTGACAATTGGGGCGATAATTTTTTCGTTAATTGGCGCGGCGGTCAAAGAGTCGGCTCATTAGCCAACCGAGGACACACCCAATCATTGCGGGAACCACCCAGCTAAACCCTTGTGTGGCCAGGGGGAGGCGGTTATTTAACGCCAGAATCCCTTGGGCCCAGCCGGCCCGTTGCCAGGCGGCAGGCAGCGCGGCCACAGCGGAGAAAATCGCCGGAATCAGGGTGAAGAGCATCCCCAGGCCAAAGAGCCAGCGGCTGGTGCCCAGAATCGGTGAGCACACGGCCAGGATGATCAAGACGATGGCCAGTGGATAGAGGAACATCAGGACCGGCGTCGAATAGCTGATCAGCTTGGTCAGGCCAATGTTGGCAAATAAACAGGGAAGCGCCGCGGCGAAGATGGTCAGGCCCACGTAGGATAGCCGGGGGAACAGGCCGTGGAGCGTGTCCCCAAAGGCCGAGATCAAGCCAATCGCCGTCTTCAGGCAGGCAATGATGACGATCAGTGCCAGTAGGAGATTCCCGAACGTGCCGAAGTAGTAATCGGCAATCTGGGCGAGGGTGATGCCCCCATTTTCCGCTGCGACAAACTGGCCGAGACTCATGGTCCCCATCAGAGCTAGCAGCGAGTAGATGATTCCCATGAGGACGACGCAGATGATGCCGGCCTTGATAACGTCCTTGGCAATCTGGCCGGGCTCGGTCACGCCCAGTTGGCGAATGCTATCGATGACGACGATGCCAAATGCCAGGGAGGCCAGGGCATCTAACGTGTTGTAGCCCTCCGTGAAGCCGGTCGCTAGGGGACTGGCCACGTACGCTCCGCGCGCCGCAGCGTGAAAGCCGCCCATGGGTTTGATGAAGGCTGCGAGCATCAGGAGGCCCAACAGTACCAGAAAGGTTGGCGTGAGCCATTTGCCAATGTAGACCATTAGCTTGCCGGGATTCCGGGCCAGGGCCCAGGCAACCAGGAAGAAGAGTACGGAGAAAATCGCCAACACCCAGCCCTGTTGCGCGGGATGGACGAACGGCGCCAGACCAATCTGAAAGGAGGTCGTGGCGAGTCGGGGTAGCGCAAAGAACGGGCCTACAGTAAGGTACAGCAGGATGGTGAAGGTGTAGGCAAACGGCCGGTTGACCTTGGTCGCCAGGTCGAAGACGCCCTCACTACGGGTCAGCCCAATGCCGGCGACCCCCAGGAGCGGCAAGCCAATCCCCGTGAGCAGGAGGCCGACGATGGCCGCCCCCACGTGACTACCAGCCTGTTGGCCTAGAAAGACGGGGAAAATTAAGTTGCCGGCACCGAAGAACAGCCCGAATAGCATCATGCCGATGAACAACATTTCCCGCCAATTTAATTTTGTTTTCAAAGTAATCGCAACTTTCTATGTCAGAGTTTTACCGCAGACTAGCATACCAAAAAACGCCGCCAGATGATATGGCGGCGTAGCGGTTTAGTTATCTGCCACCGTAAAACGGGTCTGGTGGTGTTGGGGATTTTCGATTTCATCTAAGATGGCAACGGCCATGGTGCCGGCACTAGTCCCAGATTCGCCTTGGTCGTTGGCCAACAGCTCGTCGGTGCCTAATTTAGCTGCTGTGGCCTCACCGGGATGGAAGTTGGCGGCAGGGGAGACGCCAAACCAGTTCACGTTGTCGACGTCGCGTAAGAAAGTTAATTCCTTCAACTGGTTCTGGGGAACACTAATGAAGCTAGCGGCCTCAGGTGCCTGTTCTAAGTCGTGCACGAACAGGTGGTGGTCGTCGCCGGTCAACAGGCTACCTGCGCCTAAGATGAAGGCTAAGCGGGGCGTCGTGGTTTCTCGTAACTGACTGACCAGATGAGTGGCCAGGTCCACGTGTAGGTAAGCCTGAGCGGGGGCAGTCGCAAACGCATCAACCACCACGTCACTGGCGGTGAGGTCAGCGGTCGTCAGTTGAAAGGCGTCTTGCGTGCGCGTCGTTAGGTTGGCATTGGCGGGAAGTTTCGCTAATTTTTCTTCTGAGCGAGCCAAGGCCGTGACACTGTGACCACGCTTTAAGGCTTCGGCAACAATGGCGGAGCCGGCCATCCCGGTGGCACCAATAACAGTAATTTTCATAGATGAGAATCCTCCTTTTTTCGTTGCGTTCAGTATAGGCTAGTTGACTGGTAGCGACAACGATTTTAACCTGTGGTAGAGTAAAAGAAAACAGAGGGGGTCACGACCATGAAGGACGTGGTACAAGGTAGCTTGGTACACTTAACAGAAATGCGGGACGGGGATGCCGAATGGCTTCAGGATACGCAGTGGGAGCCCGGTCTCCTGCGCAATCTGTCGGCGGACGCCTTTCACCCGTTTACGGCGGCGGAATACAGTGAACTGGCCGCGGAACCCGACAACAATGAGCGCTTCTTTTTCATGGTGCGGGCCAATGCCGACGACGGCTTGTTGGGCTGGGTCATGTTAGATGATGTGTATTTCAAAAATCGGCGGGCAACGTTAGGTATCGCACTGCCGGTCGCCAGTGATCGCGGTCAGGGGTTCGGCGAAGATACGCTGAACACGGTGTTAGCCTTTGCGTTCAACGAGTTAGGCTTGCACAAGGTCACACTGGAGGTCAATGCCAACAACGTGCCGGCAATCCACGCCTATCAGGCGGTCGGCTTCGTGCGCGAAGGCATCAATCGCGAGGGCGTCTACCAGGATGGCCGCTGGCTGGACCTGTATTCGTACGGGATCCTCGCCAGTGAGTGGCAGGATGTTTCACGTGAAACAGAAGAATAGGCATTGAAAAATGGTCGACAGTCCTGGGATTACGGGGATGTCGACCATTTGTTTTGTGGTTAGAATAGGGCTGAATGCTAGACAGAGGGCTTAACCAAGATGTTTCACGTGGAACATGGTTAGATTGGCCACGGGGACTCGATGGAGACGTGGGCGTTCAAGTCCGTCTGCTCACTCCGCCGTTCCTTCCGTTGGGCATTGCGCTTTGCATAGCCGTCGCAGATGTAGCGTTGTTCATCAGTCACGGGCGTCATTGGTGGTAGTGGGTTGGTGGATGTCGGATCCTCAATCACGTAGGTGATGAAGCAGGTAAAGCCAACGAAGCGTTTGCCAGTCGTCAGGTTCTCGCCGATAATCTTCACGAAGACCTCTAGCGAACGAGTCCCCGTACCACTAACATAGGCTTCCAGGCACATGGAGTCGTCCAAATGGAATGGCTTGAGGAAGCTGACGTGGTCAAAGGAAGCGGTCACGACGGTCTTGTGGGTGAGACGAACAGCCGCCACGGAAGCGCTATCATCTACCAGCGACAAAATTTTACCGCCAAAGACGGATTCGTGTTCGTTTAAATCTGGTTGGAAGACCCGGTGGCTGGTCACGATGAGCGTGGCATTGCAGGAAACGGGCGTCATTGCATTAGTCAAATTGATTCACCTCATTAATAGAATAACCCTTTGGCTGGGACCCGGCGAGCGGAGCCGGTGCTCGTGGTTTGTGGTTGACCGCCCAGTCAAATGGCGTTGCACTTCCTCCATTCTAACAGAGTGGGCTGTAAACGGCGATAGGGGCCGCAAGTTACAGCTTTATTAATTTTTATCAATATCTATGTGAAATAAGCGAATGATGTCGGTCGGCTTGCTATACTGAACGTAAATTAGTAAGGAGGGGTGTTTTCATGATCTATCATGGTGAACCGTTGGACTTGATGCCAACGCTGGATTTGGCGGAAACGTACCCGTTACTCGAGTGCACACTGAGCCTGACGCACCCCATTGACGTTGCGCGGCTAAAGACGGCCGTTGCAACCACCCAAACAGTGGTCCCCCAAGTGTTGGGCCGCTATAACTTACGCTGGAACCGCTTTGAAGATGCGGCGGATTCCCTGGACCAAGTGATTGAAGAAATCCCGGCGATTCACGACCCGGGGCGGGGCAACCTGGACGTTTTGACCGGGCCCCAATTAAAAATTCAGGTCATTCACCATCCGGCTTACGACGCCCTGCGCCTGTCAATGAGCCGCCTGCTAACGGATGGCGAGGGCTTCAAGCATTACCTGTATCTGTTGGCCGCGGCCTACGATGGCGAGGACCTGGCCAACTTTACCAATGAGCGCAGCGTGCACAAGATTTTAGCCCACCTGCGCCATCCCCATCGGGCGCTACCAACGCTGAATGGCAACTCGGATGAGACCTTTCCGAGCCTTCAAGGCGACGTGCACCATCACCGTGGCGAGGCGACCATTCCCCGGGTAGTGAGTCGGCGGCTACGGCAACGGACCCAGACGGAAAATGTGACGATGAATGCCATGCTCCTGTCGGCGTACGCGCTGTCACTCTTTGCCTTGACCGGTGAAAAACGGCTAGTTATTCCCTATCAAGTTGATTTGCGGCTACACGGGCCAGTGGCGGCTTCTAACGTGGTTCAGGTCGCCAACCTGACCAGTGAAATGCCCATCCCGATTACGGTTGAAGATGGCGATCGGCTGGGGGACGTAATCCAACACACGCAAGCGACCATCAGTCGGCTACGTGATGAGTTGGCCTACTTGCCACCGTTAGTCGAGTTGAATCGCATGAGTCGGGCGCTACCGCCACAATTGGTGCGGCGGTTAGCCGAGAAGCACCGGCCCCAAGCGGCGATTTCGTTTGCCAACTTCGGCCATATTGACCACACGCGCTTGGACTTTGGCGGCGTGGCGGTCACGCAGATTTACTTTGCCGGGGCCTACCGCACGATGCCGCATTTCCAGCTGACCGTGAGTGTGTACCACGACGCCTGGACGCTGGCTTTCCGCATGTTGGGGTCCGAACCGGACTATCAATTAGGCATTAAAATTTTAAAGAACGTCGTTGCCCAGCTGACCCAGTGGGCACGTGAAGAGGTGCCGGACAACTGCCGGCTAGCTGATGAAGGCTAGTGAGCGGTTAAACAGGCACGAAAAAGGGACTGTGACGGTTGTCACAGCCCCTTTTGTCAATCCAATTAAGGTGAGTGCCGCTAGTAACGCCACGTCCTTTGGGGGGAGTGCGATTCGTTAACTGGCGTGATCTGCATTTTTAGTGGACGGCCTTAATACGTTGTTTCACTTGCAGTGTAGCATAGGTCGCTGGTTGGCTGGTGGCGGGCGACTTGGATGTGACCCAGAGTGACCGAAGTGGCTAAAAAACGCCCACAGTTAACCTAATCACCTAACCAACGCTGGTGAAAATGAGTCGGAGCGCGGTGACAGTCGTTCCCGGCGGCGGATTCAAAGTGCCCTGCTGTGGGGCCGGTTACAGCCTTAGGGGCGGGCTTTCACCTCGACTTTGAGCCGAAGGGCGGTCTCAAAGGTCGTCCCGTGCTCTAAGTAGAGAAAATCTCTCTACTAAGACCACCGACACAGCTGGTCGCTTTGATCCGCCTCTGGTCACTGACACTGCGTAACCCAACTCAGTTTGACTAGTTTTGCGGCTGATATTGGTTTCGTTTCATGTTTTGGCGGTTAGCTTACTGTTGGCGTGTGTGTGGCGGCGGTAGGGCCTAGGTTGGGATTAACGGTCGACATTTAAAAAGGGCTCAACCGTAAATTTGGTTGGGCCCTTCGTATCAATTGTGTGGTTAGTTGTCATATGATTGTTGGGAATTTTTAGTATGGGATTGTGGGTGTTAACGTCGATTCGAGCTAAATTGCACTAGCTAAATCAACGTTAGTGACCAGAGGTGGGCCAAGGTCCCCAGCCTAGTCCACGGGGCAACCTTTGAGACCGTTTCTCAGGCTCAAAGGTGAGGTGGAAGCCCGTTTCTTAGGCTGGAACCGACCCCACAGCAGGGGACTTTGAGCCCACCGCCGGGAACGAATGTTATTTAGCCACCGCAGTTTTGGCTTGGTAGCGGACCAGGCCCAGGGCGCCCACATTGCAGACCAGTAGCATGGTGGCCATGGCGGCATAGGAGCTACCGGACAGGCCGACCAGTGGGGATGCCAGACCACCGCAGGCATTTTGCGCCAGACCGATGACGGCTGAAGCCCCGCCGGCGTTGCTGGTGGCTTGGTCCATGATGATGGTGACCGTCAGTGTGAGCAGTGCCCCAATCAGGATGACCAGCGCCAAGACGAGCGCGCTGACGACCCAGACGTTGGCTGGGAATAGGAGCGTCACCAGTAGGACGGCGCTGACGCCGGCCGCTAACGTCAAGAGACTCGTGACCTGTTGGCGGTTGGTGAAGCGACTGGCGAGTTGGCCGGGTAAGTTACTCCCGACCACGATGCCCAGGCCATTGAAGGCGTAGAGTAGGCTAAACGTTTGGGGTGCCAGGCCAAAACCCGTTTGGAAGACGAAGGTCGAGGCGGAAATGTAGCTGAAGAGTCCGCCGTAGACCAGTCCCGTGGCCAGAATCAACGGCCAGAAAGCGGGTTGGACTACCAATTTCCCCATGGTTGCCAAGGAAGCGGTGAAACCGCCCGTTTGCCGTTGGTCAACCGGTAATGATTCGTGGAGGCCAAACGCCACGGCCAAGGCAATCACCCAACCGATGATGGCCAGCAGGATGAAGATGGCTTGCCAGTCGACGTAGTGGATCATGAAGCCCCCAATAATGGGTGCGATGATGGGGAAGACCCCGTTGACGGTATTCAGTAGCGCGTAGAAGCGCGTCAATTTTTTACCGGAAAATAGGTCCCGTGCCACGGCTCGAGCCAACACCTGACCGGTTGCACCCGCCAATCCCTGAATGAACCGCAGGATGATCAGGAGCGTGATCGAATGAATGAAGGCCATAGCCAAGGAAACCAGGCCGAAGATCACAAATCCCAGCACCAGCGGCTTGTGACGGCCATACTGGTCGGAGAGGGGTCCAGCAATTAATTGGCCCAGCGCCAGCCCAATCAGGCAGGCCGTGATGCTCAATTGCATCAGTGAGGCGCTGGTGGCAAATTGAATTTTCATTTGGGGGAGGGCCGGTAAGTAAAGGTCAATGGCCAGGGGTCCGGTCGCACTCACGGTCCCCAGGAGCAGCGTCAGCCAAATTTGACGACGTCGAGAAAGCGTAGGATTCAAAAACAGTCAGCCCTTTCATAAATAATAGAATAATTAGCGCTAGAAACACTACTGGACCGCTACTCTGCCGGGCAGAATGGCGGTCCAGAACATCATTTGTTGACGTAAGTTCGTTTCCTTATTATTGCTGGAAACGGGTAAATTTGCAAGCGGCATTTGAAAAATATTCGGGTTGTTAGCCCCCTTCAGCCAACAAAAACGTTACACGCGGATTAAATTACGGGAAAACGTGGGACTTTCAGTCAGTAAATGGTAAGATGATACTTGACCCTCACTGATAGAAAAAGTTTTCCTAAGGGCAGTCGGGGTGTATGATAAAAATATATTAATATCTGAAAATAAGGAGCTCAATCATGAAAGCATTAAAGGAAGTCATGAGTTGGATTATCCCTGTGATTATTGGGTTAGCCATCGCATTTGCGATTAAATCGTTCGTCTTCACCCGGGTGCGGGTCGACGGGCCATCCATGGAACCGAACCTCCAAAACAACGAAAAGGTTTTTGCTTGGAAACAGGCTAGCGTCAAGCATCTGAGCGTCATCGTCTTTGATGCCCATGGTGAGGATCCTTCCGCTAAGCCCAACACCAACTACGTGAAGCGGGTCATTGGCCTGCCTGGCGATACGGTGACGAGCAAGAACGGGTACATTTACGTGAACAAGAAGAAGGTCGACCAGGGCTTCATTTCCACCAGCGAACGGACTGCTGGGACCGGGAACTGGACGCTGGCTAGCCTGCAAAAGACGCAGAAGTGGAACGATGGCAAGAAAATCACCACGGTCGTCCCTAAGGGCAAGTACTTCGTGCTGGGGGACCACCGGAGCGTTTCTAACGACAGTCGGTACTGGGGCTTCGTCGATAAGGACAAGGTCTTAGGGGTCGTTAAGGTGCCATTCTGGACGTCTAGCAAGACGCGCCGGGCCAATGTGAATAGCTTAGCTTACTAGTTAAAATGCAAGCGTGGAACCCATTACTGGGACCACGCTTTTTTACTGTCCTCAGACGGCATAGTGGCCGCTGTCCTTCGGGTTCCACGAAGGTGGGGAAGCGGCGTGTTTGCTTGACAATCGCGATAATTTAGTATATGCTTGCGCACGTAATTTTAGAGAAGGAGGCGGCTTATGGTCACCAGTAGCAATGATCCCGACATTTTAAAGTGGTTGTCGATTGCCAACCGTTATACGCGTATCGCGCTTGACCGGCGCCTCCAACCGTACCGGTTAAACGCCAGCATGTATTACTATATTTTACGGATTCACGAACAACCGCGCTTGACGCAGGATAAGTTGATCAGCTTAACTTACTTGAATCCCAGCAACGTGACTCGGGCAGTCAATCAGTTGGTCAACCTGGGCTACGTCCGTAAGCGTCAGTCCAAGGCGGACAAGCGCGTTTACGAGCTGTCGTTGACCAAGCGGGGCGAAGCGCTGTATCCCGATATTGTTAAATTGCGGCAGGAAGTGGCCGACAGCTTGCTCGCGGACGTACCGGCCGACCAGCATGATGCGTTGGTGGCTCAGATTCGGCAGTTGGCGTTGCGGGCCGTGGGTAACGAGACTGGGCCGGCTGATCAGGCATAGTGGCGGTTAGAAACATACATAGGGTGATTGACGTGGTTAGGCGAGTGGGTCTGGCCACGTTTTTTCGTGCCAAAAATTAATTGCCTTTCTAAAGCGAAAGGGCTAGAATGAATCTATGTAAATTATGAGATTTTCATGAGAGTTCTCATGAAGTCATCGCGAGAGGAGTTCGTTCTATGCCAGAAACCAAGACCAATCATGAATTAACCGCTGCTGAGACGGCGGATTTACGTGCTGATTTACAAAAACAACCCGCCCACAACGTTGTGAGTCGGGCCGTCATCAAAAACGGGGTCCTCGCAGCATCTGAAGATCCCCAAGCCGCCGTGCGTTTGAACCGCACGTTCTCCGTGGAATTACCAACGGGGAAGGTTTCCAACCAGAAGCATTCCGGCCGTTGCTGGCTGTTTGCCACGTTGAACACGATTCGCCATCAATTCGCGGCGAAATACGACGTAAAGGACTTTGAATTGTCCCAAAGCTACCTGTTCTTCTGGGACCGCGTGGAACGGGCCAACATGTTCTTCGACAACATTTTACGCACGGCCGACCAGCCACTCGATGACCGCGAAGTCGCTTACTACTTGGGCCATCCCGACAATGATGGTGGTCAGTGGGCTATGGGGGCGGCACTCGTGCAGAAGTATGGGGTCGTGCCGGTGAGTGCCATGCCAGAATCATTTAACAGCAATGATACGACCGGTATCGGCGCCGCGTTGAATCTGAAATTGCGTAAGGATGCGCTGGCACTGCGCCAATTAGTCGCGGACGGGGCAGACGAGGACGCCATTGCGGAAACGCGCGCCCAAGCCATGAAGGAAGTTTACCGGATGGCCGCCTACGCCTTTGGCGAACCACCAACCACGTTTGACCTAGAATTCAAAGACGACAAGCAAAAGATCCACCGGGCCGAAGGGTTAACGCCACAAGGTTTCTTCCACGATTACTTTGATATCGACCTCGATGACTATGTCGTGATTGCCAATTCGCCAGATAAGGCGTTTAATCAACACTACAGCCTGCCAAGCCAGGACAACATCGTGGGTGGCAAGCACATCAGCTTCCTCAACTTACCATTGGCCGACATGAAGCAAGCTGCAATCGCCCAACTTCAGAGTGGTGAATCGGTCTGGTTCGGGAACGATGTCCTGCAACAAATGAGTCGGGAACGCGGCTTCTTAGACAGCCACTTGTTCCAAGTCAGCGACCTATTTGGCGTTGACCTGAGCTTGACCAAGGCCCAACGGCTCGCTACGGGTGAGGCCAGTGTGTCTCACGCCATGACGCTGACCGGGGTCAACCTGGTTAATGACGAACCCAACCGCTGGAAGGTTGAAAACAGTTGGGGCGAGAAGAACGGCGACAAGGGGTACTTTGTCATGACCGACGACTGGATGGATGATTTCGTCTACGAAGTGGTCGTCCACAAGCGCTTCTTAACGCCAGAACAACAAGCCGTCTTAGCCACGACACCACAGGCTTTGGCTCCTTGGGATTCTTTATCATAAACGTTAAAATCAGTCGGTCATCTTGGCGGCTGATTTTTTAGTGTCGCGAATGTTTCACATGAAACATTGGGCATCAGCGTTTTTCAAAAAGATAGGCGTTAACGCTAGCCAGTAGGCCCCCGCAACGCGTAAAATAAGAGAGACGTTGGCAAGATAAATTGATGAGGTGATCTGATGCACAATTTTTTGTTTGATTTTGATAGTACGCTGGCCGATACCCGTGACGTGGCCGTGCTGGCAACCCAGCAGGCATATGCCGCTAAGGGCCTGACGCAACCCAGTCGTGAGGCGGTCGTGAGCTACATGGGCGTACCGATTGAGGTGTCCTTTGCGAAAATGGCGACGGAAACGCTTAGCGAGCCGGAACTGGCCGAACTCTACACGGAATTTCGCGCCCAGTATCACGAGGCTGAAAAGCTCGGCATCACCTTATTTGATGGGATTGCGGACACGCTAACGGCCTTAAAGCAGCGGGGAGACCATTTATACGTGGTTTCCAGCAAGCACTCGGTGCCGCTGCAACGCAACCTTGACCAACTTGGCCTGGGCCAAACCTTTGAGGCCATTAGTGGCTCTGACACGGTGAGCCATTACAAACCAGCACCCGATGGCATCTTAAGCTTGCTGGACCGCTTTGACTTGGCCGCCGATGAGAGTGTCATGATCGGGGATGCCAAGTACGACATGCAAATGGGAAACAACGCCGGTGTCGCCACCGCCGCGGCCATGTGGGGTGCCGCCGACCCAGCCTCGGTGAAGGCTGAAAAGCCGACGTACTTGTTAAGTACCCCGGCGGAATTATTAACGATTTAATGTTGGGTGGGAACGTTCGTCAGTGATGGTTGGACGTTCCTTTTTTTGACGGATTAAAGGAAGATAAAGTACTCGTACAATTGTATAAAAGGGGTGATTGTAGTGAAAGCAACGACCTATTCAGGGTTCCGTAAAAATTTGAAAGCTTATTTGGATCAAGCAACATTGGATTTTGAACCGGTGACGGTTACTCGTAAAAATGCGCCTAATGCTGTTGTAATCTCAGAGGTAACCTACAATAATCTTGTGGAAAATCAATTTTTAACCAACGATTCAACAAATTACGAATGGATTTTACAAGGAATTCAACAAATCAAAGATGGAAAGTTGCGTAGTCATGATTTAGCCAAGCCGAAACTGATGAAATAACACTGCATATAGCAGCTTGTTGTGGGCATTATAAATAGGATTACTTACCAGCCCAGCCATAGTTAACGCTAATGCTGAGCTTTTTTGTAAGTAGAGTATTATCGGATTAAAAAAACCGTCCCTGGTTAGAGGACGGTCAGGCCACATACTTGGTTAGGGTAAGTGGATCATTTTATTGATAAATAAAATGAAAAAAGGTTGGTTAATAGGTTTTTATTGGTATGCTTGTATCCTAACTGGTAATTGTGAAGAAAGTGTGAAGGAAATTCAGTTCGTAGTAATGTAATCTATTAGATATTACTAAACAGCTGGTGCAATAGGGGTGTTTTGGGGATTGAAAGGGGGTTGGATTACTTTTATCTAATAGTTTACACACTGTTTTTATGTGATTTCGCAGAATTTGACGTTACTTATTTGCTTAAAATGTGGAAAACTAATTGTATTTATAATACTAAGCATATGTTACATTTTAATAAAATTTTGCTAAGAAGCCCAAAAATCACTTCCTGCCCGTGAGCTGGAAGTGATTTTAAGTTAGGTCTTTGAATTAGCCCATGTGGTGATGGCAATGGCCCATGGGTGCGTGTTCAGGGGCGTCATCCGCTAGCATTTGGGGCTTGCCGCTTGGATGATGGTGACAGTGACCGCCTTTGCCACAGCATTTGCCGTGTTGACAGCCGCCACCTAACTGGAGTTGCTTGGTTTGTTCACGTTCAATTTGGAGTTGTTTCTTGAGTTGGCGATTCTTCCAGAAGCCGTGCAGCATGGTGGTGACCGGGATGATCTCTAAAGAAATCACTGCAGGAACCAGCCAAGGGTTTTCGGAAATCAGTGTGCTGAAGCGTTCACGGTGTTCCTTGAATTCTGCGGGGTCCATAGTGTCCATGATAAACTTGTGTTTCAACATCAGTATCACACTCCTTTGGCCCTATCATACCCCAAAGAGAAAGCGCTGTCAGCCATTCTCTGCGATGGGTTAACGGCGGTTACGCCAGAGGCTGATCAGGTGGAAAATTCCCAGGACCACAGCGATTCCTAGCACGCCCGTTTCTAGGAGGACGATGGCAGGAAGGTGCCGGTGTCGTTGATAGACCAAGACGCCGCCCACGACCAGAATTGCCCCAATCCAGGGGCCCAATTTTTTCATAAAAGTTTCCTCCAAACAAAAAACGGCTCTGCCAGCGCAGCGCCGTTTCCCGGATAGTTTATTCAGCGACCTTAACTAAAACGGCCTGCGTCACGTCATCATCGACGTCACGAGAAATGTGGTAACCGGCGACCTTTAATTTAGCGGCGTCATTCTTACCAGTGACCGTCTTCTTGACCGTGAACTTTTGCGTCATCGGAATGTCCGACAGCTTACCCTTAAAGTTGATGACGGTATCGTCACCCTTGGTCTTAAAGGTCGTGTTCAGGGTCCCAATCTTGTTTAAGGCGTTGTCCTTTTTGGCAGCGCTAAGTGACTTGTAGTACTTGTTAACGTTGTAGACGGTCGCCTTACCGTTAGCGTCGAAGCTGTAGGCTTCCAGACCCGAATTACTCTTGGCATTGATGGCACCGTTGACGTACCAGAGTTGCTTGGAACCCGTCAACGTGGACTTCACGTCAGCCTTTTTCGTGGTCTTGTTTTTAAAACTAGCTTGTTGGTTGCTCCCCGACTTACTGCTGGAGCTACTGCAGCCGGCCAAGCCGATGGCAAATACAGCCAAAAGGCTCAGAGCGGCGGCAATCGTACGGGATTTCTTCATATCTCAATCACCTCATCGCAAATGATAACAGTTTTATGTTGTTCACACAAACCGCCTACTTCTCTCCTATAGTATAGCATGGCGGTCCACCAGAAACGGGGGACGTGCAGTTAAAAAAGTGTTAAGTTGGCGTGACTAGCTGTAATAATCAATTATTAATAATTAAAAGTAGTGATTAATAATCAATAAAAGCAGACAAACGTATGTTCTTTTGCTAAAATAGAAGGTAACACTATGAGAGCTGAGAGGAAGAGAAAAATGAGTAAACGTTATCGGGGACGCCGCCGGGGTGGGCGCGTGTCCATTTACACCGCCATTGCGGTGATTTTGATTGGGGTTGTGGGCACGTTAAGTAGTCAGGGCAACCCGACCGCTCGTAAAATTACCAACGTGGCCACGAGTTTAGTGGGGAGTACCAGCCATCAGGCAACGAATTCGAGCACCACGGCCACGGTACCCAAGCAGTCGGTCGCGACGAAAGCCCTAGCAGATCAGAAATACACCGGCACGCAAATCGTGGCGGTCAACCACAACAAGCCGACGTTTACCGCGGCCCAATTGTCCACGAAGAAGGGTCCCTGGGCGACGTATGGCGAGCTGGACACCTTGAACCGGGTGACCACGGCGAATGCCTTGTTGAGCAAGAGCACGATGCCCACGGCCAAGCGCCAGCCACTCAACGTCAACCCGACTGGGTGGAAGAACAAGGAATACACGGTCAATGGCAAGCGGGGTTACCTGTACAACCGAAGTCATTTAATCGGCTACCAACTGACTGGGCAAAATAACAATCTGAAGAACCTGATGACCGGGACCCGTTCACTGAACGACCCCGGCATGACCGCCTATGAAAATCCGGTGGCCAGCTACCTGAAGAGCCATCCCAGCGATTACATTCGTTACCAGGTGCAACCGGTCTTCCGCGGCAACGAGTTAGTTGCCCGCGGCGTCCACATGCAGGCCAAGTCGGTCAATAACCCCGGTGTTTCCTACAACGTCTACATCTTTAACATCCAGGCCGGCGTCAAAATCAATTACACAACCGGGACCAGCCAATACGGCGACCCGGCAAGTAGTTTTTAAAGCGAAAAATTAAAATCACCCAGTCCACTGGTTTGTGGCTGGGTGATTTTTTGATGACCGTTGATATAAGAATAAGTCTTAATTGTTAAGTGAGAGCTTAGAAAACTATAGTAGTAGAACGATGGAGATACATTGAACGGGATAAATAAGTATTGCCATAGGTGCAACGCTAGCGCAAAGGACACAGTGAAAGGCGAGAAATCGGAAGATTAATGCGCTAACGTGAGCGACCAGAGGCGGGTCAAGGTGGCCAGCTGTGTCGGTGGTCTTAACTGAGTGAATTTCTCAGTTTTAGACCACGGGACGAGCTTTGAGACCGGTTTAGGGGCTCAAAGTCGAGCTGGAAGACCGCTTCTCAGGCTGGAAGCGGCCCCATAGCAGGCCGCCTTGAACCCGCCGGCGGGAACGACACATTAGCGCCGATTCATGTAGCGGTAGATGCTGTACAAGATAATGCCCGCCAACAGGATGATCCCGATGGTCGGGTTGTCCCGGAAAATCCAGTGTAAAACGCGAAAGGGGCTGGTGCCGTGTAAGCCGCCAATCAACGTGGTCAAGTGAGAAAACATGGAAACGCCTCCTGGTCGATTTAGGGTGAATTAATTGAAAAAAGTTAAGGAAAACTAAAGACATTTTGATGATTTAGCGTATCATAAAAACACAGAGAGTTAGAGGAGGGGATTACCCGTGAACGTGAATTACATGCTCATCCTGGAAATCATTGTGCTTGTCAACTCGACGTTGGCATTCGTGACGGTTTTCCGTGAGAAACGTGATATTGCCGCGACGTGGGCTTGGATGCTGGTGCTGGTTCTACTGCCCGTCGTCGGGTTTATCGCTTACGCCTTTATTGGGCGAAAACTACCCAAGGGTCGGATGTTTCGGCTGAAACGGCAAGTGGCGGTTCAGTTAGAGGAACGGCTCAGCCAGCAACGTGAAGAAATTGGCGACAAAATTATGCCGGCTGACCAAATTAGTCACTCGGTCATCAATATGGTTAATATGTTTATGGAGACCGACCACGCCTTCTTAGCCCGGAAGAACCGGGTGCGGGTGATTACGGACGGTCACGACCTGTTCCATCTTATGATGGAGGACATTGAACGGGCCCACTCCAGTATTCACATTGAATTTTACACCTTTTACAACGATAAGATTGGAAATGACATCCTGGACCTGCTGGTGAAGAAGGCTCAGGCCGGCGTCGAAGTTCGGGTGATCTATGATCCATGGGGATCGATGGGTACCTGGAAACGGTTCTTCAAGCCGTTGATTGACGTGGGCGGCCACGTGGAAGCCTTCCTGGGCACGCGTTCGGCCGTGATTGACTTCCGGCTGAACTTCCGTGATCACCGGAAGATCGTCACAATTGACGGCCAGGTTGGCTACGTTGGCGGTTTTAACATCGGTGACCAGTACCTTGGTCGCAAGGAAAAGTTTGGCTACTGGCGCGATACGCATTTACGCATCGTGGGCTCCGGGGTCTTCTCCCTGCAAGCGCGCTTCATGCTGGACTGGAACGCCACCGACCGCGACCATCCGTTCAAGGACGACCGCATCGAGCACAAATACTTCCCACTGACCAAGGTTAAGGGGGAAACCAGTTTGCAGATTGTCTCTAGTGGGCCGGATTCCGACCTGCAACAGATTAAGATGGGGTACATGCGGCTGATTCAGACGGCGGAGAAGCGCCTGTGGATTCAGACGCCGTACCTGATTCCGGACGACAGTGTCTTGGACTCCCTGCGGATTGCGGCCATGGCCGGCGTTGACGTGCGAATCATGATCCCAGACAAGCCGGATCACGCCTTTGTTTACCGGGCAACCCAGTACTATGCCCGCCAGCTTGCCGATGATGGCGTGAAGATTTACTTCTACCACAACGGGTTCATTCACGCCAAGACCATGGTTGTCGACGGCCGGATTGCCTCCGTGGGTTCGGCCAACATGGATTATCGGAGTTTTAAATTGAATTTCGAAATCAACGCATTCATTTACGACCCGGTAGTCGCCACGCAGTTGGAAGAGATTTACGAGGCGGACATGCGGCACAGTGAGCTGATTACGCCAGAAAAATTCAAGCAGCAGTCGGCCTACCTGCGCTTTAAGCAGACGGCTTCACGGCTGTTATCACCAATTTTATAAAATGGATGCTCGACACCAGTAAGGATGCGAGCAGAACACAAAGAAATGGCGTCATCGTGTTTTACCACGGTGGCGCCGATTTTTTGTATCCAGCTAGTCGCTCTTAATCTTTTCCTGGTAGTAGGTTCGGAAGCTAATGTCCTGATTGTAATTGCCAAAGTGTTTGCCAAAGATCGTGCAGCCGCCGCAGTGTTCAGCGGTTTTAGGAACGGAGAACCGCAGTGTCCAGTTGTCGCGTTTGGCATCGATATCCGAAATGGTTATGTCGGAGAAATGGTGACCATCGATAAAGGTGCCGTACTCAGAGATACGAATGGTTTTTAGTAAACCATATTGATTCATATCGCTATAGACCCATTCGGGCGTGAATTTCCCGCGGACATCGGAGAAGTCACCGGGGCTAGTCCAGGTTCCCAGCGTCTTACCCGCCAAGGAAATGGTAATGTCGGATAACCAATTGTTATTTGAGAACGGAAATTCTGAACTCAGCTCAACGTTAAATTCAATCATCTTGATCTGTTGGTCGGGGGCCAGGTAGTTGGGGACCGTGTACTCCACGAAGCCGTCGGAGAACCACAGCATTCCAGCATCGGTTCGTTCCGGATTCATAAAGTATTTGGGATTGTCGACCTTGCCAATGAAGCCAGTTTGTCCAGCTAGCCCGCAGGTTGGGGAAACTTGGTAATGGGTGTATTGCCCAATGGGAATGTTGAATTCGTATTTTTCATAGGGGACATAGAGTTGTTGGGGAAAATGAATGGTAATGTTGTCGACCGTTAAGATGGAGATTCGCTGATTCCCGTGTTTTTCGGTGCGAATAATATGTGCAGCTTCTAACTTGTTCAAATGCATGATGGTGATGGTACTGCTGAGGCCTACAGCCGTCGCGATTTCCTTCACGTTCATCTTTGATTTTGACAGTAAATTGATGATTTCTAGTCTGACCGGATTATCTAACGCCGAGAACGCCGGCAATGAATTATTTGTAAGTGATAAATCCATGAATACATCTCCTAAGTAGTCTATATGTTACTAAGCCATCTTACCGATAGTTCAATTATACCCCCTTGATAACGAAAATGATTAGTAGATTCAAATAAAGTTAAGCAATCAACAAAAACGATATTGACTTCGACTTTGCAAGCGCTAACATAGGGTTGTGCACAGGAATACAAGATATCTTAACTATTACTTATTTGGAGAGTGAGCCTATGAAGGCGAAAGTTACGGATGAGTCAAATGACAAGATTCTGATTAGTAAGTATTTACAAGGACAATTTGCAGAACATTTAGGGCATGGGATTTACGATGGTATCTGGGTTGGCAAGGACAGCCCGATCGAAAATGTAAATGGACTGCGGAGCGACGTAGTCAATGCGCTGAAAGACTTACATATTCCAGTGCTACGTTGGCCCGGCGGTAGCTACGCTGATGAGTACCATTGGGAAAATGGGATTGGGCCAGTGGATCAGCGGCCAAAGACCATCAACCATAGTTGGGGTGCCGTAGTTGAAGACAACTCCTTCGGGACGGACGAGTTCTTTGAACTTTGCCGCCAACTTGGGTGTGAAGCCTACATCAACATTAACTTAGGTAGTGGGACCGTCAAGGAAATGGTTGATTGGATCGAATACATGACAGCCGATGGCGATTCTTACTTCGCTAATTTACGGCGGCAAAATGGTCATGCGGCGCCTTACAAGATTAAGTTCTTGGGATTAGGGAACGAAGCTTGGATGGGCGGCGGCTTTATGAGCGCTGAGTACTACTCAGACGTTTACCGGCGTTTCCAGACCTACGTTTCAGAATACAACGGTCCAATGTACAAGGTTGCTAGTGGCCCTAGCGATGACGATTATGCCTGGACCAAGGAAGTTACGGAACGCGCTGAACCCTTTATGGATGGCTTAGCCTTACACCATTACGCCTTAACTAATGGGTGGAACGACAAGGGTGATGCGGTCGACTTTAACGCTGAAGATTGGACGAGCTTATTGAACAGTGCCCGTCAAATTGACGACATGATCTCCCGGCACTTGGAATTGATGCCAAAGTCCACGGACTTGGTTGTCGACGAATGGGGGACTTGGTTCCAGCCGTTGAAGGGCACGAACCCCGCCTTCCTGATTCAACAAAACACGATGCGGGATGCCGCTGTTGCTGCCACGTCACTGAACATCTTTAACAAGTATGCCGGCCGGATTAAGATGGCGAACATTGCACAGATGATCAATGTTTTGCAGAGCATGGTGATGACCGAAGGCGACAAGATTATTTTGACGCCAACCTACTATGTATTCAAGATGTACCAGCTACATCAAGATGCCCGGTTGTTACAAGCATTCCATGAAATGAACAATGACTTAAACTACACCGTTTCAGAAAAGGACAACAACTACATCGTTTCTGTATGTAACGTTAATCCTGATAAAGCACACGAGTTAACCCTGACTTTGCCTAAAGCAATTGGCGACATCACCTACACGAAGTGCTTGAATCCAGCTGAAATGAACGCGCACAACGATCTTGACCATCCGGATGCCGTCGTCGACAAGGATTACGCAGACTACACGGTCACGGGTAATGAACTCAAGATGAACTTGGATCCACGAGAAATTGTGACGATGAAGCTTCCTATCAAATAGAGTGGGGGAAAATCTTTTGGAAAATAATGAAGCGCAAAGCGTACAAGCTCAGGTAATGCCCAAGCTGAAATTCACAGAAAAGTTGGGTCAAGGGATTGGCTCGATGTCCGTCAACCTGATCTTTAACGTGGTCAGTACCTATCTGTTATTCTTCTATACCAACGTTTATGGATTGAAGCCAGCAGATGCCGCGTTAATGTTCTTACTCGTTAGAATTATTGATGCGGTTGCCAGCCCAGTTTATGGGACGTGGGTCGACAAACGAACGACCAAATTTGGTAAATATCGTGGGTACTTACTTTACTTAGCCATTCCATATGCGGTCTTATCCGTCCTTTGTTTCTACTCAATTGGTGGCGCTTACACATTCAAACTTGTTTACGCGTACACGACTTACGTTGGGTTATCCTTACTGAACACGTTCCTGTCACCATTAGGTGCGATGCCAGCTGCCATGACGCGGGACAACGATGAAATTGCCCAACTGAACGCTTACAGCATGTTCTGCTCAAACGTTGGTGGGATGTTGATCTCATTTGGGGTACCATTCTTAGTTACTGGTTTCTCTGGCGCCTACACCGGCCAAGCTTCTCAAAAAGGTTGGTTCCTGACGATGGGTATCTTCGCCATCATGGGTCTGATCGGGTTACTCTTTGCTTTCACCATGATTCACGAACACTACCACATGTCTGCTCAAGCAACGGACGATGTTTCCTTTAAAGATATCTTTGTTCAAATGAAAGTCAACAAACCATTTGCTATTTTACTGGCCTACCTCATCTTGGCCTTCATTTTCATGAGTATTGTTAACTCATCCGGTTCTTACTACGTAACTTACAACATGGGCCGTCCTGATTTACTGAAGTACTTTAACTTGTTAGGGTCACTTCCTTCATTTATCTTAGTGCCATTGTTCCCATGGTTTAAGCGTCACATGGGTCGTAAAGGTTTGATGCTCGGTTTCAGTGGCGTCTTAATGCTAGGTCTCTTGATCATGTACTTTGGTAACGCCCACAGCGTTGGCTTGGTTATGACTGGTAAATTATTAGCTTCCATCGGGATGATCGTTACCACTGGTTACATGTGGGCCTTCGAAACCGAAGTTGTTAACTACGGTGACTGGAAGTTAGGCAAACGTGAAAACGCTATCATCAGTTCCGTTTGTTCCTTCGCCGTTGCCTTAGGGTTAGCCTTAGGTGGTGTGGTTCCTGGTTACTTCTTGAAGTTTATCGGCTTCAACGCCAGCTTGAAGATGCAAACCGCAAGTACCTTACACGGTATCTTGACCATGCAATCCTTATTGCCACTGATCTTCATCATTGCCGGGATGATTCTGTTTATCTTCTACCCAATCACCGACAGCAGCATGGACAAAATGAGTGCTGAAATTGATGCTCGTAACAAAAAAGCTGAACAAGAACAAGCAGTCGAAGACTAGTCTGTCAATCCAGGAGAACTTACGAGGTGGTTAGCTTATGAAAAATTATCAATTACTTTGTTATGAACGTGATCCGTGGAACGATGAGGGCTATGACGCCAAGTTATCTCACTCAATGCATTTAGGAATTTCCCAAAACGGGTCAGCCTTTAAAGCGTTGAATCACAATTATGGGGTGCTTTTCCCTAAGGGTATTGAAAAGGACGACGGCAGTATCGACGCGAAAACGTTGATTCAACCCTGCATCTTCCAAATCAATGACACCACATTTGGTATCTTTGCGATTCAAACGGGTTCCAAGGCTGAGAATGACTTAACCAGCAAAGGTGAACTCCTGTGCTTCACAACCGAAGATTTTGTCCACTATCAACAATTGTCGTCAATCAAGGTTGGCAACGACGTGATCTTAGAGGTCAGAGTCGATGGTCAGATGGCCCAGAAGGTCTTCTGGCGGGAAGTTTCCGGCAAGTGTTACGCCGCCAGCTTCTGGTTTAATGCAGACACCCAGGCATTTGAAATCAGTGGTAACGAACAAAGTGAAGTTGCTACGATTCCGAACCAGCCCAAGGTTGCTGCCGAAAATATTGATGGCTGCATTCCTCGTGGGGAGATTAGCATTAGTGATGCCATCGGTGATTATCTGCTGAATAAGTTAGATGAACCGTACAACACGGCTAATGAGCTCCCTAAGGAAGTCACAGTCGGTAGTCAGCAGGAATTAGAAGAGGTTAAGGCTGTCGCGAAGTATAGCGATGGCACCGAGACCAACAAACGCGTTGATTGGTACAGTCGTAACATTGATTTTACCAAGCCACAAAGTCTTACAATTAAAGGACGGATTCACCAAGATCACTTTATCTTCCCAATGGCGTTGGACCGGGCAGATCCTTGCATTGGTCGCTGGCAAGATAAGTATTACTTCATTGCCACGAATGATGCGGACCGGAATCACAGTTTGTACATCCGTGAAGCCGATTCAGTTCCTGAATTAGTGACGGCACAAGAAGTTAAAATCTTGGACAGTAACATGTACGATACGATTGGCAACCTGCTCTGGGCGCCAGAATTTCATATCATCGATGGCCAGCTGTTCGTGTTCCACTCAGCCACTATCGACCGGTTTGAAGACGTGCAGTCGTATGTCATGGCTTTGAAGCCCAACGGCAATCCCATGTTAGCTAGTGACTGGTGTGAACCTAAACGGGTGGTTAAGCCCAACGGTGACCCCCTGATCAAGCAAGGGATTACGCTGGATATGACGGAATTTCAAATCGATGATCACATTTACGTGACCTGGTCGCAACGGCAGTTTGTGCCCAACGACTTAGGGGCTTGGCTCTACATTGCTGAAGTGGATGCTGCTCATCCTTGGCAAATGGTTTCGGACCCCGTCGTGATTGCAAAACCTATCTATGGGTGGGAAAACAACCGTGCGCCAGTTAATGAAGGACCATTTGCGATTCAACGAAACGGTAAGGTGTACTTGACCTATTCTGGGGCGCTGATCGATGACAGCTACGTGGTTGGTCTGATGCAAATCGACCGGGAGTTGTCCCCGTTAGACCCAGAGAATTGGCAGAAGAGTAACTACCCAATCCTGACGTCCAACACGGTTGCCGGTGAATTTGGCCCCGGCCATAACGCTTACGTCATTGATGATGACGGTCATTACTGGAACAGTTACCATGCGCACCCAGGTAAAGAGGGGCCGCGGAGTTCTGGTATTCGGCGCGTGCACTTCGATGTTGATGGCGAGCCAGACCTAGGGATGACCGAGGACCTGGACCTCAAGCCACAACTGGTCAATGTTGCCTTACAGGTGAAGATTGACCCGAAGAAAAACTAAGTTGTTTAGAGAACCAAGAACAAGGGGTTGAGTGAATGATTAGCAGTTACTTGTCGTCGAATGATCATTACGCGGGGATGTACTCAGTGATCCCAAACATTTCCTACTGTGAAGACGGCGGAGAACCCAACCAAGTGTTGGATTTGATTGTGCCGTGGCGCCTGTCCTTAGAGGGCCCAACGGATCAAACGTTTCCCGTAGTGGTCTTTGTTCAAGGAAGCGGCTGGCAAACCGGTGATAATGGTTTCGAAGTTATTCAATTAGCAAACCTAGCGAAGCAGGGCTACGTGGTGGCCATGGTCAAACACCGCAATGCGTTTGAGGGCCATCCGTTCCCAGCCTTTCTCCAGGACGTCAAATGTGCCATTCGGTTTTTGCGGGCACATGCCGCGCAGTATGCGATTGATGCTGATAAGGTCATTGGCCTGGGTACCTCTTCCGGAGGCAATGCGATGCAGTTGGTCGGGTTGACCGCGGGTGATCCGCGCTACGAAACGGCTGATTACGCAGGATTCTCGGACAAGGTTGACGTGGTTGTTAGCTGTTTCGGCGTGTCAAATGTCGTTGCTTTGAAGAATCAAAAGGAATTTGTCGAAGTGACCCAGCACTTGGAAAATACCGAGTTTCCCAAGACACTCGAACAGATGAGTCCCGTCTATCAAGTTCGCCCCGACCAAAGTTACCCGCCATTCCTGTTGATGCACGGGTCCAAGGATACCTTGGTGCCATATCAACAGATGCCGGAAATGGCCGAATGTCTTGACCGCAACGGCTATGAAGTGGAAGCGGTTACGGTATCGGGCGCCGACCATGAGAGTAACTTTTGGAGCGCGGCTGTTTGGGACAAGATTGCCAGATTTATCACGAAGCATCTGCCAACCGACAGTCAATAGCGGGAGGAGATAGGCAATGATTAAACAGTTATCAACGGAAATCAACGGGTTGACCTTGCGCGGAACGGCGCATATCCCAGACGGCGCGACGGGTCAACAGCCAACCGTCCTGATGTTCCACGGATTCAGTTCGAATCGTGACGAGGCGTTTAATTCCTTCGTCTACATGAGTCGCTTGCTCAACAAAAATGGGATCGCAGCAATTGCCTTTGACTACGGTTACCATGGTGAGAGTGACGGGGACTTCATCGACTTTACCTTTAGTCAGGAGCTCGAGGAAAGTCGTGCACTCGTTGCGTTTGTTCAGACACTGGATTTCGTTGATACCCAGCGCTTGTCGTTACTTGGCATGAGTTTAGGCAGTGTGGCCGCTAGTATGACAGCGGGGCAGCTTCCAAACGAAATCAAGTCACTGTGCATGTGGTCACCAGCTGCGGTCTTTGTTGATGAGATTGCGAACAAACACGTGTTGCAGGGCAAGTCGACGGATACGGTTTCCCAGACGGGTTATCTGGACTTCAATAGCTTAAAATTAGGTCCAGCGTTCTTTGCGGATTTACAAAATATTCAAATCTACGAAGAGGCTGCCAAGTATAAGGGGTCAGTGACCATCATTCATGGGGATGCGGATAACATTGCACCGCTCAGCTACTCAAAGAAATATCAAAGCGTTTATCAGCAACCAACCAATCTGGTTGTTGTGCCAGGCGCCAGTCATGCTTGGAATTCAGTCGCTGTGAAAGAAACGTTGCTTAAAGAAACTCTCGGGTTCTTCAAGGAGACGTTGCTAGGCCAGAAATAGCCGTTACGGCGGTTCCAAAATGACGACGAAAGATGGGGATTCAGGTCTGGCGAGCTTGCCAGGTTTGAATCCTCATTTATTAGTTATTCACGCTATCAAGTCTGCAATCAGAAGTATTTACGGCCGAACGAAAGGCCCTGTTAAATTAAATTTCAGTTTACACGAAAGGATAAATTTCTTATGAAAATTCAAAATCCTGTGTTACCTGGTTTTAATGCCGACCCCAGCATGATTCGGGTGGGTGACACCTACTACATCGCCAACTCAACCTTCGAATGGTTCCCGGGTGTCCGCCTACATGAATCCAAGGACCTGGTCCACTGGAACCTGTTGCCATCACCACTGTCCACGAAGACACTGCTCGACATGACGGGTAATCCGTCTTCTGGGGGTATTTGGGCACCAGATTTGAGCTATGCCGATGGTAAATTCTGGCTGATCTACACCGATGTTAAAATTACCGATGGGCCATTCAAGGATATGATCAACTACCTGACCACGGCGACCGACATTCATGGGCCATGGACGGATCCCATCAAGATCAACGGGGTTGGGTTCGATGCCTCCCTGTTCCACGATGAGAATGGTCGGAAGTACCTGGTCCAACAGACCTGGGATCACCGTGAGTATAAGCAGCCCTTTAACGGGATTACCTTGACCGAGTTCGACCTGGATACGATGCAACTGAAGCCGGAAACGGCCCGCAACATTTACAACGGTGATGATGTTAAGTTGGTCGAAGGGCCACACTTGTATCAAATCAACGGCTATTACTATCTGTTTGCTGCTGAGGGTGGTACGGTCTTTACCCACCAAGAAATCGTCGCGCGCTCCAAGACGCTCGATGAATTGTCCTTTGAAGGCGAACCAGACGGGCCATTCATCACGAACGTGGACACGCCTGACTTCTACCTGCAAAAGCAGGGCCACGGGGCCTTGGCTTCAACGCCGGGTGGCGAATGGTATTACGCTTCGTTGGTCGCGCGTCCTTGGAACCACGCCAACGAATCCAGTCATGATCCTCGTGGCTGGAGCACGTTAGGCCGGGAAACCTCAATTCAAAAGGTTGAATGGGATGATGCTGGCTGGCCACGGGTTGTTGGCGGTCACGGTGGTCAAGTTGAAGTGGAAGCCCCTAAGGATGCCATTTTAACCGATGCCCCCAAGGATCACTCACAACACGATGACTTTAGTAAATCCACGTTGGACCTCAACTGGAACACGCTGCGTCAGCCGTTTACCCCTAAGTTGGGGACGGTCGGCGACGGCAAGCTGAAGCTGGTGGGTCAACAGTCCTTATCTAGCACCTTCGACGTGTCCTTCGTGGCGCGGCGCTGGCAAGCCTTCAACTTCGATGCTGAAACGGAAGTTAGCTTTGATCCATTTAGCTACCAACAAATGGCTGGTCTGGCCAACTTCTACAACGATAAACACTACTCCTGGATCTTCATCACCAACGATGAGAAGAAGGGTCGCGTGATTGAAGTCGCTCAAAACGACGACAACACCTACACGTCCTTCCTGAAGGACAACGCGATTCCCGTCCCAGCAGATGCGAAATCCGTTTGGTTCAGAGTCCAAGCCCGCAAGGAATCTTACACGTACCAGTACTCCTTTGACGGCAAGACCTGGGAAACGGTGCCAGTCACGTTAGACGCCGCTATCCTGTCCGATGACTACGTCCTACAAACGTCAGGTGGTTTCTTCACTGGCGCCTTCGTTGGGCTAGCAGCTGTCGATTATGCAGGGTACGAACAGGTGGCTACGTTTGACCACTTCGACTACCAAGAACTTCCTGACTAAACGATTTTCTCAGGCACTATATGTTCGAGAGAGTCTGTCTGTCCGGGTTATCAATTTAGGATCATAATTTGTCCAATGGGTGACTGAATATGTCGTTAAGCAGATTAATTGGCGGAAGTTAGTGGTGGGTGTATGATGGACCCGCTCAAGTGGTTTGTCACCGTTAGCTGGATTGAGGCCGGGAAACTGGTCAGCTGGCGGGACACCCGCGTAGCAGATTAGACTGTATGTGTAATAGACGACACTTTTCGGTTCTTGCCGGAAGGGTCGTCTATTTTTGTGGGCAAATTAGCAGGTATTGAGACTATTAGATGTTTAAAAATAAAGCTAGGTGGCGTAAATAATGGCAAATGTACAGTATGAAAATCCCGTTTTACATGGTTTTTATCCGGACCCTTCGATTTGTGCGGTGGGGCAGGACTTCTATTTGGTCAATTCCACGTTCTCTTATTTCCCAGGGATTCCGGTCTTTCATAGTCGAGATTTAGTTCATTGGGAACAGATTGGAAATGCCTTGGATCGGGATTCACAGGTGAGCCTACGAGGAAATGATGATCACGAGGGTATCTATGCCCCCACGATTCGCTATCATCAAGGAACCTACTACATTATTGCAGACCATGAAACGACGAAAAACCGTGGTGGCATGTTTGTCATCACCGCCCAAGATCCGCGGGGACCGTGGTCTGAACCGCGCTTTATTGCTGCTGCCGATGGGATTGATCCGAGTTTGTTCTTCTATCAGGGCAAATGCTACTTCGCCGCGACACATGATAATTCAGCGGGGCCAAAGTATCCGGGAGATAAGGAAATTTACGTTGCTGAATATGATTTGGCAACGGGTCAAATTGGGGACACGACTCCGGTTTGGCAAGGGGCCTTACGGAACGTGGTTTGGCCAGAAGGTCCGCACCTGTATCACCGGGGCGATTACTTCTATCTGCTGATAGCAGAGGCGGGGACGTCGCACCAACACGCGATGACTGTCGCCAGAAGTAAAAATATCTTCGGGCCTTACCAAGGAGATTTGGATAATCCCATTCTCACACATCGTTTCTTGGGCAAAGACTTCCCGGTTAAAAACGTTGGGCATGGCGACTTTGTTCAGGCTTATACGGGCGACTGGTACTTTGTGTGCCTCGGTAGCAGACAGTGTGAAGGCTATGTCAATCTGGGTCGGGAAACGTTCCTGGGTCGGGTTCAGTGGGAAGATGACTGGCCGGTCTTGAATCCCGGCCTCGGTCGTCTGGCAACGCACGGCGAACTGAATCTCCCTAGTCAGACGGTCCCACAGTTAGCGAATAAACTGACTTTTGAAACGGATAAAGCAGATTTACGGACGCTATATCTGCGTAATCCATACCGCGACCACTACGTTTTGGATCAGCAAAAACAGGTATTGAAGTTAGTCTCTTCCCCGAAGTCGTTGGCAACCATGGACTCGCCAACATTCTTGGGGATTCGGCAAAGTACCATGACGGGGACCTTTGAAGTGGCCTTTGGCGAAGTGTCGCTTCCGGAGAGTCAGGTGGGCCTGGCGGTTTATCAGAGTCATACGCACTTTGTGACATTTATGATCAGTGAAGCCGACGGGCAATTTGCGTTAACGGTGACGAAGCATCTGGATGATCAGGAAACCGTCGTTGAAACGGTCACCTGTCCAGAAATGCCGAAGAAACTGATTCTCAAGCAGCACGGTCAGAAGCTGTCGTTCGGGTACTTTGACGAGACCGTTGGCAATTATCGTTGGCTAGCAACCCAGATGGCAACGAGTTTCCTAAGCACCGAGGTCGCTGGTGGTTTTGTGGGCTGTGTAGATGGCGTTTATTGCTATGGGCCAGAGGGTCAAGGAACCGCTGAAGTTCGGTCGATTACGACGAGTGATAGTTTTTAGGAATGTCTAATAGGCGACACTTTCCGGTCAATACCGAAAAGCTCGCCTATTTTTCTGCACAAAAATAGACCCCAGCGAGGCGTGTCGTCGGGGCCTGACAAATGCATGTGTTTCTAATTCTTGACTGAAGGTACTGGATTGGTATGACTAGTTAGGGGTGCCAATGCAATCCATAGGTGGGTGCTGGTTGGTAACGCCCATCTACAGGCTTAATAGTAACTGAGCAAGGTGGGAAACACAATCAAAGTGCTTCACAATCGGATTACCGGGCGATTGGTTGAGTTGGCGGGCTATTAAGCCGGTAGGTACGAAAGCGAGACAGACTAGGCGGTGAATGGGGGTCACTCCTGTATTCTAAAGAATTCGTCGATTTAGGTGACGATGGGAAGGAGTGAGTCACTTGCTGAATGCTTTCTTATTTCCACTGGCGGTGGGATTACTTGTCGCTTGGTTTGCTGATTGGCTAAGTCGCAAACATCGGAAATAATTTTTTCGATGTTTAGCTCGCCAGTTTTGTAGCTTAAAACTAAAAAACACCTCAACGACCACAATCGTTGGGGTGTTTGGCGTGTTTGTTGAATGCTTTCAAATACATGATACAAGGATGATACTAAAATAGCAATCAAAGATAACAACAATCGTGTTGTCGGGTTATTAGTTATGTGGATTGGTTAAGTCGTAAACATCGGAAGTAATCATTCCCTAGCCCACCAGTTCGCTTTTAGAACTAAAAAACACCCCAACGAGTGCAATCGTTGGGGTGTTTGGTATGTTGAATTCTTCTCTCACCACTATAGTACCTGGCTAACTGGTAAATAGCAATCAAAGCCACTGGCAATCGTGTTGCTGGGTTATTGATTATTAATGGAAATCTTTGCATGCCACAGACCACTGGCAGGAAACGACAGGCCAGCCCAAAGTTTCTTTGCCAACGAATACCCACCCCAAGAGCGATATGCTACACTGAAACAAACACGGGAAAACGGGGGGATGGACATGCGAAAAGAAACGGGACTGATTTGGAGTCTGGTGGCGGTGTTGACCATGCTATTGGTGTGGGGCAACACGCCCGTGACCGCTTCAGCCAGCTATAAGATCCAACCATTTAACATGCACGTGACGGTCTTGAAAAATGGGGATGCTAACGTCACGGAAACGTTGACGTACCACTTCAATTCGGATTATCACGGCGTCTTTAACGTGCAGGATCTGCGGGGCATTCGGGGTGGCAAACTCACCGAGGTGCGGACGCAACTTAATGGCGGCAAGGTCGTGACGGCCAAACCAGCTAGCAATCAACAAGACAATACCTATCAGCTGACGCAAAGTTCCAAGCGGCTCAAGGCCAAGTTGTACCGGTCAGTACATGCGGGTAACCGACTGAAAGTCACGTATAAATTTCACTTGCGTGGTGTCATTACGAACTACCGCGACACCGCTCAGCTTAATTGGCGCGTCGTTGGCGGTGGTTGGGAGGTGCCGCTGACCAACGTGGCAGTCACGATTCAGTTGCCAGCGAAAAACATCACCCAGCTGCAGGGCTGGACGCACGGACCTTTAGACGGCCACACGCAGGTCAATCGCGCGGCTGGGATCGTGACGATGACGGTGGCCAATAATCCTTCAAATAGCTTTATTGAAAGTCACCTACTCTTTCCAACCAGCGTGACGGCGACTAACCCCAATCGCGTTGCGAAGAATCATAAAGCCGCGGCCCAACGGCAGGAAGCTGCCTTGGTCGCGGATGCCAATGCCCAACGAAAGAGTCGGCGCCGGCTCGTTTACGGGGGCTACGTGGGCCTACTCGTGGCGTTGGTGGCGACACTCGGTGGGGCCTGGTGGTGGTTGAAACGCCATCCGGCCAACGTCTATTCGCGGCCCATTCCAGTCGACCACTTCTTTGATGTCCCACGCGTAACGCCAGCTTTGGCGGAATCACTAGTTGATGCGCGGTGGCCGAATACCAATGCGCTGACGGGTGACATCATGATGGCGGCGGGCAATCACCAACTCAAGGTGGAAACGGTAAAGGCTGGCCGACGGGACACCGTCCGGATCACCAAGACGGGAACCGTGGACAATTATTTCTTGCAGAAATGTTTCGTGCGCCTGGGCGCCAACGACAGCTTCACGTTAAAAGAGCTCAATGCATTTGCGAAGAAGGATAAGAAGGGCAAGGTCGGCAAGTGGTTCGAACACTGGCAAACGAGCATCGACCAGCAAACCGACCAATACCAGGATGACGCGAACATTACCTTACGCCAACGGTTAGTCTGGTTGGCAGCGGGCATCAGTGCGCTGGTCATCGCGTTGGTCATTTTTGCCTGGGTCATGGGGCTCGACGAGTTTGCCCTGACCGCGGGTGGCGGTGTGATCTTGCTGATTGGTGTTTGGAGTTACGCCTTGGTTCAACGGCGTCGCATCGACCGCAACAATGCGGAGAGCCTGATTTTGGTCAACGAGATCCAAGGCTTCCGGCGAATGCTCAAGGACATTGGCCACTTCAATACGGCTAAGATTGGCGACCTGATTCTGTGGGAACAAATCTTGCCGTACGCCGCGGCCTTTGGGTTAGCCAAGCAGGTTGCCCGGAAACTGGAAATTGATTTTGGCCAAGCTGAAGTGCAAGCGAGTTTTATCGATTTCTACCCACTGTACTTCGCTAACGTCACGGGTCAACCGCTGGGCGATGCGATTGGCAGCAGCGTTGCCGGCTCAATTAAAACATCGAACGACCTGAGCTCCACGTCTGGTGGCTCCGGTGGCTTCTCCGGCGGTAGTTCGGGTGGCTTCGGTGGCGGTTCCGGCGGTGGCGCGTTCTAAGGCCAGTCGCACAACAGAAAATAAGCAAACCTCGGTCGTCATGAGCAGTTTCCAAGCTCGTGGCGGCTGTTTTGTGTGGATCAGTTAACGAACGCTGGGGTTTCCAGCAAAAGGGTGGTTTTGACAAAATGTTCCATGTGAAACATTACAATCGGGTATCGTCTGGCGAGAATCATTGACACGGAGCGGTTTTCTTGCAAAAATTAAGGTTAACTTAGCTAACACTGACGTCATTTAAGATGTGGTCGGCGTTTTTGGAAGCAACAATTTTACTGTAATTAGAGAAATGACAATTATGCTAGTTGATTCGTGTGCGTCGGCAGACAGGGGACGGATCAGATCAGCAACCAAATGAAAACGGAGGGAACGAAATGAAAATCGGACACCGCCAGTGGCCGCTGTGGGGGCTTTACACCTTAGCGTTTACGGTGATTGCGGCATTGGGGTTTGGCGTGTTTGGCCTGGCCAATCGCACCATGATCTGGTACATGGATGGGGTGACGCAACACTATCCCGTCATTTTAGAGCTGCACCGCCTACTGGCCAAAGAGGGTGTCGGCGGGCTAGCCGGTTGGTCCTGGACGATGGGGCTAGGCGCCGACAAGCTGACAACGCTGGCCTATTACGTTCTCGGCGACCCGTTTGCCTACGTATTGGCACTGCTACCGACGAAATTTTTAGAGGCGGGGTTCGGCTGGGCCATTATTCTACGGCTCTACGCCACCGGCCTAGCCTTCCTAGCACTGGCCAAACGATACGCGTTTAAGCCCAGCAGCCGCCTGTTGGGGGCCATCACGTACGCCTTTACCGGCTACTCGCTGATGGTGGGCGTCCATCACCCCTTCTTCCTCCTGCCCATGATTTGGCTGCCCCTATTGTTCGTCGGTATCGACCGAATTCTTCACGGTAAGGGGTGGGGGCTACTGGCGCTGATGACCGGGGTGACGATCCTCAGTAATTTTTACTTTGCCTACATCTTAGGGTTGGGCAGTCTGATCTACGCGGTGATTCGCTACCTGCACGTCAAGCAGCAGGGGACACTGGCTGTGAAATTGCCAGTGGTGATTGGCCGATTTTTGGCCGCCGCCGGGCTGGGCATCTTAATTTCTGGCGTGTTATTGGTGCCCTCGCTCTTAATGATGCTCAATTCCACGCGGACCGGGTCGATTTTTGCCAACGGCCTGTGGCTCTATCCGATTGATTATTATTTAAAATTAGGCAACGCCGTCTTGACGACTGGAAACACACTAGATTACTGGAGCGTGTTGGGATTGAGCGGTATTTCCTTCTTCGGTTGCGTCTACACGTTGGTCCATTGGCGGCAGCACAAGTGGGTTGCGGGCACGCTCGTTGCCGTGGTCATCGGCCTGATGTTTCCGGCCGTCGCAGCGGTCTTCAACGTGCTATCGACGCCATCTAACCGCTGGATTCTGCTGGCGGCCGTACCAGTGGGACTCGCAACGATGACGTTGGCCGACCAGTTGCCGACCCTGTCCAACCGGGACCGCTGGTGGTTGGCGGGCAGTGCGGCTGGCCTGTTGGCGCTGGTTTACCTCAGTAACGGCTTGGTCTTTAGCAATCCTGCCCGGGACCTGATTACCTACGGCCTCCTACTGGCGTTAACGGCGATTCTCGTGGCCAATGCGCCAGCCCGCGTCACGTTGGGCCTGGTTTGGACACTGGTGGGCCTCAATTTGGTCAATAACGCCTGGGGCTATTACGACCCGAACGCCGGGGTACAGGCGACCCAGGAACTTCGGCGGGGCGACGCGACCCGCTACATTCAGGACTACTTTGATGGTGCCCAAACGGTGGCCCAAAAGTCGGCGACGTTCAGCCGGGTCGATGCCACGCGAAACTTTAATCTCTTTCGCACGGTCGGCAACAACATGACCATGACCCACGGCCTCCACGGGACAATGTCGTATTTTTCCGTTCAAAATGGCTACGTGGGGCAATTTAGCCGCGACCTGCAGAACTCGGAGTATGCGATGAACGCGCCGATTGGGCAAGGGGACAGTCGAACCACACTGAATCAACTGCTGGGGGTCAAGTACCTCTTTGCCCGTGAGGATCAGGTGGCAGCACATCAAGCCTTGCCGTATGGGTATCATGCCCAGAAAAAGGTCTTCACCGAGAAACCGGTTTACGCGCTATCCAATGGCGTCGGCACCCAGGTATTGACGACCAAGCTGGCCTTCCCGTTGGTCTACACGCAACCGCAAGCCCTAACGACCGCGGCTTGGCATCAGCTTAGTGGCGTCGACCGGGAACGAAGTTTGACGCAGGGGGCCGTCACGCCAACTGCGGTTAAGGGTGTGCAGACGGTGGATTACCAGTCGCCTAAGCGGACGCTGGGGTACACGGTCACGCCCAATGCCGTACCGGTGATCGACAGTACCAACAAGGTCGTCCAGTATCGCCTGAAACAGGGGCAAGCGGGTCTGAAGACCGGACTTAACGAGAAGCAACAGGATATGTTTGGCAGTACGCTGAAGGCGCCCAAACTGACCGTGGATGAAAATGGCTTGATCAGCAAGCAAGATATGCGGCAGTATGGGTCAATGGTCGCACTGAAGCAGAACCGGCAGGCGTTGAACCGGGTATTGACGAAGAACCAGACGATTCTTAAACAAACAACCACGGCGAACGCCACGGGTCTGCACCAACTAGTCAGTGATGCGCAGGACAATCCAATTAGCTACACACTGACGCTGAACCGACCAAAGCGGGCGCAGGGGACCGAGTTGTATTTGGAACTCAACGGCATTAGCTCTGAGCAATTGACCACGGCCGGACAACTTCAGGCGCAGGACAATACCAGCGTGCTGGGTGCCACGCCCCGGTTGGCGCTGACCAAACTGAATGCCTGGCGCGCTACCACGCGGACCCCAGACCTGGGTGATTACTGGGTTACGGCGAAAACGCGTAACGCGGCCAAGACGTTCTCCCAATTTGGCATTGATAACCTGTCCGACTACGAGCCCAAGCAGCACGTGCTGTTGAACCTGGGCTATTCACGCCAGCTCCGCAAGACCATTGACGTGACCTTTAACGCGACGAAGCAGATCAATTTCAAATCGGCACGGTTGATTGCCGTGCCATTTGGGCAATCCTATAATCAGCAAGTTCACCGCGTGCAACAACGCGGGTTGCAGCATGCGCGGGTCACGAACAATCAAATCACCGGGGACCTAACAACGGGCCAGACCAGTGTCATGACGACATCGGTTCCGTACTCAACGGGCTGGCAGCTGACGGTCGATGGTCGGCCAACCCAGACGCTGGTGGTCAACGACGGTTTTGTTGGCGCTCGGCTGCCTAGCGGGACGCACCGAATTAAGTTAACGTACCAAACGCCGGGGCTCAAGCTCGGCTGGATGCTGACGGTGGTCGGGCTCATCGGTTTAGCCGGTGAAGTCGATTGGTGGCATTGGCGTCAGAGGAAACGGCAAAGCAGACTGAAGTAAACAGACTAGGGTGTTGTGACTGTCCATGGGGGGCGGAAGTGACGCCCTATTTTTATGGCGGAAATTTCGGTGAGCTTGGGGACCAGTTTTGCGCTGTAAATTTGGTAAACTGGGGACAGTGTCAAACAATGTGGGGAGTGAGGAAAATGTCACGGTGGTTAACGTGGCCAGTGTTTTACGAGTTAACGGAGATCTACACGGCGCCACTCAACGTTATGTGGTTTATCCTGGGCGCAGCGATTGCCCAGTTCTATGCGGGAACGGTGGATTGGGTGAACGTTGGGCTGTGCCTGGTGGTGGTATTTATTTTCGATCTGGCGGTCAACGTGGCCGATAATTATTATGATTATCAGCACGCGCACGACCGGGCAGGGTACGCGCAGCAGACCAATCCGGTTGGCCGATTAGCCTTGCCAAAAATGGGGGTCGCACAACTGGCCTGGGGCCTGTATGCGTTGGCGGCGGTGCCGGGCGCCGTTTTAGTTTGGCGGACGGGTTGGCCGGTGGCGGTCTTTGGTATCGTGGGTTATTTGATTGGCATCTTTTACACGGCTGGACCGCGGCCCATCAACGCGACGCCATTCTCGGCCATCATCGTGGCGCTGGCAATTGCCTTTTTGATTCAGCTGACCTGCGTTTACGTGTCCATCTATGGTCAGCGGCCGCTCACCTGGCGCATGGTGGGCGTGACCTTCTTGCTGTGTCTGCCGCTGACGCTGATCTTCTTTACGCTCCAAATGGCCAACGATACGGCTGACCGGACGGAAGATATTGCCAATCATCGCTACACGTTGGCCTATTACCTGGGCCAGCGCGGATCTGTGCGGTTGATTCAAGGGGTTGTGGTCGTGGGCAGCCTGTGGCCGTTGGTCAACGTGGCCCTGGGACTCGCGCCGATGTGGACCGCGCTGGCAGTCCTGTTGTTGCCCGTGATGTGGCGGGGGATGCAGCCGTTCTTTCGGGTTCAGGATAAGCGCCAGACGTTTATGACAATGGTGAAGAGCGCGTCCTTATTTTTCGTGGCGTACCCGCTGCTGTTCGCGCTGGGGGCCTGGCTATAGGGTGAAAATGTCAGAGTTAACCCGGGTTATAGTTTGAAAATAGTGACGTCGATTTCGGTTAGCCAGCGGAATCGGCGTTTTAATTTGCTCGCGGAGAGATTGTTTGGCGGCGTGGTGATTTTGGCTATGCAAACGCCTCAAAGTAAGGTATTGTGGAAGGTGTAGTCGGCAGGTGAAGGAGCTAACTAACCATGAACCGCAGTATGAAATCGTATTTAATCATTTACGATATCTGTTGTATTGGGAGCCTGGTTGCGTTGCCAGCCTTGCTGTTTTTTGCCTCGTTTCGTGATCAGCTGCTGTATGCGGTCCTGATTGGGGTGGGCATCGGCGACTGGCTAACGCGGTCACTAGCGTTACGACGATATCAGCAAAGCTATGGTTACTATCGAGTGGCATGGCGCTTGCGCCGAGTGGTGTTGGTCTTACTCGCGGTGATGGTGGTCTTGGCAATTTTGCTGGCAGTAGTTGCGCGGATACAGGGCAGTTAGATTAACGTGGGGACGTTGATCTAACGGGGAAATATACTCGGGTTAACCCGGGTTATAAGTCAAGCAGCCAGTTTTTCCTGGGGAGGAAAGTAATGACAGCACACGTTCGTAGTTATTTGCGACAACAGGTTTTTGACGCCTTTTTATTCATCGTAGCGGTCAACATAGGGATTCAAGCTGTGCCTAAGTTCAGTGAGTGGTATTGGCAGTGGGGAAGTACTATTTTCCTGGTGTTGCTGCTGATTCTGTTGGGGATTGAGGGACTGCTTAGCCTATGGCGGCCACGGCCTGATCCCGTCGATTTCGACTGGCAACAGCGGCGACACTGGCTCTATCTATTGAATGAGGCCAATGGGGATTATCAGCAGATGAACTTGACCTGGTCCAAGGTCGTTATTGTTGTGGCTGCGTTGGGGGCCCTCAGTCTACAAGTCGGACGCGTATCGCTTTGGCGTGAGCAAGTTGGCCTGGGAGTGGCCGGTCTGACCACAGGGATTTACCTCATGAATATCGGGTTATGGGGCTATCGGTTGCGCCAACGCACACAAATTTCGGGGAGGAAATAAGCGTGACGAAGCAAACAAGAGATTACTGGCAACAATTTTTCGGGGATATTATCTTAATTATGGTGACGCTCCAACTAGCCATGATGCTGTTGGAATGGGATGGCGAGTGGGCTTGGCGGCTCCTGGCTGTGGGAGGTTTTGCCGTGGCCGCAATTGGTCTGAGTGCCGTGAGTTTAGGGCACTTATTCTGGCGGAATCCACGGTCATTAACGTCTGAACAGACGGCGGATTGGCTCTACTTATTAAATGAGCACAGTTCTAATCCGGTGCAAAATTGGTGGACCTGGTCGAAGGGCCTTATCGGCGGCCTGGCAATCTTAATGGTGGCCATTAGTTTTAGCGCGGATTTAATGAGCTTACCGCCCACGACCAACCTGTTTTTGGGCTTGGATAGTGCGGCAATCGCATTAGGTATCGTGGGCGTGAATATTTTGCGCTGGTTATTGACTCGTGGTCGGCGAACAGCCAGGAAGGGGTAGGGTCGTGACACGAAAGAAATTTATTTGGGGCCTTGTAATCGTTCTAGGCAATGCGGGGATTCTGTACAGCTCACTAGCCATGCAGGCGACGCTCCCGTGGCGGTTAGGGCATTTAGCGTTGCTGGTGGGGCTGTTTAACCTCAGTTTAATTTTTTGGCAACGGCACTGGCAGACAGTTTGGCACGGTACGATTGACCGGTTTGCGGAATTGGTGTGGCTGGTGCTGGGAGATTTGGCTTATGGGTTCTTGGCCATCAGCCCGGCCGTTCGTGGCTGGCAAGCTAGCGTCTGGCAGGTTGCTAACGTTGCAAACTACCTGGCGATTGCCTTGTTTTTAGTGGCAGCCTATGAGGTTAGTCAGACTTGGTATCAACAACGCGTACCAAAGAAGACAGAGACGTTACGACGGAAAGTTTTCCGTATCCTGGTTTTCTCCATCGCTTTCCTAGGTGCCAGTTGGGTAGCACGGTTAGTGTGGCCACAGGCCGGCCAACTGAATTGGCAGCTAGCTGTATGGGTGATTGGCTGCTTTGTGGTGGGGAGTTTCTGGCCAGATAGGCGTCACAAAAATTCGTCCAATACATAGTAATAGGGGAGGATAAATGAGACATTTTGATGGGATTGTCGCGCTGCTAATGGTAGTTGGCGCTGTTTCCTTTTTGGTTTATTTTTTTGTTGCTGATTTTAAAACGGCCCTTCTTTTTACGATTGCTTTGGTGAGTGTTTCGTACATTAAGCAGTATTTTTCGAAGAGGTAGGGGCTACATTGCTTGAAATCAAGTATCTCTAATAATATACAAAGAGGCTCGCCAACTAAAATTGGCGAGCCTCTTTGTATATTATATTTTTAATTAACGGGTTATCCCGCGTTTAAAATCCACAGGAACAGCACGAAGACGACGGCTAAACCGTACATCATAGCGCCGACTTCCTTGCCGCGCTTGGCCGCAATCATGGTCAGCGGGTAGGTGATGAACCCTAAGGCAATCCCATCAGAGATGCTGTAAGTCAGGGGCATCCCCAGGACAATCAGAAAGGCTGGGGCAGCGACTTCGAACTTTTCCCAGTGAATGTTCTTCAGGGATTGGGCCATCAGGACCCCAACAATGATCAGAGCCGGGGCGGTCACTTGGTTCGTGACAACAGCGAGCAGTGGAGAGAAGAAGGCCCCCAGGATAAAGAAGATACCGGTTACGATGGCGGTAAACCCGGAGCGACCACCCACGGCAATCCCAGCGGAAGATTCCACGAAGGCGCCCATTGGGGAAGTTCCGAGGAGTGACCCAACGACCATCGTACTGGAGTCGGCCATCAGGGCCTTACCGATCCGCGGCAGTTTGTTATCCTTGACCAGGCCAGCTTGTTCGGCCAACCCGACCAGTGTTCCGGTGGTGTCAAAGAAGGTTACCAGTAAGAAGGTTAAGACGACAACAACTAATTGCAGGGAATTAATGCTTGTGACATGGGTTAACCCAACCATGAAGGTCGAGCTGATGGATGGCACGCCAGAAATGATGTGTTTTGGCATGGCAATCAGGCCGGTGGCTAAACCTAAGATGGAGTTGGCGACCATCCCGATGAAGATGGCGCCCGGCACGCGAGCACTCATCAGAACCAGCGTCACCAGCAGACCGAAAATGGTTAACCAGGTGCTGCCGACTTGCAGAGACCCCAGCGTTACCACCGTGGACTTGTCAGCCATGACCAAGCCCCCTTGGCTCAGACCGATAAAGGCGATAAACAGTCCGATACCCGCACTGATGGCCATTTTTAAATCACGAGGGATGGCGTCAACGACCTTTTCCCGCAGCTTGAACGCGGTCAAAATCATGAAGAGAATCGAGGCCACGAAGACACCGGCCAGCGCCGTTTGCCAAGGAATCTTCATGCCAATAACGACAGAGTAGGAGAAGAAGGCGTTAATCCCCAGACTAGCGGAGATGGCAATCGGGTAGTTGGCGAGAATGCCCATCAACATACACCCGAAGGCGGAAGCGAAGGCCGTTGCGGTGAACACGGCACCTTGGCTGATACCGGACGCCCCTAGGACTTGGGGGTTCACGAACAGGATGTAAGCCATGGAGACGAAGGTGGTTAACCCAGCCAGCGTTTCCTTCTTATAGTTGGTGCCCAATTCTTCAAAATGAAAAAAGTCAGCGATTCTTTGCATGAATAATTGCTCCTTTAAGGCAGAATTTATGTAAAATCCGAACGTTGTCGACTATCGTTCGTGTTTTTCTCTCAAACAATACTTATAGAGCTTATCATTTCTCTAAATAAAATGCAATCACGAATTATGAATTAATTTGTTATGAATAAGTTCGTAAAATACGAACATCCCATGATGGCGGCGTTAGACAAAATAAAAGGGTCCGAGAAAATTTTCTCGAACCCTTGGGGGAGTGTGGTGCTTTAAATTTGTCGAAGTGAAATATCCAATAGAAGTTACCCAGTAACGGTGTAACGGGACAAATCACAGTTAGCCGCAGGGCTGGTGAAAATGGGCTCAGCCGTGGGAGTTCTCTTGGTGGCGATTTTTGCCAGCTAGAGAACTGGTATCTTTGAAACGCGGGCTTGGCGGTTCAAAGTAAGCTTGGAGACCGTTCTTTGGCTCCAAGTGTCCGCCCACCGTGTCCCGGCCCATTTTCACCAGCCCGGAGGCAGTGAACCAGCTATTTGTCCTAGTCTGGGTCAGCTAAGGACTTGCCGCTTTCGATGCTCTTGAAACCAGCAAAGGCGGTATCGATCGTTTGATATTCCGTGTCACTCAGGGTGACATCCAGAGACTGTGCGTTGGCTTCGACTTGAGCGGCGCGCTTGGCACCGGGGATGACGACGCTGATTAGGGGATCCTGCATGTACCAAGCCAAAACGGTTTGGGCAACCGTGGCATTGTGTGCCTTGGCGATTGGCCGGATAGCCTCGATAGCCTTCAGGGCTTGGCTGTAGCGCGGTTCCTGGAAGTCGCTGATTTGGCTACGGATGTCATCGGCTGGGAAGGACACGTCAGCGTCATATTTTCCAGTCAATAGGCCAGAAGCCAGTGGGAAGTAAGGGACAAAGCTGATTTGGTGATCCTTCAGGTAGGGCATCAAGTCGGCTTCGTGGTCGCGGTGTAGCAGGCTGAATTCGTCTTCGACCACGTCCACGTAACCGTCGGCGTTGGCTTCCTTGACCTGGTCCAGACTGAAGTTAGACAGGCCAATCGCGCGAATCTTGCCTTGTTCCCGCAGCCGTTGCAGGGCGCCAACCGCTTCGGCCTTAGGGGTTTGTTTATCTGGGAAATGGATGTAATAAATATCTAAGTAATCGGTGTTGAGGCGTTTCAGGCTAGCCTCAACTTGTTCAGTTAAGAACTTAGGGTCGTTGTTGATGACCTGTTCGCCGCTGGAAAAGTCTTGAGCGCCCTTAGTTGCTAGGGTAAAACTATGCCGGTCAAAGTCGTGCATCGCTTGACCAACGAGTTCTTCGGAATGGCCCAGACCGTAAACGTAGGCCGTATCCAGTAGCTGAATACCGTTGTTTAAGCCCGCCTTGACCAGGTTAAGCCCGTCTTCATCTTTCAAATTCGGGAAGAGGTTATACCCGCCAACGGCGTTTGTGCCCAGTCCTAGCGGTGTTGTTTGCACATCAGTTTTACCAATCGTGACTTGTTTGTGTGTCATACAAAGACCCTCCTAATTAATTGTGAAACCGGATTCAAATACATTTCCTATTATAACGGATTTATTTTGTGGTGAAAAATATCTTGGCCCGGTGTTAGCGCTCACCACTTTCTGGTACACTGGGAGGCAAGGAAAAAGGAGCGGATATGATGACAACTTATTTAATCGTGGGCGCAACGACATTGGGACAAACGGTCGCCCGTCAACTGGCCCAGCAACCGGACACAACGGTCCGTGTGCTACACGCCACCACAGAAACGCTGACAGCGGATGTCGCCAGCTTAGTCACGGAATTTAGCGGAGATTTAACGGCGGAAGCAACCTACGTGGCCCCCTTGCAGGACAACCCGATTATTTTCTCAGCCTTGAGCGGGATGGATGTCGACTTGGCGTTTGAAGCCTTGTTCGACGCGCAATACCACCAACGACTAAAGCTGGCGCGCTTTGTGATGCTCAGCACGGCGGGCGTGGATCAAGAGGTGACGGGAGACCTAGCCTACCCCGGTATCGATAACGTCAAGGAATACCTGAACCAACAACGGTATGCGGCGAAATTGGTCGACGAAGCGGAGTTCCCTTACACCATCTTGCGGCCAGTCACATTGACGGATGGCGCCGGGCGTGACCCGCAGATTATTAAAGAGGGTAACCCGGTTCCCGCGGGTACTGTTTCACATGAAACAGTCGCCCGCGTGGCCGTTGATCTAATGCGTGATGGCGGTTACGACTACCAATCATTGGCTATCTGCTAGAGATTAGTGGTTAAACGATGACCGATTAGGTGAAGCCGATAATTGCTGTTTTTATGGGCTAAACCAGTGTCAACCGGAAAGGTGAGAAAAATGGGCTAAGCCGTGGGAATTCTCTTGCCAGCTTTGCTGGTTAGAGAATTGGTGACTTTGAGACGCGTTTTTTGGCGGCTCAAAGCAAGTCTAGAGACCGCCTTTTGGCTCTAGACGTCCGCCCACAGCGTTCCGGCCCAGTTTTTCTCACCTTGGAGGCGAATCAAAACACGAAAGTTTGCCCAAAGAACCTAAAGATTGCGGAAACCTGATAAAATTTTACGTAGCACCACGCAATGTTTGTTAGAATAGAGCCAGTGGGGTGAAAGCATTGGCATTAAAAATAGATGATGAACAATTACAAGCGATTCGCGAACGCATGGGTGAGGCCAATCAACAGGCTCATTTCGTGATTTTTCAATCCGTTGAACGTGAGACGGGCAAGGTGTTACGCTTGATCACCGATGTCGAAAGCTTTCGGTCGATTCAGGAGCAGCATCAGGATGACTCGGACATGGCAATTATCCAAGACATCGTGCCAATCACGGACACGTTGGCGCGCTGGGCAGTGGCTGAAAACATGGCCGCGCAACAGGGCGACAGTGCCAGCGTTTTGGCCGACCTGGAACATTACACCAATGAGGTTTTGAAAGAGAATCACCAAACGATTAATCCGCCAGATAGTGCGGAAGATTAAAGGGAAACTGACTTCGGTTGGTGGCCCTTTTTTGATACCGAATTATTTAGGCGGAACGCGTTCATTTCAAGGCCAAGACTGGTAACATAAGAGTAGATTCAGGGGAGTCTATTTTTAGGAGGGATTTTAATGAGGAAACGACAACGAAGCATCATCACGGGGGTTATGGCGGCCGCGGCGGTCCTGTTACTGACTGGAACGCTGTCCGCTCAGGCCCCCGCCCAGGCGAAGACCAAGACGGTGAACAAGACAGTTACCTATGGTCAATTGACCAACAAGCAACCGCACCGCTTAGCAGCAATTCGGGAGGCGGCGCGCCAGTCCATTTTACAGACGACTAAGGCCAAGAGCTCCAAGGTGGCCGCGGTCTATCAGGTGAAGCTACCGACACACATGAACAAGACCGCTAAGCTGACCAAGGATGGCTTGCGGATGCCACTGCTGCCAAATAGTTTCAAACTTAAACACGTCACGGTTCCATACAGCGAGCTGAAGGGGAAGGTGCTGAATCGCTACCTCCCTAAGGCCGACAAGACGAGTAAGGTCAAGACAAACAAGATGGTGGCATTGACGTTTGACGATGGGCCAGACCCAACCCTGACGCCACGGCTACTGAAGACATTGAAGAAAAATAAGGTTCACGCCACGTTCTTTGAGGTTGGGCAGAGCGTGAGTCGTTATCCCAAGATTACCCGGGCCGTGCTGGCTGGGGGCAATGAGTTAGGGAACCATTCGTGGAATCATCCCGACTTCAACAGCATTGGCACCAGCAACACGGCCAGTCAGGTCATGCGCACCAATCGGGCCATTTACCAGGCGACTGGGACGCTGCCGCAGTACGTTCGGCCACCATACGGGAATATCACCGCGGCTGAGGGCCGGAAGATTCAGCAGCCGATCATCCGCTGGTCGGTCGACTCACGCGATTGGTCTTACCTGAACACGCAAAAGGATATTAATGAAGTGATGAAAGATACCCGTGGTGGGGATATTGTGTTGATGCATGATATTCACAAGCAATCCGTCGCTGCGGTACCGACGATTATCAAACGCTTAAAGGCCAAAGGCTACAAGTTGGTCACGGTCAGTCAGTTACTGAATTACCAGGCGCTACCGGGACTCCAGTACTTCGGGGCGCATGATTTCCGAACGGCCGGTAAATAGGGTAAGTAAAAACGCTTAGTTTCACGTGGAACATTCACGGAAACTGAGCGTTTTTAGTTAGGCTAAGACTTGTTTTACGAGTTGTTCGTAGACGCGTTGGACGTGGCGGAATTCGTCGAGGTCCACGGATTCGTTCAAGGAGTGGGCGTCGTACCACTTACCCGCACCGTAAACGATGACGGGGAACTGATTCGTTGATTTGGTAAATTCGGAAGCGTCGGTCGCACCATGGATGACTTGTAGGTCGATGGGATGGCCGAATTCGGCATCGGCAATGGCCTTGGTCGTCTTGACCAGTGGGGAGTCCTGCGCGCTAATGATAGGTTTGAAACTGTAGTCCACGTGGAGCTTCAGGTCGACACCGTCTTCTTGATTGAGACGGTCGACGGTTTCATTTAACCGGTTGATGACGGCTTCGTTGTTGAATTCTGGAATTGGGCGAATATTGCCTTGCAGCTCGGCCTTAGCGGGGATGCTATTGACCTGTTCACCACCATTGAAGACGGTCACGCTGTGGACCAGTGGTCCGAGTTCGGGGCTGACCGGAGCATCGTCAAATTCAGTGGCTTCGGCGGTCACGTATTTGATCAAATTGGTGATGGCGTTCACGCCCTTTTCAGGCATTGAACTATGGGCGCCGACGCCGCGGGAATAGACGTGATAGTTGAGGGAACCGTTGTGGGCGTAAACCAGGTTGCCGCCGGTAGGTTCACCAATGACCATGCCACGGACATCGTCGGCGTAGCCCTGTTCCGTCAGCATGCGTGAGCCCATGGCCCCATTTTCCTCACCAACGGTCCCGATAAAGCGCAGACGACCATTCAGCTGGACCTTTGCGTCGGCCAGGTTAACGAAGGTGATCAACATGCCGGCCAGCCCGCTCTTCATGTCGGCGGCACCACGGCCATACAGCGTGTTGCCTTCAATGTGCGCGGCAAAGGGATCGAATTTCCAGTCGGCTAAATCGCCCGTGGCCACAGTGTCCAAGTGACCGGCTAGGACGAAGACGTTGTCGCTAGTTGGGTCCCCAATTTCGGCGACGATGTTGCTGCGGCCGGTAGCGTAGGGAATGATCTTGGCGTCGATGCCGTGTTCACCGAAGAGTTGCTTAATGTATGTCGCGACAGCGTCTTCGTTGCCGTTGACGGAATTGATGCTGACTAAATCCTGTAAAATCTGAACTTCTTCACTATCTTTCATAAATGCAAGCCCACTTTCTCACCAATTTTTAATATTATGATTAAGTGTAGCACGCTTTCAGAAAAATGGCCCGCGAAGTCCTCAGATTATGACAAAATTTGTGCCAAACAAGTGTTCGCTTTTGCGATGACGTATGCTAGAATATAATCAACCTAAGAGATGGACGGACTGGACTAAAGTTGCCCATAACTGGTGAAAACGACAATTACTGACGGGTGCCTTTGATATCATGACCTTAACGATTAGGTGAGGGGTTACGATCGTCCACACAGCTGCGATTAGTCACCTAACCGTCTGTCCGGTCCCTGTCATGAAGCCGGGCAGTACATAGCAACAGAACTTAAGAGATGGAGGTTCGCAGATGAGTTTACAATTTATTCTAGGAAGTGCCGGCCAGGATCACCGCCAGCCTATGGTGGATGCGTTGGCCCAGCAGGTGACAGACCAACCGACGGATCAGAGCTATTACTTGGTTCCCAACCATATTAAATTTGAAACTGAAGTCGACGTGCTGGCTGCCTTGAAGGCCCAGGTCGCACCCGACCAGCCACTCTTCGCCCAGACCCAAGTACAGGTCTTCTCGTTCACGCGACTGGCCTGGTTCTTCATGAAAAATGAACCCGTTTACCAGCTGCCCCGCATCTCGACGGCCGGATTGAACATGTTGATCTACCAAATCATCCAAAGTCATGCCGATGAGTTGACGATTTTTCGCGGCGAGGTCGACCGGCCGGGCTTTATCAGCCAATTGACCACGCAGCTAGCCGAGTTCAAAGTGGGTCAGGTGACGGCCGCCGACCTGTTAGCCGCGATTGACCAATTTCCGGGCAAGAACGCTGATTTGCAGGCGAAACTCCACGATTTGATGATTATTTATGAGGCATTTGAGACCCAGATGCTGGGAAAATACGTCGAAAATACAGACTTATTGAACCAATTGGCAGATTATCTGACAACACGGGTCGACCTCAGCCACGCCCATTTCTACCTAGAGGGCTTTTCACAATTAAGCGCGCAGGAACGGCAACTGGTGGCCGTTTTGATTGAAAATGCAGCCAGCGTGACGGTGGCGTTGAACCTGGATAAGGGCTACCCGCTGGACTTGCCCGACCCGACGAACCTCTTCTTTCAGTCGGCCAAAACATATCACCAACTTTACGTGGTGGCCCAGGCTGCGCACGTCCACGTGTTACGTGACCATCAGGCCCGAACACCACGGGTCAGCGCGGATCTACAGGCGTTAGATGCCTACTGGCAGGCCAGCAATACGCTGTCACCCCAGCCAGAGCACGCAGACCAATCGCTGACCAATGTCCAGATTATTCAGGCGGATAACCGCTACGTGGAGGTTTCCCGGGTCGCCACGCAGATTCGCCAGATGGTGGCGACCGGTCGGTACCGGTATCAGGATTTTCTGGTGCTGGCGCGCCATTTAGATGCCTATCAGACGGTGATCGACCCCATTTTTAGTGCACAGTCGATTCCGTACTTTGATGACGCCGACGTGCAGATGGCCGACCACCCCTTCGTAGAGCTGTTGAATGCGCTGTTTGACGTGCAGCGGCGGAACTACCGCTACGCCGACGTCTTTCGGGTCTTGAAGTCAGAGTTATTACTGCCACAGGACGCCGATGGTAAGCCAATCGCAGTGACGACCTACCGCCAAGCCCTGGCCCTGACGGAAAATCTCGTTTTGAAGAATGGGTATGAGGGGCAACATCGGTGGACTCAAGACAAAGATTGGGTCTTCAACCGCTTTGCTACCGGGGATGGTGGCGTACAAACCACCCAAGACGATAAAATCTCACGGCAAATTAATTTAATTCGGCACTTTGTGAAAGAGACCCTGCCGCCATTCTTTGCGCGGTTGAGGGGGGCTAAGACCTATACTGATGCCGTGGCCGTGCTCTACCAATTTCTCGCGAATGCCGGGGTCATGGACCGGTTGATGGCTTGGCGAGACCAGGCCATCAAAGCTGGTGACTTAGTGCGGGCAGGGCAACCCGAACAGACGTGGTCGACCTTTTGCCAAATCTTGGATGAATTCCATACGATTCTGGGGGATACGCCATTCGTTCAGGCTGACTTCCAAGCGCTGCTCCAGGCTGGGTTTGCCGGGGCGAAGTTCAGTCAGATTCCGTCGACGTTGGATCAGGTCACCATTTCTGAAAGTGGGATCGTGCAGACCAATAATCGCAAGGTGACCTTCCTGATGGGGGCCACGGCCGATACCATGCCGGATAATCAGATTCCGACGACCTTGCTGGCCGATAACGACCGCCAAGACCTGAGTGAGCAACTCCAGCAGGTTGATGCCGATAGTTATCTTCGCGATGACGCTGCGACCCAACTGGCGGGGGAACCCTACCTGAACTACCTGGCCTTTCTCAGTAGTAGTGAGCAGCTGATTTTTAGCTATCCCGCAACCAGCGATGATGATAAAAATGGCCTACAACTGTCGCCATACGTTGCGCGGATTCAGGCGTTTTTCCAGTTGCCAACGCAGATTGCAGCGGCAACCCCAACGGCCGAGGATGGCGATATCCTGTCGTTTGTGGGGACCCGCCGGACTACGTTGCGACACCTGGTGCAGGCCAGCCACGACAGTCAGCTCCGTGAGAAGCCGCTGTCTAATGCATGGTTGTACGTGCTCCAGGTTTTACGGGCGGATAGCACCTATGGCGAGTTGACGACCAAGTTACTGGGGAGCCTGAGTTACCGTAATGTTCCGACGGCATTAACGCCAGATATCGTGACCCAGTTGTATGGCAATAAGATCAGCACCTCAATTTCTAAATTAGAAGAATATTATGCCAATCCGTACGCCTATTACCTGAAATATGGGCTGAAGCTGCAGGAGCGGGATGTCTTTGAGCTGTCACCGGCTAGCACCGGAGAGTTCTTCCATGCGACGCTGGATAATCTGATGAAGCTGGTCAACCAACAGAAGCTGGACCTGGCTGAGCTGGATGACCAGCAATTACGGGAAATGACGGATGAAGTGATTGCCAAAATCTTGGATACCACGGAGAATCCGCAATTCGCCATTCTGGAAAGCTCTCACCGGATGACTTATATTCGCGAGCAATTGATCAAGACCATGCGGCGGATGGCCAAAACCCTACAGGAGCAAAGCAAGCGGACCAAGTTCCGGCCTAAGCGGACCGAATTACAATTTGGCCTCGGTGACGAGCGGGGACTGACGGCCCTGTCCTTTGATGTCGGCAAGCAGCGTCAGGTCACCGTCCGTGGGCGAATTGACCGGCTGGATGCCATGCAAGTCAACAATAAGACCTATTTAGGTATCGTAGATTACAAGAGTTCCGAGCATAAATTTAGTTATCAAGACGCTTACTACGGCCAAGCCATGCAGATGCTAACGTATTTGGATGCTGTTAAGAAGAATATGCCAGACCTGTTGACGGATGTCTCACCGGAGGATGCCGAGCTGGCCGGGGCCGTGTACCTGCACCTGCAGAACCCAATTTTAAAAGCGGCCGATGTGTTGGGCGAGGACCTCGAAGATGCCCTGCTCAAGGCGGAACAGTACCAAGGGTTATTGCTGGATGATCCGGATCTGTTAACGAATCTGGATACGTTATTTGCTGACCCTGATTTTAGTGGAAGTTCCTTACTCTACCGGGGATTACGGCGGACCAAGAAGGGGGTCATTACCTCCTACGGCAAGATGCTGGTCAACCCCGGCGAGTTGGACATGCTGTTGAACCATACGGAGCGCTTGATCAAACGGGCAGCCACCGAAATTTTCGACGGGCATGTTGACCTGGCGCCGTTCCGGCAACAGAGTAAGACGGCGCTTCAGTATTCACCGTACAAATCAATCATGCAGTTTGATCCCTTACTCAAAGAAAATAATTACCGCGATTTAGCGGCGTTGAAGAAGGATGACGTCATGAACCGCATCAAGGCCGAGCAGGAGCAGGAGCAGGAACAGAAGCAGGAACAGGAGGGTCCCGATGAGCACAAAATTTAAGTACACGCAGAGTCAACACGATGCGATTTATCAAACGGGTAATAATTTGTTGGTCTCAGCCTCAGCCGGTTCCGGGAAGACCCGGGTGTTGGTCCAACGGGTGATTGAGCACCTGAAGGCGGGGATGGGTATCGACCGCATCCTGATTGTGACCTTTACCAAGGCTGCGGCCGCGGAAATGCGTGACCGGATTCAAACCAGCCTGCGCGCCGAACTCACGGCGAGCCAGGGCAATAGCGAGCAGCAACAGTTTTATTTGCGACAACTCAACCAGTTGCCCGTCGCGGATATTAGCACGCTGGATGCCTTTTGTTTGCGAATCCTGCAACACTATTATTATGTCATCGATATGGACCCCGTCTTCCGGTTGTTAGCGGATGAAACGGAAAATGCGTTGCTCCGCGATGAAGTCTGGGCAGACCTCCGGGAAGACCTGTACGCCAACGATGAATCTGGACTATTTGCGCGGTTAACGGAGAATTTCTCTGGCGACCGGAGCGATGATGGCCTGGCCGAACTGGTTCAGCAGACCTATACGTTTGCCAACGCGACGCCCGACCCAGCGGCCTGGTTAGCGGCCTTACCCCAACCGTATCAGTTGGATAGTGACCATTTGACCGGCACGACCTTTTATCAGGAACGGTTAAAGCCGTTATTTAGTCAGCAATTACAACAAATTAAGGCCGACCTGACCAGTGCCCAACAGATTGCCACGCAGGCGGACTTAACCAAGCAACTGGACCACCTGACGCCGCTGCTGAGCGATTTAGAAGGCATCATTGCGTTAGTAGATGGTGAGAGCTGGAACGCGCTGAGAGCGGCGATTCAGGGATTTTCCTGGGGCCGCATGCCGTCGATTCGCAAGACGAACGAAGACTATCCCGTTTACGATGAGCTGAAGTCGACCTACTATGATCCAGCCAAGAAGCAGTTGGAAAAATTACAGAAGTCCTACCTGCTGCAGACCGAGGAGCAGGCCACGACCACGATTGCCAAATCCGGCGAATTGGTCGGTGAACTGGCCCGGGTCGTGGGCGCCTTTCGGGATGCCTATCGTCAAGAGAAACAGCGGCGACACGTCCTGGACTTCGCGGACATTGAACACGCGGCACTGGAAATTTTAACCAGTGACACGGATCAATCCCGTCAGGTTGCGGCACAATTACGCGAGCAGTATCAGGAAATCATGATCGATGAATATCAAGATACCAATGGGCTGCAGGAAGCCATTTTAACGGCTATCGCGCAGCCAGCGCCCCACGGTAATCTCTTCATGGTGGGGGACGTTAAGCAGTCCATCTACCGGTTCCGGCAGGCGGACCCGACGCTCTTCATGGATAAGACGGACCGCTACGAAACCAATGGCGATGCCGGTCAGTTGATTGTACTAGCCGAAAACTTCCGGTCGATGAAGAATGTCGATGATTTTACCAACTTGATCTTTAAACAATTGATGGACCGTGAGTTGGGAGAAATTTCGTACACCGGCTCCGCCCAACTGAAATATGGCGCGACCTATTACGATGAGCAGGGTGCTGGCGCCAAGAGCACCGCCGAGTTGCTGGTTTACTTGACCGAGGGGGCTGAAGAGACCGCTGGGGATGGTGAACCCATGGACCCCACCTTCCAGGTCGATAACAAGCACCAAGGTGAAGTCCTCATGGTAGGCAAGAAAATCAAGGAATTGATTGCCGCTAAGACCCCCATTTATGATCGGGATGCTAAAGAAGTTCGGGACATGACCTACGGCGACATTACACTGTTAACGCCGACGCGAACCAATAACCTGATCATTACCGACGAGCTCCGGCGACTGGGGATTCCGGTGGTCGTGAACGATGCACAGAATTATTTCAAGACGACTGAAATTCAAATCATGATGGCGTTGCTGCGAATCATCGATAACCCCTATCAGGATATTCCGTTGGCTGCAGTACTACGATCGCCCATCGTAGGGTTAAACGAAAATGAACTGGCGATGCTTCGAATCAACCAGAAGACGGGGGATTACTACCAGGCGTTACTGCATTTCCAACAGAACTTTGCGGGCCCCAAGGCGAGTGATTTCCAGCAGCAGGTCCATACGAAAGTGACCCACTTCATGGAACAGCTACAGACCTTCCGGGACGTGGCGCAACAAAACGAATTGGTCACCTTGATCTGGCGTATTTACCAAGACACCGGCTTCCTCGATTATGTTGGGGGAATGCCGGCTGGTGAACAACGCCAGGCTAACCTGCATGCGCTGTATGAGCGGGCGCAAAGCTATGAGAAGAGTAGCTTCAAAGGTCTATTCCAGTTTGTCCGGTTCGTGGAACGCCTGCAAGAGCGCGATGCCGATTTGGCTGGTGCGCCGGTGCAAACAGCAACGGATGCCGTGTCGGTCATGACCATTCATGGAAGCAAAGGACTGGAATTTCCGGTGGTCTTCATCATGGATGCGTCCCGTCAGTTCAATAAGCAGGACCAGCAGGGAAACTACGTCATGAGTGGCAAAACCGGGATTGGGATTGATTATCTGGACCCGGACAGCCGCGTCAAGGCCCCGAGCCTCCAGAAGCTGGTCACGGCCCAGGCCATTTCGCGGGCCAGCCTGGCCGAAGAAATGCGGAAGCTGTACGTGGCTTTAACGCGGGCGGAATCCCGACTCTACATTGTTGGGTCGCACAAGACCCAGACGGAGGCCATTGCGGCGTGGGAGCAGGCTTATCAGAGTCCCGACCTGGTGCTGAATGCGACCTTGCGGGAAAAGTCGACGCAGGCGAACTATCTCGACTGGATTGGGATGTGCCTGGTGCGTGATCCCAAATTCTCGGCCGACTTACGCCAAGGGTCAACGACCTTCTCAGGTTTAGCTGGCGACCCCGCTGATTTTGGAATCGCGTTTGCGGCGGCTAATGATTTGGAACCCGCCCAAAGTGTTAATGAAGCAGCAACGGATTGGCTCCAAACGACCAGTGAAACGGCCGCCAAGGTGACGGCTAAGGCGGTTTCCGGTGAACAGATTCAACGGATCATGGACTTCCAGTATCCACACCAGGCGGCAACGATGACCACGGCCTACCAGTCAGTCTCAGAAGCCAAGCGGCTGTTTGAGGATCCCGACAACGCGTCGATTGGCGAGTACCGGGCCAGCGCCACGGGCCAGACGACCGGGAACCGGTTCGTGACCCACGACTTTGCACGGCCAGACTTCTTGCAAACGGTGCGGGAGCCCTTGCCAACTGAAATTGGGAGCGCGACCCACTTGGTGCTCCAGAAGCTAGACGTCACGACCGCACCAACGGCCGCCAGCGTTCAGGAAGTCATTGACCAACTGGTGGCTGACCAGGTCTTGTCAGCAGAGGTCGCGCAACGCATTCAACCGGAGTTCATTTTGCGCTTCTACAGTAGTGAACTCGGCCAGCAGATTCTGGCGGCCCCTCAAAACCTCCATCGTGAAGTGCCATTCTCCTTATTGATGCCGGCACGAAGCTTGTTCCGGGACTTTAAGGAAGCCGACTCACAGGTGTTGGTCCATGGGATTGTCGATGGCTATTTGGAAACGGCGGACGGGGTCATCCTGTTTGATTACAAGACCGATCACGTCAATGCACAGGCCGTTGCCCAAAGTGAAGCCAAGTTGCTCGACCGCTATGGGGGTCAAGTGAACCTGTACGCGGCAGCGTTAAAGCAGATGACGGGGAAGCCCGTGACAGGGCAGTACCTGTATCTGTTGGCTAGCGGTGACTTATTACCGGTACCGGTTAAACAGATTCAGAATTTACCAGATTAAATGTAGCATTGGGACACACTTTCAGTTGAATACTGAGGTGTGTTCTTTTTTATATCTATTTTCTAGTAATTGGGTGCTAAATAGCTTAGAAATCAACAATAGTGTTTGGGTGAAAAATGTTTCATGAAATGTAACACGTGACACAACTGAAGCACTAGAGTCAATAGCTTTGAAAACGCTTTATTCCGAAGCGGGAATCCTTTATGCTAAACATGTTCATGAATGATCAACGGATTTGAAATCCAAAATATTTATAGAAGATTGATTGGTCTATTTAAAGTCTGAACTGAGTTTAAACCGCGAAGTTCATTGAAAGAAAGGTGATTCTTATGGATTCTTCAACCGAAAATGACCCGCTTGAAGAGGTTAACGGTAGCGAACTTGGACATAAAGAAATTACACCATTATTCGCAAGATATACAATGTTAACTTTTGCAGGTTTAGCTGCTCAGGCTGTGATGGTCGTAATTGAAGGGCTGGTTATTGGCCGTGGATTGGGTTCTAACGGTTTAGCAACTGTTGGAATCATCATGCCACTTGAATACTTGATGTTGGCACTGGGCGGTTTCTTTGCAATTGGAACGTCAACATTATGTGCTATGCGTTTGGGTGAAGGAAAGGAGAAAGAAGCCCGCCGGATATTTGGTCAAGGAAGTTGGTATAGCATTATCGTTGGGCTAACGGTAGCTATCTTAATTGCAGTTTTTGCTAGTCAAGTTGCAACACTTTTGGGAGCAACGCCACAGTTACACAGTGAGGTGACAACGTTTATTCGGATATTTATGATTGGATATCCATTTTGCATGATTGGTCATGTCACAGTTTATATGGTCCGTGTGGATGAAAGACCTGATATTGCAACTTGGGCGATGTCCTCGTCAGCAATCATTGCCGCACTCTGGCTGTATTTGAGTGTATTTCCGCTCCACATAGGATTTATTGGCGCGGCATTCTATTATGCATTCTCTATTGGAATTTGGGGGTTCTTCTTTGTCTATTTTATTTTTAGTAGAAAGTCCAAGTTTCAAATTCATTGGTCGGATTTAAAGATGGATAAAAAAATTATCCTCGCCATCTCTAAGATTGGTTTTCCTTTTATGCTAATTCAAGCATCCAGTACTGTATTCACCATGGTTTTGAATAACTTTCTTGGAAAATATGGGACTCAGATGGATATTGCAGCCTTTTCAGTGATCAATAGTTATATCATTTATATCCTAATGTTAATTACTCAAGCAACGTCAGGTGGTCAACAACCAATTGCTAGTTATAACTATGGTGCAAATTTATTTGGGCGTGTAATTAAGCTAATTAAGGTTAGTTTGATAGCTAATATTGTTGGCATTTATATATTAGCTAGTTTATGTTTTGTATTCTCTAATCAAATAGTTGCCTTCTTTGTTGGAAGTGGCTCTAGTCTAGTTGAGATGGCCGGCGGATACTCTAAGATTGTTGTATCTTGTGCCGCTTTAGGATTAACAGCCAATTTAATGTCTGGTTACTTTCAGGCTGTCGAGAGAATTTTGGAATCTACGATTTTGGGCATTTGTCGTTACCTAATTTTTGGAATTCCAGCAATCTTCATCATGGCCCATTGGCTTGGGGTCACAGGTGTTTGGTTCTCACAGCCAGTTTCAGATGTTCTGGCGTTTCTTCTGACAATGTGGTTAACAGTTCGGGAAATAGGCCGTCTTAAAAAATTTGAAAAGAAGTCAAATTGAAAGGAAGATGCTGTTATGCGTAGTGCCGATACAATTATTGAGAGTAATGCGATTTTTAATGGTGTTTCAGACAAGTTAATCAATGGTTTTGTTGCCATTAAGGATGACCATATTCAGTATGTTGGTGAGAAAGAGTTCCTGGATCTTTATAAGGGACCTAATACTAAAGTTATTCAAGCACAAGATAAATTAGTCATGCCAGGCTTTAATGATGCACATGTTCACATGTACATGTCGGCCTTATACGCTTCACCATTGGTTAATGTTAGCTTTGAGGATAAGAGCGCTGCGGAGTGTGTTGCTGGCCTGAAGAAGATGGAAGACCGAATTCCTAAGGATGAATGGTTGATTGGCGCTGGATGGTACTACACGTTGTGGGATGATCCAACGATGCCAACCAAAGCGGATATTGATGCTGTCTACCCAGATCGCCCCGTTGCCATGGTTTCAGCTGATTGCCATACTTTTTGGGTGAACACAAAAGGTTTAGAAAAGTTGGGAATCACCAAAGATTCTGTTGCGCCAGAAGGCGGGAGCTATAACAAGGATGAGGATGGTGAATTAACAGGGATCATTGAAGACACTGCCGCATCTGCATTACAGCCAAAGATTTATGATTTCGATAATGAAACGGTCGAAGAATTTTATAACAGTTACATGGCTGAAATGAATAAGCTAGGAATTACTTCAATTTGTGATGTCTCAATGATGGCCATCCCAGGCCTCGATTTTATTCGTGATGACGTTTATGAAAAGATGCAAAAGGATAATAAAGTTTCTGTCCGAGTTAATATGTTTCCAACCCTGCGTAAGGATTTAAACAGACCATTAGAGTTGAGAGATAAATTCCAAGGCAATATGGTTCGATGCCAAGGTGTTAAGCAATTCTTTGATGGTGTTTCATCTACGCATACAGCATATCTTAAAGATGATTATTCAGATGCCTGGTTTAAAGGGGATCATGGTCATCCCTCAATGCCAGTTGAGAAGATGGAAGAATTAGTCTTGTGGGCATACAAGAACGACTTAAGCCCACGCGTTCACGCTATTGGTGATCAATCGATTCATAACTTGATTAATTTCTTTGAAGAGGCACAAGAAAAATATGGGGACAAGCCATATCTGCATCCAACGATTGAGCACCTTGAAAATTTCCAGAAAGAAGATATTGCTCGATTAGGTAAGTTGCGAGTTATTCCATCAGTACAGCCACCTCACTTGATGGTCGATCCTAACGGGATTGAAAAGGATTTGGGTCAAGAACGTATTCAATACATGTGGCCATTCAGAATGATGTTGGATGCTGGTAGTACATTAGCCTTTGGAACGGATTCTCCAGTTGTTGAGATTAATCCATTTTATGGAATTTATAATGCGGTTACTCGTCAATCAGCATTTACTAAAGAGCCAAAAGGCGGTTGGATTCCTAAAGAACGTATTTCACTGTTTGAAGCTTTACGAGCATATACGTATGGTTCTGCCTGCGCAGCAAGTCGTGAAAGCGAATACGGGACGTTAGCTCCCAACAAACTAGCGGATTTGGTTATTTTAGATAAGAACCTGTTTAAGGAAGATAACGATGCTATCTTAGATACAAAAGTAGACTTGACGATGTTAGGCGGAAAAATTGTATACAAAAAGTAAATTAATAGAGGAGTAATTGACATGACTAAACGCGATTTTATTGATACCAACACTTACACGAAAGACGAAATCCAATACATGATCGAATTGGGGATTAAGATTAAGGAATCCATCAAGAACGGCTACTACCCACCATTACTGAAGAACAAGACGCTCGGGATGATCTTTGAACAATCCTCAACGCGGACTCGGACTTCTGCCGAAGCTGCCATGACTGAATTAGGTGGACATGCCCAATACTTAGCACCAGGCCAAATCCAATTGGGTGGTCACGAATCCATTGAAGATACGTCACAAGTTCTGGGCCGCATCCTCGACATCATCGGTGCCCGGGTTGAACGTCACCACACCGTTGCTGAAGTTGGTAAATTTGCTAAGGTGCCAGTGGTTAACTTCATGAGTGACTACAACCACCCAACGCAAGAACTTGGCGACATCATTACCATGACGGAACACTTACCAAAGGGCAAGAAGCTTAGCGACTGCAAGATTGTCTTTGTTGGTGACGCTACCCAAGTTTGTGTTTCGACCATGTTTATGGCTACCAAGATGGGGATGGACTTCGTACAATTTGGCCCTAAAGGCTTCCAAATCAAGCCTGAAACCCTTGAAATTGGTAAGAAGAACGCTGAAGTTTCTGGCGGTTCTGTCTTAGTTACTGAAGACGCTGACGAAGCCATGAAGGATGCCGACTTTATCTACACCGACGTTTGGTACGGCTTGTACGAAGCTGAATTATCCAAGGATGACCGGATGAAGATCTTCTACCCTAAGTACCAAGTCAACGCTGACTTAGTATCTAAGGCTTCCGATCACGTGAAGTTCATGCACTGCCTGCCAGCTACCCGTGGTGAAGAAGTTACCGACGAAGTCATTGACTCCGACTACTCCATCGTTTGGGACGAAGCTGAAAACCGTAAGACGGCTATGCGTGCTATCTTCGTTTACCTGTTGAACCCAGAATTGAAGTACGCTTCCAAGGCTGTTGCCGACAAGTACGATGCAGAATTTGAATTAATGTTACGGAACGCCGTTGACGAACGTAATAATTAATTTTCCACTAAACGAAAAGTAGTGATTTTACATGGATGAATCGGTAAGGGATGAGCCCAATAGGGAGTTAGGCACGAAACAGATTGGAACGCTTTTCGCCAAGTATGGTACTACCACGCTCATGGGAATGATGGCTCAGGCAGCAATGGTGATGTTTGAAGGTATTACCATTGGGAATGGACTAGGTGCTGAAGGTTTGGCCACGGTAAGTATTATTATGCCGTTGGAGTTGTTGGATCTTGCTCTAGGCGGTGCTTTGAGCATGGGAATTAGTTCAGCAATTGCAATTAAACTGGGTGAAGGAAATTTAAGACAAGCACAAAAAGTTTTCTCGGACGGTTTTTGGATTTCGGTAATTATAACAGTTATTCTGTCAATGATAATTGGACTCAATGCTGAAGCTGTAGGTAGGTTGCTTGGAGCATCTGCAACATTATTACCCAGTGTTAGGATATTTATTCATATTTTTATGCTAGGATATCCTTTCTGTATGTTAGGTCAAATCCTATGTAGTGTTTTGCGTGTGGATGAGAAACCAGGGATTGCAACGGGGGTAATGATTGCGGCATCAATTTTCGCTATGGCTATTCTGTTTTATACAGTGATAATTGCCAAGATGGGGATTAAGGGTGTCGGTATTTACTATGCATTTTCTATTGGTAGCTGGTCACTTTCGGTTTTTTACTTCTTGTTTAGTCACACTAGGTTGAAAATAAGATTTGATTTTGAGCTTGAATTCAAGGGATTTTTTAAAGCTTTTAAAATTGGGTTACCCTTCTTCATTGTTCAAATCTCAAGTTTTGCTTTTACTTGGACAGCCAATGTTCTATTAGCGAGGGTGGGAAATGATGTTGATGTTGCAGCGTTTGGGATTATTAATAGTTATATTTTTTATGATTTGAATTTAATCACAACGGCACTGACAAATGGGATGCAGCCAATAGCGAGCTTTAATTTTGGGGCCCGCTATGAAGGGCGATTGAAGCAGCTAGTTAAAGTCAGTACGATAAGTAATTTCAGCATTTTACTTGTAGTAACGCTCGTATTCATCTTGTTCCCTACACAGATCATTGGATTTTTTGTTGGGAATGATCCTGAATTAATTCATGTTGCATCGCGTGGAGCAATGGTTATGATTTCATGTTCTGCATTTGGGTTAACATCTAACCTAATGTCTGGGTACTACCAGGCTGTTAATAAGACGAAAGTTTCGGTATTGTTGGGAGTCTCAAGATTCTTATTTTTAGCAATTCCACTCATGGTAATCTTCTCCAGTGCCTTTGGCGTCGATGGTATTTGGGCTAGTCAACCGGTGGCTGATTTAATAATTTTTCTAGTGACAGCAGTTGTCATTAGAAAGGAACTTGAGACGAATGTTGAAATTAGTGATCACGGAGAAAAATGATTGTTGGAGGGTAGATTATGAAGACTTTAGATAGTACACCGAAAAAAGACGGTTTCCGTATGCCAGGAGAGTTTGAACCACATCAAGGTGTCTATATGTTATGGCCACAGCGACCAGATAATTGGCGAAATGGTGGGAAACCAGCGCAAAAGACATTTGCCAAGGTAGCGGAAACCATTTCTGAATTTGAACACGTGACCGTTGGTGTGAATGATGATCAGTATGCCAATGCAAGACACCTATTAGCAGGTGATGTTGAAGTAGTTGAAATTTCAAGTAATGATGCTTGGATGCGTGACTGTGGTGCGACTTTTGTTAAGAATGATAGAGGCGGTTTGCGAGCTGTTGATTGGACATTTAACTCATGGGGCGGGCTTGAAGATGGATTGTATTTCCCTTGGGATAAGGACGATCGTGTTGCACAAAAAATGGCAGAACTGGAGCATGTGGATCGGTATCGGTTAAACGATTTTGTTTTGGAGGGGGGATCAATTCATGTTGATGGTGAAGGAACTTTAATCACAACTGAAGAATGCTTGCTTTCTCAAGGACGAAACCCGCAACTCTCTAAGGAACAAATTGAAGAAGTACTTAAACAAAATTTGAATTTGGAGAAAGTTATTTGGCTAAAAAAGGGAATTTATCTTGACGAGACCAATGGGCATGTCGATAACATCGCTAATTTTGTAAAGCCAGGGGTTGTCGCATTAGCATGGACTGACGATAAGACAGATCCACAATATGAAATCTCAAAAGAAAACCTGGATATTTTAGAGCGTACAACGGATGCTAAAGGTCGAAAATTAAAGGTTGTTAAACTACTTGTACCCAAACCAGTATTGATTACGCAGGAAGAGAGTGAGGGCGTTGATGCAGTTGATGGGACGCTCCCAAGAACAGAAGGTGAGCGACTAGCAGCTAGTTACGTCAATTACTATACGGCAAATAGTGGGATTGTATTTCCATTATTCGATGATCCGATGGATAAAGTTGCCAAGAAAACCTTAGGTGAACTATATCCTGATCGAAAAGTAGTGGGTGTTCCGGCACGAGAAATTCTACTGGGGGGCGGCAATATTCACTGCATTACCCAGCAGATTCCGACAATTTAATAGGTGGTGAAGATAAGACAAAACGATAAAGTTTTGTCTTATCTTAATTTAAAAGTATTTTGGAGGTAATATCATGGCAAAAAGAGTGGTTGTTGCTTTAGGTGGTAATGCTATTTTATCTAAAGATGCATCAGCGGAAGCGCAGCAGGAAGCATTACGTCGGACAGCAAAGTATTTAGTACAATTTGTTAAGCAGGGAGATCAACTGATTATTTCGCACGGCAATGGACCACAAGTAGGAAACCTCTTACTTCAGCAATCTGCGGGGAGTACTAGGGAGAACCCAGCTATGCCATTAGATACAGCTGTTGCTATGACGCAAGGAAGCATTGGGTATTGGTTACAGAACGCTCTTGGTAAGGAACTACGGAGTAATCAAATTGACGTAGAGGTGGCTACCGTTGTTACTCAGGTTGAAGTAGCTAAAGACGATAGGGCTTTTGAGAATCCAACAAAACCGATTGGACCTTTTTATAGTAAAGAGGCTGCTGAGAAACAACAACACTTGCACCCCGGTTATGTTTTTAGTGAAGATGCAGGTCGCGGATATCGCCGGGTTGTTCCATCTCCCAAGCCCATTAATGTGTGTGAAGCTAACGTTATTAGCAAGTTAGTTTCGAACGGTGTTGTACCAATCTCCGTAGGTGGGGGTGGTGTTCCAGTGGTTAGACAGGGTGAGGTATTAGTTGGTCAAGAGGCGGTTATCGACAAGGACTTTGCATCTGAAAAACTTGCAGAACAAGTTGGAGCGGATCTATTAATTATTCTGACAGCAGTAGACGCAGTTTATATAAATTATAATCAGAAAAATCAAACGGCTTTGAAAGATGTTACAATAAATGAATTAGAGAAGTACATTGCTGAAAACCAGTTTGCGAAGGGGAGCATGCTGCCAAAGGTACAGGCCGCTATTGAATTTGTACAACATTCAGATAATGCTAGGGCAGTTATAACAGCTTTGGACAACGTCTCTGGTCTGATGCAAGGTGGGGTAGGAACCGTCATTTCAAAGAAATAGAGCATAGAATATCTAGAGCGAGAGGACTTAGCTGAAATGAAAATGAAAACGTTACCATACCGGGATGGTTTTAAAATAGTTGCCGATTTTGAGAAGAAACAGGCGGGTTATATGCTCTGGCCACAGCGACCAGATAATTGGCGCGATGGTGGTAAGCCAGCGCAACGGGCGTTCACGCAATTGGCCAGTAAGCTATCAAAGTATCAGCCGATGACAATGCTAGTTAATGAAAATCAATACAAAAATGCACGGTCCATGTTACCGGTCGGCGTTAGAGTAGTTGAGCTTAGCAGTGATGATGCTTTTGTTAAAGATACTGGACCTATTTATCTACAAAGTGCTGATGGACAACAAGTACGTGCAGTCGATTTTAATTTTAATGCTTGGGGAGGTTTAGTAGATGGGCTTTATTTCCCTTGGGATAAGGATAATGAGGTTGCTAAGAAACTTTCAGAACTAGATAGTATTGATTATTATGAAAGTACGCTTACCTTGGAAGGCTGTTCAGTTGTAACAGATGGGGACGGAACCCTGTTAACGACGGAAGATGTTATCTTGTCCGAAGGTCGAAATAAGGGATTAACAAAAGAAGTAGCTACCGAAAAGCTGAAAGAAACTCTTGGGGTTAGCAAAATCATTTGGCTAAGTGAAGGCTTTTATTTAGATGAGACAGGTGGCGATATTGATAACATGGTAAGTTTTATTGCTCCTGGCGAAATTGTTTTGTCGTGGACGGAAGATAAATCCGATCCTCAATACGTATCGAGTCACAGGGCTTTTGAAGTTTTAAAGCAGGAGACAGATGCGCGGGGAAGACATTTTAGAATTCATAAGTTGCAAATTCCTACACCTCTTTTCTTATCCAAAGAGGAAGCTAATGGGGTTGACCCTATCAATGGCAGATTACCACGGATAGCAGGTCAACGACTGACAGCAACCTATACGAGTTATGTGACGACGAATCGAGCCATTGTTCTGCCAGAATTTGGTGTCGCACAAGATGAAATGGCTTTAGAGCAAATGAAAAAATATTATCCAGACAGAGAAGTTGAAAGTATTCCTGCAAGAGAATTTTTAACGGGTGGTGGTGGATTACACACAGTTGTTTTAAATGTACCTGGTGTCTAACCTGGAGGTAAATGATGAATTTTTTTGAGATTGTTAATTCTCACCTCAGCTCATTAACTAAGAGTGAACAAGCCTTATTTGACTATGTTGTTAAAAACATGGATAAAATAAAAAATCAGAGAATTAGAGAAGTTGCGGGAGAAACTTTTGTTTCGACGGCAACATTCCTACGTTTTGTAAAAAAAATTGGCTTTTCTGGTTTTAGCGAGTTTACGACGGTTATTAAATATACTGTCATAAATAATCAGCATGCAGAAGATAAAGCTATGCCATTTACTGTTCCTCAGAGAGATTATCGCGAAGAATATCTAAAGAACATCATCGAATCTGTCCGAGTTGTATCACAGAGTAAAATTCAGCAAATTGTAGTGAAATTGGCTAAACACCCCACAATATACTTTTTCTCAAAGGGAGTTAGTAAGTATGCAACAGAGTACATTTATTATTTGTATACTATGGCGGGTTTCTCGGTCATTCTTCCGAAGGACCATGAAATGCGTCGAATTAGCTCTAGGCAAGTGAAGAGTGACGATGTCGTTTTTATTTTAACGTATAGTGGACGAGATGGTGAATTCTTAGAAATGATGAACCAGTTTTCCAATTCTGATTGCGAGCCATTCGTTATTTCAGTTACTGAGCCAGATAATAATACCATTCAAAATTTAAGTGACATTAATCTCTACATATTTACGGATGATATTAAAGTTAATGAGGCAGATATTAGTTCTAGAATATCGACAATTGCGCTAATGGAGCTAATCCTGTATCAATATATTGAGAACTATGGAGGGCGAGATTTTAACTTTAGAAAATTGGGCTTAGGATAAAAAACGAGGTTGATCCCGCCAGACTATGGCAGGGTCAACCTCGTTTTTTAAATTTATTGATGAATGAGCAGCAAGGACACGAGTACGAAGGCCTGAACGACCATCACGCCGAAAACGCCGGCGAACGACTGGCTGTAGTGGTGATCACGGTGCCAGAGATAACCAACCACACTGGCGAGCACCACGAGGCCGACGACAAGTAAAATAATCAGTTTAAGTTTAACGTCAAAATCCGCTGTTAGCATTGCGTCCGCTTCCCTTACGTTGAATAGTTACCGTCATTATACCAGACCTTGTGGCTAATCGCGCGAAATGGTAAGCGCGATGCCCATCCCACCGCCGATACACATGGAAGCGAGGCCGTGATGCAGGTCTGCCCGGATGAGTTCGTGCAGTAGCGTAACCACGATACGGGTGCCGGATGCGCCCAGGGGATGGCCGAGGGCAATCCCGCCACCATTCACGTTTAGCCGGTCGTTGGGGATATGGAGGTCGCGGGTGATGGCAACGGACTGAGCGGCAAAAGCCTCATTAACCTCGAAACGATCAACGTCATTCACTGTCAGGCCATCTTTAGCCAAGACGGATTGAATGGCCGTCACGGGAGCGTAGCCCATGATGGCGGGGTCAATGCCAGTTTCTTGATAGTTGCCTAAGGTTGCCAGGTAGGGAATGCCCGCGGCCAGTGCGGCCGACTTGTGCATCAACACCATGGCCGCAGCACCATCGTTTAAACCAGCAGCGTTGCCCGCCGTGACGGTCCCATTTTCTTTGAAGGAAGGTTTCAGGGCGGCTAGTTGATCCGCCGATGTCGTTGTTCGGACGGGTTCGTCCGCCGTAATCGTCTGGTTGCCAACCTTGACTGGCACGATTTCCGCGTCAAAGCGGTGATCAATCTGAGCCTGCGTCGCGTTTTGTTGGGAACGCAGGGCGAAAGCATCCTGTTCGGCACGACTCACGTGGTATTTTTCAGCCACGTTTTCCGCAGTCATGCCCATCGTTTCGCCACCAAAAGCATCGGTCAGCCCATCATGGGCCAGACTGTCGATTAAGCTGGTGTGGCCAAACTTCTGTCCCCACCGAATATTGTTGTTTAAGAATGGCGCGTTACTCATACTTTCCGTTCCACCGACCAATACGGCGTCGGCGTCACCCATCAAGATGGCACTTTGGCCCAGGCGAATCGCCTTGAGACTGGACCCGCAGACCTGATTGATGGTCATGGCCGTGCTGGTGACAGGCAGACCGGCGTTTAGTTCAATTTGGCGCGCCACGTTTTGGCCGAGCCCTGCTTGGAGCACCGTGCCAAAGATGGTTTGCTGAATCATGGCGGGGGCAAGACCGCTCCGCTTAACGGCGGCCTGTGCCGCGATGGTTCCCAAGTCAACGGCCGAAAGTTTTTGAAGACTCCGCCCAAATTTACCAATTGGGGTCCGCACCGCACTAACAATCACAACTTCTTCTGCCATGATAACTCTCCTTTTCCGATAGTATCCGAACCTTTAATATAACTGACTTTCCCCGGTTTGTCTTGGATTACGCGCCAAGATGATTGGGGATTTGCATTTTCTTAAGGATTTTCTCTATAATAGTAGGTAATGGACTCAAGATAGGGGAATAAAAGTGATGGAACAATCAGATTCAACTGCCAAATCGTTGACGCCGGCAGAATTCCTGACGCCGCAACGGTTGGCTTCATTATCAGCTAATCAACAAAAATACGCAGCCGCTATTTTAGATGACGTGCTGCGCGTCCGCAAGACGGTCGACATGGCGCGGGGAGACTGGACGCCGCAACAGGTTGCTGCGACGTTAGCGGCCTTGCCAACGATGGTTGACCAATCACACCTGTACTTTGTGGCGGTCGTGCCGGTCTTATCGGCTTACTTTAAGGCCCAAAAGTTGTCCAATCTGAAAGCCTTGGATGCCGCTTTGAAAGCTGCTCGTCCTGATTTGGTCGAAAAGCATGCCGCTGCGGTCGACGAACAGGAAGCCTACGAGGGCGTGGTCGCACTCGTTGAGCAGTGGGTTCAGGCCATGACGGACCAGCCAGATGTTGCCAATTTATCGGCTGCTGACCAGCAAAACTTCATGACTATCGTCCACACAACGGCCGAACTGATGATTACCGGAAAGGGTAAACAGCCTAAGGACTGGGACGTGCAAACGTTAAGCGAAATCATGTTTGGCCCCTTTACCCATTTACTAGACGAAAACGATCGGGTACCCGCACTGTTCAACCTGGTACCATTTGCCCTGACGACCCTGTTCGCCTACCTGGCCGACCAGCAAGAGTTACCGGCAGCCACAGCCTTACAGGACTGGGTCAGCGAGCACCACACGGCGTTAGTGACCATGTATGACCCAAAGTTGGAGAGCTTCTTTGAGGACCTGACCACGGCCATGCAGGCACAAAATATCGACGCCGATGATGCTAAAGCGGTGGATGCCTTCACCCAGGATTACCTGCGGGCCCACCCAACGACCAGCCGGGAGCTTTTCACGACGGATCGCCAGTTGACGCACAAGAAGCACATTAAGCAGATCAAATACAGCCAAAAGAAGCGGCGGAAGCATCGTCGGCGTTAAGGTCTTTTAAAGCGTATACAAAAAACGAGCAAGTAGCTCCCTTCAATTTGAAGAGAGCCACTTGCTCGTTTTACATAACTATTTATTTTAGATTATTCTTCGTCCGCCAAACCGGCAATCACGTCTTCCGCGACAACGGGGTCGGACGCGTAAGGCGTGTCGACACCGTTGATCTTTTGGTAGGCGTCCTCGCCCTTACCGGCCAGCACGACTAAATCGTCGTTGGTGGCACTGGTAATGGCGTGTTGAATGGCATCTTCCCGTTGCGGAATGATGCTGGTTTTGACCTTATCGTGGTCAATTTGACTGTCGATTTCCTTAGCGATAGCGATGGGGTCTTCGTGACCCGGATCATCCGTCGTCAGGAAGGCTGTGTCAGCGTAATCGTTGAGCGCCTTGGCAAAGCCCTCGCGGCGGTCCTCACCCTTGTCACCAGTGCTCCCAAGAACGGCAGTGATGTGGTGGTCGGGGAACTGCGTGTGCAGGAAGCTCAGCAGGGCGTTCATGCTGCCCCAATCATGGGCGTAATCAATATAGATGGTCCCATGATGTTTGGTCGTAATCGACTCCATCCGGCCCGGAATGGTCGTGTGGGCCAAACCGTACTGTAGGTCGTTAACCGCGGCGCCGGCCAAATGACTCGCCAGAATGGCGGCCGTGGCGTTGCTTTGGTTGAAGTCACCCGGCACGGACACGTGATACGTCGTGGCCAAGGCCTGTAGCTGGTCGGCACCGTGGACCGTCAAGCCAAATTCGCTATCGGTCAGTGTCGCCGTACTACTGGTGATGGACAACGTCGCGTCCGGCTGATTAAAGCCGTACGTGAAGATGTGTTCGGGATCCGTGGAGACCTTAGCTGCCGCGTAAACCTCGTCAAAATGGTCCATGTCCGCGTCAATAATACAATTGCGCGAGTTGATCATTAGCTGCATTTTGCAGAAGAGGTAGTTGGCAAAGTTCGGGTGCTCGTTGACCCCGATGTGGTCGGGCGAAATGTTCAGAAAGATACCGACGTCAAACGTCAATCCGTACACGCGGTCCAACAGGTAAGCCTGGGAGGCCACCTCCATTACCAGTACCTTGTCGCCATTGTCGACCGCTTGCCGCATTTCGTGGAAGAGGTCAAACGACTCCGCCGTGGTTAAATGCGCCTTGAATTGGTCTTCTGGCTTGGGTCCGATGATGTGGTTGATGGTCGAGAACATGGCGACCTGTTGTGGGAACGCGTGGCTCAGGATGTTCGTGGTCAGGTACGTCGAGGTCGTTTTCCCCTTGGTCCCGGTGTAGCCAATGACGAAGAGGTCATTTTGCGGGAAGCCAAAGTAGAGTTGGGCGGCCAAGGACAAAGCCTTGCGCACGTCGTTGACCAAGATGACTGGCACGTCAACGTGGTAATCCTTTTCGGCTAAGTAACAGGTTGCCCCGTTAGCAATTGCCGACTGTAAATAGTCCACTGAGAAATTGAAGCCTTTGCAGACGAAGAGGCCGTTGGCGCTGGCCTTGCGTGAATCATACGCTAAGGATGCAAAGTCGACGTCGTCTGATGGTAGCGTGGTGCTCAGAAACAGGTTATGCTCCTGCAGCAACGCAATCAGCTGGTTTGCTCTCATTCAATTGCCTCTTTTCGTGGTTAATCGTTAGGCCGCATGGTAGGGAACAGCATCACGTCGCGGATAGAAGCTGCGTCAGTTAAGAGCATCGTCATCCGGTCGATCCCGATACCCAGACCACCAGTAGGCGGCATACCGTATTCCATGGCTTCGATGTAATCGTTGTCGATTCCATGGGCTTCTTCGTTACCAGCCGCCCGTTCAGCGTCTTGGGCTTCGAATCGTTGCTTCTGGTCGATTGGGTCGTTTAATTCAGTAAAGGCGTTCCCGTATTCGTTCCCGTCGATGTAAAGTTCGAACCGGTCGGTGAAACGAGGGTCCTTCGGGTTCTTCTTAGCCAGTGGTGAGATTTCAACCGGGTGGCCGTAAATGAAGGTTGGGTTAACCAACGTGTCTTGAACCTTTTCTTCGAAGAAGGCGTTGATGATGTGACCGACCTTCCAGTAAGGTTCGCAGTGAATGCCGTTTTCTTCGGCTAACTTCTTAGCGTCGTCGTCAGACATTGGTTGCCAGAAGTCGATACCAGTGGCGTCCTTAACGGCATCAACCATGTGGACCCGCTTGAAGTCGGAATCAAGGTCGATGTCCTTACCTTGGTAAGAAACTTGGCCAGAGCCGTTAACCTTGTTGGCCACGAAGCGGAAGATGTTTTCCGTCAAGTCCATGACGTCCGTGTAGTCGGCGTAAGCGGTATAGACTTCAACCATGTTGAATTCAGGGTTATGCCGTAAGTCGGTCCCTTCGTTCCGGAAGTCCTTGCCCAGTTCGTAAACTTTTTCCATCCCACCAACGATCAGGCGCTTCAGGTAAAGCTCCGTGGCAATCCGCAGGTACAAAGGAATGTCAAAGGCGTTGGAGTGGGTGACAAATGGCCGTGCTTCGGCCCCACCGGCTTCCGTTTGGAGAACGGGGGTGTCCACTTCCAGGTAGCCTTCGCTATCTAAGTATTCGCGAATGGCTTTCTTGATTTGGGTGACCTTGATGAACCGGTCAAAGCTGTCTTGGTTGGCGATTAAGTCCAGGTACCGTTGACGGTAGATGGTTTCGGGGTTCGTCAGACCGTGGTACTTGTCTGGTAATGGCCGTAAAGCCTTAGATAAGAATTCAAAATCAGTGAAGCGGAGCGTCAAAGCGCCAGTGTTCGTCTTGATGACGTAACCCTTGGCACCAATGAAGTCCCCTAAGTCTAACGTCTTGTAAAGGGCGTACTTGTCTTCGCCCAGTTCATCTTGACGCGCGTAACCTTGGACCACACCAGTTCTGTCGAGCAAATCGATAAAGCCGGCCTTGCCGCTGCCACGCTTACCGGTAATCCGACCCGCAACAGCAACATAATGTTTGTCTTCCATCAGCTCTTCTTTATCATACTTATCGTATTTTTCAGTGAGCGACTTACTGTCGTCAGTTCTATCGAAGCGGTGACCGAAAGGCGCGATGCCCTGTTCTTGTAAACTATCCATTTTATCCCGACGAACCTGCATCTGATCATTCAGATCGGCCGGTGCGGCATTTTTATTATTTTTGCTGTTACCCATGTTGTGTCCTCCTATTAAGTATTGATTCAAAGTGTCATGAATCCAAACCTCCCTTAAATTTAGTTGATTTTCGCCCAATAAGCAAGCCATAATGGGGGATTAGCCGAATGAAGACGCTTACAAAATGGTGAGGCTGGATTTTCCTCTAATGGATGACGAGAGTGACCTGGTAATCAGGGGAGAGCGGTCCAGGCAATTTTGCCAATCCGGCTAAAGCGTGCTAGAGATTTCGCCAACCCCCTTTCGAGTGGTCGGGTAATCATGATAGACTTAGCACATTCACGTTTAAAAAGGGGGTCAGGTATCAGTAATGTTAAGATTAATGCGCAAAATGTGGCCGTTGTTACTGCTCGGATTTTTGGTGAACACAGCCTATAGTGTGATGTGGCCGTTAACCACCATCTACCTGCACGGCGACCTCCACTTAAATTTAGTTCAAAGTGGCTTGATCCTGGCGGCTTATTCCGGCTGTAATGTTCTGGGTGGGCACCTAGGCGGTGTGTTGACGGATCACTACTCGGCAAGAACAGTTGGGGTGGGCATGCTGGTCGGCTTGATCATCGATGCAGTGATTGGCTTTTTCTGGAACGGTATCATCGCCTATCCAATTGTGCTGGTGGTCTTTGGCCTACTGACCGGGGGCATGCTAACCCTGATTACGGCGATGACCGCTCAACTCAGCCATCTCGATGGTCGGTTATTCAATCTCCTCTACATTTTTATCAATGTTGGTTTGGTGGTGGGGACAGCAAGTATTGGCGTTCTCTACCATAATAGTTTGAAACCCATCTTTGGCTTGTTACTGAGTTGCTACGTGCTCGCAGCCATTCTCTGGAGCTGGCGGGCGGGCAGCTTTGAAAAACAGTCCGCAGGTCAAACGCCACGGCAAACAGCAACGACCGACGAGACTACTCAGCCAACTATGGGTGGCCGCTTATCACGAACGAGCCTTGTCATTATTCTCCTTAGCCTGGTGTTCATGTGGATCACTTACGCCCAGTGGATGAGTAACGTGTCCGTTTACATTCAAAATGAGGGCTTGGGGATCAAACTGTATAGTACGCTTTGGGTGTACAACGGGGTGCTCCTAATTGTCGTGCAAGCTTTGATGGCAAAAGTCAGTCATAGCAGGGTGTTACCTTGGCAAATTTTGGGTGGCTTAGTGGCGATTGGGAGTTCTTTTCTTCTATTAACTAGTGAATCTGGTGTTGTGGTGTTGTTTGCCGCGATGACCCTGCTAACGATAGGGGAGGCCGTGTACGTGCCAGGGGTCCCCGCACTGATCAATTTATATACGGTAGGCAACGAAGGTAAGTATCAAGGACTCGTCAATGCGTTTTCTTCATTAGGTAAAGCGTTGGGCCCCGTGTTAGGTGGTATGGTCATTGCCCATTTAGGCTCGTTTCACTTGCTTTTTTGGTTCTGTGCCATCGTTGATGCGGTGATTGCGTTGGGCTTTTTGGTCGGCGTAGTCCCGGCACTCAAACGTCAGTCATAATTGATGCGAACTATCACCAGGCGTTTCCTGGTAAAACGACCGATTAACTCGGTCGTTTTTTATTGTTTTCACAACAACCATTCGGCTTTGAAAATTATTTTCATTTTTCGCCTATTTTAGTTGACGGGGCGGGCTGTGGTTGGTATAGTTATATACGTTGTCACGGCGATTAACCAACTAGACCAATTCGAAAGATTGAAAATAGTT
>NZ_BOLM01000015.1 GCF_016861605.1 Levilactobacillus wangkuiensis
AGTAGGAGTGCCAATGGGCATGTTGGACTACTGTGTCGTCAGACACGTGAGCGACAAGCCTCTGAATTTATTCAGGGGCAATTGACTTGACCTTATGAACACTAATCGGCTAAATATAAAACTAAAAACCCAGTCAAAACAGCTAAAAAGTAAATCGCCCACACCGATAAAAGTCCAATTCAGTAAACGCCAAAAGTACTGGTGACGACTTGGCATCAACCGCAATTTCCAGTCGTCAAAGCGGGAAAGTAATTAAACTACCAATACAATCACACCTTTTACGGCACTATCCAATCAAGAATAAAGCGTTTTCGCTAGTACACCCAATCTTTTCGCTATAGACTGTGACTGTTTCAAGCAGTTTATCATATAAGAGAAGAGGAAATGTTATGGCTCGTTTAGCAGGTAAAGTTGCGATTGTTACTGGTGGCGTCAAGGGAATTGGATTGGCTTCGGCGAAAGCCTTTGCGCGTGAAGGTGCCAAGGTCGTCATCACGGACATCGACGATAAAGGCAGTGAAGACGCCTTAAAGGAAATCGGTCAGGATCAAGCTATCTTTGTGAAACAGAACGTTGCCAAGGAAGCGGGTTGGGAACCCGTTTTCGCCGCTGCGGAAGAAAAATTTGGTGCGGTCAATATCCTGATGAATAATGCGGGGATTTTACACTTTGACAATGCCGAGGAAATTGAAGAAGTTGATTGGCATCGCGTTCTCTCGGTTGACTTAGACGGCGTCATGTTTGGCGTTAAGCACGGCATTGCCCACATGAAGGCTCAGGGCGGGTCCATTATTAATCTGTCATCCATTGCCGGATTGATTGGGATTTCTAACCTATTTGCCTACAACGCAGCGAAGGGTGGCGTACGGATGTTAAACAAATCCGCGGCCCTCTACTGCGCAGAAAAAGGATACGCTATTCGGGTCAACTCGATTCACCCTGGCTACGTCCACACCCCAATGGTCGACGCCTACCCAGAAATGCGGAAATCGTTGGAAGATCTACACCCCATGAAGCGGTTAGCCCAAGCCGATGAAATTGCCAATATGGCACTGTACCTAGCCTCGGACGAGTCTTCCTTCTCAACGGGAGCCGAATTCGTCGTCGATGGCGGGTATACAGCACAATAAAACTGGTGTAAGGCGGGTCATGTTGTTACCCGCGCGTTTAGTTGGGTTAGAACTAGTGTTAGCTGCAAGGCTGGTGGAAATGGACTCAGCCGTGGGAATTGCCTTAGCGGCGGGCTTTGCCACTTAGGCAATTGATATCTTTGAGACGCTTGAGCGGCTCAAAGTAAGCGCGGAGACCGTACTTTGGCTCCGGGCGTTCGCCCACAGCGTCCCGGTCCATTTCCACCAGCCTGGAGGCGCTGTCGTACAGGAATCTAACCCAAATTAAAAGTGTTACTGGACTCCGCATAGTCCGGTAACACTTTTTTGATGCTAAAGTAGGTTAAGAATTCCCCAGATCAATAAGATGGCTAATAGAAGCAATAAAATAATCAGAGAAACGCGTGGTAGCCAACGCATCGAATCCCCCCTAAGCCGCTCAACTAATCTCAGTATAACAATAAAAAAGGTTAACGGCTACAATCGTCTAAATCGTCCAAATTTTGACGATAACGCTAATCTTGGTGAAATTGGTCAAAATCAGCAGGTACGGGGGCCGTTACGGTCGTTTCCCCCTGATCGAGGGTAAATGGTTGGGGAAATCCCAAACGCCAACAGTGAAGCCGTAAGCGGTCTTTGCTGGGTGGGCCATAAAGGGGGTCGCCAATCAGCGGATGTCCCGCCGCGGTGAGGTGCACGCGTAGCTGGTGGGTTCGCCCGGTTTCTAGCCAAAGCTTGACGAGCGTGGCGTTGCCGCGGTGTTCGAGGACTTCATAATGGGTGACCGCGGACTGAGCATGAACGCCGTTAACTAGGCGTTTGCGTTTATCCTCAGGGTCGCGACCAATGGGGGCCGTGAAGGTGCCGCTGCCAGTCAGCTGACCGTGTACCCAGGCCAGGTAGGTTCGGTGAACCCGTTTTTCAGCAATGTTGCGCACCATAATTGGCACAACGGCGGGCGTCTTCGTCATCAGGAGGGCGCCAGTGGTTTCCTGATCCAACCGACTGAGGATGTAGGGTCCGGGTGCGTCTGGTCCCAAATAGGCGGCGACGTGGTTCAGAGTCGTACCGCGTTCCCAGGGTAAATTGGGATGGGTCTTACTGCCACGAGTCTTGTTGACGACAAGGAGGTCGGCCGTTTCGTAGAGCACACTAACGGTCGCGGCGCTGTCGGGCCACACGTCGGGGAAGGGCTCCTTAAAGTCCGTGGGCACAAACGTCAGCGTGACGGTCTCGCCACCGCTTACCAGCTGATTCATCGAGCGGTACAGGCCGTTGACCAAAACGCGTTGGTGAATGCGTAGGTCGTGGACCAGGTGACTAGGCAAGAGCCAGGCCGTCAGCAGTTTTCGTAGCGGTTGTGCGGGTTGCGTGGCGGGAAGGTTAATTTCGTAGGACCAGTGCATGGCAAACTCCTTTCGACAAAAATAAGGTCGGGAACCAGTCCCGACCTTACGTTGATGTCAAATTTACTTGATATTTTCAGGCTTGACGATCAGCACGTCGCAGATTGCGGAACGGCTGACGTAGTTGGTCACGGAACCGACCATTAAGCGTTCAACGGCCGTCAGACCAGTTGAACCGATCACAATCAATTCAGACTTGTGGTCAGCAGGGAATTCCCGCGCAATAACGGGCTTGGGATTCCCAAACCGCACGTGAATGCTGACGTCGGGAACACCGGCATCAATCGCCTGTTGCTTCAAGGCGTCGAGTCGATCCTGAACGTCTTGGGAAAGCTTGTAGATGACGTCACCACTAACGGCACCGCCATAGGTATCGCTAAATTGGTTCACTTCGAGCACGTTTAAAATGTCTAAGTGGGTCTTGTTGCGCTTAGCGACTTCGATTGCTTTTTCTAAGACTGGTTGGGTTGCCTTGGAACCGTCAACGGGAACCAGAATGTTCTTGTATTGTTGTAACATATGGAATGCCACCCCTTCACGAGTCATGTTAAAACTTTACCTTAACTATATCATTTATTGCCGAGAGTGTAAGCATTTTATTCCTGAAAATGTATTTGAAAAGTGATGAAAAGGCCGTGGGGTGGGCGCGTTTGCAGAAAGTAAAAAAATCTGACGGAGCCGGTCGTTAGAGTCGATTAGCCGGAATGACCATCAATGCTGTCGCGGCGACGTTAAACCGCTGTTTCATTAAAATGTTAATTTTGCGGGTCAAGTCGTAAATGGTGGCCGCCGTCATTCGAGGATTTACGGCGATGGTGACGCTGACCATGATTAAATTGCCATCGTAGTAGGCCTTGAGGAAGACAACGGACTGGACGTCGGGCAGCTGGGCAATTTGGGTGCGGTAGGCCTTTTCCAAGGCGGGGTCAAAGTAATCGACCAGGTTCAGCGTACTGTTGCGAAAAATTTTTACACCGGTCCCCAGGATGTAGAGACCCAAAATTAGACTGGCAACGCCGTCAATCCAGGTGGCATGGAGCCAAGCGATACCGAGAATCGTCAGGACCGTCACGAGACTGGTCAGTGCGTCGGTCCAGGAATCACGGGCGGCCGCTGCGAGGGCGGAATTACTGAGCACACGGGCCCAATGGTGATTGGTCGCCCAGAGAAAAAACAGAATCAGACTAGAAATGCCCGCACCCATAACGGTAAGGCCAGCTTCCAGGTGATAGGTCGGTCGTTGAATCAGAACCATGGTGGCCTGGTAGACGACGCCCGCAGCGATTACGACCATCACGAGTCCCGCAATCAGCGTATAGATGGTTTCGAAACGAAAGCGCGACTGCTGAATGCGCGGGCCAATGGCGTGTTGTTCTTCGGGAGAAATAGGGGCGCCCCACATGTCATCGTCATCCGTTTTGGCCGCAATGTACAGGCCAGTCATTAACAAGCCGGTCGAAAAAATTCCAGACAGGTTATTGAAGGCATCGGCTCGTAAGACCTGAGAGTGGCCAATCTGGGCGCAAAAATATTCCACCAAGAAGAGTCCCAGGTAGGCGGCAACGTTTGTCCAGAGGTGATGGTGGGCCCGTCGGAGATTGGTGACGGCTGCTTGTTGGACCTGTTCCCAGCCGGGGGAGTGAATGGCATTCATGGCAATCACCTTCTCATTGAAATTGGCGCTTAGTATCGTCCAAAATAGGTGTTGAGGCAAGTAAAACCAGGTCGTTAGGGAAGTCGTCAAACCAATGATAACGAAATAAATATGGGGACAAGTGAAGTCACCTGATTTTAAGTAGCTAAAGATAAGGTTAGCGGTCTTCATTAAGTACAATAATCGTTATAAACGCTGGCAGAACAAGCTTTCAGCCCTTGGCAAACGAGAGTGAATCACGTATAGTCGCACCTATAAAGAGATAAGAAATTGAGGGGGAATGACCGATGACAGGAGGATCAGAATTAGCGTGGACCGACGCGATTTGGACCTTTGTGAAGGTCGGCCTGGTGCTGATTTTTCTGAGTGGCATGGTCTGGCAGTTTCGCCACCGACGCAAGTAAAAAGGGGATGCAGGGATGCTGAGAAGAGAAATATGGCAGTACACGGGACAGCACTATCTACGACTATGGGTTTTGGTGACGGCTTTACTACTGACGCTAGTGGCAGCGGGTTTCCAGCTTAAGTATCATATGGCGGCCTTGGGTGGCTTGGATACGTTGGCAGTGATGTTGCCTGGCTTGATTTTGAGTACGACGCTCAGTAACCGGGAAGCCTCGTTGTTACCGATGACACGCTTAAGCTTGGTCGCACTGATCAGTGCTGGCTATTTGGTCTTGCTGGGCGGTGGGTTATTTCTATTGCTGCAATTACCCTGGACGAATCCATTGACGGTAGACACCGCAACGATGACAGCTCTGGCGTATGGCGGAGCCACGGCGTTACAGGGACTGGGCGTTATCTGGTTACTCCTAGTGAGTGTCGGGACGCTGCAGCTGATTGTGGGGCTGTATTTTCGTCGGTTACCTAGCATTGTTCCGTGTATTGTTCCGGTTCTGGGGCTAATCACTCACGGTATTCTCTCCTTGACGGCAGTGCCGTGGAGCTATTCGGGCGTCTTTGCCATGGAGTTTATGGTGATGCTGCCGTTCCTGACAATTGCGGGAACGGGTAGCCTAGTGGCGGTCTACCTGTATCTGGTGACACACAAAAACCGCCGAATCCCGAAAGATTCGACGGTTCATCTGAGCGAATAGCCCAACTGATTCTAGAAGATTACTTTAAGCTTGAAGAAGTCAAACTCAAACTGCTCCAGAACTCGTTGTTCTTAGGACTCATGTCAAAGCCCTTAACCCGCTTGTTCACTGGACCCCAGTTGTAAGAGAAGGAACCAGGAGCAACGGCGGCTTGGTCGTTCATGTATTCTTGCCAGTCCTTGAAGGCCTTGGTCCGGTAAGCATCGTTCCAAGCCTTATTGTTGTTCATCTTGTTCATGAGTTCAGTGTTCTTCTTGGAAACGAAGTGACCCATGTTGTAGGTTGCGTCTTCGCCGTACAGTTGTGTAGGGGTAGGTTCTGATGATAAGCCCCAAGCAGCGGCGTAAACGTCAATCTTGCTTTGCTTTGGTGATTGTAACGTAGAGTAGAAGCTGTTCATTTCCATCGTCTTACCACCAGTGAATTGTACATCCAAGCCAACCTTGTGCCATTGTTGCAGGTAGTCTTGGTATTCAGCAGCTTGAGCTGAGGTCCCAGTCATGGCACCGAAGTAGATGGTTAACTTCTTGCCATTAGGATCTGAACGCCACTTGCTACCGTTACGCTTCTTGTAACCAGCGTCAGTCAGTAACTTGTTAGCTTTCTTGATGTTCAGTGGGTAACCCTTGGCACTAGCGTCGTAGTACTTATCGAAGATTGGTGGAATCAGGGTGTTGGCACGCCAAGTAACCCCGTAACCAAACTTCTTCGTAACGGCATCCAAGTTCAAGGCGTACATCATAGCTTGACGTAAGCTCTTGTTAGCCATCTTGCTGTTCTTGTCCATGACGTTCTTTTGGGACTTCGTGTCGTAGTGACCAACGTTGAAACCAAAGTAATCGTAGGAAAGAGCAGGTTGACCAACTAACTTGTAGTTCTTCGTGTTCTTCAATTGCTTGTAGTCGGTCCCATGCATAACGGAACCAGGAACGGTGAAGTCGTACTTGCCAGATTGGATGGCCTTGTCGATGTTGTTAGAAGAAACCACGTTGATGCTGATGTGCTTGATTTGTGGCGTCTTGCCGTAGTAGTACTTGTTTGGTGACCAAGTGGTTGATTCACCTTCAACGACCTTATCCAGCTTGTAAGCACCCGTGAAGATTGGGGCCTTCCGGACTTGGCTGGAGGAAGCTAATTTAGCAATTGGGACGTTCTTGATGTATTCGTAAGGTTCAACGGTACTCCAGATGAAGGAGTTCCCAGAGTACTTCATGGCAGGGGTCACGCTGTCTAGGTGAATGACAGCAGTCCGGCCCTTTTGACCATCGGGATAGGTGATCCCAGAAATGGTCTTGGACTTACCAGTATGGTAGGCAGCCATCCCTTTGATGTGGTTGAAGTCAGCAGAGTATTGTTGAGAAGTCGTCTTTGGGTTAGCGATAACTTCGTAGGCGTACTCAATATCCTTAGCGGTAACCTTGGAACCGTTAGACCACTTAGCATCGCTCCGTAACGTAATCGTGACAGTCTTAGCTTTCCGGTTGATCTTTTGGTTAGCCAGCCCACCATCAACAATCTTGTAGTTCTTGTCAACTTTCCAAAGGCTGTCGGAACCACCAGGTGCGAAGACGTCTGCATCTTCAGAGTTGGTAGCTAAAACGGAATCAGAGATCCCTTGGAATGGTGAGTCGTTTGGTTCTGCGACCTTCAATGTACTGTTCTTCGTAGCGGTCTTGTCGGTTGCTTTCGTGTTGTTATAAGCTGGTGAGAGCTTAACAGAAGCAGTCGTCCCGCTCTTGCTGGATGAACTCTTGTTGCTGGAACATGCAGCGAGGCTAACAGTCGCTAAGACTGCCATCGCTGACAATGCGAGTTTTTTCTTATCCATGCTATGTTTCCCCCTTGTTTTTAAAATCCTCATTTTAACGCCAATTGGTTCCCCTCAGAATCAATCGGTAAAGCGGTAACGCAACAGATGAACGTGTGACATTGAGTGGCACCATCTCCTCAAATGGGTTAAATTTCATCTAGTCGGCGGCTCCTTGTCGTTGCGAAGCATCCGCAGCACGACGAAGAACTTGACCGACGTAGCTAATTGATAAACAAAGAATGATGATTTCTAACGCAGCGGGTAACCAAGTCCACCAGTATTGGGTGATGTTGTTAGGGTCGTTAGCGTTAGCAATCATAGTCCCTAGGGAAGGCGTCTGACTTGGCAGTCCGAAGCCCAGGTAGGAAAGCCCTGTTTCAACCCCGATGTTTTCGGCGAAGGATAACGTACAGTCAACGATAATCAATGACGAAATGTTCGGCATGATTTCGCGGAAGATAATCTTCCAGTGATTGGTCCCAGAAGTTCTGGAAGCAGAGACGTAATCCTTTTCCGATTCGGCTAAGGTCCGTGAACGAATCAGCCGTGACGTGCCTTCCCAGTAGAAGATGGAGAAGATCAGTGTCAAAGTGACGGAGTTGTAGTGGGGGATGATGGTTACCAGAACAATGATCATCATGGTCATGGGTAACATCATCATGAAGTCGTAAACCCGTTGCATGCCCCAGTCGATGTAGCCGTTGAAGTAACCGGAAATCAAGCCCCAGCAAATCCCAAAGGTGGAGGAGATAACGGTCAACCCAATGGCAATCCCGATAGAGTTACGGGAGCCCACAATCAACTGCTTGGCAACGGAACGACCACCAGAGTCAGCGCCCAACCAGTATTCCGGTGTAAACGGCTGGTTGAAGTAACCCATGATGTTTGTCTCCATCATTTTAGGGGTGTTGATAAATAAGGCCCCAATCATAACGAAGAGAATAAAACCAACAATAATGAAGAGTGCAGCCATAGCCGGTTTGTCGGCCTTGAATTCGCTCCAAATAATTTTAGCCGTGAAAGGTGTGGCTTCAGCCTGCGCTTCCTGTGTTAAACGGGCCAAATCAGCTGCGGAAACGTCTGAGTGTTGTTCGAAATTTTCTGCCATTCTGTTTAGCCTCCTTATTCAATCCGAATTCGTGGATCGACAATACTCAAGATAATGTCTGACAACAACGTCCCAATTAAGTTCAAAATCCCGTAAATGAGGACCAACGCGGTGATAACCGTGTAGTCCCGGTAACTAATCGAGTTCACGAACAACAGGCCCATCCCAGGGTAAGAGAAGACGGTTTCGGTAAAGATGGAACCGTTCAGTAACCCAGTGATGGAGTAGCCGGCGAACGCGGCGATAGGTAACAGGGAATTTCTGAAGATGTGGTGACGGTAGATATCCTTGCTAGGAACCCCTTTAGAACGCGCAGTCCGCACGTAGTCAGAGCCCTTAGCGTCAATCACTTCGGAACGCAAGTACTGGACGATGTTAACCGTCCCGAACAAGGCCCCTAAGATACCTGGCAAGAGAATGTGGTAGAACCGACTACCAATTGTTTGTAGCCAGCCACTCCCACTTGCTTCGGCCGAGATTGACCCAGTCGTTGGGAACCAACCAAAGACGTAACCGAAGATCCAAATCCCAATAACTAAGATAACGAAGAAGGGGATGCAGTAGGTCACGTAGGTGTAGACCCGGATGATGGTATCAGGTAATTTACCTTCATGCCGACCGGCGAAGACACCCATTGGTAAGGCGAATGCGTAAGTTAAAATCATGGTGAAGAGGGCCAACCACAAGGTGTTACCGGCCCGGCCAGCAATTAAACGGGTTACGGGTTCTTGGTATTGATAACTGTTCCCTAAATTACCGTGGAACAAGTGGACGACCCATTGCCAATATTGTTGGTACCAAGGGTCATACAACCCATTGATCTTCATCAAATGGTGAATCTGTTGGGGGTCAGCCTTAGGGTTGATCGACCCGGTAAATGGGTCACCAGGCATCGCCTTAGCGAGGAGGAAGACCAGGATACTTAGGATAATGACTTCTGGAATCATAATTAAGAAACGACGGAGAATTGTTTTCCACATTAGGCCTGCACCTCCCCTTCCTGGCTGGCAAGTTGTTTGGCGATGTTTTCAGGTAAGGCCACCGCGTGGGTGGGGCTGACCTGAATCAACGGGAAGGCTTCACCGTTTTCGTCATAGTATTTGCTTTGCTGTTCTTGGTAGATTTTTTCAACGGCCAGCCGGGAAGCTCGGTGAGCCGCCCGTTGGTTAACGTTCGTTTCGGGGATGGCAGCCAGTAGCCGTTTCGTGTAGATATGTAACGGGTGGTTGTAGATATCCTCTCGCGTGCCAATTTCAACTAAGCGACCGCGGTTCATGATGGCAATGTTATTACACATGTGCCGAACAACCCCCAAGTCATGGGAGATAAACAGGTAGGAAATCCCAAATTCACGTTGAATCTTTTTCATAAAGTTTAAAACCTGTGCTTGAACGGAAAGGTCCAAAGCTGAAACAGGTTCGTCAGCGATGATTAACTTCGGGTTCGTGGCGACGGCCCGGGCAACCCCGATCCGTTGCCGTTGCCCACCAGAGAATTGGTGAGGGTACTTGTACAGCGCATCGGCATCCAGTCCAACAATATCAAGGAGTTGAAGAACGCGTAATTTTTCATCATCCTTACTGAGGTGCTCGAAGTTACGGAGCGGTTCAGCGATGATATCTTCAATTCGTTTCCGGGGATTCAAACTGGAAAGGGAATCTTGGAAAATCATTTGGACGTCTTGGTTGTAGTCCAACTTGGTGCGATTGGCTTTCTTGGTGATGTCGACGCCCTTGTACATAATGGAACCACTCGTGACTTTTTCCAGGCCAACGACTGATTTACCAGTCGTTGATTTGCCGGAACCAGATTCACCAACCAAACCGTAAGTTTCCCCGGCTTCAATGTTGAAGGTGATGCCATCAACGGCCCGGACGGAATCGGTAATGCGGTTCCAGAAGCCAGTCCGAATCGGGTAGTGGACTTTCAGATCTTTGATTTCAATTAAGCTCATACGGTCACGCTCCCCTTCTCATCTGGAAATGAAAATTCTTTGTAGCAGGTGCAACGAACTTCGTGGCCCGGTGCAACTTCATGCATGCTAGGATTTTCTTCATGGGCACTGGCTGGCACCCAAGGAATCCGTGGGGCAAACCGGTCGCCGGTGCTAGGCATCTTCTGAAGGGAAGGGACGTTACCTTTGATGACGTAGAGGTCATCGTTTTCGTTGTCTCGCTGAGGCATTGACCGCAAGAGAGAACGCGTGTAGGGATGCTCCGGCGTGTTGAAGACTTGTTCCGCGGTGCCTTCTTCAACGATCTGGCCCGCGTACATCACAGCGACTCTGTCGGCCGTTTCAGCCACGACACCCAAGTCATGAGTGATGAGGATGATGCCCGCGTGGTTTTCTTTTTGAATATCGCGGAGAACATCCAGAATCTGTGCTTGAATGGTCACGTCTAAGGCAGTTGTGGGTTCGTCGGCAATGATTAAGTCTGGCTTGCAGGCAATAGCAATCGCGATGATGACCCGTTGCCGCATCCCACCGGAAAGTTCATGAGGAAATTGATGAGCAGTCCGCTTGGGGTTCACAATCCCAACTTCATCGAGTAGTTGTAAAACGCGTTCGTGCTTTTCTTCCTTAGATAAGGAAGTATGGTAATCCATAACTTCACTAATTTGATCTTCAATGCGCTTCAGTGGATTCAAAGCGGATAATGGGTCTTGGAAGATCATCCCAATCTTAGCGCCTCGGAAGTCGTTGTACCCATCATCATCGAGGTTAAGAAGGTTGGTACCTTCAAAATCAATTTCGCCGGAAATTTTTGTTTCGGCTGGGTCATGCAGACCCATGATCGTGGTGGCTAACGTACTTTTGCCACAACCTGATTCACCAACGATGGCGAGAATCTCGTCATGGTGGACTTGGAGGTTAATGTGGGAGATGGCGTCGTAGAATTGGCCATTAATCTTGAAAGCCGTGCTGACGTCTTTGATGTTCAAAAAGTTTGATGCGGTTTCCACGGAAATCCCTCCCCAATGTAGTGATTCTAATATATCTCTCATTTTTGAATAAAGCCCGGTGAATAAACTTCTTTTCGTATTCAATTCGGTCCTTAACAATAATTGTGTTTGATTATAGTTAATCAAATTCTCATTTACAACCCCAAATTTAAATAATCCGGCCATGAAATCTTCATAGAATCCTCACAAACTTTGCTATATCAATCATCGCAGACTATTTATAAAATGATAAAAAATTTAACCTAAAACCAAATAGTTGGATAATCTGCCTACCAAACCATTAATTAATAGGATTAACCTATACACTCAATTGAAAAAATATGCATGTATATTCTGAATGAGAAAGTTCTTAGCAATTTGGTTTATACCTTCAAACCACTTCACAAGGTGTGGTATGATACCAGTAATAACTACAGAATTTTTGAAAGCGATGGCTGAACGATGAGATTAGACTTTTCTGTTGCAGTCCACAGCTTGCTTTACCTGGACGAAAATCGTCCCCGAAAAATTGCGAGCCGGGAGTTGGCAACATCCTTACAACTGAATGCGGTCATGATTCGAAATATCCTGTCCGTTTTGCACAAGCAGGGCTACATTGAGGGCTCTGTTGGTAAGAACGGGGGGTATCAACTGATTCGTGATCTTGCCGAAATCAACGTGGGTGAGCTGTACGATCTGACGATTCCGCCGACTATCAGCTATGCGCGGTTTATTACGGGTGACTCCAAGGGGACGAAGGCCAGTGACAATACGGATATCTCTGCGAACATTTCGCAAACTTTGACGGACTTGTTTACGCTGGCTGACGAAGATTATCGCAAATTTTATCATCAATTTACGATGACCGACCTGAAGGAAGACCTTCATCAGCACGGTTTCTTCCGCAAGCTGATTAACCACGACTAGGGCTTTAATTAGCAAGCAGATTGCTGCCTTTTGGTAAGCAAAGCAGGTATAATACAGATGTAGATAAGGAATGGCGGCCACGGCCACCATTAATGTCGTCGGAAATCGCCCGGGGTGAACCTGGACGATTTTTTTAGTATAAGAGTGTGGAGCAGGGCGGTTAGCTGGCGAGCATTAACGGCGTAACGGGAATGACCCCGAACTTGGGTCGTTTTCGTTACGGTGTTAAGCGGAACCAGCTGCCCTGCGGAACACGTTTCGAAGGCTGCCAGATTAGGGATATAGAGGCGAGAGCCAGTCAAACGCACTAAGCAAATGCAGTCAATGACCATCAAGCAGGGCAGGAGTTCCGGGCCTTTCTAAGCGCAGGGACCTGGTTGGTGGAACACGTTTCGGAGGCTGTCAGTTTGGGAACGGAATGGCGAGAACCAACCAAACACAGCCAGAAATCTCAACCAACCATCTTTCACCAACCCAATGTCACCGAAAAAAGTTCGTGAAATTCCCGGCCAATCAGGATTTATCACCGCAACTAACGACAAATTTTCAAAAATCCTTTCCACTTTGTAAGCTAAATTGTAATCGGTTACAACTCGTGCTATGATTTAAAGTAACCGGAAAAGTTACCGTATGGGACTGGTCCGGGTTGGTTAATTTGAAAGGGGTTTTTAGGTTATGTATTGGTATGCCATGAAATCACACGATATTCGTCAGAATTTAGCAACGGAACAATACTTGATGAACAACAAAAAGTTCGATGAACCGTTAGTTTTGTTCTACTATGAAGGACCTTGCATCATCGTTGGTCGTAACCAAAATACACTGGAAGAGATCAACCAAAAGTACGTTGAGGAAAACAACATCACGGTTACCCGTCGGTTATCGGGTGGCGGTGCTGTCTACCAAGACCTCGGGAACCTTTGCTTTAGCTTCGTGGTTGATAGCGATAGCGAAGAATTCGGGGACTTCAAGTCCTTCGTTCAACCCGTCGTCGATGCTTTACATGAAATGGGCGCCACGACTACCGAAGTTTCTGGCCGGAATGACATTTTAGTCGACGGCAAGAAGTTCTCCGGTAACGCGATGTACTCGCACAGCGGCAAGACCTTCTCCCATGGTACCTTGATGCTGGACGTGGACCAAGATGTGATTGCACATGCCTTGAACGTCCCAGCTGACAAGATGAAGTCTAAGGGAATCAAGTCCGTCCGTTCACGGGTCACGAACTTAAAGCCTTACTTAGCCCCTGAATATCAAAACTTAACGGTCCCAGAATTCCGCGATACCTTATTAAAGGAACTGTTCCACGTGGATAGCCTGGATGCCATTAAAGACAAAGAAGTTGTTATCGAAGACAGCGAAAAGGCTGCCATCGAAAAGATTTACAAAGACTACTACAGCAACTGGGATTGGGTTTACGGCAACTCCCCAGAATTCACGGTTAAGAAGCGTCAACACTTTACGGCCGGCACGATTGATGCTCGCTTGTTAGTTGAAAACGGGAAGATCAAGAACATCAAGTTCTACGGTGACTTCTTCGGTCCTTCTGACGCAACGGAATTGGCTGACAAGTTAGCCGGCGTCCGTTACGACCGTGAAAACGTCGGACAGGTTTTGAACAGCGTTAACACGCAACTCTACTTCAATGGGATTGATACCAAAGATGTTTTGGACTTGCTGGTTGATTAGATTCCCGTTAGTTTTCGGCGATTAGCTGATTTTCCGCCGGGAATAAGTTAGAATAGAATGGAATTGACTAAGACGTGGTCGGTTTGACTGCGTCTTTTATTTTAGGAATTTATTGAGGAGTTTATTTTAAAATGAAAGATCGTAACGTGATTGCCTGGGCCATTATTTCCATGGTCGGCTTTATTGCTTTAAATTTTCTAATGTCCCGGCCCTTCGTTGACTCGCCCAACGTACAGATGACCATGGCGGAGTTTTGGCACACAACGCTGATTGCGTTCGTACTTTACGCTGTGCCAATCGTGTTGGCGGCTTTGAACTGGAAGCCATCCTTCTACTTCATGGGGTTGGTCATCGCGCTGTACACGTTGTCACCGGTTAGTGTGATCATTAACATGTGGACGGACAGCAGCGCCAGCATCATGATCAAGATGTTGATGTCAGCGTTTGGCTTGGCATTGATTGTCGCCAACGGCTACTGGCTGGTCCTGGCATTACGGTTACGGCTCCGGCAACAAAAAATTGCGGACGCCAAGCGATTCGCTGCGAAAAAATAGAGGTGTAAGGCATGAAACGAGAAATTCAAGCATTTATTGACGCGGTCGCAGCCGATGAAATTCAACATTTCACGGCGGACACCACCGAAAAAGACTTTTTCAAGGATCCGGATGGCCTCATGGCACCCTTAGCGGCCTTCATCCGTGAACAAATTGGTCAGGATCAACTGGCCCAAGCCACGCTCAACGTGACTGACACGGACGTTTCTGTGCGTCTGGAGATGAGTGTCATCAATCTGCCGATGCAGGATAGCAAAACGATTGGTAAAATTATGGAAACCACGGATGAGGCTGAGCTGAACGTGTACGCCGTTATCGAAACACCAGATATCAACGTTTCTGGGTTGCGTATCGACGCTTTGGCACCTGCGACGACTTACGTGGATCAGGCCAAGGTCGCTGACCAAAGCCTCCACGACTGGTTAGGTCTTCAGATTGAAAAGCTCCAGGCAGCGGCGACCAACGAAGCCGCTACCGACGTACCGAATGCGGACGTCACTAAACCGGCAACTAAGAAACTGGCGACTAAAAAAACAGCTGCTAAGAAGACGACACGCAAGACAACCACGAAGCGCACGACCGCTGCCAAGAAGCCCGCAACCAAGCGGACTACGACGAAACGGGCAACGACCCGGAAGACGACGACAAAGAAGTAGCCTTGTCTTTTGCGACTAAGTGTGCTAATATAGCTTCTATGCGATGAGTCGAGAAATCACGCGTCCCTTGCTTGCAAGGAGCGTCCGCACAAGCGGCTAGGTGAATTTGTCAGCAGGGCACATATGTCACCGTATTGTGACGTGTCTGATCTTGAGGGAATGTGGATTCCGAGACGGATCCGTTCGGGAGACCGAACGCTGTGTGAAAAACGTCCAATCAGTCTTGTACTGGTTGGGCGTTTTTTTGCGCTGAATTTGCGAGGCACAGAGCTTAGGGTTACAGACCATTCTGCTCAGTTAGTGACTTCCCCCTTGAATTCGTTAAGGGGGGCTTGCTATACTTAGCCCAGCACATTGGTGAGGGGCACTGACATATGGCAAAAAATACCAAACAAGAATTGTCGGCGGCACTGTTGACGCAGCTCCGGACAACGCCGGTTGATAAGATTACCATCAAATCCATCGTGACGGCCTGTGACCTGACGCGGCAGACCTTCTACAACCACTTCAGCGACATTTACGAGTTGGTTGAGTGGACCGCTAAGCAGGCGACCGCCGAGTCACTGCAAAATGTGGCGGACTATGACAACTGGCAACAGGGGTTCTGTAACGTGATGACCGCGATTAAAGAGAACCGATATCTCGTGCAGAACACCTACGAGTCAGCCTACCGCGACCTTTTAGAAAAATACATATATACGGTGCTGTACCAGTACATCATCGCCGTGGTCGAGCGCCAGGCGGCGGGGATGCGGGTCGCTCAGAAGCACAAGGATTTCATCGCGCATTTCTATAGCTTGGCCTTTATCGCACTCATTTTCGAGTGGGTCAAGGATGGCATGCGGGAGGACCCAGCCGACATCGTCGAACAGACTGGCGTGTTGGTGCAGGGGGATTTTCAGAAGGCGTTACAGAACTATGCCGAGTAATTGACAAAATCGGGGAGCTGTCAAAATTTTGACGGTTCTCTTTTTTTGTCAATTGTCTTGTTGGCGGGCGGGCCTTATCTTAAAGACAAGCACCTAATCCCAAACAAAGAAGGTCATCTTCATGAATATCTATCAGACGATGTATCATCCACTCAAACCCGCTGGCATCGACGACCGGCGGGCCAACATTGTTGGTGGTGGGATTGCTGGGTTAGCCACCGCGGTCTTTCTTATTGACGACGCGCAGATGCCTGCCCGCAACGTCACCATTTATGAAAAGAAGCCAGTGATGGGCGGCTCCATGGACGGCACCAAGGGCAATCAAGGTTATCTGTGTCGGGCCGAACGGGAGCTGGAACCCTACATGGAATGTTTGTGGTACCTGTGCAGCAAGATTCCCTCACTCGAGAATCCCGGGCGCACGGTGTTAGATGACGTGGTCGACTTCAACCGCGATGAACCCATTCACAGCGAGGCGCGGGTCATCGTGAACCAGGGTGAGATCGACAGTCATTACCATGATTATAAAATGAAACCCGAATACGCGGCCGCCATGGAAACGATTATCAATTCCACGGAAGAAGAATTGGCCAACAAACGGATCGATGAATTTTTCGACAAGGATTTCTTTAAAACCAATTTCTGGACCTGCTTCCACAGCCAATTGGCCTTCAAGCACTACCACAGTGCCATTGAATGCCGGCGTTACTGGCAACGGTTCACCTTCATTTCCCGGCACGAATACCTGGAAGGGTTCGTCCACACCAAATATAACGAATACGATGCCATTATTTTACCGATCGAACGCTGGCTGATTGACCAGGGGGTCCACTTTGAAAACAACTTCAACGTGACCGACCTGGGATTCTCCGATGCCAACAACACGGTCGATGAAATTATTGCGACTCAAAATGGTAGCGCTGCCAACGTTGACGTGCAACGCCAGGACCTAGTCTTCGTCACCACGGGGTCCATCAGTGAAAACAGTACCTTTGGCGACAATCACACGGTGGCCGAAACCAACCGCGATACGCAGGATATGGGGACGTTTACCATCTGGCAGAACTTGGCCAAGAAGGACGCCAAGTTTGGTCATCCCGAGAAGTTCCTGGGACAGATCGACAAGACCAAGTGGATTTCCTTCTTCCCAACGGTCAAGAACTATCCGGAATTCTTCAAGCGCATCGAGGAACTCTCTGGCAGTCCAGCCGGGACCGGTGGCCTCATGACGTTCAAGGATTCCAACTGGGATCTTTCCTTTGAAATTCACCACAAGCCATTCTTCCCATACCAAGCCGACGATGAAGAGGTTGGTTGGGGTTACGGCCTGTACGGCGAAAATGAAGGGAATTATATTAAGAAACGCATGTGGGACTGCACCGGTGATGAAATTTTGACGGAACTGCTGTACCACTTGGGCATGTTAGACATCAAGGACGAGGTACTGGCCCACACCTACATGTCAACGACCATGATGCCGTACTGTACCAGTCAGTTCATGCCACGGCAAGCCGGCGACCGGCCACTGGGCGTCCCAGCAGGCTGCACCAACCTCGGCCTGCTCGGGCAGTTCGTGGAAATTGACGATGACGTGGTCTTCACGGTTGAAACCTCCGTTCGGACCGGGTTAGAAGCCGTTTACAAGCTGCTTAACTTTGACAAACGGCCAATCGAGGTCAACCCATCACGTTACGACGTCCGCTACCTGTTGCAACGGATCAAGCGGTTCCAAGGCATCACCGGTGACGTGACCGCCGCTGATTTGCCACAGGTTGATCCTACCCAGTTACCAGCACTGACGGCCAAGCTGTTGAAGCTGGTCAACGCCGTCCCACCGTACTATCAGATGTACCTGGGTCGCGACCAAACCATCCCTCAAAAGGCTGCAGTGTTGCATCCCAAGGCCCCGCACAGTAAGTAACCATACACCTCCGCTGTAGATGCTGTACGGCCCTACCTGAAAGTCGTCCCTTGTGGGCGGCTTTTTTGTCGATAATCTCAAGTCCCGGCTAGTGCAGAACTGTGCTATCCTAAAACTATCTTGAATTTTGAGGGGACTTACTAAATGGATAAAGGACGGGTGGCGGCTTTCACGGATGCCGTGGTGGCCATTGTGTTAACGATTATGGTGTTGGAGTTCAAAACGCCAGAGGAGCCGACGTTTGCGGCGTTGGCCAGTGAGTGGAGCTATTTTGTGGCTTACTTGATTAGTTTCTTGTTTATTGGCGTGGCTTGGTACAATCATCACTACATGTTTGCGCTGACCAAGCGGGTGACCAAGAGTATTTACTGGGTCAACAATCTCTGGATTTTGGTGATGGCGATGCTGCCGGTGTCCACGGCCTGGGCCGGGCGCTTTATCATGGATGTGCAGCCAGAACTGTTTTACTTCATCATTTTCACGTTCTGGGCGTTGGCCTATGCCGCGCTATCTTATACGGTGATGCGGGTCAATCGGAAACGGCATCCCGAGATTGCGCGGAAAATTCAGTGCATGCCAGCCTACCGAATTCACGCCAGCGTGTGGTTTTGGCTGGTCTGGGTCATCGTGCTGGGCTTGATTTTTGTTTGGCCGCCAATCTCACTGCTCTTTACCTTAGGCGAGCTTATCTTGATGGCGGTTCGGACATCGGATGACAGCGACAAATTGTTTTAGAGGGGTTTAACGACATGCAAGATGAAATTTTTAATATTCCGGCCTATTTTTATTTAGGCTGGCTGATTCCGCTGTTCTTTGGCGGGGTCTTTACCATTAGTTACCGGATTGAAAAACGCCGACTGGGCAATGGTATTTGGTTTTCGCTCTTTTTCTATTCGTTTTTGGCGTTACTCGCGATGACGATTCTGGGGACCAATAACAAATGGCTGATTGTCATCAGTCTGGCCTTATTCGTGATTTTGCTGTTACTGATTGGGGTGGTCTTTGCCCTCCAAGCATTCCTGTTGCTGTGGAATGCTTGGATCGTTTGGAAACGGGAGAGCCACACGTTGGCCAACATGCTGACGTTGTTCCTGGGCATTGCCATTCTACTGGCGCCATTTCTGACATCACTGATGACGCGTTATCTGCCCGTACCAGTGGCGTCCGGCATCAGTCTGTTTGCCGCGATGGTGATTTTCTACGTCCTATTCTGGTTCTACAACTACCTGACGATGCTGGTGATTTATCAATTTAATCATCCCCGGTATAAGCAGGATTATTTAATCGTGCTGGGAGCGGGCCTGTTAAATGGCAACGAGGTCTCCCCACTGTTGGGACAACGAATCAATCGCGCTTTGAAATTTTACCGCAAGCAATTGCGTAAGATCGGCCAAGGTCCCGTGATTATTTTCTCCGGCGGCCAGGGTGGTGACGAAACGGTTCCCGAGGGTGTGGCTATGCGTCAATATGCCATTGACCATGGCTTGCCACCTGAACAGGCGATTGCCGAAGATCAGTCGAAGACCACCTACGAGAACATGGTTTTTTCCAAGAAAATCATTGCTGACCGGGGGACTGTTCAGCCACGGGTGACCTTCGTGACCAACGGCTACCATACGTTCCGTGCGGGGATGATTGCCCGCAAGGCCGGTCTCAAGGCCAACGGAATTGGTGCGCACACCGCGAAGTTCTTCCTGCCGAATGCTATTTTGCGTGAGTACATGGCGATTTTCGTGGGGAATAAGCGCTGGCATCTGGTGGCAGTGGGGCTGATGCTGGTGTTGACGCTGGTCCTCACCTGGGCCGAATACCACGGGTGAAAATGCGACTAGGTTGCGGTGGGGGTCGTTCCCGGCGGCGGATTCAAAGTGCCCTGCTGTGGGGCACGGTTCCGGCCTGAGAGGCGGTCCGGCACCTCGCCTTTGAGCCAAAGAGCGGTCTCAAAGGTCGTCCCGTGGTCTAGGTTGGGACAGAACCCCAACCAAGTCCACCGACACAGCTGGGCACTTTGATCCGCCTCTGGTCACTGACACTGACCGCGCGGGTTCATTTTCACCAATTCTGGGATTAACGTTGGTGCTAATCTGCATGGGGGTAATTTCTGCGTAGTGGGGGCAGCGCTATTTTAAATAGATGAACAGAAAATTCTCAAAAATTAGCCAAAAAAAATCGACCAGTCCGAACCGGACCAGTCGATTTTTTTATTCATCGCGATGTGCTTGGTAACTGGCAAATGCTGCGTAGCCGAGTGCGGCCAGCAGGATGCTCCCCAAACCGTAAAACAAGATGTTCCCCAATGCTACCATGACAGCGTTCCTCTCTGTGTGACTTAACTTGTCATATCATAGCAAAACTTCGTGGTAGGGTAAATAGTCTGAGGGGCAATGTAATATTACATTTTGTGAGAATGGGGGAGCCTGAGTCGCTACCCGAGAAGGTGCTGGATTCACCTATTTAACCAAATAAACGTGGTCCTGGACCAGGTCAATCTGGGTGTAGTGGCGGTTCAGATCACGGGTTTCCTTATTCTCTAACAAGTGGGCATGGTTCCAGAAGTCTTCGGAACCAGTGGCGCCGTGGGGTTCGCCCAGAACGACGAAGTCCACGTCCTTATCCGTGGCGCGAATCGCCTGCAACAGGTCCCAATCCAGCGGTAAGCCGTCCGGCGACCAGGACATCACGACCACGCCGACCTGGTCCTGGTATTTCTGCCAGGCGTCCGTGGCGGACAGGGCCTCAATCGCAGTCAGGGGATGCCGGCCGGTTTCATTTTCCGCGGTCCACGCCTGACTATCCGTGGCGTACACGGTCTTGTGCGCGTCACGTAGCCCCTTTGAAATGTAGCCGTTACCCGCCATGACTTCCAGCACGGCCCGGTTGCCGACAAATTTAGCCAGGTCACTCACGAAGGGCGCCGGCGTGTAGGCCCACATGCCGTAGTGCGTTTCCAAATAATCCCGGAAGGAGCGCAAATCGTGGTCTAGCTTGGGCAGCGCGTCGGATAACTCGTTCCAAATCTTATCGCCGGTCTCGTCGCCAGCGGGGTAACGGGTATTGAGCTTTTGGAAAATCTGATCCTGGCTGTCATCGGGCAGTTGAAGCAGGGGCATCTGTTGGGGCAGGTCGCCCGCCGCCAACATTTTATCTGCTAAGAGCACGTTACTGATTAAAATCTTAATGGATGGGTAATCATTAAATTGATGATAGTAGGCCGTCATGCGTTCAATGTAGCTGGTTTTCCGTTCGCTCAGCGGGGCGTGACGGACTTTTTTCTTGAGTTTTTGCAATTTCTTGGGATTCACGAGTGGGGTCCTTTCTGGTGCGTAACACTGATAGAAAAGGCCGGCTGATTAGCGTTCGCTGACCAACCGACCCGATAATTAATGGTCGTCTAAATGAAGATCTAATTCTTCTTGCTGGTTCGGTTCCGGCGTGGTGGCGCGGTTTTCACGGCCATGCAGGTAACCGTCGATCAACTGGTAGATTTCGTAGCGGTCACGGCCACTTAACAGTTCACGGTTGAAACTCAACTGCTTACCGGACAGGAAGAGGCGGCCGAGGTCGTATTCGTCTCGTTCGGCTTTCCCTGTTAAGTAGTCCATGGTCACGTCAAAATATTCCGCAAGTTTCCGAACTTCCAAGAAAGAAGGGGTCCGAATGCCCCGTTCCCAGTTGCCAATTTGTGACGCTGTGTTGGCATGCTCTTCCGGTTCGCCCGCTTGGGCATTGAGCGCCGTTGCCAGTTGTTCTAGTGTAATGTGTTGGCCTCTGCGCAAGGCCCGCAGTCGTTCTGAAAACATCCCAGTCACCCGTTTCTTTCCAGTTTATGATAACTCTTATTATACCACTCTCTGTGGTTTTTAAGGGAAACTTGTCCGGAGCGGGGTTGTCGTTGCCATTGCCTCCGGGCCGGTGAAAATGGGCCGTGGCGCTGTGGGCGCACGTCCGAAGCCTGAGAAGCGGTCTTCGGACTTACTTTGAGCCTCTGGGAAGCGAGTCTCAAAGATAGCAGTTGCCTAAGCGGGAAACCCGCTAAGGCAACTCCCACGGCTGAGCCCATTTTCACCAGCCCTGCGGCTGACAGCGACGTAACCCCGTCCGACAGGTGTTCTGCTGGTTTTGGTGAGAATGGTGGGGAAGGTGTCCGTTCCCGGCAGCGGGCTCAAGGTGCCCTGCTGTGGGGCCGGTTCCAGCCAAAGGGCGGGCTTCCACCTCAACTTTGAGCCTGAGGGGCGGTCTCAAAGGTTGTCCCATGCTCTAAGTAGAGAAAATCACTCTACTAAGACTATCGACACAGCCGGTCACCTTGACTCGCCTCTGGTCACTGTCACGACCGGCCCAGTTTTCCCAGCCCTGCGGCTGACAGCGGCGTAACCCCGTCTAACAGGTTACGCCGTTGTCATCTGCCGGGATGTTTTTTACGATCATTTGTCGAGCGGGCGATAGGTTTCAGTCACTAGATACTTAGCGACTAATTTTTACTTTCGATAACTAGTTTAACGCAGCTCCTACTTCACCAACGGGTCCGTCAAGCGCATGAACTCTGCGACGTCGCGCTTGATTAGCTTGACGCCGGCTTGCCAGAAGTCTGGTTGGGTCAGGTCGACGCCCAGGTGCTTTTGGGCCAGTTCTTCGCTGGTCATGTTGGCCGTGTCCCGCAGTAATGCGATGTAGTGGTCCTCGAAGTTGCCCTCTTGTTGGGCCTTGGCGTAGATCCCTAGGCTGAACAGGTAGCCGAAGACGTAGGGGAAGTTGTAGAAGGCCGGTTCGTCGATGTAGAAATGCAGCTTGCTGGCCCACAGGTGTGGCGAGTAGGTCGATAGGTCATGACCGAAGGCTTCCTTTTGAGCGTTGAGCATCAGTTCGTTTAACTCGGCTGGTGTGACCAGTTTTTGTTGGCGCAACTGATAGAAGCGCGTTTCAAACAGGTAACGGGCGCGGATGTTTAGGAACATCGCAACCGGGTTATCCATCTTGGCGTTCAGCAGGGCAATCTTCTCGGCGTCGGTCTTGGCTGCCTTGACGTTGGCGTCGGCAACAATTAATTCGCCAAAGGTCGAGGCCGTTTCCGCGACGTTCATCGCGTAATCCTGGCGGAGCTGCGGCAGGTCATCGATGACGCTGGAGTGAAAGGCGTGGCCGAGTTCGTGAGCCAGGGTGGCCACGTCGTTTGGTGAGCCGGTGAAGGTCATGAAGATGCGAGATTCATGGGTCTCTGGGGCACTTTCCATCCAGCCACCAGGCGCCTTGCCAGCGCGGTCTTCGGCTTCGATCCAGTTGTGTTCAAACGCATGTTGGGCCAGCGCCGCCATTTTCGGGGAGAACTCGCCGTAGTGCTTGATAATAAAGGCCGCTGCCTCGTCAAAGGTAAAGTGGTGTTCGGCACTGCCGGGCAGATTGAGTGGGGCTTCCACGTCCTGCCAGCCAGCGTGCTTCTTGCCTAACAGGGCCGCCTTACGGTCGAGGTAGTCTAGTAAAAATTGCTTGTTGTCGTCCACGACCTGCCACATGGTGTTCAGGGTCGCCGCGCTCATCCGATTATCCTTTAACGGTTCGCGGAGAAAATCAGTGGTGCCATGAGCGGCGTACTCGGTCAACCGGAAGCCGGCCAAATGGTTCAGCGTGTCGGCAAAGAGTTGTTCCTTGTCCGTCCAGGCCTGTTCCCAAGCTGGGAGAAGGGCCGCGCGGTAATCGGGGTCGGCGTTACCCAGGAGATTGTTGTCGGCTTGACCGGCTGACAGGGTCGTTGGGTTGCCATCGGCGTCGTGGAACGGCACGTTCACGGTCGAGACCAGGGAGTCGTAGTGACTGCTCCAAGCGGCCTTGCCGTCGAGGTTCAAGCGGCTGATCAGGGCCTCGGTCTTGTCGTCGAGCAGTTCCTTGCCGTCGTCGCGCATTTCTTTTAAGTTAAACGCGATGGGTTTCAGGTCGGGGGTGGCCAACATGGCTGTGAAATTGGCGTCGGGCACTTGGACCAACACCTTTTTCAACTTGCCACTGACGTTTTCCGCCTGGTTGGCTAAGCCGCGGAGTTCGGCCTCCATGGGCGCCACGTCGGGGTTCGCGCTGTCCGCAGAACCGACCGCCGTGATGAACAGACCGGCTTGGCCAATGGCGGCGCCAATTTCTTGCAGTTGCGTGATGAGTTTAACAAATTGTTGGTACTGGGGTGCATCGCTCGCGGCGTCCCAGCGGTCCAAGAGATCGCCCAACGACGCAATGGCCGTCCGGGTTTCGGTCAATTTCGTTTTCAGTTGGGTGGAGTTGATACCACCCGCAAACAGTGAGTCTAAATCCCAATTTAACGCATATTTCATGGCGAGGCCTCCCTATGTAAGTTGTGACCATTATAGCAAACTTCAAAACGATTGCGCTCACCGAAAGAACTTCGTATACTTACCAGAGGGAGAAATCTGGCAGTTGGTCGTGAATCATCAGTGATTAGTGGCTGATTGGCAGGCGTTGACTGCGGGGGAATTTACCGGCAGGACGTTGAGAATTGAGAAATTGGGAGGAAATGAACGTGAGTAAACGACTAAAGGGGTGGCTGATTGCCCTCGTGGTGCTAGTAGTGTTGGTGGGTGGCGGCCTCGTTGGTGCCAGCCTGTACTTCTACAACATGACGGTGGCCAGCGGCAAGAAGGCGTTTGTGGCAACTAGCACTAAGCTGAAACGCAGGGATCCACTGTACGACGCGAAGAAGTGGTATCAAACGGTGCCCAAGCAACGGTGGACCGAAAAGGCCGCTGGCGCCAATTTGAAATTAGTGGCGGACTATGTGCCGGCCGCCAAGACCACCAAGAAGACGGTCGTGCTGGTTCACGGCTTCGGGTCCGACAAGGAAGCCATGGGCGGGTACGTTGCCATGTTTCATAAATTAGGGTATAACACGCTGATTCCCGACACCCGTGGGCAGGGTCAAAGCCAGGGGAAGGTTATCAGCTACGGGTATTACGAGAGCAAGGACTATTTGAAATGGGTCAACCAGGTCATCGCCAAGCAAGGCCAACAGTCCCAAGTCGTCCTGTTCGGGGTGTCCATGGGGGGCGCCACGACCATGATGACCAGTGGCTTGAAGACGCCAAGCCAACTGAAGGCCTACATTGAGGACTGCGGGTACACGGATGCCCAGTCGGAAATCACGTATCAGGCCAAGCAGATGTACAACATTCCGTACTGGCCGTTGGTCCCGATGACCAGCACCGTGGCGCGGCTCAAGGCCGGTTTCCATTTCAAGGACGCCAACGCCTTGGCTGCGGTCAAACGGAACCACAAACCGATGCTGTTCATTCACGGCGGCGCGGATACCTTTGTGCCAACACGGATGGTCTACCAAGTTTACCGCGCCGACGCCGGGCCGAAGGAGTTGTTGGTGGTGCCGGGGGCTAAGCATGCGGCGGCGTTGTCGCACGCGCCCGCCCTTTACACCAAGACAGTCAAAGCCTACCTGGCAAAATACATTCACTAGGCTTGGTTATACTTGTCGTTGTCCGCGCCTCCGGGCTGGTGAAAATGGGCCGTGGCGCTGTGGGCGCACGTCTGGAGCCGAAGGGCGGTCTCCAGACTTACTTTGAGCCTCAAGAATTGAGTCTCAAAGATAGCAGTTGCCTAAGCGGGAGACCCGCTAAGGCAACTCCCACGGCTGAGCCCATTTTCACCAGCCCTGCGGCTAACGATAGTGTAATCAGCATTGAAGGTGTTTTTCCGATGGGATTGGCTGTCGTTGGTGTGTGGCAAGTGGATTGAATGTATTTGTTATGAATTAAAAGTTTGCGAGTGGACTGGGTTACCCGTATGTTGGGTGCTCGGTCCACTTTTTATGCAACGAAAAATAATGGGTCTAATCATCCCCAGACGATGGGACGGGGCGTTATAATTGACGTTGTAAATGGATTCTTCAAACAATAACAACTTCACCCTAATACGAGTGAAAGAAAAGAATAAGTCGCTTACTAATGGGAAACGTCCTGTCAGCGCTAAGCGATAGTGAAAATACAGTCACCACGGTGAGTGACCAGAGGCAGGTCAAAATGCCCGGTTATGTCGATGGACTAGGCTAGGTTTTTTTTCTAGCCTAGTCCATGGGGCGACCTTTGAGACCGTCCTATGGCTCAAAGTCGAGGTGGAAGCCCGCTCCACAGACTGGAACCGACCCCGCAACAGGGCGTTTTGAACCCGCCGCCGGGAACGGCCAGCCGACCACAATCCCCGGACTCATTTTCACTATCGTGTCAGAGCTGACAAAAGGCGAACCCAAGCAAGCGGAAGGAGATGATTGGATGGAGCCGGAAGTTTCGCACCAATATCGGCCCGTCACCGAAACCATCCTGACCCTGGGGGCGACCCTGGTCATGGGGATGATCGATGCGGACACCTTTCTGAATCATGGCGCCGTCTTCGTTAGCGCGCAGACCGGGAACCTGGTCGTGTTTGTCGTGAAGCTCGTCGAACATGGCTGGGGCGCCGCCTGGGTCAACGTGCCCGTTTGGATCGGCTATTTCCTGGGCTGCTTTGGCGCGCAAGGCTTAACGGAACACTTGGGCAAGGCCAACAAGCGCCAGCAGATGCGGTGGCTGATGCTACTGGACGTCGTGGCGTACGGTTTATTGGCCAGCCTGCAACACGTCATACCAACGATGTGGCTGATTTTTCTACTGGGCATCATGGCCGGCTATGAGCTGACCGTCTTCCGTCAGGTCGGCGGCATCGGCATCAACAACGGCATCATGACCGGGAATACGAAAAATTTAGCCACCAACGCCTACCGTGCCTGGTTTGACGGCGACAAGGCCGCCCGTGCCAAGCAGAATAGATTGGCGTTAGTGTTGCTAACGTTTATTCTCGGCTGTGCCGTGGGCGCGCGTTTAGCCAACCTCACGCCACTAGGGGTGCTGTGGATTGCCTCCGCTTTAAAATTAATTTTATTGGCGTGGCTCTTTGTTCCCGCCGCGATGGAGAAACCGGACGCATGATTGGTTTGGGTTGTGGCCGCAAATAGCGTATAATTAACAAGATAAGTGACCAACCCACCCGGCGCCTCGTCGGGATTGAAAACTAAGGAGCACGAATAAATTGTTAATCACAGGACTCGTTATCGGTTTCCTGCTGATTGGGCTGGTAGCCGGCTATCTGGTGCGCCAGCATAAACATCGTCAGGAACTTCTGGCGGTGCAGGAACAGGCCCGAGACATCATTGCTCAGGCCAACGCCCAGACCCAGCAGCGCGTACAAAAGCTGCACGAAAAGAGTCGGCGCGAGACCTTAGCCTATCAGCAGTCTGTTAAAGATGAACTAACCGAACAAAAAAGTGACATTGCCGTTAGAGAACAGCGTCGTCAGCAGCGTGAACAACTGTTAGGCCAAATGGCCGTGCGGTTGGATGATCAAACCGCGATGCTCGATGAACGCAGCCAAGCCAACCGTGACCAGCGTCAAGCCATTCATGGATTAAAGGATCAAGCCACAGAACTGAGCACCAAGCGTGACGATACGTTGGCAGACCGGGCGGGGATGGACGAGAAGGCCGCCCAAGACCACGTCATCCAACACACCGAAGAAGAATTGACCCGCGACCGTGACGTCGAGGTCAAGGCGTTGAACGATAACGCCGTGGCCAACGCCGAGAAGTGGGCCAAGGACGTCGTGTTATCCGCCACCGAAAGTGGGCCACAAGACCTGCCGAAGGAACACATGGAACACACGGTGACCGTGCCCAACGGTGAAATTCGTAGTAAGATCATCGGCCGCGATGGCCAGCATATCCGCTTGCTGGAAACGCTGACCGGGACGGACCTGATTTTTGTGCCGGATGACAACACCACGTTGTTCATCAGCACGCATGACCCGATTCGTCGGGAAGTGGCCCGGGTGGCGCTAACCAATTTGGTCGCCAGTCGGCGAATTTCCGCCAACCAGATTGAAACACAAGTGGAAAACGCCCAACGTGACGTCAACCACAGTTTGTGGGAGACCGGGGAACAGACCGTTAGTCTGCTACACGTGGGTTGGATGCATCCCGATTTGATGAAACTGATCGGTCGACTCAAGTACCGGACCAGTTACGGTCAAAATGTGCTCTTGCACTCGATTGAAGTGGCCCAGTTGACCGGCGCCATGGCCGCGCGGTTGGGGTATAACACCCGCTTAGCACGGCGGGCCGGCCTCCTCCATGACTTGGGGAAAGCCATCGACCACGAAGTCGAAGGCACCCACGTGGAAATCGGGACGGAATTTGCCCAGAAATATGGCGAAGAAGACGTGGTCATCAACGCGATTGCCGCGCACCATGGCGACGTCGAGAAGACCTCGCCACTGTCTGACCTGGTTGCCGCAGCCGATGCGGTTTCCGGTGCCCGGCCTGGTGCCCGGAGTGAATCCGTTGAAGACTACATCAACCGGCTGCGGGCGTTGGAGAAGATTGCCAACGACCAAGAGGGTGTGGCCGAAAGTTACGCCATCCAAGCCGGTCGTGAGTTGCGGATCATCGTGAAGCCTAAGGAATTGGACGACACGGCCGCAGCCAATCTGACCCAAGAAGTGGCCAAACAGATCGAAGCGACGTTGACTTACCCAGGTAAGATCAAGGTCACCACGATTCGTAAGTCCACGGCGGTCGAGTACGTCGGTGACGAAAAGAAAAAAGCCAAAAAGAAGAAAAAGAAAAAGGCCGCTAGCGCTAGTTAGTTGCCAAAGAAAAAGGGTTATCCGTAGCCAACCACGATGGTGGCGTACGGATAACCTTTTTGTATGTAGCGTGTTTTGAAATGTCTATTTGTACAAAGTAAGCAGTCAGCGCTAGATTGATTGGCGTAACCAATGAGATCTAACACAATCACCAATAGCAACGCACAGCGGGGTAAGCCAGTGGCAGCCGTGAGGGCGGCGCAAATGAGCTCAGCCGTGGGAGTTGCCTTAGCGGTTTACCGCTTAGACAACTGATAGCTTTGAGACGAGTTTCTTGCGGCTCAAAGTAAGCACGGAGACCGCACTTTGGCTCCGGGCGTTCGCCCACAGCGGACCGGCTCATTTGCGCTGCCCGGCAAGGCAAAATTGAAGCGCTACCCCCGAGGGTCGTTGATGATAGTGAAGTTGGCGTTGGCCGTGGCGTCGATAGTTGGGTGTTCCTGCAGATAATCCGCAATGATTTCACTCATCGCACCCTGGCTCTCGGCAATGATCTTGTCGGCGCCAAACATGGCATAGTGGCCGCCACCGACTGCACGGTATTGGTTGAGCACGATCCGCAGGGGTTGGTCCGGTGTCACGGGTTGACCGTGGTACGTCAGCCGTTCCACGCGTTGACCAACGGGGTTTGCCACGTTCAACGTGTAATCGATGCCTTCGTACATATCGTAATTGTACTGGCGATGTTTCGGGTGGATAAAGGCCGGGTTCACAATGATCTGGCCGTCCTTCACGCTAAAGTAGCGCGCACTGACCTCTAAGGCCGCCCGCAAGTCTGCCCCGGTAATTTTCAGGAGGGACAGGCCGTTCGGGTACACATAGTTGGTCATGATATTGCGCATGGTGATGGGGTTTTCAAAGCCACGGGCCTCATTGTTAAACAGGGCGGTAGCGGAAATGTCCGCGCCCATCGTTGCCATTTGGACCTTTTGAATAAATTCAATGTAGGGGGTCTCGTGAATCCGCGCGTCAAATGGGTCGTCAAAGGTCATGTCGCCCTTGATGTGGCCGAGCGGTTGGTCCAGCCAGTGGCCGACGGCATCGTTTAAGCCATTGGCAGCGGCGAGCACCTTCTGGTCGAGCGGTGCTTCCTGAGCGGAGACCAGTTCGGAGTGGTGCTGGGTCACCGTGACCTTGCCCGCAGCGTCGCGGTCGAGGTCCAGGGTGATCTTACCCACAGCCTGCCCGCGGAAACCGGGTTGAGTCGTGGGGATATCAAAGACGTCGGTGGCAAGCTGACGATGTTGATGGCCGGTGACCAAAGCATCGATGCCCGGAATGGCCTCTAAGATGTGGTAGGCTTCGTTTTCGCCGACGTGAATGTCATTGGGCTGACCAGTGGTTAAGTCGCGCTCAAAGCCGCCGTGGTAGCACACAACGACCACGTCAGCCTGTTCCCGGATAATAGGGACGTATTTCTTGGCGGCGATGAAGGCCGATTCAAACTGGAGGCCACTAATATTGGTGGCCTTTTCCCATTTATAAACGGCTTGGGTGGTCAGACCCAGCACGCCAATTTTGATGCCGTCTTTTTCAATGATCTTGTATGGCTGGCCATATTCGGGGTCGCCGTTTTTATCCAAAATGTTGGCGCAGAGAATCGTGCGCTTGGCATCTCGAATGGCGGCCTGTAAGTAAGCCTGGCCATAATTAAACTCATGATTGCCGAGAATCCCGCAGTCATAATCAATCTGGTTATAAATGTTGAGCAGGGGCTGCGGGTCGCGGTCGGGTTGGACGCGCGCCACGTAGTAGGCCAACGGGGATCCCTCCAGGAAATCGCCATTTTCAATGGTCACAACGGGTCCCTGTTCCTTGGCAGCGGCTTGCTCGCGGGCGATGACCGTGGCCGCGCGGGCCAGGCCAAACCCCTGGTGGCTCCCCTTTTTCACGTAGTTCGTGGGGAAGACGTACCCGTGGGTATCACTTGTCGATAAAATTGTCAGCTTCATTAATTGTCACCCTCCAATAGGAAGTCTGGCTGGCCACGGGTCACGTAGACCAGTTGCTGGCAGACCGTTCGCGAAAAGACGCCGAAATCTTTAACGTGTTAAAGAAATTATAAGCTAGTTTGGGTTGCGTGTAAATTTTAGCTGGCTAAAATCGTAAATTTTTCCAATTTTTCCCATCTGAAACGATTTGCAGGGGGCTGAAATTGTTCCTTGTAGTCGCCTCCGGGATGGTGAAAATGGGCCGTGGTCGCGTCCGTTCCCGGCGGCGCGCTCAAGGAACCCTGCTGTGGGGCCGGTTCCAGCCGAAGTGCGGGCTTCCACCTTAACTTTGAGCCAAAGGTCGGTCTCAAAGGTTATCCCATGGGCTAGGCTGGGGAAATACCCCAGCCAAGGCCATCGACACAGCCGGGCACCTTGGCTCGCCTCTGGTCACTCCCACAACCGGCCCATTTTTACCATCCCTGCGGCTGAGACTGGTTTGGAGCCTGCCCCCTGCAAAACATTTCGTGGTGTCTGTCACTGGTTTGTGTGCTCTTCTGATTGTGGGGGTGGGGAGTGAGCTTAGACAACACATTGTCATTTATGATTAGCCTGTAGCGGTTTAAGGCCGCTGGCACTCATTTTTCAGAGTAACAAAAAACGGCGGCCAGACCTTAATCGTCTGCGTCGTCGCTTTGAGAATAACGTATCTTACGTTTGGAGTGGGCTGGTTGCAGTAGCAGTGCCGCCCGTTTTTTACTTGGAGGAGTAAAATTGGTAACTTATTCGTTTGTTTAGTCGTAAGTTATGCAATTACTATACCAACAATTTGTGAAGAAAATGTGACGGAAATATTACAAAGAGGTCAGGACCACCGAAATCAGTGTGAAAATAAACGTCAAAGCCTATGATACCGGGCTAGACCAGTGAAAATTGAGAAGCGGCAAAACGAAAGCAAACCCCGCCACTTTCCCATTTGAATTTCACAAGCGACGCCAATACCAATGCATATTGAACGGTATCTAGAAATTAAATCACTGATTCAGGAATATTCTTACGTAAATTGGCAGGGGAAGGGGCTAACTTGAATTGCGGTTGTGGTAAGAGGCAATTGACCAGTATGGGGCAAACTGCGGTCTAAACCGGTCCAAGTCGCAGAGCGGGTGCAAATGGGCTAGCACGGCCAGTGTGAGTGACCAGAGGCGGATCAAAGTGCCCAGCTGTGTCGGTGGTCTTGGCTGGCGTTCTTTGCCAGCCTAGCCCACGGGACAACCTTTGAGACCGTTTTTTGGCTCAAAGTTGAGGTGGAAGCCCGGTTTTCAGGCTGGAACCGACCCCATAGCAGGGCACTTTGAATCCGCCGTCGGGAACGATAGAACACGCCACAGCGTCACGGCCCATTTTCACCCGCCCGGAGGCGAAGAAAGAGAGTTTAGTCCGCAGCTGAGCTTTCTTGCATGTAGAGCATCTGGTCCGTCGACACCCGCTGGTACATCTCTTCAGCCAGCGCAGGCGAAACTTCCTTAGCACTGCGGCGTTGCCGAATATAAGTGTATTCATACTGGAAGGCCTGGATGAACAGCTCGTTTTGCTGATCGGAGATTTCCTTGGAGGCAAAGCGCCGGTGTCGAGCATTGTAGTAATTCCGCACGGCGTTGACTTCCGTTTGGTTGTCGACACTGGAAATGTCCGTCAGGTAGGCGATGACGTCGTTGTACACGTCTTGCTCAATCTTGAGGTAGTTTTCCCGGCGACGTTCATCGGCGGCAGGATCGCGGCGGCGACGGAAGCGTCGTGGTTGACGTTCTTGCTTGATGCGTTCGGCACGCAAGCGTTCTTGTTCCGCCGTTTGCGGATGTTGTTTCAACCACTTTTCTTGTTGCGCGATGCGCTGTTCACGGTGCCGCCGTCGGCTAAAGACATGGGTCAGACGGTGCCAGACGAAGCGAATCCACAGCGTGGAATTGACGAAGGGATTGTTGTGACTCATTTGCGATTTCATCAGGAGAATCCGCACGTAACGGTTAGCAAATCCTTGGGAAATGGTGCCGTTATCGGCGAGTCCTTGGACGGTATGAACTTCAATTTGCGTGGCATGATTGAGAATTTCACTCATCTTCTGCCGGTCGGGACGTTCCGTGGTTGCCTGGCCATTTAACGTTTCAATCACAGCTTGGGTGGCGCTGGGCACATCCGGATTTTCCTGGACTAAGCGTTCTGTCGCGTAGGCCACCAAGGCTTTGCGTTCGCGCAGGGCGTCGGCGGGATCGACAGCCACTTCCTTATTTGGTAGTAGCATCGGCATGATAAAGGTGGGCACGAGTAAACTTAAAATGATGACGACGGCCGCGATGAAAATCATGGAATTTCGGAACGGGAAGGCGTGGCCGTTTAGCGTTAGGGGTAGCGAGAAGGCCATGGCTAGCGTAATGGTTCCATGCACACCGGAGAGGGCGCCGATGAGGGCGTTGTGCCGGCGGTCCTTATTTTCCGAACGAATCAGGGCCCAGTCGAATCGAATCCACAGGTAACGCAGCGCCAGCATCACCACATAGAGGATGACGGCCAGCAGGACGTAGGTGGGAATGGATTTGGTACTGTCACGTTGAATATTTACCCAGACGGTTGGCAACGAAACGCCCAGTAGGACAAAGACGAAGCCGTTTAAAATGCTGGTGAGAATGTGCCATGTGGAGCGCGAAACCAGCTGGAGCTGTGTACTGGATAGGCGCAGTTGGTCGGTCGAGATACTGAACATCAGGCCGGCAGCGACGACCGCCAAGATACCGGATAGGCCAATGTGTTCAGCGGCTAAATAGATGATGAAAGGTACGACAACATCGTAAGGCACAATGACACTTGAGGAGTCCATCCCGCCGCGGACCAGGTAGACCCGCAGCCAGACGGCGACGACCCCGAGAATCAGGCCAATCAGGAGTCCGCCGAAGAAGACGATGAGGAAATGTTTGATCCCGCCACCCAGGGAGAATTTCCCGGTGGTAAAGGCGGTCAGGGCCAGGCTGAAGGCAACCAAGCCAGAAGCGTCGTTGAACAGCGACTCCCGTTCCAACATGCCCATGACGCGCTCGGGCACGGCCATGTTGGCGGTGATGGAACCCACAGCGACGGCATCCGTTGGCGTCACGATAGCAGCCAGTGCGAAAGCCAGCGCTAATGGCAGGGTACTGAGGACAGCATGACTGAGGTAGCCCAAGAGGACGACGGTCAGGATAGCCAGCACCACGGCCATGGACATCACCGAGCCCATGTTTTTCCGCAGTTCACCGGCGTTGGCGTTACGGCCGTCGTAAAACATTAACGGCGCAATAATCAGGAGCATGAAGACTTCAGGCTCGAGGATAAAATGATGATACAAGGGCACTAACGAGAGTAGGCCCCCCACAAAGATTTGGTAGAACGCCTGCGGTATGGCCGGAAAATAAGGGTAGATCGTATTGGCCACAATCGTCGCAAGGACTAGAAGTAGGACGGCATAGAAGATTTCCAAGTGAATCCCTCCAAATGAATAGAATCGTTGGTTCTTATTTTACGCCACTCGGTCCGGAAATAATGGAATAATTGTCTGCGAGTTTGGAAAAACTAATGTATAACCAATTTCCAGCGAATGGCTAGGCGTTCTAAAGCGATTAAATTGTGCAATATGAATAATAATGCTGATAAAATGAATATAAATACAACTAGGCCAGAAGGAGACGCCCGGCAGGTATGTTCGTAAAAGTCCGTAACCTATCGGTGGATAATTGGTTGACTTGCAAAACTTTGTGCCCCCGTTACAGGCCGATATTTCGGGAATTGGCCCAGTTTATCACAAAGTAACGGGGGTGAACGGAAATGGTTGGGAATCCCAACCAACCCACTAAAAAATGTCGCCCCTTATTTAGAAACTTTCCAAAAAAGGTTGATTATTCATTCAATTGTGGTAACATATAAGTTGGTTCTACTAGATAGTTCGATAAATTGTTTAGGTGAACTTTGTTATGTTGTCTGTTATCGTTACTCAATCCAACGATAAGGAAGTGCTGAATATGATTAATTTGTACATTGCACCAAGTAGCGCATCCAGTCGGAAAGCACGCGCTTGGCTGAAGGGACACGATATTGCTTTCAGTGAACGTAATATCAAGTCTAAGCCATTGAATGCTGCCGAAGTTAAACAGATTCTACGTTTAACTGAAAACGGAAGTGAAGACATTATCTCCACGCGATCCAACGTGTTTAAGGAACTGCACGTTGATTTGGATAGTTTATCAGTTAGCCAATTAGTTGATCTCGTTGTGAAGTACCCTGACTTGATCAAGCGCCCAATCATCTTTGATGACAAGCGGCTTGAAGTGGGTTACAACGAAGAAGAGATTCGGCGGTTCTTGCCACGGGATGTTCGGACCGCAGAACTCCATCACTTGGAATCACAATTAAGCTCATAGAATGGATCGATCAGTTCTCGGGGGAGTGCTGGTCGGTTTTTTATTGAAATTATTATAGACCACGTTCCGTTGGCCGTGTTTCACGGCTGGCGAAAAAATGTGGGACGAAAAGAAAAGCTGACTCGGAAATCTTAGTGATTTCTTGGTCAGCTTTTTTGGTATTTGAAATTAGTGACTCGCCTTTAAATAGCTTTGGGCCATATGCGCGTATCCCAGTTGTTCCAAGGTTTCCACGATGGTAGCGGTAATGGTTCCAGTCGCCACCACGTCAAAACCAGCCAATTGGGCGACGATTAAGCTCTCTACCCGGTGCACAACGGTTGGGTCGTTGGTCAGGCTAGTGAGGGCTGTATGGATCTTTTTGGAATTGAACGGAGCGTGTTTACCGTCCGGGTTTTCCACGGTAAGACCGCTTGGGTCCATCGTCGTTTGTGATCTTCTGATAACGTCCATCGTCTCTTGCCCTCCTAGGTTTGCTGGCACTTCAGGTCATCGGTTATCACCAACTTAAAAAATGCCCGTACACCCATCTTACGATGAATCCAGCAAAAAAACAACTAGATATGGGGGTAAAAATTAGCTTAATTCTACATATGGTAGTAAAACCACAGAGCGTGGTCGACCGTTTTTTCCGTTAGATACCTTTAAGGGTTTCCTGGGCGTGAATCGCTTGGGCCAGGATGGCGTTCGTCGGTGCCGGCACGTTGAGTTGGGCGCCTAATTTAGCGACGTAGCCGTTGAGAAAGTCAATTTCGGTTGGCCGCCGATTGGCCATGTCCTGATGCATGGACGGGTAGTGCCCGCCATTGGTTTCCGGTGAAAATTGGGCGGCAATCAGGTCCGTCACGTCCGCGGCACTGAACTGAATTTTAGCCGCGTCGGCCACGGCTTGGAATTCGTTGAGCACGGCATCGTTTAGCGTCCGCCAGTTTGGTAGCGCGCCAAACTCGCCGATGTTGCAGTCGAACAGGGTGCAGTAGGTGTTGAGCACGCTGTTCAGACCGGCCTTTTTCCAGATGGCGGCCATGACGCTGGCGGCTTCACTGGCATGCAGTCCGGCGCCGTTCAGCGTGTCCAGGACGGCTGGTAGATTCGGAAAGGCGTCCGGCACGACGGCCTGCAGGGAAATACTCCCGGTTCCCGTCACCTTGATGTGGCCGGGCCCCGTCATGCCAGAGGACCAAACAGTCGTGCCGACCACGATTTGAGCCTTGGGTACGTGCCGTTCGATGGTCTCGACGTTGCCAATCCCATTAGCTAGCGTCAACACGGCCGGCTGATTGCTGAGGACGTCGCCGAGGTCTTGCAGCATCTGGTCCATCTGCATGGCCTTAGTAAACAGAATCACGAGGTCAAAATGGTCGGTCACATCTTGTGGCGTCATGGCCGTCATGGGATAAACGTGGTCAGCTCCGTCATCGGTGGTCACAATCAGCCCGTCGCGGTTAATCGCCGCCACGTGGTCGGCCCAGTTATCAATCAGGGTCACTTGGTTACCGGCGGCCTGTAGCTTCACGCCAAACCGACTCCCCATCGCTCCAGCACCCGCAATCGCAATTTTCATGGAAAACACGCTCCTTGGTTATTAGTAAATTTATGTTGGGACCACTGGCGGTTAAGCTAACCAACCAATGTGGCACCAACATATAGTGGATAACTGTAGTTTAGCAGTTTTCCGAGGGTTTGTGGTGTGGGAGCGGCTTTAGATAGAGGAAGAGGCTGCAGAGCGAGGGGAGCTGGCGGCTTTGGAGAGAGTAGATTTAGAGATGTTAATTTAAGCGGTTGAAGGAATGCGAGACCAATCTAAGTCAATGTGTCAGTGACTAAGGCAGAGTTCAAAAATGACTGTCAATTCAAGCTGTCGTTGCGGGTCAAACCAGTGTCAGCCGCAGGGATGGTGAAAATGGGCCAGCGTGGCCAGTGTGAGTGACCAGAGGCGGATCAAAGTGCCCAGCTGTGTCGGTGGTCTTGGCTGGCGTTTCGTGCCAGCCTAGCCCACGGGACGACCTTTGAGACCGGTTCTCAGGCTCAAAGTCGAGGTGGAAGCCTGGCCCTTAGGCTGGAACCGACCCCATAGCAGGGCACTTTGAATCCGCCGTCGGGAACGACAGAACGCACCCACAGCGCCACGGCCCATTTTCACCATCCCGGAGACGAAGGCAAACAAGTTTTACCCGCAAACGAGTAGATTGGTAATTGACATCCGCCGGGCACTAGGCTAACATGAAAGCCAATCATTAAATGAGAAAATAATGAGAAAATTTATAATTAGGAGCGATGCGTATGCCAAAAGGTGTCAGTGCACAAGATCTTTTCAAATTAAAATCGGTGGCCCAGCCGTTAGCCGCTGCCGGCCAAGTCTTTTTCGTTGAAAATAGGATTGATGAGGCTGCCAATGATTATCGCGCGCAGCTCAAACGTGTTGACGCCGCTGGTCATACTCAGACGGTCGGCGCCAATGGCAAGCTCAACGTACAGCCGGCAGTCGCTGGTGCGCAGCTCTTTTACGCGGCAACGGTTGGCGATGCGAAGGCCCAACTGTTCCAAGTGGCTTTAGCGGGTGGCGAGGCCAAGTTGGTCACGCCGACCACGCCGAACGAGGCCGTGAATACGGTTATCGCCTCGGCGGATGGCACTAGTGTCTTCTTTAAAACAACAGAAACGGCTGAACAGCCTAAGTTACCAAGTCCCCAAGCCTTCCCGCAAACGCGGCACGTGGATAAGCTCATCAACAAGGCCGATGGCTACGGCTGGTTGCCACTAGATGTGACCTACCGTTTACGTCGACTCGAAGTCGCCACTGGCGAGGTCACTGAAGTTTGCCAACAAGGCTTCGATTTTAGTTTGACCTCCGTCAGTGATAATGGCCGCTACGTCACGGTTTTGCAGGATGATGATCCCGCCGACGAACGGAATTTTGCGCATGGCGCCTATAGTTTGGATACCCAGACCGGCGCAACCGTTGACTTGACCGCTAGCCTCGCCCATGGGCATTTTGAGGATGCCACGTTCGCGCCCGATGGGGTTCACGTGGCCCTGATTGGTGACGACGGTCAGGCCGGCCGGCATACCGTGGCGACCCTGTACCTGGGCAACCGCGAAACGGGTGAGCTGACCGACGTGACGCCGGACTTACAAGCCGACCTGGCGCCTGAATTTGCCGGCGACTTCGTGCAACAGGCTGGCGGTAAATTGGTCCGTTGGCTCAGTGCCGACCAATTTGTCTTCGCCGCTTGTTTCCACGCCCATAGTCAACTCTACGTGGGGGATGCCAATGGCGTGAAATTGGTGGATGACACCGCGCGTCAGATTGTGGACTTCACCGTGGTCGACGAACAGACCGTTGCGTTAGCCGTGTCCTACCAAGACAAGCCGAGTGAATTAGTGACGTTAAACGTGGCGACCGGCCAAGAGGCCGTCAATTACGATCCCAACGCCGCTTACGAAGATACACATGAATTTGCTCATCCACAGCACTTTGACTTCGAATCCGAGGATGGTCAAGCGCTAGAAGGCTGGTATTTACCAGCGCAAACGACTGCGCCTAAGGAACCCGTCCTGTTGTACGTTCACGGGGGGCCGCACGCCAACTATGGCGAAACGTTCTTCTATGAATTTCAAGTGCACGCCAGCCGTGGCTTCGGGGTAGTCTTCTTTAATCCCCGGGGGTCAACCAGTTATGGTCAGGCGTTTGAAAGCAACGTGAACGGGCACTACGGCGAGGATGACTTCAACGATGTGATGACCGGCCTCGACGTGGCGCTCGAGAAGTTCCCACAATTAGATGCGGACCGACAATACATTGCCGGCGGGTCATACGGTGGTTTCATGACGACCTGGGCTGTGGGACACACCAAGCGCTTTGCCGCCGCGGTATCGCAACGGGCCGTCACCAACTGGATCAGTTTATTCGGGACCAGTGATATCGGTTTTTACTTTAATCCAGAAGAACTGGACGTCGACCTCTTTGCCGAGGGCGGGGCGGAATCCTACTGGAAACAGTCACCGCTGGCCTACGCGCAAAATGTTACGACGCCCATTCGCTTACTCCACGGCGAGTGGGATATGCGGTGTCCAATCAGCCAGTCGGAAGAATTCTTCACCGCGGTCAAACGCAACGGGGTCGACGCCGACATGGTTCGCTACCCACAAAGCTTCCACGGTATTTCCCGTGGCGGCCTGCCAAACTTACGGGTCCAACGGTTAGACGACATGACCGAATGGTTCACTGCGCATCCCTCTGTTCAAAAATAACTTAAGACTAACTGACAGAGGATGAATACCAGGATGTTAGCGTGATATTGGTCACCTGCGGCTTCCAGGGTTCCACCCGCTGTGGGGTCGGTTCCAGCCGAAGGGCGGGCTTCCACCTCGCTTGGCAGCCACGAAAAGCGCGTGTCTCCCAAGTCGTCCCATGCGGTAAACGACCAAAGAATAGTCGTTAACACCATCGACACAGCTGGTTCCACCTTGGTTTCCTCCGGTTAAGATTGATTGTTATTTAGATAATTATTCATAAAGGCACCACCACGGATTCGTCTGTGGTGGTGCCTTTTAATGTACTATGAATCACTGTGGTGGTAGTTAGCTAAGCAGGCAATCTATGGTTACGAGCCAGACGGGTGTTCAGCCGCCGGACTGGTGAAAATGTTTTCGCAAGAGTTAGTGACCAGAGGTGGGTCAAAGTGACCGGCTGTGTCGACGGTCTTGACTGAGTGGGCTGCTCAGTCTAGAGCGTGGAACGACCTTGGAGACTCGCGAACTTTAGCGAGGCTTCAAGGCGAGGCGGAAGACCGCTCCTCAGGCTGGAGCCGGGTCCCACAGCAGGGCACTTTGAACCCACCGGCGGGAACGAGACATTTCGCACGATGTCGGTTCATTTTCACCAGTTCAGTAGGACTGACAACCCGGTTTGGCTCGTACCCGATGGATTGGTTATGTACAGCCGGGGATGAGAGGCGTATCCTAGCAGGTGATGCTTTTTTCTTAGAAATGAATTGGTGAGTGCACTATATATGGATAAAAAAATAATTTCAGGATCATTTTGGCTCTCGTTTGGGAGCATTTTTTCACGGGTGCTGGGGGTTGTTTACCTGATTCCCTGGTTGGCGATGATTGGGTCGCCCGCGAACCAAACTGTGGCTCAGGCGCTGTTTAACACAGCCTATACGCCCTATGCGTTGTTCATTGCGTTAGGGACGGCGGGGTTTCCGTCGGCGATTGCCCGGCGGGTGGCGTTTTTCAATGGTGAGGATAGCTTCATTAACTCCAAACACATTGCGTTTGCTGGATTTGGCTTCATGGTGCTTTCCGGGATCATCTGTGGGGGCCTGCTGTACGGACTCGCGCCGGTGCTAGCTGCCAACAGTCCCGTGAGTTCGGTGGCCAATGCTACGATAGCGATTCGCTGTCTGGTACCGGCAATCGTGATTTTGCCCTCGATGAGTATTTTACGGGGCTGGTTCCAGGGAAATGGGGACCTCAAACCGTTTGGGATTTCACAGTTGTGGGAACAGTTCATCCGAATCATCGTGATTTTGGGTGGCACCTACCTGTTGATTGAAGTCTGGCACCAAAGCTACGTTCAAGCCGTCTTCATCAGTGTTGCCGCGGCGTTTGTCGGGGCGATTGCCAGTTACCTGTACCTGCTGGGCCACCTGTGGCGCCAACGGGGCACGTATCGGCGGTTAACGGCACAGAGCCAGACCGGGAAGCAACATGCCGCTGGTCAGCTGTTAAAAATGATTGGGTACGAATCGATTCCCTTTGTGATTGTCGGGTCTGGGATTACCCTCAGTCAATTAGTGGATCAGTTGTTCTTTAAGCAAATTATGCAGGGCCTGCTCCATCAGTCGGCGGCGATGACCCAGTATGTGTTCACGATTTTCTCGGCCAACCCCAACAAGATTACCACGGTAATTGTTTCGTTGGCGATGGCGGTGGCGGAAACGTCCTTACCGTTGTTGGCCGGTAAACTCGGGAACATTAAGGAGAACCGTCCGCAAATTGGGGCGCTGTTAACGAATAATTTCCAGCTGTTAACGTTTGTGCTGTTACCACTAGTGATTTTGGTCAGCGTCTTTGCCTACCCAACCTACGGCATCTTCTTTAACTTCGATGGGGCCGGGGCCACGTACCTGGTCGCCAACGTTTGGCAGAGCCTGGTGTTAGGGCTGGCGTTGGACCTCCTGACGGTGCTACAGGCGCTGCGGATGAGTAAGAAGGCCACGACCTACCTATTGACGGGCTTGGGCATTAAAATTGTCCTTCAACTGCCAATGGTTTACTGTTTCCAAGGCTACGGGGCGCTGTTGACCACGGCGATTGCCTTTGGCTGGATCACGGTCGTTAGCTGGCGTTTGATTCGCCGGAGCTACGCGGTCAAGCTGCGGGCTATCGGACCGATTGCGCGGTTAAATCTGGTCTTTGCGGTCGTCGCCACGATTCTGGTCGACGGTTGCCAGTGGTTGATTGGGAATTTCTTCTTCACCAGTAAGTTACTGGCGATGGGTTACGTCGGCGTCCTGGGACTGATCACGTTAGGCCTCTATCTGTGGTTGGCTAACCGGTTAGGCGTGTCAGAATTGATTTTCAAGCGACCAATAAAATTAGAATTACATCGTTAACAAGGTTTGGCTACTGGCCAAGCCTTTTTTCGTGCGACAAGTGATGAATGCTGATAACGTAGGATTCGCAACCACTTTCGCAACGATTACGGGCGCAACTAGCCCGGGCAAAGTGCGGCTTGTTCGCTTTTGTTTGCTAGGCAGCCCGGCTGAACTTGGGTATGATGAGGATAGTCTAAGAGGGGATGAGAATATGGAAAATCGGTTTAGTCAGCAGTTGGGGAAACTTCGGCGACAACGGCAATTGTCACAAGAACAGTTAGCGAGCCAGTTATTTGTTTCCCGGCAGTCAATTTCCAAGTGGGAGCAGGGGGAAACGTCGCCGGATTTAGATATGCTAGTGAAGTTGGCCAATTTGTTACAAGTTGACCTGAATGAATTAATTGGTGGTGAGCAGCCCCAACCGGCAGCGCAGACAACGACGGTCGAACATGAGGGGCCGCGTGATTACTTGCGGCGATGGAACGGTCGGCCGATGAATGGCTGGGAATTTCTAGCCGGTTACTGGTGGTTGCTGTTTCCATTGATTGGGTCGATTGGTTGGGCGTTGCGGGTAATTACCGGCCATTGATGGCGTTGGCAGGTATAAGTCGTGTAAATATAGTAAGATATCTAGGTGAATAAACCCCTTAAAGGTTTGCGGACGAAGGATTTTAAGCCATCCGGTAACTTTTAAGGGGATTTTTGTGTGTGGTGAATAAACTGGTGGAAGGTGGTGAAGGTATGGATATTGATCATTAAGGACTAAGCAGGAAACCTGCGATTTCAATCGCGGGATGAATGCTAGAACTTAACACTTTCTAAAACGTGTGTTCCCCTATTGAGTGACCAAACATGGTATACTTAGACCAATCTTCAGGGGAGGTAGATATTGACTAAACTAGGTCGAACGATTAAATTACGACTCTATCCAGACAATAGACAGTCGACGGATTTTTTAGCAATGAGCCGAGAGTATCAACGATTAGCTAACATTGTCAGTCAATGGATCTTTGACCATGAGTTTCCGTTGAGTTGGTTAAAAATCAATCACCAGCTGTACCAAGTTCTCAGACAAGAATCACAGTTGAATAGTCAAATGATTCAGTCTGTTTTTCGGACAGTCGCAGCGCGTTACAAAACTGTTCAAGAACAGATGAAGCAACATCCTCACCGTTACAAGAGTGAGAACAAGAAGTGGGTTCAAGTTCCCAGGGACTTGAATTGGTTGGTGAAGCCCATCCATTTTCGGCGGCCACAGGCAGATTTAGTTCGCCAAAAAAACTATTCCTTTGTGGATGATATGAAACAAATCTCAATCACCACTCTGGAGAAGCGGACGAAACTGTGCTTTACCAACAAAGGCTTCGAAGACTATTTTCACGGAGGCTGGAAACTCGGTACCGCTAAATTAGTCCACAGTCGTGGCAAGTGGTTCCTCCACATTGGTATCACCAAAGAAGTTGATGACTTTGACAAACAGGGCTGTCCGAAGATTGTCGGTATCGACCGTGGTCTACGCTTCCTGGCAACAATCTATGATCACTTGGGCAAGACATTGTTCTTTGACGGCCAGAAAATTTTACGCAAGCGGAAAAAGTTCCTAGAAATCCGGCGACAACTGCAAAGTAAAGGTACCAAGTCTGCCAAGAAGAAGTTAAAACAACTAGCGCAACGAGAGAACCGCTGGATGACCGATGTAAATCATCGTATAGCTAAGACACTCGTTGCCCTATATGGGTCGCATACACTTTTTGTCCTGGAAGACTTAACCAACGTAACATTCAATACTGATGACTTACCTAAGGCTTTGCGTAACAGCCATCGTTCCTGGTCTTTTTTCCAGCTAGAGTCTTTTTTAACATACAAAGCTCAGGCTATTCAAAGTACCGTAGTGAAAGTGAATCCAGCATTTACCTCGCAGAGATGTCCCAAGTGCGGACTAGTTGAGAAAATTAACCGGCATCACGATACCCATGAGTATTGGTGTGCCCAATGTCAATATCGTTGTAACGATGACCGATTAGGTGCAATGAATATAGAAATGCTTGGCCAAGATTGGTTGAGTGGCATCAAGCACCCAAAGATTAAGAAACTAACGACTGTTGGGTAGATCCTGATAGTTAAACGGGTAGCCGTCAATTACCCGATGATGTTGCCACTACGAGTAGGAGTGCCTTAACAGGGCATGTTGGACTACTGTGTCGCCAGACACGTGAGCGACAAGCCTCTGAATTCATTCAGGGGCAATTGACAAGTATGATGGGTGCGGTTGCGTATCAGTGATTGTGAGTGTCACGATTGAGATAGTGATGATTCGGTTGTTGATTGGTGTTATTACATATTGAGTTAGTTCTGGTAGTTTGGGAGTGGCGGTATTGATTTGGCTCGTTAGACATTCTCTCGCCAATATATCCCGGTCCTGGCGGCCTCTGAAACGTGTTCCACAAGGCAGCTCCTTCCGCTTAGCACCATTAAGAAAATAACCCAAGCCCGGGGTTATTCCCTTAATGCCACTAATGCTCGGGAGCTAATCGCCTTGTTCCACACTCTTAACCCAAAAATCCCCCGTCGCGACGTACGACGGGGGAACAGTTTATTTCATTTATGAAGGTTGGAACTGTTTGTGAAGCTTAGACTAGTCGGCGACCACGTTACCAACGCGGGCGTAACCAACAGCGTGCCACCATGGGGCGTGAACGGCTTCGGTCACAACACCACGGTTTTGGGAATCGATCATCCGACCGTTACCAACGTACAAACCAACGTGGGAGATAGAACGCTTAGACCCACCGAAGAAGACCAAATCACCCTTCTTGATGTTCTTGTAGCTCACGTGCTTGTACTTGTTGTATTGGGCTTGGGCAGTCCGTGGAATCTGCTTAGAAGCACCCTTCTTGTAGACGTAGCTGGTAAAACCAGAGCAGTCAAAGCGGGAAGGACCAGTTGAGCCCCAACCGTAAGGCTTACCTAATTGCGCTTTGGCAACCTTGTGGATTTTGTCGTAAGAGATGGTGCTGTCAGCTTGGGCGGTAGCGGGTTGGGTAATAGCAAACCCGGCAATAGCAAATGCGATAGTGGCCATAACAGTCAATACGATATCAGTAAACGTCTTCTTCATAAATGTAAACAAACTCCTTAAGTTTTATTTTTTAGTAGTAAGTGTTACTCGTTGCGAATCAACATGCTTAATACTATCAGGGAGTTGTTACAGAAATGTCTCAAAGCAGTATCAATCGGATTAAAGTGAAAATTAAGTTTTGCAATATAAGTCGTTAATCAGCGGGATAAGCGTGCGGAAAATGCCGGTGGGCCGCCATTTCAGGGGTCAAAGTGATTTGTTGCAGCCGGTTGGTTGTTCGTGACATAAAGAAATATGTCAGCCGGGTTAAATCGATAATTCCCCGGTAATGGGTGTAATTATGGTTACCTTGATTGCGACGAGCGGGGTCGTACGGCAAAATAACGGCCGCTAACCAGTCAAAAAGTTGGGTGACGGTGGCATCGGTTGTGGCAATCGTGGGGGTGCCCCAGCGTTGAACGGCCATATGGATGAAGCGCCGAGTGGGAACCGGGCCCGCGGGGAGTGGCGCGCCACTCGCTATGTAGGATTTCGCGGCGGTGATGGTAGCCGGCGTGAAGTCCGGACCGGGAACGCCGAGAAAGTCGTTGAGATTTTGCAGGTGGGTAGCTAAGACCGGGGTGTTGGTCAGAACCGCAGCCGCATCGGGTTTAGCGGTCAGGGGGCCGCCAGTGGGTTCGATGACCAACGTCTGCCCCGACCGGTCACTGAGAATCCAGTGGAAGGGGTAGACGTACTTGTCTGCGCCCCATTTGCGACCGACGAGGGTCACGTGGGGCAGGTCAGCTACGACCTCGGCTAGCGTGGCATGCTCGCCTAAGACCCAGTTGATGAAATCCTGGGGCGTCAGGTTTGCGTGGCCAGGGATCGGGTCGTCGGCGTAATCGACGGCACCGGGCAGGTAGAGTTCGGCACATGTGAGACCGTTTTCATTTACGCCGTCGGCCATCAGGTACGCGGAAAAGTCCGCCGAGATGCGACCGCCGCCCAGTAAGGCGTAACGGGTGGTACGCGTGGTATTCAGGGCCGTTTGCCACCGGTAGTGCCTGGGCAGGAAAACCGGCCGCCAGGGTGTGGTCGTGGGAAAATCCATGGTTCGCCCAAAAAAGTGGTGGCCTGTCGCGGCCGTATAGGTTAGACTAGTACACACAAGGGATTCCTCCTTATATAAGAAATTGACTTCAGTATACCATTGAAATTGGCCGGGACTGTGGCTTGTATTCCCGGCATGAATCTCGTAAGCTATTAGAGAGAAGATTTACCCGAATTTTGCGGCTTAACTCTGGAAGGGAACTGGGAAAATGAAATCGACATGGAATTTGGTGGGGATGGCACTCTGGCTGCTCGTCCTCGTAACGCTGGTCTGGATGGTCCACGACATGCGCGTGCGGCGGATTCGCCTCATTGTGAAGGAACACCACAGTTTTTCGTGGCGGAACTTTACCATTTCAACGATTGAGCTGGTCGTTTGGCTGTTGTTCTTCGGGGGGATGAGTTACACGACTTTCTTCCAAAACGTCAACCAATTGGGCGACCGGGTCAGTCAGACCACCCGTTACGAACCACTGGTCATCAATACCGGGAGTGGCAGCGGGTCCGCGTACTACGTGACCGTGAACAACAGTACCGGGAAGAAGCCCGTACAGACCTATACATACCTGACCGAAGGGGAAAAATACCAGGTCAGCAGTACCGATGCGACCGTTTCGGCGGGCAAGAAGGCCATTAACCTGCCTGCTTCGGCGTACAAGTGGAACACCAAACAGGTGGCCAAGTATGATCAGCGGCACCAAAAGGCCTGGGTCGGCGTCATCGAAACGACCTACAAGAAGTCCTTCGTTAACGGCATTGGCCTTCACGCGGGTCGACTCGCCAACCGCTTCACCTTGATTCGGATTCCGGATCATTCGTTTATGATGAGTGAATAAAAATATCGCCTATAAATCCTTGATATAACGGGATTTATAGGCGATTTTGTTTTCTCTACGTGATTAGTCGGTTTTGGTGAACGACTGGATGTCTTTCGTGTTGGCTCTGGCAGTATTTTTATACCAGATTTGGCGCGACCAGCAAAAGCCAAAAAAATAAGCCTTCCCTCAAACTTTAGCAGGTTTGGGAAGACTCGCAACATGAGTTGAACCTAATCGGCTATTGCCCTTTTAACGGCTAGCTAACATCTGAGAAGCTGGTGTACGACCACCAGCTTCTTTTTGATTGACTGTAGTATAGCATGAAACTTTAGGATTAGCAGGTAATTTCTCTTAGTAGATCAGAACCAGAAAATGGTATAAACGGTATCGACCAGCAGCGTTGCGTAGGCGAAGACGACCATGTAAATTTGAAAGACGGTACCCAGCCGGTTGACCCGAACGTGGGTGGCCATTAGTAGGTTGTTTTGCCGGTAAATTTGGCGCAGTTGGCGTTTGGTCGAGAACATTCGCCATTGCGAAAGCCCAACGGCGATGGCAAAAATCGCAATCAGACTCAAGACGGCAGTCGGTGAGCCCACCCCAGGGAACATAACGATCCACAACATTGGCAAAATAACGGCTGCGAGAAAGATATATGAAGATATTTGTATCCGGGGTCGGTAGGCGTCGTTCACGCGCTTCTCTGCCGGATGTTCTTGGAAAAATTGGTCCTGCGCAAGGGTGTGACGGGCGAGGTCCTGGACGCTGACGTCATATTTACCCGTTCGTAAACGGTTGTAAACGTGAATCAGGTAAAGCGTCAGGATGACAAAGATGACAACGAAAACGGCATAGACGATGAACACGGTTAGTAAACCCGTAAGCATGGGTGTCCCTCCTAAATGATTTAACAACTTATATTATAGGCGTCATAGCAGATAGAAGAAACTAGGGAACTAAAAAGTCCGCCGGCAACAAAGCCAACGGACTAGGGGTGTTTAAATAGTGTGGTGACACCGAGGTGACCTTATTTCTTGATGACTAAGGTCTTGTTCCCGGTGATGTAAGTGCCATTGGTGAGAACCAGCCGAGTGGTCAGGTTGTGCTTCTCAATCCGCTTGATTTTTAGCGTGGTGCCACGCTTGTAGTGCCGCACCTTGCCGCTCAAGTTTACCTTATGGTAGGCGTTGAGACCGTGATTACCGATGACGCGGATAGTCTTGGGGTTGGTGTGGTAGTAAGTGTTACGGACAAAGTTAGCATTGGCCGTGATGTAGCCGGTGCGACCATCAAGGGAGCGGACACGGTAACGGAGCCGTCCAGCATTGGACCGGGCGTAACCGGTGACGACAAATTGTGGCCGATTTGGCCGAGTCTGCTTGGCGTACCAGTGTGCCCGCGTAGCCTTGGTGAAGGTTGGCTTGTTGTAGAGCGCAATCTTCTTGGTCGCGTAAACAGCTGAGCCCTTGACGGCAGAAACTTTGGTGGTGTCGGCTTGGTCAGCGGCGCCAGATGTCGTGAGGGATGCGCTACTACTGGTTGTGGTAGCTGGAGTGGTGCTTGAAGTGTTGCTGGTGGTGCTTACGTTGTTTGAAGTACTGCCAGTGTTACCTGAAGTCTTGGTACCGGGGTGGTCACTTGGTGTGCTGGTATCTGGGTCCTTGGTGTAGTGGTAATTGACTGTGGCGGTTTGAGCAGCAGTATCACTGGTGCTCGTTGTGGGAGTCTTAGAATCAAGCGTATATCCTTTAAGTTGAACGTTTAAGGCTTTCAGGCCACTCATTGCGGCATCAAACAAAGGTGTGCCAGCGTCAAATCCGGTATCGACTGTTCTGGTTTGAATGGTCTTAGTTGAATCTGTTGTGTCATAGAAGTTCAATGTAATTTTTACTGGTTTTTTATTTGATTCAAAAGTCATTTTGGCTGAATCAAATTTCATGTAAAAGTTATCTGTATCAAGATGGTAACCGGAGTAAATACCGTAATACACGACGCCTGTATCTGCATTAATAATAATGTTGTCTATCATCTTATTTATGCCCGTTGAAATATCGGCATCAGATGAGAGCTGGGAACCATCGTCAAAGTAAAGCGGGTAGCGATCGTCACTGGTACCACCTGTATAAAGATTGCCATACGCGGCTGATGTTCCATATGTGGATGCTAATTTAACCACATCTTTACTGTTGGATATACTAGTCGTTTCAGAGTTGTTCGCAGTAACAGAAGACGTGTCCTGAGAATTGGCACTCACATTAGTAGTTGGTTGGTTAATCGATGCAATCAAAGTAACTGAAAATAGCAGGAATGGAATGGTCCAAAGTCTATTTTTCATGATTCATACCCCTAGTGTATTTATTTGGTATTTAAAGTATAAGTCGTAAAATAAATAATAACAATATAAGCCGTCAATCGTTTATAATTTGCAATAAAAACCAAAAAAAGCGGGACAATTTGATTGGAATTGTCCCGCCAGAATTAAGCGTCAATGTTTAGTGATTGCAAGCTATTGAATGAGGTTAAAAGTCGTTCGGATCAGCCGCAGCCGGCTCGTAGTCGTCCATCTGCGTATCACGGTAGTCCCACCACTCGTTCTCGTAGCCGAAGAAGCCGGCTTCCTGCATGGCCCGGTCTAGAATTTGGTAATGCTTTTCCTGAGTCGCAGTCCGGGGATGGTCCCGGTGAGCGGCCACGGTGAAGTCGTCAAACGGCGTCTGCATTTCCAATTCATTGCCGTCGAGGTCACGGAGTGTCAGGTCAAAGGTCACGCCCTTTTGATGGGAGAAATTGGGGTTGGGTTTGGCCACGAACGAAGGGTCCGGGTAAACGTCATACAATTTTTCTTGCGCAGGGACAGGACGGTAAGCGTCCCACACCTTTAACCGGTAGCCCTGTTCACGCAGTAGGGCACTAGCCTTGGCGAGCTTCTTCGCCGTGCCGGTCCGCGCGATGGCGGTCGTGAAATCATAAATCACGTGATGGGTAAAATTGTCAGGGGTGGCATAGCGCAGGTCGACCAGAATGCTGGGGTCCAGCGCTTGAACGTTGGTAAAGCCAGTTTCGAGTTGTGTCATGGTGCACCTCCAAGTGAATTTATGCTGTTGGTTGTAATTGGCACTTTATGAGTCAAAGGAACACAACCAAAGTAAGTGTCAGCATAGCTGTTGTGACCAGTATACCGGGTTTCAGAGGGGAAAGCTTGTGAAGTGGCTTGGGAAAACCTGGTTAGGATTTTAACGAGGATTATCGACCAAATGCCACTAATTATAGTAGTTGAACGATTGAGCGACTAGTGGCGTCGGCCATTTTCTTTAACGCCAACCAGGGGAACCGGAGGCAGTCAGGTGCGGAACTCTGTGTCGGTGGTGTTGGCCGGGTGATTTTCCCGGCCTTACAGCACGGGCCGTCGGCGAGACTTGCGGGCTGGGCAAGGCTTGGCGACGAGGTTGGAGACCGCTTCCCAGGCTCCGGCCGTGCCCCACAGGGTGGAAGTACCTGACTGCCGCAGGTGGACCGGTCAATTGCGCGCAAAAAAAAACGGCCGACTCCCTAAGGAGGTCAACCGTTAGTCGGGAAACACGAAAGTCACTCAGCTCTCGCACATCCCATTTTACGCGTTTTACGATATTTTCTAAGCAATATTTCTCGGTTGGTTAACTCACTAGCCAATCACCGGGCATGTTCCAAATGATCCTGGGCGTAGATACCGATATCGGCCACGTGAATCGTGCCGGCGTGCTGCTTGCCAATCGTGGTCAACAGGCCAATCTTATTGTAGGCCATGGTGGTCGTACTGTCGGCCACGACCGCAACGCCCATGACGTCGCCGGTGTCGGCGTTGATGCCCGAAGGCACGTCGATGGCCACGGTCTTGGCGTCCGCCGCGTTAATCGCATTGATGGCGTCCGCAAATTTACCAGTGACCTCACGCGACAGGCCCACGCCGAAGATGGCGTCGACGATGACGGTGGCGTTGACCACGTGGTTCAGGTCGTTGGTCACGGGAATACTGTAGTAGTTCGCAATTTTTAATTGTTGGCTGGTTTGCGGTGTTGCCTTGTCGGGGTTGCCCAGCAGGTAGATTTCCACGTCAATGCCGCGAATCTTGAGTAGGCGGGCGACCGCGATACCGTCGCCACCATTGTTGCCGGTAGCGGCCACGACCACGACGCGGCTCAGGTCGAAGTCGTCATTTAAAATGTTGTTGAAAGTTGCCAAGGCGGCTCGTTCCATCAGGACTAGCGCGGGGATGCCGATCACGTTGATGGTGTGGGCGTCGTAGCGCTGGGCCTCGGCAATGGTAATGGCTTTACTCATAAAAATCCCTCCTTAGTAGGGAAAGGCGTGGCTAGTGGGATTCGGACTGCTGGTCACGGAGAACACGTGATGAAAGTAGTTGGAGCTGATTGGTAATGTTGGCGTAGTCAAAGGCGCTGTCTGGCGGCGTGGCGTCCTGCCACCAATCGTGGAGGACGGCGATGGCTTGCTTCACCAACTCCTGGCCGTCAGCGGTGAGTTTGAGACGCCGGTTGCGGCGGTCATCGGGGTCGGTTTCTTTTTGTAGTAAAGACAGGCTGACGAGGTGCTGGACCATGCGGGCCATTAAGCCCTCGTCGACCGCCATCGTCCACGCGGCGCGCCGTTGATTGAGCTGGCTGGTTTCGGAGACCAGCACTAACAAATAAAATTCGGTGATGTTGACCGGCATCTTGTCGGCCTCCAGAATCTGGTTCATTGCCCGCTGAAACTGCCGGTGGAGGATGGCCAGGTTCGTGGTAAAGTCTAATATCGAGTCTTCCATGAGTCGCCCCACCTCCTAGTTTACTTAGTCATGTCCGGTACGCGGCACGTTGACAGGGCCTCCGGGCTGGTGAAAATGAGGCCGGTTCGCGGTGGGCGCCCGTCCGGAGCCAAAGAGCGGTCTCCGGACTTACTTTGTGCCTCTGAGAAGCGAGTCACAAAGCTAGCAATTCCCTAACCGGCGCTGCCGCTAAGGGAATTCCCACGGCTGAGCTCATTTTCACCAGCCCTGCGGCGAACGTTGACATAGCCCAACTGTCCAAACTGAATGAGAGACTTAAATCTAGACGGTTGCCGGTACCAAAACATAGTCGTTCATATACCCTTAGTTTACACCAGATTGCGGAGAAGGATAACGCTTTGACTCTATTCTTTGCCGGAACGTGCTAGAATAGCAATAAAACTAATTATAGGAGGCAACAAATATGATTATCCAAGTACCAACCGATATGGATGAGGTGCAGATGCGCCAGCTTCAGCTTAAACAGCAGGGAGAGGACGTGAGTGAAGACGTCATCATCCGGCAGGCCGTCCTGGATATTTTTCAAAATGTGCTCGACCAAATTGAAGACGGGCACTACGATACAGCGGATTGGGCCGGGGAAACCCTGACCGTTACCGACATTAATGGTGATCAGACCGCTGTGGTTAAGCCCCAGGGCGACTCGTTTGTGGCCGATTTCCGCGAAAATTCAGATGCCGCAGAGGACTATTTAGAACAACAAGCCATCAAAGCTTCCGGCGCCCGATAAAATTATTTGGTCATTGGACTAATTTAGGACTAAAATAAAGACGTAGCGCGCCCTTAGTGTAATGGATAGCACATGAGATTTCGGTCCTCATGATCCGAGTTCGACTCTCGGGGGGCGCATCGCGTATTTAGGTTAATTAGTCGTCTAAGAGAACGAGTCTCTGCCTAATATCTCTAACAACGGAAAGTGCGACTGACTTTTTTGGATGGGATATTGGCTGAGGCTGGTTGTCTTTTTATTGAATTGAGAGAGAAGCCCGCATCTTACGCTAATAACATGACATGGGCCAGAGTAGTACACAAAAGTGGCCAGCTACAATTAAGTAGCTGGCCACTTTTGTGACTCATAATAACTAGTTTTCGGCAGTACCTGAACTAGCGACCGGGCGAACCGACCTTTCCTTAACTCTGAATGTTACTAGTTCATATCAAGATAGTCAATTTAAAATTTCCGTGTTTGACCCTCAACGGTGATCCGGTCGCGGCCGCCTTCCTTGGAGAGGTACAGGTAGTGGTCGACCCGCTTGAACCAGCTGTCAAAGTCCAGGTCCGCCGGTTCAAGCGCAGAAATACCGACCGAGACCGTCACGGTTAACTTTTGCCCGTTAACGTGGACCGGATGTTCCTCCAGCGTATTGCGGATAGCCGTCACGATGGTTTCGGCGGCGCTAGGTGACTCGTCCTCGAAGATAATGACGAACTCTTCGCCCCCGTACCGGAACAACTCGCCCGTGTCGGTTTGCCGGGTGAGCGCCTGGTTAAAGTGTTGTGCGACGTGCTTAAGGACGGCATCGCCAGTGAGATGACCGTACTCGTCGTTGAAGACTTTAAAATGGTCGATGTCAAACATCGCCATGGTAATCGGCTTCGCGGGGTGCCGCTGGTAAACGCCGAAGACGCCGACCGTGGTCGTATCAAAGTTGGCCCGGTTACGGACACCGGTCAGCTCATCGTAGTTAGCCGCCTGACTGAGCCGCGCAAAGTGGGCAATCATCAGGTTGACCCGGGTCACGAAGACCCGAATGATCCACATGTAGAGGATGAAAATCACGAGCACGTTGCTCGCGTAAAACCAGTGATACGGCAGGACTGACCAGATGATCACACACCAAGCCAGGCCGTATAGAAATTGTAATAAGAGATAACGCCATTCAGATTCCAATGCCAGGGCCTGGTGCCGGCTGATGTAGCCGACCACGCCGCTCAGCAGGAGAAGCATCAAGACGAAGAGCCACCATAGCCGCGGACTGGAACCGAGGTAGAGGGATTGGCCATAAAAGACTAATGGCATCAGTAGATTGACCAGGGTCACCGCCAGCGTTTGCATGGCATAGAGGCTGAACAACAGAATAATCAGCTGGGCAATCACATAGCCCCAGTCAGCCACACTCCCACCATTTAGAGCCCAGAAGGTTTGGCGCAACAGGACGACCCCGCCGATGACGATGGCGGCTTCAATCAGATGCACGCCCACGGTGTAAGCCCGTGACCGACGAATGGTACGCTGGGAAACCAGGTAGGTCATGACCATCATCAGGGCAATCAACCCGATAGTAATCAGGGCCATAATGACCGATTTTATATTAAATAGATCCTGAAAAAAGTTTTCGAGAATTGACATCAATTCACCTGCTCAAAGAACTGTTCTAAGTACAGCCTTAAGCATACCATAAATGGGGAGAACGGTTTCGCTGATTAATAAATATTTCGTCAAAATAGTGGCCATGTTGGAGAGAGTGAGGGAAATATGCGCGGGCAAACCCAAAAAGCCGCTAGCTGTAGGACTAGTGGCTTGGGAAAAATAAACGGGCGCGCAAAAGAACACTATCGTTATGTAAACGGTTACGTTTTTGTAAACGTTAATCTGATTCGAAGTGAAAGGACCCCCTAGGTTAAAAATGAACGCTTGTGTCAGTGACTAGAGGCGGGCCAAAGTGGCCAGCTGTGTCGGTGGTCTTAACTGAGTGAATTTCTCAGTTTAGAGCACGGGACGACCTTTGAGACCGACCTTTGGCTCAAAGGCGAGGCCCCAGACCGCCTCTCAGGCTGGAGCCGTTCCCCATAGCAGGCCACTTTGAGCCCGCCGCCGGGAACGAAAGCCAAGGACCGCTAGTTATTTTTAACCGGCCCCAGGTTGAAGGGGACGTTGTTCATATGCAGCTCCTGCAACCGCTGCTCACCCCAGTCGTACATGCTGTCGATGATTGGCAAGAGCGACTCACCCAGTGGTGTCAGGGAATAGGCCATTTTAATGCGGGGACCGTCCTCTTCCTCTCGGCTGATCAAACCGTCTGCGACCAACTCCTTGAGTTTCTTAGCGAGCTCCTTGTGCGACGTGTTAGGGAGTAGCGTTTGTAATTGATAAAAATAATAAGTCCCTTCGTGGCCCAAATGGTAGATGATGTTCACCTTCCATTTACCACTAAACATGGCTAGGGTGAATTCCTTGCGACAAGTGTAATCGCCGTTCTTCAGCCTTTGCCGAACGAGTTTACGAACTGTATCAGTCACGTGAAGACCTCCTTTGACGGACCGGTAACTAAAAAGTGCGTTATTGTGGGACAGCCGATTAGGGCTTAAGCTAAGTGTATCAAAGTTTAGGAGGAAAAATCATGACAAAAGTATATTTAACTGCCCAATTCCCTGAAGTTGCCCTGAAACAGCTGCGTGACAATCATTTAGACGTTGAGAGTTATACCGGCGATGGCTTGATTTCACACGAAGAGTTACTGGCCAAGGCCGCCACGGCTGACTTCTTGATCACCACGTTATCCACGTTCGTTGACCGGGAGATTATCGATGCGGCACCGAAACTCAAGTTGATTGCAAACTTTGGCGCTGGTTTCAACAATATTGATAGCGCTTACGCCAAGGAAAAAGGCATTCTCGTGACGAACACACCCAAGGTTTCGACGAACTCGGTGGCTGAATTGACGCTTAGTCTGATTTTAGCCCTGAGTCACCGGATGGTCGAGGGTGACCAGCAGATGCGCACCGTGGGCTTTCCTGGCTGGGCACCGCTCTACTTCCTGGGTCATGAAATTACCGGCAAGACGCTGGGCATCTTTGGCTTAGGCAGTATCGGGAGCGAAGTGGCGCGCAAGGCCGGCAGCCTGGGGATGAAGGTCAGCTACTTCTCCCCACACCGCTTGGCTAGTGCGGATGAAGCAGCCCTCAACGTGACCTACCAATCTTTTGATGACCTGGTTAAGAGCAGCGATTTCATCAGTATCAACGCACCGCTCACACCAGAAACGAAGCATCAATTTAATGCCGAAACATTTAAGCAGATGAAATCAACGGCTGCTATTATTAATGTGGGTCGGGGACCAATCTTGGATGAAGCCGCGCTGTTACAGGCCTTACAAACGAAGGAAATTGGTGGCGCTGCGCTGGATGTTTATGAAAATGAACCGCAAGTCGACCACGGCTTCACCACGCTAAAGAACGTCATTTTGACGCCCCACATTGGTAACGCAACGGTGGAAGCTCGGAATGCCATGGCCGACATCGTGGCCGGTAACGTGATCCTGATGGCTAAGGGTCAAGATCCGAAGTATGTCGTCAATAAATAAGTATTAGACAAGTTATGAGACCCGTCAACTTTCCTAGCGGAAGGCTGGCGGGCCTTTTTGTCGTGGACTGGTTTTTAGTTTAATTCACTTCCACCACCGCTATTCGACAAATTCTGTCGGAATGGGTTGCTAAACTGAGGTCAGCAAATGCAGTTAGCCCAGCAATGGAAAGGAGTTTTGTGAAATGAAACCCACGTATGTCCCAATCACCGACCGCGAAAAAATGGTGATTGGTTTGTTAACCGTTAGTCAAAGGTTGTCCGGTACGTTACCCACGTCGGCCGAGTTTGAGTCCAGCCTCAAAGTGTTGGGAGTGGCACGCACGGAAGCGTTTATGGCGACCGTCGACCGTTTGTTTCCAGCGATGGGGGTGCGCCGATGACGGGGCTTCACCCGACTATCGCAACCGGGTCGGCCGTATTTTTAACAAATTTTTCAGGACGACATATGGTGTCGCGGGTGGTCGGTATACTGAAAAGTGACAAATCAATCTGAGGAGGATGCGCGATGACAATACCCAAAATTCAAGGCGATGTGAACAAATTCATCCGGCATCACGATCTTTATCTGAACTTCGTGACCCAACAAACGAGTCGGGGCGAATCAATCGAGGCAGACGGGGAAGGCACACTGCTGACGCGGGGGATTCGGCGATTCGGTCAGGCTCATAATCGGTTTCAGCTGTACAACGAGAACGGTGAGGTGTACGTGGGCCCCTACCTCACGTCGCAGGATTTACAGCGCACCCTGGCGCAGTTCATGGCAAATGGCGTGGGCAAACCGGCCTCACGGTGGGACGCCGAGTTGGGAGTCCTGGTCTTTCTGATTCACGAGTTGAACCAGCAGGGGTTCGTGGTCACCGGGGGCGTGCAAGAAACCCAACATATCTGGCAATCCACCAACGATCGCTGGGTGGCGCACGAAGTCCTGGAGGCTAACGGGGAAGATTGGCTGGCCAAAATGTCGGATCAGACGGACTTCTTACGACCGAGCGACCTGCCCAAAGTCCTGCTGACCACCACGGGCGACTACTACGCCGTGCGTGATCAACACGGCAGCGTGGTGATTGACAACGTGCCGTTACAAAAATTGGTGAGCGTCTTATTAGGTCTCCGGCTCGGCATTCCCGCCTGGGCATTGACGTCCTTATTGTTGGTGCCACGGGTTTCCACGGAGTCGTTTGCTGATTCGCAGCTAGTGATCACCCGCAATCAGTGTTCGGTTCCCCTCGAAGTTCAGACGTTGGCGGACTTTGATGCGGTTGCGGCGTTGCCAATCCTGCATGATCGCCAATATCAGACGTACCAGTACCAATTTGATACCCCACATGAGCAGTTGGGTGACCCGATGACGGCGTCTGTTTTTGGCCAAATGACGTCATTTATTTATCACGGCATGCCCCTGCGCGACTTGACCGCCGATGAGAATCTGACCGCTTGGCTGGCCGACTTGGCGTCTAGCGCGGGCATGCAGATTTCTCTGCGCCAGCAACGGCAAGTGCACCAGGCAAGAGTGGAAGCGCTGATTGTGACGGACGGGATAATCAACAAGCTGCAGTTAAAGGAAAATGACGAGCAACGGGGTGAAATCGAGACGGTCTACGACGTTTACGCCGGGGATGCAGACGACCCGATCATGTACGATTTAGAATTTGATGAACTGGTGACGGCCCTATTGGTGGTCGGCCAGATGCAAGGGATTTTGAAATTTCCAAACTAATTAGGAGGCGGCATTTATGAAGGGACGCGAACGCGCGGTTGACGTGCTGATAAAGTTATTGGCGGGTGAAAAGATTACAACGGATACCAATGGTAAGGAGACTTATCAGGTCTCTGAACGAAGCCTGGAACGGGATACGAAGCTCATTCGGGAAACACTGGCGGACAACGACTCAGCCTATCAACTACAGCAAAAGGGCAAGACGTACTGGTTAGCAAAGGACGGGGCGCTGTCGGCCGAGGAAATTCTCGCGCTGTTAAAAATTGTGATTGGGACCCGGTCCCTCACCCGAGAAGAACTGTTGCGGGTCAAGGACAGTTTGCTCGACCTGGTCGCCGATAACGAACGGGGGTCGATTCAGAAATTGATCAGTAATTCACTGGTTCATTACACGCCGTTATTTTCCAATGGCGATAAGGAGATTTTGCCCTGGCTAAAGGACTTCGCCGACTGGGTCAGCCACAAGACGCCGATTAAATTTCATTACCGCAGTAGTGTGCCCGATGCGCAGGGCCGCGCACTCAGCAAGCCTGGTTATGGCGTGCCGTTGAGCATTTATTTCGCCGATTTCTATTTCTATGTGGTGATGTACATTCCGGAAATAAATAAGAGTCTGGTGTATCGCTTGGACCGTTTCCAAGATGCCCGCACCACCCGTGCCGTGGTGAAGGTGCCTGGCGATAAGAAAATTGATGAAGGCGCTTTGCGAAATAAGACCTACTTGTTGAGCGGTGGGACGGATATTCCGTACGAGTTCCGCTACTGGGGTTACCCGCAAACGGCGCTGGACAAGCTGCCCAACTCTCGCATCACCGAGTGGAATCGCGAGGACGGTAGCGTCACCATTAAGGGGGACCACCTGGCATCACAGGGGGCGCTGCTGTGGGTGCTGAGCCAGGGCGCTCAGATTCAGGTGGTGGCACCACAGTCGTTGGTGGATTCCGTCAAGCGCGAGCTCACGAAAACCATGAGTTACTACGACTAAACGGGTCTCGAGTTCGCCTACAGGGCGGCGCCAACCTACTGGAACGGCTGTGGGCGGACGTCTGGAGCCGAAGGGCGGTCTCCAGGCTTGCTTTGAACCTCAAAGGCCGAGTTTCAAAGACACCAATTCTCTAAGTGGTAAAAATCACCACTAAGAGAATTCCCACGGCTTAGCAAGTTGGCGCCGCCCTTCCGCCTGACACTGGTTTAGGTCGTCACTGTTGGTTAATGGTTAAAAGAGCAGCGCCTTACCAGTCGACAAGAATGGGGCGGAACGCTGTGGGCAGGACGGCCGAAGCCAAAGAGCGGTCTTCGACCTCGCTTTGAGCCTCTAAGGGTCGAGTCTCAAAGTCGCCATTTCCCTGTCGCCGGTCCCCGTCAACAGGGAAATCCCACGGCTGACCCCATTCTTGCCGACTTCACGGCTGACACTGGTTTGAATCGTAACTAGTGTTTCTCTTGAACGGTTTCGGCTTGAATGCGATTTGATCTTGAATACGACTTACTGTACAAATTATGCCGCAAATTAATGCCAATAAAACCGTTATGTTGGGTGATTCAGTGGCCTGCATAACGGTTTTGTATTAGCACCAAACGTACAAAAACTGGCCCGGGAGTTTGTCCCGAGCCAGTTTCTATTATTAAATTATTTGGTGATTTCAACCAACTTATTGTGGACGTCTTCTGCGTTCCAGTGGCCGTTGGCACCTGAGTAGTGCTGGATTTGAGCGACCGGGCGCTTGGCGAATTTGGTCAGTGGTGCGGCGGTCTTGCCGCCCATGGCAATCAAGGTGGCGTCACTTGGCACGCCGAGTTCGTCGAGGTGGCTTTCCAAGTCGACCACGTCAGCGGCAGTGATTTGGACCTTGGTGCTGTCGCTTTCAATTGTACCTGACAGGTCGGTCATGAAGGCGCCCCAGGCTGGCGTGTCGTAAGCAGCGGCGGCCAAACGGTAATCGAGGCTCTTCTTTTGACCATGGAAATTTAAAAAGTCGACGTCGGCTGGATGATCAACAGCGGCGTTGCCGGGGTTCATGCCTACGAGCACAAATTTGCTGGCTTGGAGGGCGGCGCCTAAATCGCTAGGTAATTCAGCGGCTGGGAACGTTTCGGGTTGGTAAGCGGCGCCAAAGGCTTGTTCGCGTTCTTTGGCAGTTTTGCCGGCTAAGGATTCAGTGGGAACGGACCAGATGGCCCAGCTATCAACGTTTGAAAATGCTAAGTTTGTCATGGATATCGACCTTTCTTTTGTCAGAGACGAACACTTAATTTTGTCACGTAAGTAGGACAGATAGGACATTCGGGGCGAGTTCACGGAGGTCGTGTTTACATTTAGTGGACTAGACGATTGGCTTTTTTCCTTCACAACCCCTCATTTGTGAGTCGCAACCTTGCCTATCTGATGGTTCTAGCATAGCATTCGGGGGTGTCACATAATGTCGTTTGGGTGAGATGGGAAGGAGTTGTCCGGAAAGTTTGTAAAAGTTGTGTAACGAGTCGAGAAATCCGTTGTTGCTTGCGAATTTTAGTGCCGAGACCGGTATACTTAGGGTATACATCAGCGTTTCGAGGAGGATGCGGGCAAATGGATTACCAGCAATTGAAATTGGGCAAGCATGGGTTACCAACGTGGGATGCCCTGGCGCCAATCGTTTTGAAATTAGCGGAGCAACGAGCTGAATGGCGTGGTCGCGCGTTGAATGCCGCGGTCGCCAATGCCTTATTTCTGCCGACAGCACTGCGCCAATTGACCTATCCCAACCAGCACAATATTATTGAAGATCGGGCGGGCTGGGCAGTTAGTGAGCTGACCACCGCCGGACTCTTGCGGCGTACCCGGCGTGGGTTTTATGAGGCGACGAGCTTGGGAAGCAAGTTAGTACATGGGAATCAGTTAGTTGATGGAGCCTTGATTCATCAACAACCTAAGTATATTCAACATCAACGGGATCTGCAGGAACGACAAACCCGTAACCAAATTAGTCCAGCGCCAGAATCAGCAGTGGATGAAGCAGAAACAACGACATCCCTAGACCGATTGACCCAACAGGTGAAGGGCTACAACGCGGAGGTGGCCACGGACCTTCTCCAACGAATCCGCGAGTCGGCGCCAGAGTTTTTTGAAAACCTAGTGGTCGACTTGCTTTCGGCGATGGGATATAAGGGGCCGAACGGGTCGGCTTGGGTGACACAACTGAGCAATGACGGTGGTATTGATGGCGTGATCAATCAAGATGCACTGGGAACCAGTACGGTCTACGTGCAGGCCAAACGCTATGAAGCGGAGAATACCGTCCAGCGGCCAGCTATCGATTCGTTTTACGGGGCGTTATCACGCAACCACGCGGACCGGGGTGTTTTCATCACAACGTCAGGCTTTTCTAAAAAGGCGGTCGAAACGGCCAAGGGCTTCTCAATTGTTCTGGTCGATGGCATTCAGCTGACGGAGTTGATGCTCCAGTATCACGTCGGTGTCCAGGTGAAACGTCAGTTTGAGGTATTTGAAATTGATCAGGATTTCTTTGAAGACTGAACACAAAAAAATCCGTACCGGCCCAAGTAGGCTAGTACGGATTTTTACTTACTTCGGCACCGACAATTGACGAATAAAGTTGACGATGGCCGCTGGCTTGACCTTTTGGGCGTCGTGGCCCCAGAGACTGACCAGGGTGCCGTTGGTTTTAATACCAGGAACGAAGGTGCGGTCTTGGTTGAGACCAGTTGCGCTAATTTCGTTGAACAGGTTGGGCCGGTAAGAATCGCGCAGATAACTGATGAAATATTGGTCGTGCGCGGCGTTGCCAATGTACTGGAACTGGTAGTAGGTCGCGTAGCTATTGGCGTTGACGATGCCGCGTTTGGCCTTGACGAGGTCGGTGACGGACACACGCTGGGTGCGGCGGGTCGTTAACTCCTTCGTAGTCGCCCGGTTGCCGGACTGGGACCAGTAATTCACGGTGATATTCTTGTTGAGCTGACTCAGCTGGCTCTTCAGTAGGGAGTCGTTCCAAACGACTGTGGTAAAGCCGCGCTTGTTTTGGGCCTTGTTTACCTGATTAATGTAGGTGATCAGGGATTTGTACATCTTATTCGTCCCGGGAACTTCGTCGGCTCCCAGCAGAAAATCACGTTTGGGCTGCTTCTTGAAACTAGCAGTCAATTCGCCGTACAGCTTATTAGTCAGCGTCACGGACTGTTTCTTGGTGTAATCCAGGGTATGACTGTCTAGTTTGACCTGACGATAAATTTTGGGATGCGACTTCTTGAGCTGGCGTAAAATGGCGCCGCTGTGCGAAGGCATGTCCACGGCCGGGACCAATTGGACGTTCTTACCGCGGGCATAGCTGACCAGTTGTTTCAGAGCTTTGGGTGAGTGGACGGTCTTGGTGGCCTTGTTTTTCAGATATTTAGATTGGAAACTCAAATGCTCGTTGTCACTCAGGTAGAGGACCACGTACGTGAACTTACGGTCGGCCGCGGCCTTGATCATCTGCTTGATGGCACTGGCCGTCATGGGCTTGCGTCCTAAATCAATGAGCAGACCTTGCTGTGTGGGCAGCGTCGATGCTTTGACGGCCGCCTGAGCGGGTGCCGGACGGTTAAAAAATAGAACCAAACTTAATGTTGCCAACAGGATGGTTAACCACCATCGATTTCTTTTGAACATCGCGCGCCTCCTAGCGTAAACGTTTTTTTAGAGTTCCTTTTAGCATAGCGGTTCGAGTGAACTACCGTCAACGAGTTAGCTCGGTGGTCGTCAAATTTCGATGGCTTGGCTTCGAGATTTGATTTGGTGGTGAATTTTGGATGTACATAAAAAAATCTCATTTAATTTTAATTTACCCATTGATTTTTAATAATCACCAGACTATAATACATTTCAATACTTACAAAACGTTGAAGAAAGTAGTAGCGAATCCGTTGGTGCCTAGGGAGTCACGTGAAGTGCAAAGTGACCACCACCTGTTCGTGAAGGTTAATTCTGAGTTCGGTGGTTGAGAAGGCTGCCGTGGTTGCCACCATTATTTGGCTAGCGGATGTCAGTCCGTGATGAGTGTGGTGGCCGCGGCCGTCACAAAAAGGTGGTACCGTTCTACTTGTAGAGCCCTTTTCCCGTAGTGGGAGAAGGGCTCTTTTGACGTTTACGGGTAAAAATTAAGAGTTGGAGGAATTGATGATGGAAAAGACAAATGCAGCACCAAAACAAAGTTGGGGTCAATTATTAGTCGTCAGTTCCTTAATCTTCGGCATGTTCTTTGGCTCCGGCAACCTGATTTTTCCGGTTCATTTAGGACAGATGGCCGGATCGAACTGGTTCATGGCCGCCTTGGGATTCGCCATTTCCGGGTCGCTGTTCCCGCTGCTGGCCATCATGGCCGTGGTGGTCACCAAGAGTGACGGCTTGTTAGATTTGGCCCGTCCCGTGGGCAAGCACTACGCAGCCATTTTCTTAATTTTAGTCCACCTGACGATTGGGCCGTTCTTCGCCACACCCCGGACGGCCGCGACGGCTTACGAAATGGCCGCGGAACCCTTTATTCCCAAGGATTTTTCGACCATTGGCATGTGGCTCTTCACGGGGGTTTTCTTTGCCCTGACCTACGTCGCCGCCACGCACCAGGGCGCGTTACTAAAAATCGTGGGTAAATACCTTAACGCCGGGTTCCTGGCGCTATTAGCTGTCGTCTTCCTGGTAGCCTTTCTCAAACCCATGGGTGGCTTGACCCAGGCGCCGACCGCGACCTATCAGGCCAATGCCACGATTGGTGGGCTGCTCGAGGGCTACAATACCCTAGATGCCGTCGCACTGTTGGCGTTGAGCGTCACCTTGATTCACGCGATTCGCGGGCTCGGGTACCACGGTCGTGAGCTGACCAAGTTAACCGCCAAGGCCGGTCTCATCAGCATTTCACTCGAAGTCCTGATCTACTTCGGCTTGGTCCTCTTGGGCGCCCTAAGCATGAGTCAGTTAAAGCTATCAGCCAATGGCGGGGTGGCGTTGTCCCAAATCGTGGGCCATTACTTCAGTCGCGTGGGCACGCTGTTGCTGGGCGCCTTAGTCACGCTGGGTGTGTTAACCACGGCGATTGGGCTGGTGTCCTCGTTTGCCCAGGATTTCCACAAGCTATTTCCCAAGGTCAGCTACCGGGCCTGGTTGCGGGTCACGACGATCCTGTCCTTCCTGGTGGCCAACGCCGGTTTGGATACGATCATCAGCTGGTCGTTGCCGGTTTTAATGCTGATGTACCCGCTGGCCTTGGCGTTGATTCTGCTCTCACTGACGGTGTCCAAGCAGCCATACGCGGGTACGGTCTACAAGGTCACGATTGCCTTCACGGTGTTGCCAGCCGTGCTGGACATGCTAAATAGTGCGCCGGCCATGATTACGAGTCTGGCACCGATTCAAGTGGCGCTCGGCCTGTACCACCAGTTCATCCCGTTTGCCAGCATGGGTCTGGGCTGGTTGGTCCCGACGCTGATTGGGTTTGCGCTAAGCTTGATTTGGAGCCGCTTGCGCTTGGCCGGTCAACGGGGAACGTTGCCGGAGCGGGAACGGTTTTAGGCGAGTAAATCAAATTCCGAAGAAAATCCTGTCAATTTTGATGGGATTTTTTTCTACGTCTTGTCAAGAAGAATGTTGATGTGCTGGTCTTTTAAATGGTTAAGATGGTTTTGAATTCACTATC
>NZ_BOLM01000016.1 GCF_016861605.1 Levilactobacillus wangkuiensis
CAAAAAGCTGGTTGAGGAAAATCCGAAGATTTTCCTCAACCAGCTTTCATTTTGGAGACTTATGTCACAGCCCCTTTAAAAGTTATCCATGATGCCCAGAGCAGGCATACTTGATCGTGCTATATCAATGATTAAAGCCGTGCAGTGCAAAAAAAGTGCAAACGTTTTTCTTTTTATAAATCCGTTTTATTCCCTCACCTAGTAAAAAATCCATTTCTAAGCATTCAAAATTATATATTTTCATTGATTAAGCGAACAAACGTTCGTATAATAAAAGCTGAGGTGATAGTTATGGAACAACAACCACTTAATGGAACCCTTGAAAGCGACCCCCGAACTATCAAGCTAAGCCCCCTGCTTCTTTATGTAAAGATACGTGACTCCAAGACAAACGAGCTAATCAATTGTTTGGTACATGCCCACGCTTTGGATTTTCTTTATCGTGCAGAGAAAGGATCAACGGCTGCGCTGTTTGGCCATTATAATAGTAGAAAGCAGTTTGTGATCACCAAATACGCATTCTGCGCTACAACTGTGGCTATAGCATAATGATGAGGTGACATTTAGTGATGCAAATAGAAAATGATGCAAAAGTTATTAATGAGAGAATTGACGCAAGCTTCAAACGGCTCATCAACACCCGTTATCAGATTGATGTGGTTTTTAACCACACCTACACTAGATTTATTGTTTAAAGTGATCGTCAGACTTACAATTAATTCAAAAAACATCTGCGGCTGGTAAAGTCTCCATTATCTAAAGCTGCACGAAAGTTATTCAAAAAATAGTTTTTAGTGTTATTATTGTAATTGTTAATCATTAAATTAAATTTCAACACATTATTGGAGGGACTTCATGTTGTCTTTTGATGAATTGTTAGATGAGACGTGGAAACTTAGAAAAATAACCAACAGAATATCTCGTATAGATAGCGAAAACTTCACCATTAGTATTATCCAATTTATGATGTTACACGAAATGATTTACTTTGAAGATTCCTTTATTACCAGAGATTTTTGCTCCAAATATGATATTAGTAAAACATTTGTCTCAATGCAGACTACTGATTTGCTTAAGAAAGACTTGATTAGCTCTGTTACTTCTAATAAAGATCATAGAATTCATTTTTTAAAACCTACCTTATTAGGGGAAAAAACATATCAAAGCATGATACCCTTTGTGGAATCAGAAATAAAAAGTATTAAGCACGATATAGAAAAACTAATTATTTAACGTTCCACCGCCTACTTTTAGCAATAGTGTAATTAATCTCGCTTTGGAAAATATCCACTATACTATCATATAATCTCAGTTAAAAGGGTACTATGATAGTTAACCTAATAAAATTATCATAAAAATCACTGTGATTTATTTTTAAAAATTGTCTTGAAGGGGTAGTTTTCTAATGAAAATTTGGAGACTTACAGTTATCTTAGAAACAGTGGTCTTTCTGATAGGTGTTATTTTTTTATGGTTTAGAAAAATTGATGGTTCAGGAATTACTAGTTCGAATGGGAACCGGGTTACTTCAATTGGAATTTGGATTTTCTTATTTCTAATTATGTACGTTGGAGATCTCATCTGGATGAACTTCATCAGAAAACAGCATTAAAAAATTCGCAAATTATAAGTTTCAAAATTAAAAACGAATGGCATAAAGGGCCGCTCACCTCAGTAGAGATGAGCGGCCTTAATGTCGATTTTCCTGTTTTACATCTTTCATGATTTTTTATAAACTGCGTAATTAATAAAAAAGACGCCCACCCCGCCAGGAGTGAGCGCCCTTTTCTATCAGATATCGGTCAGCTTCTTTACATATAAATGCAGGTGGTTGACAGATACATATGGAATACTTGGAACTTTATCCTCATCACTTTCTTTTAAAAGCAATTGGCTAAATCCATTGCTCGTGTAAAATTCACGAAGATATGGAATGTTTTTAGCTTCCAAATATAGCATTGTCCCACCAGATGCCATCCAAGCTTTTTTAATTTCTTCATATGATAATGCTAAAAGTTCATTTCCAGTTATAATATGGGAAGATTTGTACTTAAAGTTAACACCTAATTGTCCAAGTAGTATTGAAGAAACTTCGTAATTATCTTGTTCAGTTCTATATCCCATTGGCAATAATTTACGACGTACGCCATTACTTAACTTATTCCAATTCTTTTTAGAAATTGTTAATGGCTTACTAGAAATAGCAAAGTACCCGGCCAATTTCAAGTCGCCCTTAATACTAGTATAAACTAATGTTGTCCGTGATAATCCAACCTTTTCAAATTGAATTGCTTTTTTCTTTAAAAAGCTTTCAACGTCATCATTAATAGATGCAAAGTCATTTAACTGAGTAATGATTTCTCTAGTTTCATAATTATCAAGCAACTGTCTTAGCGAAACAACCTCAAATGACACTAGTGCTGATCATCCGATCTGAATAACGAATCAAATTTTTTATGAAGTTTGTCCTCATCCATTTTGTTGTATCGATTTACTGCTGATTCCACTACAATGTCTACCCGTCGTGAATGCTCAAGCGCGTTAGCTAATGCATGACCATTCTTTTTGTTAAAAGCAAAATCAGTTTGAAAGCTTTTAGTGGCCATACTCATCACCCCCAACAATTTTGAAATAGCTACGTAGTAAAAAATTATTTGTTACTTGACAAATTCAGTATATCATACAAGCATCAAAGATCCATATCTTTTGGTATAACTTAATTAAGTATTTGGATATTTTCCAATAATATTAAGCTATCCTCCTAGAATTGTATGATCACTTTAAAAGTATCAACCACCTTATTCATCATAACATAGTTCCAAAAAAGGCGCCCACCCCTGTTAGGAGTGAGCGCCTTTTCTAAATCAGTAACGTACAGGTACATCTTGTACTGTACTCTTATTTGACAAATTTGTTAATCTTTTTGTTTCCACTGATATAGTATCCGTTAGCCAACTGAATCCGAGTTGTATCTCTGTAATTGGCGATCTTAGCGACATCAAATTCAGTGCCGGCTGGCTGCCAGTCCACAACATGTTTGAGGGCCTTATCTTTGTACCGGTGAGTACCGCGTACAGACTTTACTCGCTTGACACCGCCATCAACAGAATAGTATAAGCGATTAACGTTGGCTTGGTTAGACGTGATGTAATAGCCGTTGGCCAACTGGAACCGGGTAATTTTGCCGTAGTTAATCACTTTGGCAATCGCAAATACTGTGCCGGCCGGGAAGTTGTCTACTTTGTGTTTGAAGGCAATGTCCTTGTAGCGATTAATCGGCGTCCGGGCATAGATCATCTTGGGATTGTATCGGTAGTAGATGGCCTTCTTAGGCTTGATCGTCTTAGTTGTGGTGCCATAGTAGAAGTTTGAGTACATTTGGGACACATCGAAACCACCATAACACCCAGGGAAGTGCATGCTTGACGTCCATTGCCAGCCATTATATCCGGTATAGAGTTTGAACCCTGACGGGTTATAAGGATAGTTAGCCACCCAACCACCACGGCCGGTTGTATTCAAAGGCACTGAATTAATCCAGCTGCCCATCGTATAAACGTCCGTCTTAGGATAGCCCATGCGATGGACTTCGTTGATCCAAGCCTTAACAATTTTAGAGTTCTGATTCCAACCAGAGTTGGTGGTTTCAAAATCAAGTACGATCACACTGTTCTTGCCCAATCCTGCCTTAAGCGCACTCCGCGCCGCCATTTGAGCTTCGGCCTTAGCCCCAGCCACTGTCGTAAATCCGGCAAAGTGATAACCGTTGACGTGTAGACCAGCAGTAATCGCGTTACGAATGCTTGGCTTGGCCGTTTGGTCAGTGAAGTACGTGCCTTCGGATAGCTTAGCTATCATGGCTTTGACGCCATATTTTTTCATTGAGCGCCAATTGGCAACGGTCATGATTCCATTGTTATTGGACGTATCCACAACATCATAATGCGGCATTACTTTGCATCTCCCTCCGTAGTGGCCGTCTTTTCGGGTACATCTAAGGGTGCTGGGTCAGCGGGCACTGTCGCAGCTTGCTTGTCCAGTTGTGCTTGCTTATCAGCGAACGCTTGCTCTGTGTCCGCCAGAGCGGCATTGTATTCAACCTGTTTTGCTTGGGCTTTCGTATCCGTTGTTGTCATCGACTGATATGCCTTTTCAATGGCTGCTGAAATAATTGCCGGTGCCAGACTATCATGACCAAATACTTTCATTTGGCCTGTTACATCAGCAATCGCCTGCTCACGCTTTTCTTCCCCTGGCATTTCATAATTAGTGGCCGCCTTGTTGACAGCACTGAAAGCCAGTGTGTCTAACAGTCCCAATACTTCGCGCTGAGTAGCGGACTTGTTCGCCGCAATCTTGGTCTTCAATGCCGGATTGATCCGGGTAAACCAGCCAACCAAGGCAAAAATTAAGACACCTAAGATACCGGTGTCGTTGAGCAATTTAATAATCTTCGTAAATTCAGACATGCGTTTTCCTCCTAAAGTTCACCGTACCGTTCCCGGTACGCTTGATTCTCACGTTCTAAAGCAGCATTACGTTTTCGTAAGGCTTCATTCTCACTAACCTTTAAGGCAATTTGCAGGTTAAGTTCTTGTTCCATGGCATCTTTCTTAGCCTTCAATCCATTCAGATCATTGTCAAATTGTTTTCGCACATCATCGAGCTCTTTACGAAGGCCATGGTTATCCTCTTTAATTTGCTTAACGATATACTCCTGTATCTCCTGATGATCATGATCAGCCTGGCGTAAATCGGAATGATAGCCATGAATAACAGCCCATACGGTCGTTACAAACGTTCCCAGCGCACCTAAAGCAACTGCCCAGGACTTAATATCCATGCGTGTCCCCCCTAATCAACGTACCGACTAGCAAAAACAGCATGAGTAAGGCGAACACCCACGTTAGGTTAAACCGCACATCAAACAAGCCCCGAACAATGAAAGCCACTGATCAGGCCCCCATTGCTGGTGATAGGGCAACTAGGCCACCATCACGTAACAACCGCCGATTGTGAAAGACGCCAACCAGAATAGCGATGCCACAGACAATTAACCACAATGAAAACCACCAGTCGTCAGCAAAGGCAAAGATTGCATGTTCAGCCGGTGAAGGTGGTGGCGGTGGTGTCACCCGTGGATCATCTAAATAACCTTGATGAAACCAAATATACAAACCGCCTATCATTGAAAATAAGCCAAAACAAAAATGATTCCAATGCGAAAAGGCCCGTTGAACCGGGCCATCTTTAATACGATGCAATTGCTTCACCCCTTTCCCACAAAAAATCCCATCAAAAAAGCACCAACGGCGATTGCTATGCTTGCGGCGTAGTATCGGCGGCGGTGCTGGTTGAGTTTCCCAGGACTTCTTTCACTTGGGGTTGCAGATAGGATGGTACTTCATCAATAGTCCGACCACCGTCCAGAACGTTTGCAGCATAGATAGCAGCTAAAGCTGAAAATTTGAAATTTAACATAATTGATTATCTCCTTATTTGTTTGATTGTAGTTGAGTCAAAGCCGCTTGGGTGTCAGACCGAAACGGGACTGGTACGGCTTCAATAGTCCGTGTGCCATCAATAATTGCTTGCGCATAAATCTGTGCCAATGCAGAGTATTCCATTTCCATCACCTCCTAAGATTCACTTGCTGCCGAACTAGCTGGGGCTGCTGAACTCGTTGCAGTTGAGTCAGCTCCAGTCGTGGTGCTAGCCGGTGATAGTTGTGAAGACAAGTAATCGACAGCTTCCATCAAGCCTTGCTGCGTTAACTCATTGGCTGACTTAAGGCTTTTGTTTTCAGTTTTCAATGACTCAATGTTTTTCGCCTGTTGTTCAATTTGCTTACCCTGCTGATCAATCAATCCTTGCAGGTAGTCGATATCCAAATTGGGTAAGTTACCCGGAGCTGTGACTTCTTGGGAGTCGTCACCCTTGAATGCATACATCCACCAGTATCGCGTGAAGTATTGAACCAAGGTAGTAGGGATATTCACCGCTCGTAAGCCATCTGCTGGATCAAGTACGGGCGCAGTGTCCTTGTCTGGAAACTTGTTATCTGAATCTGATTTTACGTAATAAATTGGCATTTCTTTTCCTCCTAACTTTGTGTATATGAGTTATTAAAAATTACGATACCATTAGTGGTCCAACTATCTGGAACGCTAGAAGTGGCAATCAAAGATGATTTACCAATTTTTAAATCTGCAGTCGTCGATCCGTTAGTATCGTTAAGCCCTACCGTCATATCATTTTTGATAGTCCATGCTTTATTTTGTAATTCTGTTGGAAGTTGCTTAACTATTGTCAGATTAGCATCTGTTTTACCATAATTTCCCCCTACGCGTGCATACCCAGATATATATAGTGTGCCGTCGACAAGTCGATAAAAAGCAGTAGTAGCATCACTATTTACCAATAGTTTCCAAGCACTTGCTTCAAGGCTTTTCAAATCGTCGCGGGTAGCGACTGATTTACCTCCGTTCACAGTGAGCTTGGTGAAGTCAGTAGGTGTAGAAACAACCCCAGTGTTAGGGTTGCGGGCAATCGTATTATTGGCAAGTGCGACATCTTGACCATTCTGCTGGAGTTTTGCGGTAAAGTTGGCATCTTGACCAGTCCGTGCTAAATCAGACGGTAAACTGCTTGCTAGTAGTAGCGGATTGTTGTTGACCGTTGGGGTGGTGTCAAAGTTGTTTGCTCCAGATAGGTGAGCTACTTTGGAATCATCCGCTGGTGTAATTGTTAGCTTATCTTGCTTGGCATTAACTTCCTCAATTCCTGCTACATCGCTAGCAGGTTTACGCATATCCGCCGTGTGCACAACCGTACTATCATTAGCTTTGCCACTAACTTTCGTGTCCGCGTACTCCTTTGCCGACTTGAGTGTTTCAGCGTCACCATCGGAAACATCCTTGGTGGTCGCAATGGCATTGCCTTCACCGTCCACCGCACCCTTTTCCAGCGTGACGGATTCCTTGAAATCCGCCGGCTTGCTACCATCGATGACGGTGGCAGGGATAAGGCTTTTTACATCGTCCGTTTTGACGTAATCGGCCAAGGTCACCTTCAACGCCTCGTTGGTCACTGCACCAGCTGGGTTGATTGATAGGTCGACGTTACTGGATTGACCCACTACAGTTTCCAGATCAATTCCTAAAGCCGACCCCATTGCATCTTGATGGATATAAACGGGATCTTTTAACACGGTGACACTGTACAGCACCTCCTTACCATCGCCATCGACAGCGAACAATCCAACCGAATTCATTTGATAATCATTTGGTGCTTTTGTTTGGTCGATTGCGATATTTACATCCACCGTGCTGTCATTGATGACTGTCACGGTATTAATGTCAGCCGTTTGCTGAACGTTATCCAGCGACGTTAGGACTTGTAGCTCGGTAACCGACTGATTAAAAAGATTAGTGGTACTGATTTCTGCCTTAGTAAATTTGGCCGTTGTTTTATTCGCGATAAGCCGTGCGGCTATTGACTGGGCGGCAGTCGTGAAGATGGTTGTTGCACTTCTTTGCTCATCATTACTTGCCACTATTACCCCTCCTTTGCCTTGATTATTTGTCTAATTTTGGTGACACTAGCTAAGCCAGCTTGTCCTTGCATCGAGATATGGCGGTCCTGCGCGACATTCATTGTTGTATGAATTGTTTGGTGAACCATAGTATAAGAGGCCATATAGAGATTACTTTTGACTGTCGTTTGGAACTGGATCGAAGCTACTCTGGTTGGAGCCGCAACGGATGCCCGGACCTGGTCAAGCAACATTGCTTCCTTCTCCTGTGAGTCAACATAGATTGCCGGAACATTCAAGACCTCAATGGCCATTGGTTCACCAGTTACGTTCCAAAGAGGGCGTACCAAAAATTCGTGTGGGTCCGCAGAGAGAATTGCCGAGACGACATCATAAATCTGGTTGATGGTCCCATCGGTATACCGACGGGCAAGGCGCGCATAAATCATTCGCCGATAGAAATCGTCATCCATCTGTCCTCGATAAACTCCAATGAGGTTGCCTATTCTGTCTAGGAATCCGCCCTCAGCGGTGTCTAGTGACCGCATTTTCAACAGCATATCCAATCGCTTCTCACCAGCACCTATCGGCTGTTCGACCAACTGCATCATCTTCCAATTGTTCGACCCAGTAGACCGATCAAAAGATGGCGGTAAGTCCTTAATTGTTGGATCAATTTGCATTAGTTACCACCTCGATATTGCCCGGAGCATAAGTTGCTGACTCAAAGGTCTCTAGCTGGATATCGGACGCTGCTAAAGTATCAGTTGTGCGCCCAATCTTGATCTCCGCATCAGTCACGCCGACCACTCCATACACTAAAGTGTAGAGATAAGTAAAACGCACCTTATCCCCCATTGTTAGAGAGTTAAGATACGTTTTGATGTTGGTTTTAATTTGGTCAATTCCATCTGTCTCAAATAAGGTACTATCAGTATCAAGCGTGACCGTCATAAAGATTGGCACGCCTGTTGGACGGTCAAAGTGAATCTCTTGCGGGTGCCCGCCACGGTCCAGCACCTTGAACACCGTTGCCCCTACTGTCTGAGTCCCACCAGCAAGAGTATCGCTAATAGCTTGAGCTACATCACCATCGATGCCACCTGCAGCATAGACGTGAATTGATTTTGGCGGGTCACTATTTTCGTCAACCTCATTAGTGTCATTGATGTTGACCTCTACTTGATCGACTCCGGCCACGTTAGCCACTGATGATCTGATTCCGTCACGAGTAGCTCCCGACAATGATTCTTCGAAGACTTTTACCCGGTTCTTAAAAGTCTCATCATCCTCGGTAGTCATACCACCAGTCGCTGCCACCGGATTAGTGACCGAAGTGATCTCTTCAACCGGCATGGTCTGCTTAGTAATCGTACCTGCTGCGACATTCGCATCAGCTGACTCATCCATTGAAACTGCAATGCCAGAGCCGTTGCCATCATCATCCAAAATAACGGCATCTTCGAGCATAAAGGTTTGTCCATCTTCTGTCTCGAACATTTCATCAGCATCAATCACTGTTCCTGCTTTTCCGGTGAAAGTTAAAGACACGTAGGCTGGTTGTGATTTATTTCGGGTTAGTCCTAATAAGGCAACAACCTTATCTAAGGTAATCCCTGTTGCGGTGTCGAAGAACCACGAGTCCCAGACGTTGCCGATGGTTTGCTCGTACTTAGCAAATCGGTGAGCCACGATACGGATAAAACTACCTAAGATAGACTTTTCAGCCGTCCCGATATTAGAACCCATCAGACTACCAGCAAGCTCAAATAGGTCAATTTGAATTGCATCCTCTGGCTCCGCTACATAACCTTGCGGCGTTAGTCCGTACTCAGCATCAGTTTCCGCCATCAATCGTCACCTCCTGTTCTATTTCCTCTTGATCATCTTCAATACCTGTTTGGTTCATATCAACGGTCATTTTCAAATTTACTGACAAAATTCGCGTTTTATGGTCCAAATTAAAAGTGGTATCTGTGATGGCTACCACTCGGGGTTCCTGCTCCAAAATTGCATCCTCAAAATCAGCTTGGGCAAAGGCTTCATTAAAGTCTTCACCGATAAGATTTTCATAGTCCATTCCCAAATCGGGTTCTAGTGGTGCGTCCCCCAGCTGATTACTGATGATGGTGCGAATTCCTTGAGCCAACTCCTCTTTACCAATAACTGTCTGCATCTCGCCATTTTCGATGACTAAATCGCCGTTCTCATCTTGTTTTAAATCTCGTAGTTCCATTAAAACACCGCCTCGATAAAAGCATCGTTCAAGCTATGCAAACGGTCTGAAGCGTTTGAAATATCCCCTGTATCGCCTACATCTGCTTCTGAAACGTCGCGATCAAAGAAGCCCACACTAACGCTGACATCCTTTTTGACATCGTCTCGAGCATGTTTAGGAATTCGTACACTCAGAATCATCCCTCGCTTATCGCCATCAGACGCAAGGTCTTGTGGTTGTACGGTGCAGGTATGATCCGACTCTACCGAAACCACTCGACAAAGTAGGTGGACATGTGTCTCACGCTTTACTTTTCGTGCAAAGAAACGAAAAAATTTTAGTTCTGGTCTTTTGTTTGCCATTACTTCAGCACCCCCGTTGTTAGGAAGGACGACCCATCATAAGCGTGTTCCCCATTATCGACGACCATCGTTCGATTCAAATTCCGGCTCTTAACTTTGATTACGGCGTCTGTCGTAATGCGATGCTGCAGCAGGCAACTAAAGCTCCATGATTCACCATCGTCATCTTCGCTGTAGCTTGGTTCCTCAGTCAGTCCAGTTGTGTTCGACAGCAATAATTCGGCTGGCTTGGTGGCCGTACTATTCTTCTTAGCCCCACCAGCCTTCCGTAAGGCCTTCTCCGCTTTATTCAAAAGCTTCTGTGCATTTTCCCAATCGTCCTTTGCATCTTTAACTTCCTGGGTCCGCTTGGCATAGGAAGCTACCGCGTTCTTGTGGGACTTCAATCCGCCAACCTCACTGATGCGTTGTTGCCAATGAGCTACGGACTTTTTGGCTGCGGCCTTACCGCTCTTGGTCTTGGCTTTATCCAAACGTCCCTGCGCGGCAGTTAAATTCTTCTTGTACTGAGCACGATCCTTTGAGATGGTCGCCGTCGTCGACGACCGATACTTGGCGGCCATCCCTTGCTGGCGCACCTTATTGGTGTAGTGGGTATGAGCCGACCGAACTGCCGCGCGCCGTGTTCGCACGATTTTCTGCAAGTCACTGGCACTGGTGTCATAGACTACACAGTATTTTCCACGCACAATTCGGAGAACAGAACCACACTTCTTAGCGATAGACTCAATCAGTTCCAACGGCTGACCATCAGCTGTATAGCCCTTTTTAAATTTCTTTGGAATCTGTAGCTTGATGGATTTCAGCGGAATACCTGACTTTTTGGCAATCGCCTTGATAACTTGTTCAGCGTCCGACTGTCGCTTAAAGGTGATTGAAACATCTTTCTTTTTTGAGTAGTCGGCGCCCTGGATGAAGGTAAAGCCGAACTGCGAGTCAACCCCGGACCATAGCAGAGGCGGAATTTTGTTGATGTTACCCTCCGTCAGAACTCCAACATCACCTTTATATCCTGCGTAAAGTGTGACGTGCTCTCCTTTTTTAAAAAGAGCCCGTGTCTTCTTAGATAGGTTCATGATGGTCACTGTCGCAACATCTGGTGTGGGCTCGCTAGAAAATGGCACACTAAACTGAATCTCTAGTAAGTGATTCAGCCGATTGATATTTTCAAGCGTCACTTTTTCCTTACCTGTATCCAGAACCAACTTGACTCGCCGATCCACTTGATACTTAGCTGCCATCATCATCACCCCCATCTTCGCCAATTCCAACATAGTCATCGCTACTAAGATCATCTGTTGGGTCAATATCATCGATCATCAAGAACACTGTCCGCCCAAAAGTCTCAGCATTGACGGCTGTGGCTTGTCCGGACTCATCCATTGGTACCAAGTCAACCGCTGGCAGCCGGTCATCATTGACATAGGCCCATAGTCGGTGATTCAACACCAATTTTTCACCCAAAATGATTGGGTTGAGGTCCTCGTCGTATAAATCGACCGTAAAAAAATCACCAACAGCGTTGTAGGACACTCCAAAGTTGAAGGTGATATCTGCTAATTCAATTTCAAAAATTTCCGGCAAATCATCAACATCTATCGGAATATAGTCGCGTTGCGACATCACCACTCACCTCACTTAACCCTAATCCGGACGCCAATTGGTATCTTGCGATCCGGGTACTTGTTCCACTTACGCAACGTTGCAATTGACGTCCCAAAGCTCTGATGGAAACCCCAGTAAGTATCACCGGCCTTAGTCTTACGATAAGTGCCCTTAGTCTGAGCAGACTTGGTACTACCAGTAGGTTTCTTATTACCGTTACTTTTTTTACCCTTCTTTTTGATTCGGGAAGTCTTAGCAAAATGTACAAACTTCAAGCTCATTGTTGCTTCAATTGTCGAAGTGTACTTTTCGCCATGACGGGTTAAGTCCTCAATTTGAAGGTGTTTGTAGTAGACAACAGCACCCTTAAAAACCACTTGTGTGCCATCGAACCGCCACTTATTCAACTTGGACCAAACCTTATTGGCCTTAGCCATCGTATCTTCTTGAATCAAGATTGAAAGGGTGATTGTCTTACTTGTTGGCCGCGAATGATCAGTGATAGGTTCGCCCTTCTCAATCGCATACTGAGTTACCTCTGAAGCAGAATCATCATCCTCAGTCTTAGCGTGAATGCCGATTCGTTGAGACACTTTATTCTTTCCGTATTCGTGCATATATGCACCAAAAAACTCGGAAGTCCCATCCCGAGTTCGCTTGTATACTGGTTTTACCATTACGCTCCTCCTAACAGGTCTTGTAGCTGTTCAAAGCTTTCGCCCATCGCTTCCTTGACCCACTTCATAACTTGTTGCTTCGTGACATTTCCGCTGGCGTCACCAGTTATATTGACATGGATCGTTGGGTGAAAATCAATCTTGGGTTTACTGCTGTGTCGTGAATTTGAAGGAATGGATTGGTTTGCAATCTGCTTCGATTTCTCGTGTGGATAAATGGTCCCAGCTGAGTCTGGCTTGAAGAGTTCTGGCCCCTTCTCACCAACAATTGACCACTCACCAACCTTCGGACGACCACCCTTGGCATACCAACCATGTACTTTTCTGAATGCTAATGCCTTATCAATGCCTCCGTATCGGCCATTAACGTAGCTCTTCATCCACTTCAATTGAGTAATTGGATTGGTCTTCCAATCAGACCCCGCAGATGCCATCTTTGAACCAGGTAGGGCTTGAGGAATACCGTAGGCAGAACTGCTTGGATTATGGATTGTCGGGTTCCATCCAGACTCTGGTGTAATAATTGAGTTGTAAGCAGCAAATTGGCTTGCCGGAATGCCAGCCTGTTCTAACCAATGTTTATGGCTCCCAGAAGGAGCCGCACTTGTTCCATCCGATCCTGAGTCATCATCGACGTGCAAACGTTTAGAAATCCAGGACAACGCTGACTTGCCAATCTCACGCTTGAAGAGCTTTTCAACGCCAGTATCCTTAGACTTACTCTTCTCCACACCAGAGCTCTTGCCATGCATCTTGGTGACATCGTACCAGCCACTAGTAGACAGCATGTTCTTCTTCAGCGGATTTCCTTTAGTAACACCGATATGAACGTGAGAACCAGAGCCTGTACCGACCAGCTTTCCTAGCGTCGCAATACGCTGTCCCGTTTTTATCGTGTCACCAACGCCAACTTTAATATTACCCATGCCACCGAATTCCTGATAAATTTCTTGGAATCCATCATCACTCTTTACAATGATGACTTTACCTAAATCAGAAATTCCAACGCCACCAATTCTCGAAACAGTTCCACCATGAATGGCTCTGATAGCTGATCCCAATGGTCCACTGAAATCAACACCATCATGAGCGGCACCAGCACCATAGTACTGGGCACGAGAGGTTCCAAACCCATCCTTCTTAGTGAGACCAGGTGAGTGGGCCCAGTTGCCACCAGCTCCACTGCCACCATTAATTGCATCATTGATGACATTCCAACCAGCCTTGTACCAATTAGGGCCAACAGAATCCGTTGCCCCCTTGGCCGTAGTGGCCAACCCACGTTTCAGGTCAGACCCCTTAGACTTAGTCGTCTTGTCATCAAAGTCACGTTTCCAAGCAGCGTCTGGGTTCTTATGATTCTTAGAAGCCAGACTGATCAGCTTGTCATCAGACGCACCAGTCCCCTTCTTGAAGTGTGGTAGGTATGGTTTAGCATTCTCAACCTGTGATCCGTTGAAGACTTCATCACCCTTTTTCAGGGGCGTAATGACATCCTTACCAATAGGCTTCAAAAGTTGACTGCCACGGGCCACTAGTTCTTGTCGAGGGCCACTCGTTGCGTCGTTAAGGACAGCCAATTGATCACTAGCGATTGGACCCTTAGACCCAGTTGCATAGTGAATTGGCTTCAAAACAGACTTGTTCCCACCAAACTGTGCCAATGTGGTATCAATGCTACTGATACCCGAATTCATTGATGAAATTGCACCGGCCATTCCGTCATGGGCTTGGCCTTTTAACTTGCCAAAAATGGACCCAAAATCGCTAACTAGGTCCGTTGTGACGCTGTTAAACTGCTTGTGCATTGACTTCAGTGAGGCAACCGTATCATCTTTGACGTCGTCAAACTTCTTGACCGCCTGCTTATGCAGTTTCGTGGTCTCAGATTCCGCATCAGTGCGAGTATCATGCCACAATGAGGCGTTCTTCTTGTTGAGCCGTTTCAGCGATGAAGCAGACTTCTTAGACATGTCACCATAGTTCTTGGTGACTGATTTCGACATCTTTTTAGATTCCGAAATTGAGTCCTTAGAGGTCTTCTTGCTCAGTCCCGGCATAGTGGACCAACTACCGGCTGCAAAGCTGGTTAACTGGGTCGTGCCAGCAGCAAAGTTAGGGAGTCGTTGCCCAAAGGAACCTCGCGACATCTTAGCAACGTCCGCGTGACTGTAGATACGATCACCTGACCGCACCTGCAGAAGCTGTGCACCTCGGTCCCCCACAACACTGAATTTCTTACCGCGTTGCAAGACTTCGGAGCCGTTTTCTCCAACCATTGCCATACCAGTCTTACGGATGGCACCACCAGTAGCTTTTCCAGGAAGTCCCTGATTGACTGTAATCCCGCTACCCATATAAGTTTTCCCAGCTGCCTTGGCTAACTTGTTTCCGGGATTGTAGTTATTCTTGATGGACTTCGTATTAGATACTGGTTTCTGGTGTTTAGCACCAGTAGCAGATGAGTTTTGATTAAGCATAGTTTCAAGATTATTGGACATAACGCCCATAATCCCGTTGATACCACCTGCGGCATCAGCAGCTGCTTGAACTACGGCATCGCGTTGCTTTTCTGCCCAGTGCACCGTTTTCTTGTACTGATCATGTGCCGCACTAGTGGTTTTGTCGTACTGCTTTTGAGCGTAGCCCTTGATTCGCTTATATTCGACAGAGTGGACACCATAAAGCTGCTTGGCTGACTTTAGAGTTTGATCATAACGGTCCTTTGCTGAAGAAACTTGCGCAGTATAAGCTTTTTTTGCGTTAGACTTCGTCAGACGATAGGACTTGGCCGATTGTCTGATTACTGAGTTATATTGTTTGGTTGTTAGCTTGATTGTCCGAGAGTTTAGACTTCTTAGTAGGGATTGTTGCTTCTGATTTCCTTTATCGGTTAGCTTGAGAATATCTGCATTCAGCTTCCGAACCAGTGCAACCCTGTTCTTACCACCGGTACGCTCATCACGTTCAATCGCCGTATAGTCGGCTTTGACAGCCGCCAAGTGCTTTTGATTGTATGACTTTTGTGAATTAAGTGCCTTTTGTGCTGAACCAGCACTAGTTGCACCAATCTTTTCCAAAAAGCTTGCGGCCTTAGTTGATTTAGAAGTCGACTTATCGACATATCCCGATAATGCTGAGTATGCCTTATTGTACTTAGCGCTATTAGACGTAAGCAGTGAAGACTCGTCCGCCTTAATCTTTTTGGTCTGCTTTAGGGAAAAATCAGCTGCAGCATTGGCCCAGTCCTTATTTGCCGAACTGACCAGCTGAGTCGCTGTCTGGGTGGCGGTTCGTGCATCCTTTGGCAAAGAGTCGAAGGGATTGTCCTTCTTAGATTCTTTTCCAGAAGACTTATGCGAGCTGCCACTAGACTTTCCGGAAGGAACATCTTTCCCCGTTAGAAAATTCCAAGCTGCTCCAACCTTGTTACCAATCCATTCATCAGTCCCAATGCCGCCAAGGAACTGGTTCTTAGCGTTTGAACTGATGCCTTTACCCTTAGCCGCTTCGGACATGCCTTTCGACTGCCCGGCGATAGCTGAAGGTAAGTGGTCCGCAATGATTGTGACACCAGCGGTTAAAAGACTAGCCTTGGCTAACCCGCCAACTAGACCCTTCCCCTTAGAAAGTAAGCCTCCACCAGCAGAGGCCCCAGAGGTGGCAGTACTTGCCGCTCCCTCAGATTCTGCTAATGCCGTTGATGACGCCGCTAATGCATCTTGGGAAACGGCTAAGCCTTTAATAAGTTTAGCCGTATTGATGGCAGCGCTCCCCAGCGTCGTGATGACACTAACGACCTTTGCCGCTGGTGCCAGCGCCGCCACCGTGATGGCTGTCCACGTCAACATGGTCTTTTGTGACTTATCGAGTTTGCCGAACTTCTCCAGCAAGCCCCCCATACCAATTGCCAGTTTAGTAATCGACGGAAGGACAGTTTGCGCAAAAGTGATAGCTAAACCCGAGGCTGCCTGTTTGAATTTGTTAATTTGGTTTTGAGCAGACTGCATGTTCTTGGCAGACAGCTTGCCGGTATAGTCATTATTAGCTGAATCCTTGACCTTCTCGTTTAACTTGCCAAGCTGATCAGCATTCTCAGCTAAAATGGCCCCGGCTTGTTGCCCCGTCGCCCCGAACAAATTATGAAATACGGAGGCCTTTTCAGTCGCTCCTAGCTTGGCACTATGCTTTTGAATCAGGCTAAACGTGTCAGCCATAGACTTCATATCACCATTTTTCTTGGTGAAATCTTTGGTTGAAAGTCCCAATTTATCAAGCGCACCTTGTGCTGCTTTTGAAGGCGACTGTAAACTGGTCAGCGTCTTACGTAACCCAGTCCCAGCTTTATCAGCTTCAAGACCGTTGTTAGATAAAATACCGATTGCGCTGGAAGTTTCGGACAGGCTTAATCCAGCTTGCTTAGCACTGACACCAGAATAACTAAGAGCAATCCCCATCGAATGGAAGTCCGTCGCCGTCAAATCGGCGGCATATGCCATCTCATTGGTGACCTTTTTAGTGTTTCGGATCATGCCAGAAGTTGAATTTGCCCGCATCCCAAAGGACTCTAAGGCTGCTGTTGAGTCATGCACAACGTCTGAGAAACTGTCCCCAGAAGCTACAGATGCCTTTAGCATGGACTTCATAGAACCAAGAGACTGCTCAGAGGTGTAACCACGCTTGGTTAGCTCTTGATACCCCTCAGCAATTGACTTTTGGGACTTGCCATACTGGATAGAGTATTTAGCACCATCAGCCTGCATTTGCTTAGTGGCCTTAAGTGAAGTTCTGGCACTCTCACCGCCGGTCGTCAGCAAGTTATTGGTGACCTTATACTCATGCTGAAGCTCAATGGCCTTCTTAGCTCCATAGACAAACGCTGCACCGACACCTAGACTCAATGCCTTGGTCTTATCATAAACACGGTTAGCAGACTCAGACGCCGTCTTCATGGACTTCTGTGCCCGATTGAATCCGTTGAGTTCGTTAGAAGTCTTAGCCATCTGTAGGCCCAGATCATTAACACGCTTTCGCTGTGCCTGATAGGCCTCTGAAGTTGAGCCACTAGCTGTCTTTACACGCTGAAGCTGAGTTACCTCTTTGCCGTACTGAGTCTGTAGGCTCGCGTATGTACCGCGCAGTGATCGAATATGGTCACTGTTGGCAGCATGTGCATGACCTTGGACCTTCAGCATCTCCGTATAGGAAGCGTCAGCCTTTTTGGTTAGCTCAATAGTACGTTGAGAGGATTTAAGAGCCGTCTCGTATTCCTTGACCTGCTCTTTAAGCTTGGCCCTATCTTGCGCAGACTCTCGATCCTGTCGTCCAGAATTGCGTTGGGCCTCGGTATAAGACTTGGTAGCTGATGTAGACTCTCGCTGAGCAGCTGCTGAAGCTCGTTGACTGGCTGAGAAACTGGCACTTGCCGTTGTTGCCGACTTAGTTGCCGTTTCTAGTGTTTTGACGCTACCTTCCGCAGACCGTAGTCCACTATCATCCACTTTCCAGTCGATATCGATTGTCGTGTGCTTGATTGCCATACTTTTTTACCTCGCTATTCTTCTGGGTCCATTCCTTGCATCAACTCAAATTTTTTATCGGCTTGATAGTTAAACATTTCTAGTTCATCAAAGGTCGCCAACTCAACCTCTTCGCGCGTAGCAATCCCCATCTCAACCGGCCACTCATACTGCCGATTATTCCGATAGGCAAGCTCCAATTGCATTCCTTTTCGATTACTTTTGCAACCATTTGCCAAGAAACCGATCAGCTTCGTCCATGACCTCACCATAGCCGTCATGTTCGTCCCAGTAATCCCAATCCGTCTTAGGTTCCACAATTACCGTTTTCATAAGGCCTTCATTGTACGTGGTATTATCAATAACTCCGTTCCCCAGGCGCGCAAAGTCTACGAGGTTATGGGCCTTCTTTAAACCAGGGAAAAAGAACGTGTAGTCTTTGGGGCCATCGTAATCATCAACCGTGATGGTTTCAGTCTTACCCATTCGCTTAAGCGGCATCCGTTCCACTTCATCACGCTTTTGCCGCGCCTTCGCAACCTCACTAGTTGCCTTGGTGTCTTGAGATACAGTCTTTTTTGCTACAGTCATTTGTAATCACCCTTTATATAAATTTTTGGTACAAAAAACGCTCAGGGAGTCGAACCCTAAGCGTCTAGTTTTATTCGTTCATTTCATCGTTGTAGTCAATGCACAAGATTACCCATGCTTTAACGCCGGTCTTGGTCCCCGCACCAAATGATGGTACCTTTTGGATTTTGGCCTGATTTGAGTAAACCCGTTCGTGTGGCGTCGTAACACTCAACGTAAATTCTTTATGAGCATTAGCGAGAGCCATCAACTTAAGGTTTGCTGGTGAACCAGCAGACAAGTTAATCGTGATAGTTCCATGAATATCATTATTTGTACTAAAAACACCCCAGCCTTGAGCATCAACATCATAATCTTCAGAGTTGTTGGCTCGTTCGCCTGAGACCATGTCTCCGGGCTGATATCCATACATGGGTTCACTATCAGCAATGACCTTGACATCAGTTGCATCGTAATTCCATTTAGCCATTATTTATCACCCCTTTAGTATGGAAAATCGAGAGTACCGCCGACCTTCATACCATGCACAGCATCGGCAGGCGTGTAAGACCAGTGAATCCCGTTATATTGACGGTTCTTGATATCCTCAACAGACAGGTCGGCATACTTATCAGCCGTAACTGAATAGTCCGCTGCCTTAGTTGTGGCATTGTAAGCAATAATCCCGTTGGCATAGGCCGTAGAGAGAACCTTCTCAACAACTGCTTGGAGTTGAGCAAATCCAAGATCGTCGAAAGTAATCTTATCTTGCGTGTTCAACAAATCTTGAAGAGATGATTCGATGTTGACCTTGACCCAATCACTGCCGTGTAAGACATCAATCCAGTCTCCTGAAGCTGTCCATCCGTTAGAGCTAACGGCCTTTTTCCCCTTGACTACATAGCAAATACCATGAGCCGCCTCAATTGCTGCATACTCGGGATAAGATAAGTCGTCAGTTTCAACGCCCACTAAATCGCCCTTACCTTTCCACGTCACAGAGCCGACTGTCTGGTTAGCTACTCGACCTAAAAAGGCCACTGGAAAGTTATCCGTCGTGGCCTTATGAATGAGGTTAATGGTCCGCTTATTGGTGTAAGCCTTCGCTGCGTCTGGCGTGGTGAACTCCGCAACTAAGAACTTAAAGTTCTGTTCTTCGATGTAGTTGCTCAGTTCCAACTGATCTGCGTCATTGTCACCGATAACAACGGCGAAATGCCAGACACTAAAGAAGTAAGCAGCAGCGGCCGCAGAAATCCCACCAGTCGTTGACTTCGTGTTAGCATCAGTCGTGGACGCTGTGTAGGTGATCACTTCAATCGTGGTTCCTGCATTTGGTTGTGCGTAGTATGCTGATGCCACCTTATAGATGTCAGTGCCTTCCGCGTAGTCAGCTGCTAAGGCGTCCAAGCTTGAATACACTTGGTCCTTCTGGGTATCACCTTTAATAAAAAGTCCCGGGACCCCTAAGCCAACAGGGATTACCGGGTGGTTGACATCGATCGTAACAGTGATGTCACCAATCTTCGTAGCTACAGTCATTTAGCTACCTCCTTAATTTGTATTGTCTAAGTTAATCTTATCGATGGTTGGAATATCTTCATGGAAGCCATCCACTACTCGAAGGTGTAAATCAAACCCAACGCGCCGTTCATAATTGACGGACTGAAAAACGCTTCGGTTGTCGAAAGAATCAACATCGGCAATGACGATATCGTGATCCGTTCGAAGTTTGCGACGCACGTTATCAGATTTGAGATTCTTAAAGAGCTTCATAGCGAGGTCTTGAGCCTTAATGCCGTTGTCACTACAGCAAGTCATTGAGACCGTCAAATCGAACATCTCGCCGTTATTCATTTGCTCCATGTCCTTGATGTAAGGCGTAGTGATCTTATAAGTGAAGAAAGGGTAAGCCCGCTGTGGGCCAGAAAAGTCATGCTCAACTAAGTCACATCCCACTAAAGACTTAACTTCATCTATTAGAACGTCGGCTAGTTCTCCATACTCAAAAGAACCGTCAGTCATGGTTACTTACCCCCTTCAGGTCGTACTCGTGCACGTCAGAGTAATCCGTATAATCCCGCTCGTGGTCAACAACGTATTTTCGACCGGTTCGCTTGTTTTCAACAACTGTTCCCTCAGGCGCCTCCATCGTTGAATACCAAACGGCATCATAAGACTGCGTTTCCCCACCCGCATTATGCTGAACCTCCATGCTGTACAGTGATGTCTTGGATGGCACCACCAGTGGCTCACTGACCTCAACTGGTGGCGTCTCAGAGTCCTTAACCCAAGTTCCATGCTCTAAGTGACCACCCTCACCATTGGCAGGTAGATACACTAGCAGTGGGATTCCAAATTCCACTAGCATGTCGGCAAACTCTTCATACATCAAACGTTCACCACCTTATATCTCACAGCATCAATAAGATGACCTGTATCTTCCAGTGGTGAGTTAGAACCTTTACGAGCAATAGTTATGGGAGAATTGGCAGGTGATTCAATGGAGCGTATTTTTTGCACGATACTCCGTTGAATGCGATTACCTAAAGATTCCATGATTTTTCTAGCTGTAATACCGCTATCACCCATTCCCAGCTCGATAACTTGATCAACAAGATACTCAACCCAATCATCAACATTTTCGTCAAAGGTAGACCGAATAAAGGATCGCTCTGGGATATGAACTTTCTTAGCCAGATAGAACATTGGGATAAGTCCACCTTTACCATCACTGACAGCAAGAATATTTTTATCCTTAGGTCGAAAAAGTCCCTCAATATCTCGTGCCTTGGCTCCCTTTGGCGCATTCTCGGTGGGAATCGTCAACCATTTGCCGTTTTTCGGTTCAATATCAGCGCCATACTCGTTGGCGGACGCAATCATTTGCATAAACGACCCGTCCTCACCAAATATCCCAACCTGCAACTGTAGATGACTTAACTCTGCCATCTCTCTTTCGACATCTGGGATTCTGTCAAAATCTTCCATCAAATCACCACAATTCTGAGGGGGCCACCATCACCGAACTGGCTCAACAAGTATTTGTACCGGTCGGCCCAAGCGTTGACACCCTTGAAATATTGCTTCTTCAAATCCCCAACTTGCTTCAGAGAAACACGATCATCCTCACGACTGATCAGACTCGCTGCTAGATAACGGCATGCTTGCTCCTGATACTGTGCGGGGAAGCCGCGGTTCTGAACCTCGGTCCAAGCGTCATCAATCGCGAGTTGAATAGTATCATCGCTTACCTTCGATAAATCCGACCGAATCAATCGAACATTCTGGATGGTGCTCTTATCCGCTTCATCCACTTAGACCACCTCTATTCATCTTCTGGGGTCTTCAATTCAGCAATCCGAGCCTTCAACGTGTCCACCATCTTCTTACGACCGGCACCGCGTTGTTCATCGGCTAACCACTTGGTCAGTGTCTCAACCGATACGGTGTCCGCAATCTCAGGCAGTGCTTGGTCAAGGGTCATGTCAGTAACGCTTTGCACGTCCTTGCCACCTTTACCTTCAACAGCAGATAAGGTGCCCTTTTCAATTAAAAAAGCATTCAACTTGTTCGACTTGATAGCCGCGTTGAATGCTTCGGATTGCTTCTTGGTGAGTTGGTTAGAACCGGGGACCAGTTGCACCCCACCAACGTTGTGAATGAATTTACCCTTATTTTTAACTAACATGGCGTCCTCCTTAAATTCCTGACAGCTTAACGATGGCGTACGGCGTCTTGATTACCAGGCCACCGGTCCGTTCATCATAAGGCACAATCGTGTTAGGATAGTGCGCTTCTTGTGGGAACTGCGTGACGTCACGAGGGAGCAAAAAACCGCCAGTCTGTGCCGTGGAATCAAAGATCATCGCACATTCTGAGTTATCCAACCCCTTACCAACTAAAGCAGAGGTTGTTTCGATGGAATTAAACCAGCCGGCGGCCTTGATGACTTCCAGAATGGTACGAGAGTCGTAGTCACTGTAGCGTGAGTTCAAGGACTCATACTGAGCTGGTGCTAAGACTAGCTTCAACCGTGCTTGATTGAACCCTGGAATTACAGTGATTAAGGACTTAGCCTTACGCAAAGTCTCTTGCATCTCTGCCCCAGTAGATTCTGAAAACTTCTTGTCAGCGTTCATTGCCTGAATACCTTCAAGGTTTGTCAGACCAGTGATACCAACCTTTGATTCCCCGTTGAAGATGATGTCATTTTCCTTTTCAGAGATTGCCCGGCGGACCGTTTCAGCTTTATCCGTTTGAAGCGGTTGTCCGGCCATTTGAGCGGCAAATACTTCCTGATACGTGAAGTGAATACCAGCGGCAATGGTGTAGATTGGCTGATAAGATCGCTTAACGTCTTCGTCGACCATTGGCAAATCATCGGCCCCGTTGGCAATAACCTTGGCAGCACCGTGCCGGGTCATCAGGCTGTACCCGTAGGTCTCTGCCCCGGGATTTACCCCCGGAATTGTCGGAAACAGTGACCGACCAATCAATTCTTCTTGTGGTGCCTTAAGCACCGTCTTTTCCATCGCGATTAAGTCGCGATTTTCAATCATCGCTAATTCTTGTGGCATCTACTGTCGCCTCCTTATGGCAAGTTAATTTGAAGTTGGGCCGTTGAGCCCGCAGTGGCGTCGTCGGCAACAAACTTACCCGCCGTCTTAAACGTCCCCACAATCGTGTCAGCGCCTGCGGCTGGCTTGAAGTTCCCAGTCGTTCCGTCAACAGCAGCTGGTTGACCTTCCGTAACATCGGCCGTGATGGCAACGTTGATGGTCCCCTTACGCAAAACAGGAACCATTTGCTTAGCCTTGTACTTAGACGTTTGTGGTGAATCATCCAAGTTATCGACGTAGTCCTTGGCTACTGCAACGCCATAGAACTTACCATCACTAACGGTCGTAACAGCCCCCGAACTCATTTGAACGGCGGCCCCGGCAGCTACTACTCCTGCAGCAACCGCTGAGTCAACTTCTGTATGCCGAATGTCGGCAATCTTGCCCAACCCAATGTTGGGGTCCATGTACATTTGTGGTCGTGGAATTAATCCCATGAGTTATCCCTCCTTTACTTGTAGGCGTTGGCTCGGTCGCCTTTGAGCTTATCTACCGAGTCAGTTTCGTTTTGATTCCCACCTTGGCCACCCAACGTGTGAGTGAACCCTTTCTTATCTGCCAAGGAAACCGCAGAATCGTAGAATGCATTGATATAGTCGTCGGACTTGTCCTTCTCATCGAAGGAATCATTGGTGGTCTTGATAGCAGCTACCTTAACTTCCCGGTCGGTCTTCCCCTTGAAGTCGAAGCTATCACCAACAAAACGAGCTGCGCTAGTCTGAAGTGCAAGCCGTGCGTCAATGCGCTTGTCTAAGGTGTCTTGGTCAAGTTGCTTATCTTGAGCATCCTTAAGCTGAGTCTTCAAGGCATCCCGTTCACCCTTGAGTGAGTCGGCTTCCTTCTTAGAGCTTGCTGCTTCATCATTCGCCCCATTCAATTGCTTCTTTAGCTTTGCAAGTTCAGCCTCTTTAGCGGCCACTTGCTTCTTTAAGTCGTCGTGGGCATCTGCAACATGCTGGTCCACTTCGAACTGTTGGCTATCGATGATTAAATTCGCCATGTGTTTTCCTCCTGTATTTGTATCGCTATCGCCCATAACAAAGGCCGCACTGTCATGGATTGAGATTCCATGACCTGCGCGGCCTCTATCTACGATAGCAATATGATTAATTTTGATATTGCGCTGAGCGGCGTCATACTGGGCTCCGCCGTACTCCCCGGACTCCGTGGGAACATCGGCATTGAAGCCAATAGAAAGTTCCCGCTTACCCGACTTAACCTGAGCAATCATGTCTGGGTCTGTAATGGTCGCCCCAACTACCAGCTTATTGTCCTCAACGTGGGCGTCACTGTCGGTCATCCCTACAGATAATGTCTTGAAGTTCCGCACATCGACACCCACGTTTGGGTGGTCATTAGTCAATGGCTTGTTGTTGGCAGATTCGATGGTCTCCTTAGAAAATACCTCATCCGGAAGCTTTGCCACTTGGGAGACACTTCCACCATTACGCATATACGGGAAGACTCCGGGACGCGTAATCGGAAACTCGCCGTGTAAATAACCTTCAGGCGTCTCAACATACTTGCCAAGCTCAGCACGATCATAAAATTTCATGCAATCACCTCCTATGGCAATTGCAGAACCTTACCGGGCTTAACCGAATAGTCCTTCAAGCCATTAATTTGTACAAGTGTGTCCAGTGAAATACCAGCATCAGTGGCAACCCGCCATAGCTTGTCGCCTTCTTTTAAGGTCACGGTCTTGACCGTACTCTTAGGCTCAGTTGCTGGTGCTGCTGGTGTCGTACTCGAAGCATACATGCTAGTAGCGATTTTAGAGCTAGGTGTTGCAGAGCTTGACGTACTTGCGGCACTAGATGAATTTGTATCTGCCATACTTTCACCTCCCTTCGTTTCGTTATTCTTCTGAGTCATCTAATTCGTCATCAAAAACCGGATCACCAGTACAACGGCACCCATAATCTTCTCCGGGTAGCAAGTCAGCCGTGTCGTAGTTGTAGATAATGCCTTCACGTGCCACATGACTGGCACGTTCACGCTCGTCCATCATTCCACGCCATTGAAAGTGGTTAATTCCAGCTGATTGGTGCCTAGTACGGGTCATCTGACTGTAGATGGTCCCGGACTGGTCCCGGGCAATGAAAGCGGCGCGATTGCGACTCATCTTGCCTTGGTGACGGATTGCTTCCGCCATCTCACCATAAGACTGCCCCTTTGTGACGCCACGGTAGATAATCTGCTCAATCTTCGTCGCATAATCATCGCGGATACCCTTGATGTAACTGGCATTTTCGGCAATCTTACCTTTGACGTAGCCGTCAAGCTGCGCATCCCCTGCGACTGGATTAATTGCCATGATTACCGGCTTACCACTAGGAAGCAACGTTGCATGCTTCACCAACTCGTGAGCCTGAATCTGTGACGACACGTTGGCACGATTACTGGTGTTGATAGCCGACATAAACCGCTCAACCATTTGCTTCGCGTCAGTATCTGTAAAAGAACCAAGAATAAGCTCCTTTAACCGGTCAATTAGGGATTCAACCCAGTCGATCATGTCGTCGTTGTAAAGCGAGTCGTTGACAGTTCCTCGGTCAATTACTGGCTTGACCTCTGACTTAAGCAACAGTAGTGTAGTGCTCTCAACTTGGCCTACAGCCTTACCGACAGTATGTGCGTATGATTTCTCAATTCTTAGTGGATAACGCGTGTGTGGCACTCTCATGGCTAATCACCGCCATGTTCTTTGCGATAAGCCTCAACTACCGCCCGGCGCTCGTCATCACTCATACTGTCCATATCAACGGAACCATCCGGGTCCATGCCACTGGAACCAAAACGTGCCTCTCGAACCTCTTCAGGTCCTTGTACGCCGTTCTGGATGTAAATTTGGTCGGCCTGAGCGTTTGCTAAGCGAATCTGCGAATCGGTTTGCGAATCAACCGACCATAGCGGGTTAAATTCGATGGACCAGTTAACGGTGTCGGGGTCTAGCGATCCGCCGCACTCATCACTGGCTCGCATAAGCAATTTGAGCAAATATTCCAGCTGTGGTCGCATCTTGTTCTCTTGGTCCGAAGCAATGCGGCTATAGTAGTTCATCACATCATACTGTGCCCCAGTCAGTGTCCCGGCCTCTTGGCCTTTAAGAACCGACTTAGGCATGCGGGCCGCGCCGCTAAGGTATTCCCACAAGAAATCAAGTAGGCTGTCAATGCCACCGACGTTGGTTGACTCCTTGGTCAACTCGTCCTTGTCACTAATTAATGCGGTGGACTCAGTTCTAAACTTGGACGAAGCAGCCGCCCCGACCTGCAACAGCTTATCGGGGCTCGTGTCGTCAACCGATGGAGACTTGAAGACTTTGAAAACGTAGTCGTAAAGAATCTCACCAACCGAGTAGAGCCCTGTATCCATCGTCATTAAGATGTCGTAAATGGTCTCCAATAGCGAGACACCTTCCGTTTCATCTTCGAACCGCAGTTCTTGTTGGCGAAGCAAACGCGACTTATCTACCTGCTGTACCCCATAATAATTTGACCCTTGCACGTCAGCGGTTCCGTTGTTGATCTGATAACTTAGAGCTTGCCCGTAAGTTGGTGAGAAGACGTCATCATCGAACTTGGTCTCGTTGACCTTCTTGGAGCTAAACGCCGTAAGAAATGGGATTCGCAACAGTCTGTCCGGGTTCAAAGGGTCCTCAAGTCCATAATTCCAGCTCTCGGTCGTACTGATAGCAATATACCCCGCTCGGTAAAGCCGTGAGTATCGGTAAAGGTCCTTGAATCGTTTCTGAGCATTCAGTTCATTTAATCGTGCCTCATACTTAGCTGCTAGGGCATTGTCGTCCATCTTGATATGCCAGCCATTACGGGTCATATCCTCAGCGGGAATGTCCACGATGTTTCGGGCCATCGAATTACCCCGATACAGTTGCTCCAACTCGTAGTTGCCCAAATGGTGTCCTATCCCCGGTTGCTGCATGCGGAAGGGGTCTGGGTGTCGTGTTCCTGTCGTTGGTGCCTGCTTGGTCTGCATAAAGTCCATAATCAACGGGTTACCATCAAGTCCCACAATATCTTTGCTCATTCACTCACCTCCTTGCTTATACAACGCCGAAGCGCTTCTCTAGTGATTCGTATTGAATAATGTACTTTTCTAGTCCGTATCTAAGTGCATCAATAAAGTGATTATTGGCGTCTACCGGCTTATTCAACCAGTTTCCGTCCTTATCACGGTCAAAAACGTACGTGTTAAACTCTTCAATCGCATGCACACAACTAGGCAGGATATGGATTCGATAGCCCTGCAAGAAGTTGATTCCATAGTCGATTGAATCAGGGCCTTTAATCGACGCATGCATACGCCGCACGCCTTTAGCCTGTAACTCATCAATCAAACGGGGTTCAGCGCAGTCAGCGCCAATGTCTGATTTCAGATAGTGGTTATCGTCCAACCAATCGAAGATGTCCTGTGTCGTCATGGCCTTCTGATACAGCTCTTTAAAAATCCAGATATCCTTGGTCTCACGATTAATAGCAGCTTCAGCAAAGGTCGTGGGGTCATAAGTGAACCCAAAGTCCATTCCATGCCCCACGCCATCCGACTCTGCTACTACCTTATTGACGTCAAAGTCTTCAACAACCCAGTTTTCAAATACAAGTCCCTCAGCAACTCCCCATTTGCCGTCACAGACAATCTGAGCCCGTCTAGGGTTAGTTCGATACAAGTCTAGGTATCTTTGCCTATCTTGCTTATCAAGCCACTCGTTGACCCTAAAGGTAGTCGTTCGAGCAAAGACATCTGGCTTACGTGTCTCCGGGTCAAAGAACATTGGTTTCAACCAATGCCGTTCCGACCAAGGGTTAAAGGTTAGCGTGATTTGCTTGAAGAACTCCTTCTTCCACTTCTCCCGCTTGATTAGCTCGTCAGCTGGGACGTACTGGTGCTCAGCGTAGGGATCATCTAAACTCCCACGGATTGACTCAACGACGGTTTCAAACTTGTCGCTGTTCTCTATCTCGTAGGCTTCTTCAAACCAAGCCCAGCTGAGAATTCCCGTATCCACATCCACTGAGGTGACCTTCAGTGGATCATCTAGTCCACGGAAAATAATCTTCTGGCCGGTAGGTAGGTACGTAATCTCTGGTTTTCCTTCGTTGCATTTGAAAAGGCGACTAACCCCAAGTCGGTTAATCGCCCATTTTAAAACTGTGTAAGTAGAATCGTGATTAGTATTGGAGTAACGGCGAACAACTAAGAGATTTGCCCAAGGGTACTTCATCAGCCTATAGATGAAGTTCAGTGCAGTCGTCCGAGACTTCTTAGATCCACGAGAACCTTTGACCACTCGATAAAAGTGCCGATCACGCCAAAATTCATTGTAGCCATGACCAATCAGGTACTTAATCTTTATCTTCGGCTGCTTAGCTGTCATTACCATCGGCATTCCCTCCAATCTCTTCATCATCTTCCGGTACGTCATCAACGAATGTCGGTAGTGGTAGGTTATCGCGGTCGCTGTCACGCTTAAGCTGAGCAACTTCTGCTTTAGCCTTGTCAACTTGGGCCTCCATCAACGTGATACGCTTGCGGCGGATGTCGTTTTCATCAGCAATCGCTACGAACTGCTTGATCAAATTGCCCAGCGTACCCATTGCCCGGGACTGTGCCGCCATAAAAGTAGCCTGTTTGTCCCATGCATACTGCACGTCATAGGTTGTTCCCATGCCTGAACCAGAAATCTCATCGCTTAGATCATTGTGATCGTTAACGTACATAATTTGCTGTGCCCTGATAATTGCCGTGTACTGCAGCGTGATGTTTTGCCAGATAATATCTGCCGGCGATTGTTGCTCCACAACCTGCAGAATATCGCTGGTATCATCGGGAAGCCATTTAGCGAATAGGCCATGGGTGACCGCGTTCTTGTTGTGAATTGGTGCCGCTCCCCCCGCATTACCGACCGCATACTCATTTTTAGAGGGTGCACCCTTTTTTCCTTTTTTGTGTGCACCCCTTTGCCACCCATGACGTTGACGCCACGACTTAACCGTATTCAAACTTACGTCATATTTGGCCGCAATATCCTTATACTTCATGCCATTTAAGTAATCTTGTTTGGCATCATCAATCTGTGCCATTAGACATCAACCTCACCCCCTGCACCATAGTGTTTGTTTTGTAATTAAACCTGGTTAAGCAAGTCCTTCAATTCGGCACACAATTTTTCCATTGACTCAGTAACCATCTGCTCAATCATCTTTGACCTCTCCATTCGTAACTGTTGCATCAGCAAACAGATTTTTCCGCTTCTCTGAGCTGAGTTTACTTACGTCAGCAAGCTTAGTTGACAATCATGCCATCACTGGAACCAGCTTCGGGCTTAAGCGGGATATAAGCAATCAGTTCTCCGTTGGGCTGACTCACTGTGATGTAATTTGGCAGATCGTCCCACAGCTTGGCTTTCTCTTTGTCGCTCAGCTTCTTTTTCATGCTTGATGCGCTCCTTCCAGCGTTTGTCGTGCTTGAGGTCATGCTCTAGCTGTCCCAAACAATGGATTTCAACGGCGCTAGCATAGCCGAATTTTGAATTTATCATTTTGGCCATGCCGGCCACCTCCTAATCAGTTACTTCCAACACAGATATCACTTCACTACTTTCAACAGCAACTCATCCTTTCGCTTTCCAGCCGTTATGAATGAGTGCTTTTTGCCCAAATTAAAAGCCACCTCGGTATGAGGTAGCTTTGTGTATTCCGAAATATAAATATTTTTAGCTGGACATTCCATTAACCATTCCCAGAAAGCATCGTGGTCAAATCCACCGTATTGCTTTCCCGATTTGTAATAAGGCGGGTCCAAATAAACAATATCATCTTCTTGAATCGTCAGATCACGATAATCACGTGAACTATATTCCAGCCGCTCTAGTTGCTGCAGCTGTTGAAGTTGTTCAAGTTGATCCAATTCAGCTAGGTACTGGAGACGCTGAACGTTTTGCAGGTTTTGTAGCAAATCACTCCTAGAACTAATGCCCATTCTATCTCGACGCCATTTGTGGAACCATGAGTATGTTTCCATAATTCCAGCTTCTCCACGATACTTATCGAACATTTCATCATAAATCGTTCCAGTGTCGCCATAAAACAACGCCCTAGTCATCATTAGCTTCAGTTCTTCATTTTTGCGGCCCCACAAGTAACTATTCATGTCATTACCAAACGAGTAGCAAATCAATACCAGTGTACGCTCAATTGAATCAGGGCGTTTATCCCGCCAATCTAAGAATTGCTGACGATTGACGCAGACATACTTTTTCAAATCAATGCTATTACCTGTAATCAGTTCTTTTAGAAGCTGGACAACTGAGGAACGAATGTCGTTATAAACGATCCTGTTCCACTTTGAAGCTGCTGATGCGGTAAGCGAGATGCTACCCCCCCCACCAAACGCATCAATTAGTCTATTCCCAGGCGGTAATAGATCAATGATTTGTTCTGCCTTCTGCCCCTTGTTCCCAACGTAGGGCAGTCCACGCTTCCATTTATCTTTTGCTTTCATCTTGGCTATATTTTCCTTTCGATTGTAAGTTAAAAGCGCCATGCTTCTCAGCACGACGCTCACGTTTATTCTTATCAGCCAACCAACGTTCTAAGTCACGACAGCAATGGTTCTCTGCTGGGCTAACGTAGCCATACTCAGTGTGTCGCATGTATCCACACCCCCAACACAATAATGATCAGCACCATCAGCAGGCCGAATATTAAGTTGTCCCGTTGATAGTTTCTCATTGCCATTCCTCCAAACTAAAAGGCCGCCTCGTTTGAGACGACCGTGTATGTGATTGGTGTGGAATCGAACCACACACGGAATTCAAACCGCCCTCTTCTGGCAGGCCACCACCAGTTACAATCACAATATGGGCGCTATAGCCTTGGATGAACGGGAGAGTCCATCTCCTTTTAGTTATTTGCCCAATACGTGCAACGGGAGTCGAACCTCACTCACCCAACGGCTGAACACATGGTGTTTCCGACAAAATATGTGCATGCTTCAGTCTCATGTTAAACTACCCAGCATTTTCCCAATCCGCTTCATTCCAATCTGTAATGATAATCTCAGTAACTTTGTCACGGTTAGGGCCACCCAATGTGTACTTACAATAATACGGACGTGGAGTGAGAAACATCTCTTTCCATTTCTCTTCAGCATGTAGATCCTTAGAGATCCTCAATCGGTAACTTATCCCAACTTCAATATCCCTAACTGAGGATGAAATAACTTCAATTCGGCCTGTATTGGTTTCAAAATTCCCAGAGACGATTTTCCCTCGAATTTCAACTTCATCGTTGGACGTAAACGTTGCTGATCCAAACGTTGCTTTGTCCTCAACGTCCAGAGTGATCTTTTCTGTTTTCTTTTCAGATGTATCGGTGCCATTCGTCAAATCAATTGACGAAACTTTTTTTCCATCAACTTGCTGAGTTAAATTTTCCAAAGGCCCCTGTAACTGCTCAGCAATTTTTGGAAGATCTTCCGGTACAGTAATAATAACCGTTCCACCATCAGTGGCACTAATATTGACACCAGACTTACTTGTCTGCTTAACTTGCACGCTTTTTCCCTCCTTTTCCGCTTTTAACTTTGTTCTCAAAAATTTCGTTGAATCCTTAATTATTTCCCACACAAATTCTTTGTTCTCTGCAACAAAACCAATCGTGGGTAAAATTACATCTCGATAATTTATTTGTAAATCAGACCACAATGAACCTTTACGCCAAGCCATTAGGTTAATACTTACATTATCGGCATCATTATCGGTAAAACGCGCCCGATCGTAGGCCGCTAAATAAGTCTTTTTCACTAAATTCTCAACACTTTGCAGCGATGTAATGACAGCTTCAAGCTCATAACCCGTTTCAGCATTTAATGCGGTTCCTGAAACTCTAACTGACAATTTCGAGGCACCTGTGTATTTATTTTCTGGCATATTTTTCTCCTCCAAACTAATCAAAGCATAACAAAACCCCAGCATTACTGCTAGGGTTAGTTGGAGGTAATCTTGTGGCCGGTTCATCATTCCACCACATGCACGCAGCGGGAGTCGAACCCGCGTCAGGCAATTACTGTCCGCTCTGCCATTGAGCTATGCGTGTGTTTCTTAATTCTTTCGATGATACAAGAATAATCCCATAATGCGCCTAATGCCTGCTGTCTTACTGCATAAAAACTGCACTCAAACTGCATCAAAACTGCTTTTTTTAAAAATATGGAGGTCGTCCAACATATAGCAATCGGCAAACTGTAATAGTGCTTTTGGCTTCCAAACGTGGAAATAGCTGGACTCAGAAAATCCTAAGTCCATAAAGCACATGGTATCTGATAGTTCTTGTAGATATAGTTCATCTAGGATATTCTGGCAATCTTTATCACAGTGTTTAATTGCTTGGATTGTCCGTTTGACGACCTCTTCAGCATATAGCCGCCGTACAATTCTTGAATCTGTCGCATTACCTGATGGCTGAGACTTTGGCATTCCATCATAACTAGGTGATTTTAAGTCGCTCATTGACTGTCCACTGATACGGACCATCTTAGGCAATACTACGGACAAAAAGTGTGTCACGTTTTGCAAAGTTGCTCCAACATCTACCTCTGGGAAGAGACTTCCCATGTTCATATTGTCAAAATCTAATTCAGCCAACCCTTTCAGCCCCTATCAATGGTATAATTAATTTGTTGACCATTGAGTAAGAACGAATTGGGTGAGGGCTGTTGCGTCAGCCCTTTTTTGCTATCTAAAATGGCCGTGTAAGCTCGTGTAGCACGTTATTAAACTCAGCATTGCTCAGCATACCCAAAGCAATGTAAACTTCCTTAGGCACGCTGTGATCACTTAATTTTGATTGGAATGCAGCTAGTCCCATCAGTACATCATCTTTTGGTACCAATGATTCCAAATATCTAAGCAACATACGCTGGTTCCCATTCATTGCGTCGCGTGTTTTATCCATATTCTCACCTCTACATAAAATTGCTCAGCTTGGTAAAGTGATTTAGCACTTGGCTAGTCCCATATCGATAATTTCCAACAATACTTCATTTCGCTCTTTAATACTCAAGTGGTTCATGGCAATACGCTCTGGCTCCGACAATTTGTGATAGTGCCGTTCGCACCACGTCAATGTGCGACCTAAATCATACTGATGGTCTTCAAAGCTACGGAGAACGAATCGTCGAAAGACTTTTTGTCCAACTGTCAATTGTGATTACCTCCGCCTAACAGATCAGGAATCTTCTCAAATGGGACAATAGTTTGGATAGCCGTATTCGCAAATTCAAATGTCGAACCATCACTAGTACGGTAGACTCTTTCCACTTTTTCTAAATTGATCCAAACTAAGCCGCCATCAATATCCGTAACTCTAATCCACTTAACTCCTCTGCTGTAGTTAAACATTGGCTGCCTCCCGTAGCTTCACTCGCATGCAGCGCACCCAATCTTTGTCGCGTCCCATAGCACTAGCAATTCCTTTATTGTTAGGCCAATCCATGTGATCGAGGTTGTATTTCAGCTGTGCTAATTCATCTGGCGTGGCTTGGTAATCCAATTCGTCACGTCTTCGCATTCTGCCACGTAATTTCTGGATATATTGAGGTGTCCTGGACCGTTCTTGTGAAATATATTTGTTGGTGAATCCGTGTAAAATCATGTGGCGTAGGATCTTGTTTTCTGCCGTGTGTCCTTCCTCAGTTTGACCGCGGATTTCTTTTTTAACATTTTCCGGCCACTTATCTGGATCATCACCATAATTGGCGTAAGCAGCTCTAATTTCAGCTGCCATTTTCTTGTTTAGTGACATAACTTTTACTCCTTATCAACAATTTTGAACGTGATTTCTCCTGATTTTTTAATCATTTTTGTTTACCTTCCTTAGCCTCAGCTTGGTGTTCCCGCGCGTGTTCCGCCATACGACGCTTCTTCTTGCGCATGGTGGACTTTTTCGTGTGCTTCCGTTGCTTACTCATCAAATACCTCCTCACTTTCTCTGTGAGTTTTCACAATCGCCCACAGTATTTCCGCTGCGGTTCGTTCTCGATGCAGTCCAACTCTCATGCGGTCAATCTTAGGTACTAACCGTTTCCAGCTCTTGTCGGGGCAAAGGATCATATCGACTCTTTCCGGAATAGCTTGCTGCTCCACCAGCTGCTGGGCCAGTTCGGGCAAACACACCAGAAAATTTTTATCACCGTAGAAGGTCAGCCCATGTCCAGATGTGAAATCTGCCATACTCGACTTGACCTCATAGAACTCAAATTGTCCTAATTCCACTGCTACCGCCTCCGGGGCACCCAATTTCGAATGGAACCCAACGAAGTCTACCCGCTTTTTGCCGCCATCGAAGTTTACCTCAGGTGACCAGTACATGTTTTGTGAATCAAGCCGTTTCTCAACCAATTGGCTGAGTTTCGCTGTGATATCAGGCCGTTTGCTCATGATTGTCCTCCTTAGCCTTAAGCCACTTGGTACGCGTGATGGCGTGCCAATCTTCATAAGGAATCGGCAGCCCTTCACCAGGCACCCGGTCCCACTCAGGCAGCCGCCACCAGATTGTGTGACTATCACTTGTAACGATTACATAGGCTCCGTCTACCGGTAACGGCTCGCTTTCAGCTGTTTCCTGTACCGTTCCAGGTAGCCAACAGTAACCCTCATCAGACAGTAGCTGCATTAACTCGCGGTACTGTCGCTTACCTTTAACCATGTAAGACTTCATCTTTTGATTACCTCCACATGCCAGCCATTGATGACTGGCTTTTTCTGTTGCCACAAGGCTGCCTTCACCTTCCATGTAGGTGTATGCCCCAGATAGTGGGTCCTCGCCCATGAAAGTTGACACTCGTGACAGCCCATGCTGCTCGTCAATCTAACTCGCAAAGTGATCACTTGAGTCGGGGTCGCGGTACAAGTTTTCCATCCCCAAGAAGTCGGCGATGTCAGCCAGCAGCTCGAAGTTCTCATCCCGTAACTCATCGAAACTAAGGCTGCGAATCTTACCGCCACTATCGATGTCAAATGGCTCACTTTTCTTGTTGTTCAGGTCCATCAGCTTGGCTAATGCCAGGCGTACATTTTCAGGTTTCATTTTTTGTCCTCCGTTCGATTTAGTCCCCGCTGCACAATCATCAGCGCCTCTTCAGGGCTGCGGGCCACTCCGTAGATGACCGGGTCCATAGCAACTTCCTTCGCAAAATACTCTTGTGCCGGGCGCCGCTTCCCCTTATCAGTCTTGACTTCGATGAAAAACATCTTGCCATCTGACTTGCGGTATCCGCATAGGTCCGGGAAACCCTTCTCAGGGCCAGCGCTAAAGAACCGTCCGTCTTTCATGGGTACCCTACCGACGTTGATACGCCATACCTGACATCCATTTATCGACAGCATAGCGATGATTTGCGTCTGAATGACATGTTCTGGACCCGGTCCACGCTTTTTGTGCTTGAGTGGCTTGACTATTTCCTTATCACCATCAGGGCTATAGCTTCGTCCTTGTGGAATACCACCACTAGGATACTTAATCATGTGGCGCCTCCTTGCGTTCATAGCTCTTTTCTAGCTGATAGAGGACTAACTCGACAGCTCCCCATTCCAGCTGACCACGAACACGACTATGCTTTTCTAAGCTTGGTCCATACCAGACATCGGTTCCACGATTACTTTGCTCCTGCAGGAGCTTATGTGCCTCTTCAAAAGTCATCTCTAGGCCTCCTGAGCAACTGGCAAGTCGCTGCCCATTTGCTTGATGACTGCCAGCGTCGCGGTAGATGGCACCCAGTCGCTGATGTAGTCCGACACGTCGTCGAAGTATCCCTCACGAATTTGTGTCCGTGTCTTGACGTGAGCCACCTCACAGACACCCCTGTTGATGTCACGGAACAGTTTTGAACGTTGCGAGTTACTCAGTACTAGGTTGTGCATCCCCATGTAATCGCGTACCGCACGGTTGATACGACGTCCCAACCAGTTATACTCGCCAGGATCCAGCTTTTGATTCTTCTCTAGGTCAGTTAGACGGCTTTCAACGTGATCCACACGTTGATTGGTATCCTCGTTACCCTGCAGCAGTAACTTAATCTGTTCACGCGGCGTCACTGGTAACTTGTTCGTTGATTCCTGTTTAGCTAACTGCTTTTCAGCTGAGATAAAGTACCGTCGTGCTTGCTGGCCTTTCTCAGTCCGTTGAATCATGGCGAGCTCTTTAGCCATGTCTAAAGTCATCGCATATTCGATGCGAGGCCGGCCACCATGGCTTTTCGCCGAAATTGGCGTAAAGTCTTCACCTTGGGTAAAACCGTAGTCAGTCATATCTTTGAACCAGTTAGAGAAATCCTTGCCAACTTCCAAGAAGTCGTGGAGTCCTCGAGCGTTAACCGCGACGTTGTCGCTAGTGGTGCCTGTGATTAAATCTCGTAAACTTGTCATACTATGCCTCCTGCTTTTTATTTCGTTGCCGAAGTTTCTGAATCCGCGAATCTAACTCCGCCTGTTGCTCAGCACTAAGCTTCTTAGCTGGTGCCTTGGGCTGACCACTATCCCGTTGTGCCCAGTCCGGCAAGGTCTCCTTGGCGTGCGCTGGCTTAGTGTTCGAGCGGCGACCATTAGCCATACGCTGGTCGTGTTCCTCAGCCGCCTTCTTGGCCTGCTCAAGCGTGGTGATGTTACGCTGCTGCCATCCATCGATAACTGCACGCAGGTATTTAAGCGCTCCACGCGACTGAACATCGTGCTCTCCAGCAATCTGGATAGCGTAGTCGATGATGTCAGGTGACAGTTGCTCAAGCCACCCGTTAAGCTCTGGTAAGGCGATGGCATTTGGAAATCCCCAGAGGGCCGTCCACTTGTCGAACACGTTCGAGCGAGCAACCACGTCATCATCTACATCTTTTTGTTTAGTCTTGTTTAGTTTAGTTAATGCTCTACTACTGCCTATAGAGGTGTCTCTACTACTGTCTCCCCAGTTGTCTGTGTGATTGTCTATACTATTTGTAGGCAGTTGTTCATACAGCTTAGGAAGATGGTAAATTGCAGCTTGATTACCTGTTCGAGATTTCCAATCGATGTACCCCTTCTGCTGAAGAAGATTACGTGCTTTATAGAAGTTGGCTTCTTTAATTCCAGATTTTTGGCATAACACTGATGAGGCTACCGTGAACGTTTCAGACCATGCGGTCTTATTGTTTATGGACATTAGTGAGTACCATAAAGCAATTTCCGATGATTTGAGGGGTTCGACTTCGAGCCGATCATAGAATGCCTTTATCTGAACCAAATAATTCAATTTGCCACCTCCTTACGCCGCCCACCCACCGCTTATAATCTATTTACTTCTTACCGTTGACGGCATTGAAGATATCTTGCTGCTCCTGACTAGTCAAATCAGTATTTTCGCTATCTGACTTTTTGGTATGCTTGACAGGCGTGGGCTTGTCTTCTGATTTAGCACCATCGCTGTCATCACTTGTGGCATCATCCGTAATGTCTAACCGGTCTTCTACTAACTGACCATCATCTGACAGCTCTTGCGGCTTCTCGTCCTTGCTGACAGCGTTTTGCATTTCGATAGATAAGATACCCCAGCGGCCTAGCATGCTCCGTAGAACAGTTTTAGTAGCCATTGCATCGTAGTGGTCACGCCATACACCAGCAAGTGCTCGCTTGTCCTTGGCCTTATTATTGGCGATTCGATGAGCTTCAACCTGATCACGCGTCCAGTAAACAGTCTTGGTGAAACCGTTCAGTAGTTCAAAGTAGCCAGCGTAACCAACGACTTTATCTGATGTCTGCTTAGAAAAGTCATACTTGAGTTCTTCTGCCAGCGGGTCCCATGAGATAAAGGCGCCTTCGGGAATTGGAGCAACGTTCAGCTTGTGATACTGACCTGAGCGTTGCGCCAGTTGAATATATCCCTTATACCCGATGATGAGTTGTGCCTTTTTCTCGTAGTGTCCCGTTTCTTTATTCTTGGCTTTAAATGGGACGATATAGGCATACCCAAGATTGGGGTCAATAGGAAGGTCCAACGTTGCGGCGACCATTGCACTCGTCATGATAGACATTGGTTGAGCATCCGCTAGGTATCCGTTGGAATTGACGACGTTAAGAACCGAACTAACGAAACCTGAAGACTTATCTTTCAAGACGTTTTGAAACTTGGCTTGAATCGTCGGTGATTCAAGTAGAACCTTGATTGATGCATTCTTAGCATTAACTTTTTGAGGCTGAGTGTTTAAAGCCTGGTTTAAAGTATTGTTAGTAGCCATTCTTATCTCTCCTTAATCCGCAACACGCGGTTGCCGCGCTTGTTCATCCGATTGGTCACAACGAAGTTAGTCGATGTACCAACCTCGGTCGCAAGCATTGCCGCTCGGACCTTGTTTTCAGTAGTTTTGATGTCGTTGGTGTAGGTTTTAAGCCCTTCTTTGAGCTGTTCACGTTGAGTAAGTAGCTTGTCCAAATCATCGTCTAAGATGACTGGTTGGCCCTCAGTCTCGTGATGAAGCTTATTTAAGACGTTGGTAGTTGAATCGGAACCATCAATCTCTGGCGGAATGCCTTGGATGATATGCTTCTCCCACCAGTCAATAAGTTGCTGACGCATAGTAGCAATTAATTGGTCGTCCCGGTCAATTCGCTTAGTCAAGAAGTGGTGACCGCCAATTAACGTGGCAAAGTAGCAGTAAGGACGATTAAGAACCATCATGTAATGTTGAACTTGTAGCAGGTAAGCGGGTGGAACTTCGTCGTCCGTCCACTCTGAAGACTTGAACTCCATAGCTGTTTTGATTTCCAAGAATCCGGGTTCGCCAACGATATCCCGATCGATGTCTGCCCGAAGGAAGTCATACTCAGGGTCAACAAACGTTTTGTTTTGACGGTGTACCTTCTTGCCGGTTTGGCGCTGAAACTCCTGAGCTAAGATAGGTTCCATGATGTTTCCCCAATGAGTAAACTCGTTTCCAGTATCATCGATAGGCAATCGACCAGTCTTATCAGCCCATACTTCATATGGAGACCGCCAGCTGTTGAATCCTAGGATAGCTGAGGCATCAGAACCGCCGATGCCTTTGCGGCGATGTTCCAACCACTGGTAACGATTCATTTTGTAGGTCATCTCGACCTTGGGACGTGGTCTTTCTTTTACTTGGTCCATTATTTTTCCTCCTCAAGCTCTGGCTGCCAAGCAACCAGCTTGTCATTGATACTATAAAGCCGGTCAATTTCTTCATCGTCCAGCCGATTGTCTTCGGCTAACCGCTGAACCTCTTGAAAAAGTTCGGATTTAATATCCGCCAGCTCTGATAGGTTAGAAACGCCAATTGGCTTTGGCATAAAAGTTCCTGGCACATTTGTCATCATGTCCATGAGATTACCTCCGATTTTCGTAGGGCCGTGCTTACGACTTGCTTTTTAACACGTTTCATAAAGCCTTCATCCGTGTCGATGCGTTGGATGCTTGGGTCTGGCTGGTTAATTCGTGTGACAGCTTGCTGACCAAACTTACGGTCATACATGTACGAGGTACCTCCTAAAGCCATTGCCATACGCCACCTTTCGGAGTAGAATTAACGCTAAAGAAGTATGAGAGATACTTTTTATCTTCGAGTTCTGACGGCCAGGTCAGGGCTCTTTTTTTATGCCAAATTTTCATTTTTTGTCCTCCAATCCAAAATAGTCATTACGCCAAGACTTCCAGCCACCGACCGTCTCAACGTGTTTACGGAAGCGGTAACCGGCGTAGAAAAGGCCTACAATACTGCCGATCCACGTGGCTGCTTCACCAAAATAGAAGCACCAAAAATCGTAAATGCTTTGCAAAATCATTTTTCTTCCTCCTTACCACGGTAATTCTTCCCAGTGACGATCTAAGAAATCTGCCATGGGACCAGCCTTGAACAGCCAACGTGAGCCTTTTCCTGTAGCCTCATGAATCTCATGTCGGTCAATCATGTCTTGAATTTCGCGTGAATAATGGGGATTGTATAAAACGTTGTCCTTAATCCAGTCCGTTGACTTTTTCCCGGCCCATTCACGTAAATCCTGCATGGTCCAAGTTCGACCTGTAAGTGCCTGACTGCGAAGACTATCAAGTTCATCCCGTTCAACTAGCTCTAAGCTATCTGGTACCACCGCCCGAGCCTTAAATTCAATTACCTGTGGTGCTTTCATCTTGTCACCCTCCTACTCGTGCATTGGCTTCGTCAAAAACTTGATGGATATCGATTCCAGCATATTCTGCTTTGGCTACAATATCGGTGTTTTCAGACATGATCTCTTCGGCATACTCTTTGAAATAATCTCGTATGAGTAAGATTTGCTGTGACGACCGAGCTTCCGGTTTAGTCGTCATGGCCTGGTCGAACGCTTCTTCTAACGCACGCCGGTCGTCCTCTTCTTTGCGTTGCTGGAAGAGTGTTGCCATAACATCGTCATAACGTTTGCTGCTCTTCAAGAAAGAAAGAACACCGTAATCCTTACGGGCGCCAGAGAATGCCAACAAGATACTATGCAGCGCGTGTGCCAACCCAGCTCGCATCCCCTTGTCGCTAGTACGCTGCCCATTCGCTAAACGGGTCAGTTGACCATCGGAGATATGAACTTTTTGAGCGACGTCCCTACGCACCACTCCTGCCAGATCCAAAGTTAATTGTTCGGCAAATTTATTCTGCATGCTGTCACTTCCTTCTAACTGTCAATTTGATGTAAGGCATTTGACAGCCATAATCGTTATACTTAAGCCATAGCTTCAAAGACTTGGTCAGCTGTCTCATTAGCAATTTGTGCCTTAGCAACCACAACTAAGTTTTCTAATAGCTGATCGTTATCAGCTGTTAGTTCTTCAATGAACTTAGCTGGATGATTTGACGTGCCAGCTACCATTTCAATTTTTTCTTGCCGTGTCATTTTGACACCTCCTATTAGTTTGATGAGTAGTTTCCAATCACAAGAATTAGTAATCCTGCTGCTAGAACTTGGAGCATAGTGTCACCCCCGTTCTTTGGAAAAAATAATATTAGTCACCTCTTTTGGTACAATTAGTGCGTAAGGAGGTGATAATCATGGAAAAAGCAGAATTTGAAGAGCGCTTCAACAAAATTGTTAAAACTGCCTTGGACGACCAGAATACTGAAAAGTTTGTATCAACAATTGGAGATTCCGTAACCGAAATCATTAACAATAATTCGGATAGTAATCTCATAGCATCAAAGATCGCCACTAAAGTTAGCAGCAGCTTTCAAGTATCCACTCTTCGAGCAGTTCATAACCTTCTAGAAGAGTTCTTAGTTGACGACACATCAGCTAAGTAATTCTTTCTCTACGCTTCTCATGCTTTGCCGGATGTCATTTTTGACTATTTTGGACAATTCATCCGATGACAATGACGTTTCGTGACGCTCTTGGTTACTAGCGATAACCTTGAGCGTTTTATTTAAGCTACGAAGTTCTGTAAGAACTGCACTTTGGAATTCTTCTTTCTTCATCAGCTCACCTCCTCAGGCTACCGATATCACTCACCTTCTCTGGTACAATTGATACTTGAAGGAGGTGATAAATTATGAAACTTAATCATGAATGTGTCAGAGATTTGCTCTTACTATTAGAACTCGTTCCTTATGACGGCGGCTCGGAATCGGACTTGCAGCAAGTAATTGAATCCTCTAATATCTCTGATCTTTTTGACCTAGATACGTTTTACTATACTTTTATCGAACTGATAGATGGTGGCTTCGTTGATGGCAGAAAGTATCAACAGATGCCTGATGCTTATGCCTTTACGAAGATTACGTACAAAGGTCATGAATTTCTCGACAATATCCGAGATAACACGAATTGGGAGGAAACCAAATCTACAATTGCTTCTAAGATGGGTTCTGCTTCATTAAACATTTTTAGCTCAGTTGCAGCTAAGCTAATTGAAAACAAATTCGGTCTTTAGCTTTTTAATTTAATTTCTACACCGTCCACTAGTGCAAACAGATTATCCTTTGCTAGTGGATATTTTTGTTCAATTCGTTTCATCTCACTATCAGTAAAGGTAACTGCGGCAAACAAATTATCATCAACAGAGACATTTACCAAGTGATTAAAACCACCTGACTTGTAAAAATGAATCACTTCATGTTTCTTCATCAGCTCACCTCCTCAGGCTTTTTGATACTATTTGTATCAAAATTAAGCAAAAATATATCAGGAAATAGGATTGCTAAATCCTTTTCAAAGAAATTAGCATATTTAACAGCTAATTTAGCGCTCGGATTCGTTGCACCGTTTTCAATTTTTCTAACTGTTATTTCAGCAATACCAAGTTCGTTAGCAAGTTCTTCCTGAGTAAGACAAGCTTCTACACGAGAACTTTTTAGACATTTTCGAATCATTTTTTTCGCCTCAATTCCGATACATAACGTATCAACAATCATAATGATACACGATACATTACGTATCGTCAATAGAAAAAAGGTACTTTTTGTATCTTTTATTGAACCAGATACTTTTTGTATCTATAATGATACGTATAATATCAATTAAGGAGGACTATTAATGGCTTCTTCTACTTTTGGAACTCGTTTGAAGTACTTGCGCAATCAACTCGATCGAACGCAAGATGATGTAGCAAAAGCTATTGGAACTAGTAGGGCTGCATATTCTCATTTGGAAAATGGACGCAACGAGCCCGACAACACAATGCTTATAAAGCTAGCTAACTACTATGGAGTAACAACTGACTATCTTTTAGGTCACAAAGTTGACCTCGGTGATGTGCCCGTTGCCGCCCATATTGATGGCGATCTAGCTGATTTAACCGAAGAAGAACGCCAAGAAATAAGAGACTATATTGAGTTCAAAAAGGCGCAGTACAAAAAGCGTCATGAAAAGGACTGAGTTTATTGAATAGACTTGAAACCTTAATGGCGCAATATTCGGAAATTGCTTTTAGCTTCAAGAGGTTACCAGTGCGCCTGAGCGGCCTGGCAATCGGTGATGAGGTCGCCCTTAACGAAAGAAAAACACCCGACCAACTATGTCAATGGATACTAGAGGAAATTGGTCATGTTGAAACTTCGGTTGGCGACATTACCGATTATAGATCGTTAGAGAATATGAAACAGGAACGACGGGCTCGTGTTTGGGGATTTACTCACTTGCTGACACGGGCTGACATGGACCGTTTACGTCGCGAATATGCGTGTGAGGAGTCCGACTATCCAGCGGCCGATGATGTTGGCGTTGAACTGCCATACCTGCATGAAGTTGGTCTTGCATATGGACTGCACTACAAACATGTTTTAGATTGAAGGGACTACGAGATGTCAATAAGGGATATTTTTCGAATATCTGAATTCAAAAAACAGATCATTCATTTAAAAGAAGCTAACGAAGCTTTATCAAAGAACAACTTAGAACTGGAACAGTCAAAAAAAGAAATGCTTATGAATAGCACCCACTTAAAGTCACAAATTCAGACAGCTCTTCAGAAAAATAAAGAGCTGTCTGAAAAGGCCAGCCTCAAGCTATCTCTTCACGAAGCTGAACCAATAAAACTTGATAAAATTATAACTCTAAAAACTGCAAAGCTGTCTAAATTATCTGAAGGCGAAAAAAAGTTGCAATCTACCTTCCAAAAAATCATTGCAACAAATAAGTCCGAAGTTAAGGAGCTTAAAAATGAGATTGGTCAGCTAATTGATCAAAAAGAAAATATTCGGGCAGATATTAGCGACCTTGAGCCTGATTTAGAAATGAGTTCGTACGGCTTATACAGGCCACAATACGATTTTTCAACGTCGTTAGAATACAAAGACACGCTTATAAATTTGCGTGAGCAACAGAAGGCTATGATTAAAGATAAGACAGCGGTTACTTATAATCCGAATTGGATAGTCAACGATAGCAAAGCCGAAGGCAGAAAAATGACTCGAAATAGCATAAAGTCCATTCTTAGAAGTTTTAATAACGAATGCACTGAGGCTATTAATAAAGCAACCTATTCTAACTACGATAGAATAAGTAGGCGTATCACGAGATCGTTTGAACAACACAATAAGATGTACAGCGTTGATGACGTCGCTATAAAGATTGATTATCTTAACTTGAAGCTAGATGAATTGAACCTTGCTTTTGCTTATCGCCAGAAATCCCAGGAAGAAAAAGAAATTTTACGTGAGCAACGTGCCCAAGAGCGTGAAGAAAAAGCATTGCAACGCGAAATTGCTTCAAAACGTAAGAAAATCGACAAAGAAATCAAACATTATACTCAAGCAATTCAAGAACTAGAAGAAAAGTCTAAAGAAGAACCCTCTAACCAAAACTTGCTTGCAGAAATTCAAAAGCTTAAAAACGAACTAGAAGCACAGCAGAACCAAAAGACTGAAGTTGACTACCGCGAGCAGCATGCAACTGCCGGGTATGTCTACATTATCTCCAATATCGGATCGTTTGGTAGAAACATTTTTAAAATTGGTGTGACACGTCGATTAGAACCTATGGACAGGATTAATGAACTAAGCAGCGCGTCAGTCCCTTTTAAGTTCGATGTGCACGCTTTAATTTTCAGTGAAGATGCTTACAAATTAGAATCGGAACTTCATAACAAATTCACAGGTAATCGTGTCAATAAAGTAAACAACAGAAAAGAATATTTCTCTATAACCATCGGAGAGGTAGAGAACGAGCTTAAAAAATATAAAGATATGACAGTTGACTTCAGAGAAAAGCCTGAAGCGAATGAGTATCGTGAAACCCTAGCATTAGAAAATAGTATTGGCAATGCTACGCACGGTTAAAGCATTGTTTAATTACTGTGTCCACACCCGATGACGTTAAAAGCTGACTACATACCACGGGAGGAAATTATGAAGGAACATAGGATCCTATCTCTTATAGTTACAACAATTGCTTTCGTTTCTGTATCAGCAGTAAGCTTGACTGCTCATGCAGCATCTACCTCACCATCTAGTCTTCGTGGCTATTATATAGGTGATAATCACCTTTTATGGGTAACCAAGAAGTCACTACATGAAGGAGCTCCACAGGCCGATGTGTATTCGTACCATATTCGTAGCGTCTCAAAAAGTGGTAATACTTATAAATTCCGAACTAGTTTCACATTAGGAAATACAATTTATCCGACCATTAAAATTAGAAAAACGGGCTACCATAAGGTGCGTTTAGTTGGTATGGCATCGATGCACAAAGTTACAAAAGCGCACTACTACCGCTACGCTAACGGGGGCTACTAATTTATGAAAAATCGAAATATCATTACTGCATTTCTGGTACTTTTCTCACTAATTATAGTATTTGCAACTAGTGATAGTGCTTCTGCTTCATCTATTCCAACCGGTCATGAACGCTGGGTAACTCTCACTCGTAATGTGAAAGTTTACAAATCATCTAACAATCCCAATGTCTGACAGCTATTCTGTCAGTACCTATACTGCCATTGTTACAAAATCTATCCGAATCTATCAGTACACTAAGGGTACCATGTATACGCCATCTCATCGCGTTCGTAGTTTTAAGCTTCACCGTGGCCAAATTATCCACATAAAAAATGGAACCTATACGAATTGGAAAGTATATGGTCGCAAATACGTAAACAAGCATTATGAAACTGGTAGTAACCGTTTTAAAGGATGATTCACGAGCTACTAGTTTAGATTAATCAAATACATCTATCGGGAGGAAATTATGAAAAAAATCTGGATCACCCTCGTTTCAGCAATTGCTTTAACCATGTTTATCAGTACCTCAGCAAATGCCAGTCACTATAAACGTGCGTATGTCACTCGCAACATTACCGTATATAAATTCATCCGAGGTGATTGCTATGCAACTAATCGCCTGGGTCATCATCTAAAATTACATTATGGAAAAACTATCCATGTTGCGCCCTTCTATCACATGGGAAAGGACGGCTATTTCTTGAAAGTAAACGGCCACGGATCAAAACTATATTATGCACGAACGAACAGTTCTAAATGGTTTACACGATATTAACAGCTTCTGTCTGGTGACTCCCCTCGGTTCGATTCCGGGAGAAGCATTGTCCCAAAAATAGTGACATTAAAAGATAAATATGTGCTTAGGCCCTTTCAGGGCTTTTCTTTAATCGTCACAAAGAACACACGTTTGTTTGGAGGAGTGAAAATGGCAAGTATTACCAAGCGCTACGGTAAATGGCAAATACGCGTATCCTATAAGGATAAGGACGGAAAGTATAAAACTGCTAATCAAGGCGGCCTAGCCACCAAAAAAGCCGCCCAATTACTGGCGGCAGATTGGGAAGGAAAAATATCACGAGGAGAGCCTTTAAAGGGTGAAAAAGCGTCTCACCTCTTCTCAGAGTACTTTCTGAAGTGGTTCCGGGATTTCAAATTGGCTAAGGTCTCCCCTCGGACCCAAAACCGATACATGATCACTTACCGTGAACTCAAAAAATACTTCAAGACCACAAAAATCGAAAAGGTAACTCGACGTGACTATCAGAAATTCATGACCACTTACGGCAAGAAACATGCCCGGGATACCGTCCACAAAGTTAACACCTTAATACGGGCTTGTGTTAAAAATGCCATCTATGAAGAACTAATCGTCAAGGACTTTACCGATGGAATTGAGCTAGTATGGGACGACAGTCGCACCCACAGGATTGACTACCTGAACATGAAAGAGACTCAGATACTGACCGCAGCCATCTTAGAGAATCCCAGTCACAATTTCACCTCACGTTCCATGATTCTAACAGCGATACTCACTGGAATGCGACTGGGAGAGATTCAGGGATTACAGTGGAAAGATATAAATTTGAACTTCAAGGCAATTTCTGTCAACCACGCCTGGAACGAATCCACCAAAAAGCAGATTCCCACTAAGACAGCATCGTCCGTCCGAGTGATTCGGATCAATCAGCAACTTACTAACGTTTTAAAAGATATGCAGGAACACAAGCGCGATGAATACGTCTTTACTAATCAATACGGGACCATTCCAACATCTAATGCGGTGAATCAGACACTGAGAAGGCTCCTAAGTGATCTTGATATTGCCCGAAATGGCTTTCACTTTCATTCCCTTAGACACACTCATGTGGCCTATTTACTCGCTGAGGGTGTCGACATTTATGCTATCTCTAAGCGACTTGGACATTCTGACCTCGGGACCACCACTCGAATCTACTCATACCTCATCGACGAGTATCGTGCAAAAACTGATAATGAAATTGAAATTGCTCTCGACAAAATCACGAGTCTAAAGGATTACACCGCACAGGACAGTGCAAAAAAAGTGTAAAGAAAAATCATTTTCCTATGTTTTTCTATGGATACGAAAAAAAGAGGAATCCCTTTAAACGCTGATTTAACGGGATTCCTCTTTATCTAAAACTTTCTAATTGTTTCAATAATGCCCCGAGCAGGATTCGAACCTGTACTTGATCACTCAAACAGCGACCTGAACGCTGCGCGTCTGCCAGTTCCGCCATCGGGGCAACTCAACAACAAATAATATATTACACTAAAGTTGTATAAAAGGGAACCCCTTTATTCAACTTTTTTTGATTTTGGAAATTTTACGGCGGTGCCATAGGCGTGAACGACCAAAAACTTCGGGGCCACGTTCATGCGGACGACCTCGGTATTGAAGCGGACTTCGATCAGCCCATCAGCATCCGCGTCCTGCGCCTGCTGCATTAATTTTTGCTTGGCCTCATCGAATAATTTATCAAATAATGAAAATTCATCCGGTTTTTCCGACCGGAGCATGGTGCTCGTCGTCGCCGTTAAGATTCCTTGAATCGCGTGCGCCCGGTTGAGCCCACCAGTTGTCATAAACAATTTTGTTTCCCCCTTATTTTCTAGCCTGAATGTGTTGGCGGCCCCACCACACGAGACCAGCACCTAGCACGACGCCCAGACAGTTGGTCAGCACGTCATTGATGTCGACCCACCGGCCCAGGCTCACCAGCCAATTGCCTATGGCCTGCCCCGTTTCCAGGGTCAATCCAGTCGCCAAACCTGCCAACAGCCACTGAGGCCAACGCAGGCGCGGCCAGTTCACGCCCAGCAACATCCCCTGGGGCATCGTCATGATGATATTTAGCCAAAAGGACGTGTCCATGCTGGCCCGCTCGAACGGCCGTAGAACCCAGATGCCGCCAGCAATCCAGTGCGTGGTCACCTGACCCACCGTGTCGCTGCCAAATGAAAACGCCACGGGCGTCCAGGTCAGTGTCGCCAGGCCCCAACACCCCAGCCATCAAAGCAACCGCCGGTAGTGGTGCTGCGCCGCGGCATGCCAACTGAGGACCAGCAAAATGAGACTCACAATTATGTAGGGTATCCAACGTCCCATTGACCAGGCCTCCTCAATAATCCCAGTATACCGGGTCACTGCGGCGGGAACAATGGGTATCCCCCATTTCGTCTCAAAATTTGGCCAAAACAAAACCACCAACGGTCAATCCTACCGCCGGTGGCCTTATATTACCGTCCCCATCAGGATTAGGAACAAGTCTAAAATATCACAGTTAACTGTTAGTGGCGTTACTCAGACCTATTTCACGGCCGTTTAACCGTTTATCTAACTTACCAGTAGCTGATTCGTTGTGCCCGTCCACCAAAAAGCACCGGCTAAGTGGCCAGTGCTTTTATTTGAAAGCGATACCATTCTTAACTATAGAGGCTTACCCACGTTTTCTTAACTTGAGCCCGGCGAGACCCAGCGCACCAATCAAGGTGGCAATACCGGCTAAGACGTAGTTCCCATTGGTTTCATTCGTTTGTGGTAAGACGGTCTTGTTGGCCTGCTTGTCAGTGGCTGGCGTGGCCGTTGGGGTAACCGTGGCCGCTTGACCACTGGCTTTGAGACTCGTTACTGGTGCTTGCTTCTGACTAGCGGCTTGCTTGGTCCCCTGTTTCGTACCCGTCAGCGTATCGGCTGCGCCACCCTTGGTGGTCTTGCCCGTCGCCTTATCAGCTGGCGTTGTGTCGTCAATCGTGGCGCCATCCCCACCGGTCTTGACGGTGCCATCACTCGTGTAGGTGAAGGTGATCGTCTGGCCGTCCGCCGTATAGGTCCCGGTGGCGGTCGCGTTGCCAGTGACTTTGTAGCCGGCGATGCTTGGGGCGTCGATGTTGAAGGTGTCTCCGATGTTGCCAGTCTTGACGTCGTTGCCAATAATCGTTCCATTTTCATCGACACTGATGATTGTCAGCGTCCCAGTCTTAGTATCTGGATCTGGGGTGTTAGGCGTGACTGGGGTCACCGTGGTCGTCATGTTGTTGGTGACAGAGAAGTTGACCCAGGAACTGTAATCGCTCCCGTCACCCCCGTCTAACACAACTTTGATGACATAGTTACCATTTTTAGCCGCCTTGTTGGCAACTAGCAGGAAACCATTCGGGTTGTTTGGGTCGGCCTTAACGGTAAACCAAGCTGAGGCATCCGTTTGGCTTTGGGCCCATTCGTTATGATTCGTGATGCCATCCGTGCTATCAACAGAGTAAACCGCTAACGCACCGTTGCTGAATTTACCAGGAAGCATCTTAATCGAATCCACCGTTTCACCAGTGGTAAAGTTCATGAAATTCGTGAAGGTCCCTTCCGTCGGGTCGAAACTGTTATTGCCATTCGTTAAAATATGGTGCGCATTCGTTAATGTTTGACCAGAGCCAACAACAAAGTCTCCCGACTGATAAGATCCTGGAATAATCCCAGTGCCAATTTGATTCATCGAATACTCTAGACCAGTCAGTGTGCTGGTGTTTGGTAAGACGCCTGTAAATTTATTGTTAGAAACCCGCAAGCTCGTGACGGACCAGTTCGACACGTCAGGTAACTGCCCGCTTAACTGATTATTATTGACGTTTAATTCCCAAACATTTTGTAAATAAGAGATATCCGGCAGGTTACCAGTCATTTGGTTGTCAGACAGATCCACCATATACAGTTCTGGGTAAGCTGTCAGGTCAGGAAAACCGCCGTTCAGATTCAAATCGCACAAGGTCAGGTATTGTAACTGGGGATTGTTCGCCAGGTATGTCTGTAGAACTGTATCTGCCGAAATGTTCCAATCCGTTTTCACATCATTTATGTTAAACAATTCAAATGATCTTAGATTTGGGGCAAAAGAGAAATCAATCATACTATCTAATGGCAATTCCGCATTACTCAGCTTGAACGTCCGCAAGTTTGTGAAGTACTGTAACCCCTCCAGATTCTTGATAGGTGCTGGGTTAGAGTACTCTTCCATGGTATTGACCCCATACTTCATCCAATCACCATCAAATCCAGCGTATTGGTACAGGTTCGCAGAGTTCACGATACCTCTTGCACCATAATATTGTTGATCAATTGATGTAATCAGTAAGGTCCGCAAGTTTGCATCCGGCATCCACTCAGAAGCATCCTTCCCCAAAATATCATTGAAGTCCGGTGCCCGGAAAACAGGAACCGCTGTCAGGTTCTTCGGTCCGTTTGAAATAGTTGCGACAGCCGCCCGGGCCATCATCATCCGTCCCTGTGGTACAACAACTTGTTTTGGTGCGACTGGGTCAACTTGAACAGAATTTGTAGTAACTTTTTGATCAGACGTCTTCACAACCTTATCTGGTTCAGTCGTTTCCGAATCAGTCACCGTTGTCCCAGGTGTCTTAACGTCCTGATCCCCAGCAGCAGGCTTCTCCTGTTCCGATTGTCCATTAGTTTCTTCACCCGCCTTGACGTCATCCTTTACATCAGGATCGGACACTTTTACGTCATCGTCGGAACCGCTTTCATCTTTGACATCATCGTCATTCGCCGGTTCTTGAGCAACTGGCTTGTCACCCGCTGGTTCCTCGTTTTGCTTCTCAGGAGTCGTCACGTCGCCCGCTGGCGTTGGCGTTTCCGCCGCTGGTGTCTCAACCACTTGACTCGCAGCTGGTTCAGCTTCTGGCGTTGTCGCTGCTTGCGCCGTACCAACGTTGGCCCCCGCCAAGCCCAAACCGACAGCAACAACTGTGATACATGCGTAAATCCACTGTTTGCCTGCCTTATAAGCCTTGTAATGTTCCTTAGCTTCACCGATCACTGCGCGTTTCATGATTCGCGACCTCCTTATGGTTTCTGCTTCTCAGCAGTTGTCCTTCCCTAGTAAGCACATCTCATACCTGAATCCTCGAACAGAATCCGCATACTGTTCTGGTTATCTACCCCATTGCTTTGAGAAAGGTGCCAAACCATTTCCTCACATATCCGCTAATGTGGATAAATAACTCTACACCCACATTGTAACGTATCCTACGTAAATATCAAGGTAAATCGTATAGGGGAAAAACTAATATTGTCGCGTTTCATTCTCAACATAAACTAGCAGTTATATTCAATCAAACTATCAGCTGATAACCGTTTTACATTGTGATTATTTATCATCACATCATCCCCAGCTAATCACGCTTACATTTTGTAATTTCACTAATTTTACTTTCCTTTTACAGATTCTCTGCTATACTTAGCGATAGAGTTTTTTCGATTAACTAACTTAGTTTTTCATTTAAGAAACGTGTCACTTTTTCCAATTCGTTACCATGACGATTGCCTCCCTGCCAAACGAAAATTTTGGATTCACCCCAACGATTGCGGTCGGCAATCCCCAAAGTTATCAGGAATCCCTAATAACTGCTGGTCATGCGCCAGACATTTACTAACAGCAAAAACTTATTTCATCAATAATCATTGAACTTACCAGTAGATATGCTATATAATTGTTTAGGCGTTACGTTATTACCAACCTGGGGCAAGTTACCTAACTTTCTCTGGTTGATAATACCAACAATTGACTTAAATGAGAGGTCGATTACTTGCACGCGGCAATTTAATTGTATACAATACTCTGGAAAGTAATTGAAAGGAGGCCTGTGCCATGCCGAAAGTTACCCCAATTCTACTGGATGAACAGCTGTGTTTCTCCATTTATGCTGCCAGCAAGAAGTTCAACCATTTTTACCAAAGTGCCTTGGCACCCTTTGGTTTAACTTATCCACAATACATCGCAATGCTGGTGTTGTGGGAAGATGCACCGCTCACCGTCCATCAACTAGGTGAGCGCCTCGAGCTGGATAGTGGGACGTTAACGCCCCTCCTCAAGCGATTGGAAAAGCAGGGCTGGGTCGAACGGGTCCGGAGTCGGACTGACGAACGTCAAGTCCTCATCCACCTTACCGAAATGGCCGAAGAAAAGCGTGACGAAGTCTATGCACGTATCGGTCAGTGCCAAACGTTGCTGGGCATGTCCAACGACGAAATTGATAGCATGATGAGCGAACTGGTCACCGTCAAGAGTCAACTCGATACGGTCAGTCAAGAGCGCAAGATTGCTAAGCAAGTGGATAAACAAGCTTAACCGAATCCGATCATCCTCCCATGAGGTTGACCGGATTTTTTCTTTAGCACCAAAAAAAGCCGTCCCCGTCAACGAAGCAAGTAGCTTCGCAACAGGAACGGCTTTAATTTTACGTTGACTTAATCCGTCTAGTGCAACGACAATAACATGGCCCCTACCGCAATCAGGTTATTGAACCCGTGCAGGATGATGGTGCTCTGCAGCTTACCGGTTCGTTTATAAACGTAGGCAAACGTCCCACCCATGACCGCGTAAATCAACCAGCTAATGGGGTTACTGCTCATGTGCACGATGGAAAAGGCCACCCCACTGACCACGATGGGAATCCAAAACATGTTGGCGGGGAAACAGCCATCGACCAACAGGCCCCGGAAGGTCACCTCTTCAATGATGGGACTCGCCAGAACAGCCGTCAAACTCAGCAGAACCAGCGTCCACGGTCCCTGATTCATGAAGGACGCAATCGCTTGGTTGTTAGCCGTGCTGGTTTGATGATAGAACAGGTTGTTAAGCAATCCCAAGAGCACCTGAGCGACAATCACGAAGACGTAGCCCCGCACCATCAACCACCAATCCTTTGCCACCAACCGCTGGTATTTAACCGGATGAACCCGGTGGTAGACCCACAGGCCCAAGGTGATGACTGCCGCGAACCCAACCAGGTAAACGACCGACCACAACAGGCGCACGGCTACCGTTCCGTTGCCCAAGAAAATCAGTGGTAATTGTACGATATTTAAAATAATGACGAGTAGGATCACCCACAGCCAAACCGTGAAACTACCCACTTTTAGCGTTTTTTCTGACACGTAAAACCATCCTCTCACTTTTGTTGATTCGCCTAACTAACTGGGTAATCGGCCGTGGCCTACCACAAAGCGTTGTCCGCAACCGTTAGCCAACCAATTTAGCAAAATATTTATATTTTAATGGCAATTTTCTGAGGAATGCGCTACTATAGAGTTGCGGGTAAGTTTGGATTTACCTTACTTACGCGTGAGGCTTCTGTCCTCATTCAACAGACAGATTTCATTTTACTCCCCCAAAGTAGATGAAATTTTTTACAACATAATCCCCCAATTATGTTGTAACCTTACTCTTTGGCCATTGCGACTTATCGTAATGGTCTTTTTTTGACCAAATTTCTCGTTGACCGCGCCTTGCCGGCCGAGAAAAATGGACTGGAACGCTGGGGGCAGGACGTCCGGAGCCAAAGTACGGTCTCCGAACTCGCTTTGAGCCTCTGAGAAACGAGTCTCAAAGTCGCCATTTTCTGAGAGAAACTCTCAGAAAATCCCCCGGCTGAGTCCATTTTTCTCGACCTATCGGCTTACACAGCGGAAATCTGGTCAATCGACCTTTACTTGTCTGTTTCTTTCTACATATTTACGCTATTTGAATCAATTTACTTCATTGTTAAATCTTTTCATCTAGAGGTTAGTCATCCACTCACTAATCTGCTTGAGTATCACGCAACACAATTAAGAAGGAAAATAACCAGTATCCAGGAACAACACACAGCCAGCCCCCCTCGAGGACCAGCGACATACTGACTGGAGCTAACCAGGTCAGCCACCGGACTGGTGAAAAAGAGCCAGCACGGACCGTGTCAGTGACCAGAGGCGGATCAAAGTTCCCGGCTGTGTCGGTGGCCTTGGCTGGGGTATTTCCCCAGCCTAGCCCACGGGACAACCTTTGAGACCGTACCTCAGGCTCAAAGTTGAGGTGGAAGCCCGCCCCTCAGGCTGGAACCGACCCCATAGCCGGGTACTTTGAATCCGCCGGCGGGAACGCCTTTACACGCCAACGTGACAGCGCTCATTTTCACCAGTTCTGAGGCACAAACTGGTTAGTCCTCGTCGTCTTCGCTGGGGGCTGGGTGCGGCCAGAGAAACCAGAAGATGGCCAAATTAATCACCGTCGCCAAAACCAAACCCACGGCGCCAATCAGCACCTCTAGCCAGGCGGCCAGTGCCAGCGTCAACATTAACCAGATGGTGCCGCCCACTAATCCGGCGGTCAGGATGGTGATCAACATAATTGCTAAAACTTTCACAGTCGCTTCCCCTTTCAGGTCCAGTTACTTTTCACAGCTTACCACGTTTGGCGGCGTTTTTCGAAAAATTTTTCAGCAGAGGATGCTTTCTTCTATGAAAACGATTACAATGGACGTGTGAAATGAAATTTTACTGAAGGAGTGACACTCATGACCAGTGTTTTAGTAACTGCACCAATTCCCCAGTCAGCTTTGGACATTTTAAACGATGCCGGACTTGACGTTGAAAGCTATTCTGGCAGTGGATTAATCACGAAGGACGAGTTGTTAAAGCGGATTGTCGGTAAGGATTATTTGATCACGCCCCTTTCTACTCAGGTGGACAAGGACGTTATCGATGCCGATCCTCAGTTAAAGATTATTGCCAACTATGGGGCCGGCTTCAACAACATTGATGCCGCCTACGCCCGTTCCAAGAACATCCCCGTCACCAACACGCCTAAGGTTTCCACGGTTTCGACCGCTGAAGTCACGACTGGCTTGATTATTACGTTGGCTCACCGGATGGTCGAGGGTGACAAACTGATGCGCACCGAGGGCTTCGACGGTTGGTCCCCACTCTTCTTCCTGGGCCACGAACTGGCCGGCAAGACCTTAGGAATCGTTGGTATGGGTCAAATTGGCCAAGCCGTTGCCAAGCGGATGGCGGCCTTTGACATGAAGATTATCTACACGCAACGTCATCCCCTAGATGCCGCTGCGGAAGGTAGTTTGAACGCCACCTACGCTACCCTGGATGAAGTCCTGGAAAAGAGCGATGTCTTAACCTTACATTGCCCATTGAACGATCAAACGCATCACATGATTGGCGCACAACAATTTAAGAAGATGAAGAAGTCTGCTTATTTGATCAACGCCGCTCGGGGTCCCGTCATTGACGAAGCTGCCTTGCTGGAAGCCTTACAGACCGGCGAATTAGCTGGCGCTGCCCTGGACGTTTACGAAGCAGAACCTAACGTTGACGACGGCTTCAAGGGCCTGAAAAACGTTATCCTGACCCCTCACGTGGGGAACGCCACGGTTGAAGCACGGGACGCCATGGCTTCGATTGTTGCCAAGAACGCGGTTCGCGTTGACAAGGGCGAAGACCCCCTGTACATCGTCAACTAAAAATGAGCCTGGGAGCATCCGTTCCCGGCGGCGAGCTCAAGGCGCCCTGCTGTGGGGCCGGTTCCAGCCTGTGAGACAGGCTTCCACCTCAACTTTGAGCCAAAAAGCGGTCTCAAAGGTTGTCCCGTGGACTAGGCTGGAATAAAACTCCAGCCTAGTCCACCGACACAGCTGGTCGCCTTGGCTCGCCTCTGGTCACTTCTACAACTGGTTCATTTTCACCAGTCTTGTAGCTCACAGATATTTGGCTTGTTAGGCAGATAGTCATTTGCCTATTCAATTAAGTTAACCATAGTTTTCAGCCATTAATTAATATTGAATTTATGACTAATCTGACCGACCGCACACATCATTAAACGCATTCAAAAACCAACCGGCTACCTGAATTTTCTGGGTAGCCGGTTTTTGTACCCTTTTTCTCAGTTTGACCGGGCGTTGACCCAACCACGTCCAATCACTGCAATCGGTTGCAATAGCGCCATTTAGGCGTTCTTCGGACTAACAAATTTCGCGTTTTTTAACGGAAATAATTGCTAATTGCTCGGCGTTAGCCTAAGATTGAGAGTGAAGAATACGCTATCATTTAGCAGAAAGGATGACGATATCGCTTTGAAAATGATTACATTGCACGTTTTAGATGACTCCTTGGAAGTGAGCTACCACCCGACGGACGCTGCTGGCGAGCGGCAATTTATTATTGCCTACAACTCGGACCAGACCATCGGGGAAAACCTGGAGAACCTGCGCCTCAAGCTGGCGGGGCTCGACGTTGACGCCGCGGTCGTGGATAACGCTCTGAGTTACCCCTTCTCCGACACCGTCGTCGGCATCAACCATCAGCGCATTGATATTGGCCTGGCCATTACCAACATGCTAAACATCCCCGTCGTCAGCAACCAAGCGATTGCTAAACAGGGGTTGACCGCTGCCCTACAGGCCAAGCGCGACTACCTCAGTTGGCACCTGGACTATTACGGCCAGTATCAAGGCAAACGCAACTACGGGCAAGAGGCCATGCTGACGGTCGGTAACGGATTTGTTGGCCTGCGGGGCGCCTATACCGAAGCCCACGCCGATGCCGACAACTATCCTGGCATGTACACGGCTGGGTTGTATGACCAGTTGACCACCAATTTAAACGGCCGTGCCGTCACCAACGAAGATTTGGTCAACCTACCCAATGCGCAGGCCCTCTCCTTTGGCGTCGACCACCAGAACCCATTTCAAATCAAGGCCGCTGACATCCAGGACATCTACCGGAGTCTGGACCTCCACACCGGGACGCTGACGACCACCATGTTGGTCCAGCTGTCCACCGGTCACAGTCTGCAAATCAAGACGACCAAGCTCGCCAACTTTAAGGACTGGCACAGGTTGGCAATTCGCTACAGCATCACCCCGTTGAACTTCGCGGGCAGTCTGCAGGTCTACTCCACCATCGATGGGAGCGTCGTAAACGGCAACGTGTCACGCTACAACGCCTTTGATCAGCATCACTTGCGTGTGACCGGCACAAGTCAGCAACCCGACAGCATTTTCCTCGAGGCGCAGACGCGGGCCAGTCACGTTGACCTCGCCCTGGGCTCACATCTCACGGGTCCCGGTCAGGCGTTAACCACGCCAAGCGACGGTCGGCCCAACGCCGAGCAACAGGTTCGGCAGATGCGGTCGGTCGACGTACAACCGCAACAGACCTATACCTTTGAGAAAAATATCGTCCTGTTCACCAGCCGAGAAACCACCGGCGATGTGCTCCAGGCGGCGATGACGGACCTGCAACGAGCCAGTTTCGCCGATACCCTAGCTAGCAGCACGGCCTACTGGCAGAAGCGCTGGGCGGACGCCGACTTCCAGATCACCGGTGACATCACGTCGCAAAAATTGACACGAGTCAACCTCTACCACCTCTTCTCGGCGGTCCAGGCCATTCGCTCCGGTCAAATTGACGCGTCGATCAACGCCCGGGGTCTCGACGGTGAAGCCTATCGGGGCCACGTCTTCTGGGATGAAATGTTCGACCTGCCCGTCTTTGCCTTACACGACCCGCAGCTGGCGCGGCAACTACTGATGTACCGCTACCGCCGGCTACCCGCCGCTAAGCAAAACGCCAAGGACGCGGGGTATGCCGGCGCCATGTACCCGTGGCAATCCGGTGAGGTCGGCGACGAGCAATCGCAAGTTACCCACCTTAACCCGTTGACCAACACCTGGGACCCGGATTACTCGTCTCTGCAACGGCACGTGTCTTTGGCCATCGCGTACAATGTCATCATGTATCACCGCATCACGGGCGACACGGATTTCATGGCGAAATACGGACTGGAAATGCTCCAAGAAATTGCCCAATTCTGGCTCAGCAAAACTAAATTAGACAACGCCGACCACCGCTACACCATCGACCGCGTGATGGGGCCCGATGAATTCCACGAGAACTATCCCAACGCCGATACGACCGGACTGGCAAATAATGCCTACACCAATTTAATGGTGACCTGGTTATTTAACCAACTCGATCACTTACGGCAAGACTTACCAGCCGCCACCCTGAAAACGGTGGACGCCAAGACGGGCGTCACCGCGGCTGTCCGGCAACAATTTAACGATGTGAGCCACCACCTTAAACTAGATATCAACTCGGAGGGCATCATCGGTCAGTTTGAGGGATATTTCAAGCTGCCCAAGCTCGACTTTACCAAGTACCGGGCTAAATACGGCGACATCTCGCGGATGGACCGCATTTTAAAGGCCGAGGGCAAGACGCCCGACGCCTACCAAGTCGCCAAGCAAGCCGACGCGCTCATGGCCTTCTACAACTTGGATGCCCCGCAAGTGCTGGGGTTGCTCAAGCAACTGGGCTACGAACTGCCACAACAGGATCTGCTGAAAAACCTGCAATTCTACCTCGACCGGACCACTCACGGCTCCACGCTGTCACGCATTGTTTACGCGGCGCTGACCGCCATGGCCGGTAACATGGACCAATCCTGGCAATTATTCTCGCAGGCCCTGTTCTCCGACTACTACGACATTCAGGGCGGCACCACAGCCGAGGGCATTCACCTCGGCGTCATGGGTGCCGTGACCCTGATGTCCACGCGCTACTACGCCGGGGTCGATGCTCTGGGCGACCATTTAACGGTCAACCCGCACCTCCCCGAGGCCTGGCAAGCCGTTAAGTTCCAACACCTGTTACGTGGCACGCGCTACACCTTTGACATCGATCACCATCACGTCACGGTGCAAGCCGACCACGCCGCTACTATTCAAATTGGGCAACAAACTGTTTCACTAAAACCTAACGTTTCACAAACCATAACCGATTAAGGAGTGTTTTTTCATGACAAAGTTTGCTGATATTAAAGGATTCGTTTTTGACCTCGATGGTGTCATCACCGACACCTCCATCTTGCACGGGACCGCTTGGCACCAACTCGCCGACTCACTGGGCGTTGCTTGGAGCGAGGAACTGGGCAACGGCTTAAAGGGCATTAGCCGAATGGATTCCCTGGAAATGATCTTAAAGGCCGGTGGCAAGGAAAACGACTACACCGAAGCCGAAAAGGAAAAATTGGCCGCTCAAAAGAACACGAACTACGTGGCCGAAGTGGACAAGATGACGCCCGCTAACATTTTACCCGGCATGAAGGCCTTCCTGGATGACTTACGTGCTAAGGGCTACCAACTTTCCTTGGCTTCTGCCTCCAAGAACGCCCCTCGCGTCTTGGGCAAATTGGAACTGGCCGACTACTTCCCTAAGATCGTTGACCCAGCCAGCTTGACCCACGGCAAGCCAGACCCAGAAATCTACACCAAGGGTGCGGAATTGCTGAACTTGCCAGCCAACCAGTGTATCGGGGTCGAGGACGCCGCTGCTGGGGTCCAAGCCATCAACGCTGCCGGCGAAGTTTCACTGGGTATCGGCGATTCGACTGAACTGGGTGCCGCTGACATGGTCTTCGCGGACACGGCAGAAGTCACCTTGGCCAACATCGAAAAGAAGTTGGGCTAAGTTTTCTACTGAATAGCAAAATAGTTAATGGTAAAAATAAAAAAGCCAGTAATCCTACGTAACGTAAGATTGCTGGCTTTCGTTCATCGTAAACAGAAACAGCCTATTATTTTGCCAAGTACAGTGCTGAAGTATTCATCGTATTTGTATTCGTGTTAATTGTCCAAGGATAGCCCTTCTTACCAGCAGTAATTCCTGTACCACCATTGATGTAAATTCCAAGCTTATATCCCTGATTAATTAGACCTTTAATTTTCTTCTGTGTGTAGCCATTCTTAACAAGAATACTATTAACCTCTTTTGCAACATGCGCATTAGTTGAAGTTATAGGGAAATCCAGTGTATTCATCATTGTTTCGCTATACGTACTACCATATGATGTTTTTAGTTCATGGCTGAGTGACGTCAAATTGATAACACTTGTATAATTACTGGTTGTCATTGCTCTGTTGTTTACAAATTGACCAGCCCCTCGACGAGATAAATCTAAGCTGACTGTTGCACCAGGGAAATATTTCAAAACAGCTCGGGACAGCTTTTGGGATTTATCATTTTCCAAATAGTTAATATAACTGCTATCTGACTTGAACGAGCCAATTTGCTTAGAAATAGCTGGCGTTAAGTAACCATGCCAGACGTAGCCTGATACCTTATTGCAAGTGACCTGATAGTAAACCTTCCCGTTACGCTTAAAAGACTTTTGCGCATACCAAGAGGTGTACTCCTGAATTATTCACCAGAAACTCCAAAATCCCCATCAAACACATGATTCAAGTGCTTGATGGGGATTTTACGTTTTC
>NZ_BOLM01000017.1 GCF_016861605.1 Levilactobacillus wangkuiensis
GGCAGCGTTGTGAGACGTGAAGCGGACCAGTACTAATCGGTCGAGGACTTAACCAAGTTGAAAAACGTGGTGTTCTCTATAGAAAATAATTTGATGATATCTAGTTTTGAGGGAATAAGTTCTCTTATAGTGTGGTGGCGATAGCCTAAAGGATACACCCGTTCCCATGCCGAACACGGAAGTTAAGCTTTAGCACGCCGATAGTAGTTGGGGGATCGCCCCCTGCGAGGATAGGACGTTGCCACGCAAACGTAAGGAACCCAGTGATGGGTTCCTTTTTTTGTGCAAAAAATTAAAAGAGGACTGGCGCATGACCGCAGCGGCAGTGTGGCTGGCGCCGCCGTCACGTCAGAAATGAATCCCCAATACAAATTGCATAAACGTTTTACCCATCCACTGCTAGCAGTGCGACTGACATTTTCACAAAAATCTACGGCTTAGCACAGCCAGTGGTTAGGACTAGCTACTAGAAATGGAAAATTCAGCCCCCTGCTGGTCTCAGGTGGCCGTTAAATCTGTCAGCGTCTCCGTGGTAGCTGACACATCTAAATGGCGTTAGAGGCTAACTGTGGGCGTTTTCCTGCCTGAAATCAGTTGTGTGCCATCTTTGCCGGGACCGGGCATTGTGCTATCATTATGACTGTTGTGACTAATCACTACCTAAATTATCTAAAACTATCATAAGAGAGAACAGGTGACAGTAGCATGCAGAAGTATCGGAAGTACCGCCTGAGTCTAGGGTGGCAAATTCTGATTGGGCTGATTCTCGGGATTATTCTGGGGGCAGTCTTTTATCAGAACAAGGTCGCTATCACAGCGATGCAAAACATTGGGAACATGTTTATTGGGTTGATTCAAATGATCGTTCTGCCAATCGTGGTTTCCTGTCTGACCGTTGGGATCGCCAACATGGGTGACATCAAGCAACTGGGCCGTATTGGTGGGAAGACCATCATTTACTTTGAAATCATGACCACGATTGCGATTGCCTTAGGGTTATTGGTTGGGAACATTTTCAAACCCGGGGACTTCATTGATATTCACCAATTACATAGTACCGACATCAGTCAGTACGTTTCCTCTGCCAAATCGGCCGGAAACTCCGGTATTTGGGCCACCTTGATGGGGATTATCCCAACCAATATCTTCAAGTCGCTGTCTGAAGGGGACATGATGCCAGTCATCTTCTTCTCCGTCTTCTTCGGACTGGGAACGGCTGCCATTGGCAAGCAGGGACAGGTCATTATTGATGCCTTAGACGCCGTCTCACAAGTGATGTTCCGCGTGACGAACTGGGTCATGCACACGGCACCCATCGGGGTCTGTGCGCTGATTGGGGTCACCATCGCGCAAATGGGGCTGTCGGCGTTGGCACCGTTGGGGTACTTCATCGTCTTAGCCTACGCGACCATGGCCGTCTTCATTCTCGTGTTCATGGGCTTGGCGGCCCGGTTGTTCGGGTTCCGGTTGTGGGACCTGCTCTACGTCATTAAGGATGAAGCCATCTTGGCCTTCTCAACGGCGAGTTCCGAAGCAACCTTACCCCGGTTGATCGATAAAATGGACAAGTTCGGGGTTAGCCAAGGGATCGTGTCCTTTGTGATTCCCACCGGGTACACGTTTAACCTGGATGGATCCGCCATTTACCAGTCATTGGCTGCGCTCTTCCTGGCACAGGCGTACCATATTCACCTGAGTCTGGGGCAGCAGATTACCTTGCTGGTGGTCTTGATGATTACTAGTAAAGGGATGGCTGGGGTGCCTGGCGCGTCCTTCGTGGTCTTACTGGCGACGGTTTCTACGATTGGGGTGCCCATGAGTGGGTTAACCTTTATTGCTGGGATCGACCGGTTAGTTGATATGGGACGGACCGCCGTTAACGTGGTGGGGAACTCCCTGGCAACCGTGATCATTGGGAAATCTGAACATGAATTTAGCGAGGAGAAGAGTCAGGCTTATCTGGATCATCTTCACTCGGCAAAAGCGAAATAATAAAAAAGCAGCGAACCAATCCGTTTTTCGAATTGGTTCGCTGCTTTTTAGTGAAGCGTGTTTGGTAATACCAGCTCATCAACGTCATGGCGGTGGGACCTTGCGGGGTGATTCCCATCAGCCCATGGGGCCCATCAAATGGCGTTAATAACCAGTTTATGATTGGTTTGGTATTGATTAGTCGTATCGACCGTTAGAGATTAAAAACCGACCTAGTTGAAACGGCGTCAGTTACGAAATGTTTTCCTCTCCACTGGGTTCCCCCAACGGTGAAGCATCGCTACGTGGTGTAACGCTATGCGACTAGCACGTCAATGCATTATGGTGACATAGTTGCCGAGAAAGACTGGTAACTCTAGCTTGCGTTATCCATTAAGTGGGTGGAACCCGGCTGGCACACGAACGAGTTCGGGAAGTTCAGACGAGTTACGGTCGGTTGCAACACCGACAGCGTCTGAAATAAAGTGGCCAGTCGTTTCCGTTTAAAGTCTACTAGTCGAACCTCCGCATCAAGCTACGGGGTCCGGGATAGGGAAAGCTAGAGGTTTGTCCTCCTCAAAGCGTCAACCAAGAGGCTTGAACAGACTGTAACTTTCCCACCGGCGAGTAATAACACGCTCCGGGATCATCTAAAAGTTGCGTTGTCATGTTCAATCACCTCCTGTAGTAAGTCGACAGTGACAACTGCGACAAATTAAAAGCGCTTAGCCACGACTAGCTAAGCGCACAATAAAAACATGTGTGATTTTGGCTAGTCGTTGAGTTTTAGCACTATACGGCGTAGTTAATTTCATAACAGCTACATTAGATCAGGCCTTGAATTGACCTGAACAGCTGACTCATTGGCGTTTCTCGACGTTTCTGAGCAGTAGCATTTTCCGTATAGGAGCCTCACCTAACAGCTTCTAATTTATCTATGTACTTAGTATATCTGCTTTCAGCCCACAATGCAAGAAAAATGCGTAATCCCTAGCGAATAATAATTATAATAACTAACTATTAAAACCTTTATAATAGGCGGATGTCTGGTATTTCTCTAGTTTAGAACGATTCTTGATTTTGTGGTGGAAACCGCGTATGCTAGGGGTGTGTTAGAAGTTATCAATTGAATGAGGGGAGTTTTAAGTCATGAATTATATTGGTTCTGCGTTACCCGATTTTCAAGTCAATGCTTATCAAGACGGCGAGGTACAGTCTTTGACGCCCACCGACTTACTGGGCCACTGGTCTGTGTTGTTCTTCTATCCAGCCGACTTTTCTTTTGTTTGTCCCACGGAACTCGGCGACCTGGCAGCGCACTATGCGGCGTTTCAGAAACAGAATGCGGAGATCTACAGTATTTCTGAAGACACTGAGTTCGTGCATCAAGCCTGGCACGAGCAGAGCGATGAGGTTGGCCACGTGGCTTATCCGATGATTGCCGACCCAGCCGGGGTGCTGGCGCGGCACTATGATGTGCTGGATGAGGATGCGGGGCAGGCCTACCGGGGCGTCTTTATCCTGGACCCTGCCGGCAAGGTACGTTCATACACCATCAACGATATGGGCATCGGCCGCAATGCGGAAGAGATTCTGCGGACGTTGACCGCGGCGCAGTTTGTTGCAGAGCACGGCGACCGCGTTTGCCCAGCCAATTGGCATCCGGGCGAAGAAACGCTGAAGCCGGGGACAGACCTGGTTGGTAAAATTTAATTTTTAAATCAGTAAAGGCGCGTCCAGAATAATCCGGACACGCCTTTTAGCGCGCAAAAAAGGCAGCTGCCTGCCCCTCATTGCCTGCTTGTTTATTTACCTTCGGCGATGCCAGCGTACTGTTGTGCGTACCAGCCGTCCCAAGTTAAATCTTTGAGCGCGCCGCTTGCCGTGTAAGGCAGGTTGACCGTCTTCAAAATGGTTAAGAATAGGTCGCGCTTGTTAGCCAGAACCCCAGCGGCCAGTTGGTCGGGGCTGAAGTTCAGGTTGCTGTAAATGTACATGTTGATATCGTTCATGGCGTAATCAACCTTAAACGAAGCCAAGATTTCCAAATCATTGGTTCGGTAGTGCCGTAAATAAAAGTGGACAAAATCAGTTAGAGCAGTGTTTTGGGCATTTTCGTCCAAGTCAGTGATGGTCAAATCTGGATTTTGCAAAATTTGAGACCTCCTCAAAATGTGTGTGTCAAAGCGAGTATCGGTCAAAGTCGGTCGGTGCCCTTCCTTCATTATAGCATGGGGGCTAGTGGGGTAAAGCAGACTGGTCAAAAAATTTCAGTTGTCAATAACTTCTATAGTGTGGGAATGTGTTAAGCAAATAGGGTCTTGGCCTTACAGGCGTCATAATTAAGTAGACAGTACTTTGGACTGAAAGGACGGGTTACGCCGGTTAAGCTCGATTAACGCGTAGTGTATAATGACTATGGAAAGTTTGGAAGGGAGCTTGAGAACTGATGCGGGTAATGATCGTTGGGGCAAACGGCCACGTGGGTCGGCTATTAGTGGCGCAGCTGTTGGCCAAGGGGGATGAACCAATTGCCGGATTGCGGCCGGATGAAGATGGCGAGGACTGGGAAGACCAGGGTGTCGCTGTGCGCCGGCTAGACCTCCTAGAGAAGCCTGAGCGGATTGCTAGCACGTTCATGGATGCCGAGGCCATCATCTTCGCCGCGGGCTCTGGTGGGCGTACCAGGGACGATATGACGCTGCTGATTGACCTGGACGGCGCCGTGAAGACCATGCAGGCTGCTGAAATTGCTGGCGTCCACCGCTTCTTGATGATCAGCATGTTATTTGCCGAGGACCGCAACCGCTGGGCCGATCCGTTGAAGCCGTTGTACGTGGCGAAATTTTATGCCGACAACTGGCTAGTTCACCAGACACATCTGGCTTACACCATCGTGCAGCCGGGTGCGCTGTCCTTTCATCCGGGGACTGGCAAGGTTAAAAGCGACCCGTTGGCAGTTGGCAGTGTGCCCCGAGAAGACGTTGCTGCCTTCTTAGTGGCGGCGTTGCATGCGCCCCAGACAATCGGCAAAACTGTGCCGTTATTGCAAGGTGACCAACCGATTGATCAGGTGATTGACCAGTTGTGAGCATAATGGTCGCGTTCGTTAGTGATTCTTGTTAAAATGAAGACAGAAATAGAGAGTAGTCGACTGAACATTTGCTAAGGAGGGGACGGTTATGACTGAGAACTTAGTGTTAGACGCGCCAGAAGCTCTGGAGTTAGCGCACCACCTTGATGAATGGGCGAAATGGCGGCAGACAAAGGACCGGACCACGGCCGATATGGACTGGGACCGGTTCATTGCCAAGAGTCGCGAAAAAGCGCAATGGCAAGCAGGCCTCGCCACTGAAATTGACCACTGGGAAAACCTCCACGCAATTCAAATGGCACTTGAAGATCGTTTAGCGGGGACCACGGCTGGTGGCCACACGCGTCAATAGAGCAATTAAAAAACCGTCTGGGGAGTTGGTCCTCAGGCGGTTTTTGTGCTTAAAAGGTCGGGTTGGTGACGGGCAGATCCAGGCGAATGCGGCATAGAATCTCAGGCATAAACAAGTGCAGTTCATAGCCTAAATCAGTGGCGGATTGGGGCGTGTCGCTCAGAACCCACTGACGCGTGTAGGTGACGAAGCCGTCGACGAAGAACCGCACGGCCTTGCGTTCGTCAGTTGAGAGCGCCTGGTGGTCACTGTGGGTCGTGATGATGGCCGCAAACTTTTGATTTAGGTAGTCGCGGAAGAACTGGGTGAAGGCGTTTTGCCCCTCGCTCTGGAAGGCAGTGCGAAAGAAGACGCGGTGTTTTTCCAGGTAAACCGTCATCTTAGTGAAAATGCCCTGCCAGGTAAAGGCGTCACAGTCCTTGAAAATGTCGGTCATGGCCTCTTCGTAGTAGCTATTGACGACGTCATATTTGTCAGCGAAATATTTGTAAAATGACCCGCGACTGACCCCGGCTTCCGTGAGAATATCATTGACGGTCATGTCTTTAATGGCCTGCCGTTGGGCCAGTGTATAGACGGCGTGTAAGAGTTGATGGCGAATATCCATAGGTCGCGCTCCTTCCAATAAGTAGACAACTGGGGACTTTTGTTCAAATATGAACAAATTTCACAAATCGTTCGTTACTAATAATAAGCGATTCTGTTACAGTAGACAAGTAAAGTTCCTGTGACTAACTTAGGAGGGGTTCAAATGAGTCAATATCAATTTTTGGAACCAGCAACGTTAAAGTCCGGCGTGACCGTGAAAAATCGGGTCGTTTTACCACCAATGACGGAGTGCATGTCTTTGGCAAATGGTGAAATTTCACGGGATGAACTGCGGTATGCCGCGATTCATGCTGGGGGTGTCGGCCTGTTTATCACCCCGGTGGCCTACGTTAATGCTCGTGGTAAAGGCTTTGAGGGCGAGCTGTCCGCTGCCGAAGACCGGTTCATTCCGGGCCTGACGAAGTTAGCAACGACCATCCAACAGAACGGGACCAAGGCTATTTTGCAAATCTTTAGTGCCGGTCGGATGTCCAGTTCTGCCATCTTACGGGGGCAACAACCGGTTTCTGCTAGCGCCGTTGCCGCGCCACGTCCGGGGATGGAGACACCAGCCGAACTGACGGATGCCGAGATTGAGCAAACGATCACTGACTTTGGTGAAGCGACACGGCGGGCCATTCAGGCCGGGTTTGACGGTGTGGAAATCCATGGTGCCAACACCTACCTGATTCAACAATTCTTCTCTCCTCACAGCAACCGGCGGACCGACAAGTGGGGTGGCTCTGTTGAAAAGCGGATGACCTTCCCATTGCGTGTTGTAGCCGAGGTGCAGAAAGCCGTTGCCACCTATTCGGACCGGCCATTTGCCGTCGGCTACCGCTTCTCACCGGAAGAAATTGAGGAACCTGGGATTCGGATGGCGGATACGTTGAAATTGGTTCAAAAGCTAGACACTCTGGGTTTGGACTACCTCCACGTTTCGATGGGAAATGTTTGGCGGCCATCGATCAATGATCGGACGGACAAGACGCCGCTGATCGACCAGATCCAAGATGTGACTCAGGAGACGCCATTGATTTCTGTGGGAAACGTCAAGACGCCTGTCGATGCCGAACGGGTGATGGAAGCCGGCATTGACTTCGTTGCGATTGGCCGGGAAAGTATTCGCGAGCCGCATTGGGTCGAGAAGGTCGAAGCTGGGGCCGAGGACAGCATTCGCTACACCTTACCACTCGCTGATTTGGACGAGCTAGGGATCGCCTCACCATACTTTGATTTCTTGGCGGGGATGGATGCCGGGGGCGCCCATATTGGGTTTGAACCCGCATTAGACACGACTGAAAAAGGGAATGCGCAAGACTTAGTATTTCGGAAATAAAAATGAACCTGAAAAATGCCACCCGGGCATCGACCTAGGTGGCAGTTTTTTAGCTGAAAGTGCGCCATAATCCGTAGGCTAGCAGAATCAGTGGGGCGAAGATAAACTTACCCAAATTGCTTAATAACTTTGGCAGCCAGTGCTCGTGCGGGACCGTGTAATCGCGCAAGGGCATTAGGGGCAGACCAGCCGCGTAAATGCTAGCCCATGGCGTTGGTGCCTGGGTCATGGGGTGAGGATGACGGGGCCAGCTAGCACGGAGGTGTGACAGTAGGACGGCCACCAGTGGGAAGGTGACGTAACAGAGGGTGAGGTACCACGAGGTTAGGTTCCAAGTAAAGTTGAACTTGCTTAAGGTAAACTGGCAGTTTAGTAGGATGAGAATGAGCCAGATAGGCAGGGCCTGTAGGTACAGAATGAAGTAGCGACGAGGGGATGCTATTAAGGAAATAGACCCAGATTTTGGGGACAAGTGCGCGAGGGCTTTCATGATAATCACTCCTAACTTGGTTTAGTCTCAGTATAGGTGGCCATAACCGGGCGGGTGACAAAAATAAATCGGTTAGGGTCATGACAGTAAAAACAGTGGGCTAAGGATTAATAGTCATGGTAGTGTTCGGGCACAGCCATTTTAATGATGGGGGACTGGGTGACTAAAACCATTCACCTAGTCATAGTTCCGAAGATGAGGGTGCTTATGGAACCGTCGTCATAACCATTCTTTTGCAGTTCTTGATTGACAATTCAAGGTGTGTCAGCGATACTTTAGAAAATAGTATCGGGGGCGAAGCGGATGGCGAACGGTCGATCAAAGCAAGTGATGGGAATTATTTTAAGTTTAATGTTGGCGACAATTTGGATGCAGTTATTCACAGCGCCGGTTCACGCGGCGCACCGGCAACTAGCTAGCACGCCCAAGGCCTTACGTGGCTACTGGTATACCTATGGCACCAAAACGACCCATCGCCATGCTAGTGACCTGGTTTATTTACACGTGACTGCCAACCATATTGACGGTAGTGTGATTTCTCGCAAGACCATGAAATTAGGCTTGCAAACGTTCAGCGGGGCGAATCTGAATCCGGGGAATCCAATTGCTACAAAGTTACGTGCCAATAAGACTAATACGCTGTACCAAATCAACCGCAATCATTGGCAGTTGCATGCGCTGCTGTCGACGGCAGATGGCAAACTGTATGCCACCGGTCGATATGCGCTGAAGGGCCAGAAAACGCTGTTCTTCCAAGGGCTGGGCAGCACCAAGGGATTTAACGATCATCCTTTGGCGGTCCACGAACGTTTACACGGGAAGCATCCGGTTATCAAGTATACGAAAATCAGTCGGCAGTATCTGCAATCGATTGGCATCTTTGACTGAAGTTTGTTTGGGGGATGGCCAAAAAACGGTCAGGACAATGTTAGCCCTGGCCGTCTGTGAGTAAATTAAGGTAGTTGATCAAGTTGATTGGCGCCGGCACGCTTATGCCAAAAGGAAAATTCGGCAGAAACTAGGATAATTGCCGTAATGGTTGCGAGGAAGGTGAAGTCGCCAGCGAGTGGGACGTTGCCGGTGAATTTTAGAATCAGTGCGGCCACTGCGCTACCAAGGGTAACCAGTAAAATCCATGGCCGCCGTTTCGTCCATGCGACATACGGGTTAACGTTATCTAAACTATTTGCGAAGACCGTTAATTGATTTAACGCCAAGATGTTGATCATGCCCATTAGGTAGAATAGGTCCTGGCTAATAAAGGTCTGGTGCGAAAAGCTCAGGCCAATCAAAAAGAGAATATCGACGATGGTGAGTGTTTTAATGACGGGTTTAATCGATTGAAGTACGACAGGTTTCCGTAGTGTATCGGTTAGCCCGGTATCGTTCTTGAGTAGCGTATCTAAGGAAATCTGAAAGTAATCGCTTAATTGAATCAAACTATCGATGTCGGGATAGCTCTTTCCGCGTTCCCAACTGGAAATGGTTTGTCGCGTGACGTGTAAATTCTTCGCGACAGTTTCCTGTGTTAAATCTTGGTGTTGCCGTGTACGCTTAATTCTTTCCCCAAATTCCATGGTGGTGCCTCCTCTAACTGATGGGTCTAGTATAGGCATAGGTGGGGAGAAGTGTCTAGCAAAGGTTCTCTGCAACGTTGATATGACGCCGTTTCTGCCTAAATAAAAAACTCACGGCCAAAACGACCGTGAGTCTTCAAAATCAATTTAAAATTAAGCTTATTGTTCTTCGTACCAACTGTAATGGAAGTTCCCATCGCGGTCGTTCCGTTCGTAGGTGTGGGCACCGAAGTAATCCCGTTGTGCTTGTAACAAGTTAGCAGGCAGAACTTCTGCACGGAAGCTATCGTAGTAAGTGATAGCAGCGGACAGACTTGGAACGGGGATGCCGGCTTGAACAGCCATGGCAACCACGTCACGGATGGATTGTTGATACTTACCAGCGATATCCTTGAAGTAGCTATCGAACAGCAGGTTAGTCAACTTAGGATCCTTGTCGAAGGCGTCGGTGATGTTTTGCAGGAATTGGGCCCGGATAATGCAACCGCCACGCCAAATCTGTGCTAATTCACCAAACTTCAGGTCCCAATCGTTAGCTTCGGAAGCGAACCGCAGTTGTTCAAAGCCTTGGGCGTAACTCATCAGCTTACCAAAGAAGAGGGCTTGACGAACTTCTTCAACGAACTTGTCCTTGTCAGCGATTTCGGCCTTGCCTTGCTTAGCTGCAGCTGGCAATTCCTTAGAAGCCTTGACCCGTTCGTCCTTCAACATGGAAATGTAACGGGCATAAACGGCTTCAGTAATCACGGATTGTGGGACTTGAACATCAAGGGCATCTTCGGAACTCCACTTACCAGTCCCTTTGTTGTTCCCACGGTCCTTGATGGCATCAACGATTGGCAAGTTCTTGTCGTCGCCTAAGTCATCCTTGCGGGACAGGATGTCAGCAGTAATTTCGACCAAGTAGCTATCGAGTTCACCCTTGTTCCATTCCTTAAAGATGTCAGCCATGTCGTCAACGGAGATTCCGGCAACGTTACGCATGATGTTGTAGCTTTCGTCGATCAGCTCTTCATCACCGTATTCGATACCGTTGTGGACCATCTTAACGTAGTGGCCGGCACCATTAGGCCCAATGTAAGTGACACAAGGCTTGCCGTCTTGAGGCGCCTTAGCCGCAATTTTAGTTAAGATAGGTTCAACGAGATCATAAGCTTCCTTTTGGCCACCGGGCATCAGTGAAGGTCCTTGTAAGGCCCCTAATTCACCACCGGAAACACCCATACCAATGAAGTTGATGCCAGACTTGTCCAGCTCAGCGTTCCGTGCCATGGTGTCATGGAAGTTCGTGTTCCCACCATCGATCAGCACGTCACCCTTATCAAGCAATGGCAACAGTTCGTGGATAACGGCGTCAGTTGGCTTTCCAGCCTTAACCATCAAGAGAATCCGCCGTGGCGTTTCCAAAGATTTAACAAAGTCTTCAACCGTGTAACTTGGAACCAGTTTCTTTTCGCTGTGGTCCTTCATGACTTGTTCAGTCTTGTTTGCGGAACGGTTAAAGATTCCGACCGTGTACCCGCGACTTTCGATGTTCAGGGCTAAGTTCTTGCCCATGACTGCCATACCAACAACACCAATATTTGCTTTTTGATCTGCCATTAGTAACCTTCCTTTTTGTCTCAAAATTAGTAACGACTTTCCACCAGCTAGTGTAGCATTGAACAATTTGAAAGGAAACTGATTTGACTGGAAATGGGTGAAAAAATCACTCAGGTTTCAAAACGGTCACGTAAAATGGTAACGGCACGCGGTTTAGGACCGCTTTTCTTGGAAATCACGCATGTTTGTCGCAACCTTGGCCAGCAATTCTTCGAGCAGGGCGGCCTCACCGGTAGATAAACCAGCGGTGCCGATGGCCAGGACGTGTTGCTCATAGGCTTCCAGCGCGGGTGCCATTGCCATGCCCTTAGTCGTTGCGACTAAGGGGCGGCGTTTCTTATTGGCGTCATCGGTCTCACGACTGACGTAGCCACTCGTGATAAGTTTGCGCACGGTTCGTAGGCAAGTGGAGGGGTCAACGTGAAGTTGGTTAGCCAACTCAGTCTGGGTGATTCCGGGTTGTTCCGTGATCCGTAGAAGATAAATGAATTGATTGTTAGCGAGGTCATCGGCTTGAAAAAGTTGATTTCCCATGGTGGCTGTTACACGGGCAATTAAGCCGATACTACGAAAAGAATTTGCCATATTTTCTCCTTTTATAGTTGCATTTGCAATTAAAATAACCGATACTAGTCAAAAATAGTATAACACAGAGAGAAGATAATTGACTTGGAATGGCAAACTAAATGGTTTAATGAACTGTCGACGACTGATTTATACAATATTGCATATGAACGTATTCGTACATTTGTTATCGCGCAAGATCGGGTCTATCAGGAAATCGACGATATTGATCTGGTAGCCCACCACGTGCTGGGGTATGACGGGAAGCAATTGGTCGCTTACGCGCGGGTCTTTGAGGAGGATGACCACGTCACGTTCGGCCGGGTCCTTACGATTCCAGAGCGTCGGGGGACGGGACTAGGTCGGCAACTGGTCGACCACATCGAAGCGGACCTGCACGCTAACTTTGCGCTACAGCCCATCAGCATTGAGGCTCAGATTGATAAACAGCATTTCTACGAGAAGTTTGGCTACACCGCGACGGGTGCCGTATTTAATTTCAATGGGACGCCCCATATCCAGATGACAAAGGCGGGAATCTAAGGCCAAAATTGCCGGAAGCCGCCGCCATTAACGGGAGTGTAGTCATGGCCGACGATGGTTACGCAGAGTTTAAGGGCTTGGGCATTCTAGATTTGTAAAACGTATCGTCTACAACAAAAAAGCGCTGATTACCAGTTTCCTGGCAGTCGGCGCTTTTGCTTAATTATAAATTAGTTGTTTAAACGGTAGACCCATTCACGGTGGTCGCGTTGAATTAATTCTTCAGCAGCGGCTGGTCCCATTGAATGTGGCGTGTAGTTAGGGAAGTTAGGTGCTTGTAAGTCCCAAACACGACGGATTTGATCCACGAACTTCCAAGCGTAGGAAACTTCTGGCCAACTTGAGAAGTTAGTCCCGTCACCCTTCAAGACGTCGTGTAACAGACGTTCGTAAGGTTCTGGCGTTTCCTTAGACTTTTCAGCGTCAACCAAGTAGTCCAACTTGATTGGTTCCGTTGAGAAGCCAGCGTCGTTGGTCTTGGCGTTCAATTGCAGAGAGAACCCTGCGTGTGGTTCAACGAAGATCGTCAAAACGTTGGCAGCCAATGGCGTGTTTTGAGATTGTGGGAAGGCAAAGATATCAACCAGTGGACGCTTGAAGACCACGTCAACTCGGGTGAACTTGTCAGCCAACATCTTACCAGTCCGCACGTAGAATGGGGTACCGGACCAACGGTAGTTGTCGAACAACAGCTTGCCGGCAACGAAGGTTTCAGTCGTAGAATCAGCTGGAACATTGTCTTCATGACGGTAGTCTGGTTGGTTGTCAACGGAGCCGTATTGGCCACGGACAAAGTTGGTTGCGGCGTCAGCGACGTTGTACACGCGCAGGCTCCGTAAAGCTTTGACCTTTTCAGCCCGGATATCAACGTCCGTGAAGGCAACAGGCTGTTCCATGGCTAACAGGGAAACAATTTGCATGATATGGTTTTGGACCATGTCACGTAAAGCCCCACTGTTATCGTAGTAAGAAGCCCGTTCTTCAACACCCAACTTTTCAGAAAGGGTCACTTGGATGTTGTCAATGTACCGGTTGTTCCACAGGGATTCAACCAGCGTGTTCCCAAAACGCAAAGCTTCAATGTTTTGGATCATTTCCTTACCTAAGTAGTGGTCGATCCGGAAGATTTGTTCTTCCTTGAAGGAGTTACTTAAGGCATCGTTTAATTGCTTAGCGGAGTCAAAGTCGCGGCCAAATGGCTTTTCAATAACCAAACGGTTGAAGGCGTCTTTGTTGGTGGACATCAAGCCTTGTGCCTTTAAGTCTTTGGCAATCGTGCCGAAGAATTGTGGGGCCATGGACAGATAGAAGATCCGGTTACCTTGTAACTTGTACTTCTTGTCCAGCTTTTCAGCAGCGTCCTTCAAGACGGAGTAGTGCGCTGTGTCGGTAACGTCGTGAGCTTGGTAGTAGAAATGAGAAATAAAGTCGCTGGCTTCTTTTGAGTCGGCGCGGTTACCGCTGTCAGCTAAAGACTTCTTAACTGCGGCACGGAATTTGTCATCGTCAAGCGTTTGACGGGAAGTCCCGATAACGGCGAAGTGTGTCCGTAAACTACCTTTTTTGTAAAGGTTAAACAGACTAGGGTAAAGTTTCCGGTAAGCTAAGTCACCGGTAGCCCCGAAGAACATGAATAAAGCTGTGCGTTCAGTTGCCACGAGATTGTCACTCCTTAAGTGTAAGTTCGTTATATGAGTCGTATCTACAATAAATATGAGAAACAGTTAGCAATGCTGTCGGCTATCCGTGAGCGGTGAGCAATGCCGCCCCGGGTCCGCAATGATCTAAACGATGTCTAGACCACTTCAAAAATGTATTATACGCTTCTTTGCCATGAAACGCGACCTTTTTAAAGCAAGAATTTAAAATTTGGACAACCGGTTGCAATTGCGTATAATCAACGTTTTCATCAATTTTACGTTTTCATGAAAACGATAATATTTACGGTGAATTAGCATGGAAGCGACTTTCGCTTAGCTCTTTTGTGAAATCGCTGCCACTTGTAGTCTATCAGAAACGGGGTCGATAGTAACGTGAGACGACGCGAATTTGTGAAAAATTTTGCGGTGAAATCATGGTACACTGAATCCATTAGAAAAGAGGGATTGCCATGAGTTGGAATCAACGAGAAATCCAGACGGTAACCACAGCGGACAACCTGCGCCAGTTATTTATGAAGCTAGGGCTCGAGTCCACGGACACCTGTCTGGTTCACACGGCGCTCAGTGCCTTTGGGTTTATTCCGGGTGGGGAGCAGACGTTGGTGACCACATTAAAAGCGACGCTGTGGGACGGCAATATTGCCATGCCAGCGCAGTCAGCGGATTGGTCTGATCCGGTCGATTGGGAAAATCCGCCCGTCCGTGACGACCTGCAGGCCAAGGTCATTGCCGGCATGCCAGCCTTTGACCGGGAACGAACGCCCTGTCACATGATTGGCCTAACGCCGGAATACTTTCGGACGTTACCGGATACCCAGCGGAGCAATCACCCAACCTGTTCGATGACCGCCTGGGGTCGTGATGCCGAGAAGATCTGTGAGACGCCGACCCTGGACGTGCCGTTTGGTGAGTTGGGGCCCCTCCAGAAACTCTATGACCTGGACGCCAAGGTCGTGTGCCTAGGGACGCCATTTGAGAATGCCACGGCGATTCACCTGGCGGATTCCACGATTGGCCGGCCAACCCATCTGGAGCGGGCGCCCATCAGCGTCGACGGCAAACCGCAGTGGGTCTCCTTTGCCATGGCACCGCTGGAACCCTACGATGATTTCAATGAAATGGGTGCCGCATTCATGGCCGCCCAGCCAGCCGCCGTTCACGAAGAACCCATTGGTGACGGTCACTTGGCTCGGGTCATGTCGATGCAAGCCCTGGTCGATTTTGCGCGGACCTATTACCGGGCGAAAGATTTAGCCGCTAAATAGGTAGTGATTATAAAAATGAAGACAGGCACCGCTAACGCTATCTCGAGGATAGTCCTAGCGGTGCCTGTCTTTTTGAAGTTAACACTTAGTCAGCCAACGCCTTCAAAGCGTCAAAGTCGGCTTGGCTCAGGTCAATGTCTTGGCCGTGAATGTTTTGTAATTCGTGTTCACTGGACTTGGTTCCAGGAATGGGTAAGATAACGTCCGAGCGCTTTAACAGCCAGGCTAAGGCAATCTGAGCGGGTGACGCGTCGTAGGTCTGCGCGATGGTGGTCAGCGTGGGGTTGTCGATGAGTTGGCCAGTCGCTAACGGGAACCACGGGATGAAAGCAATGTGGTGGGCGTCCGCGTAGTTCAGCACGTCTTCATCCTGGCGGTTACTGAGGTTGTACATGTTTTGAACGGAAGCGATTGGCGCAATCTTTTCGGCTGCCTTGAGTTGGTCGACGGAGACTTGGCTCAAGCCAATGTGTTTGATCTTGCCCTCGTCCTGTAAGGCCTTCAGCTCCCCAATTTGGTCGGCCAATGGCACGTTGGGGTCGATGCGGTGCAATTGGAGTAAATCAAGATGGTCGAGGCCCAGGGTAAACAGGTTCAGTTCGACCTGCTGACGTAGGTAGGCTGGCACGCCGGTGGGGGTCCACAGGTTCGGGCCTTGCCGGGTTTGGCCAACCTTGGTGGCAACCATCACGTGGCTGTCGGGCCGGTTTTGTAGGGCCTGCCGTAAGTACAGGTTGGCGTAGAAGGGACCGTAAGCATCGGCGGTATCAATGAAGTTCACGCCATGATCAATAGCCGTTTCAATGACCTTGACCGCGTTATCGGGATCCGCCACGGGGCCCCAGACACCGTCACCGGTCAGCTGCATGGTGCCGTAACCTAAGCGATTAACGGTTAACTCGTCGTCAAATTTAAATGTTTTTTCCATTAGAATTCCACCTCAATAGTCAGAATATGTTCATGCACAATAAGTTAGTCTTTTACCAATGCAATCGCAAATATTTCGTCTCGGGAAAATGGTGAATCAAGTTAATTTTAAGGGTCGTTAAAAAAGTCTAAACTCCTGTTCGATTTTAGACCTTTTTACCATAAAATCTGTTATACTACTAGTCGGTTAAAAAATTAAATACCGGCGCGAGAATGCCGGTAGAATAGGGGTCAGGATATAATGAAAAAATTTATGGTTGCTATGACCGGACTGGTTACCTTAGCTACTCTGGGAGCCGTTGCACCCGCTGCCGCTGTGACACCAACGACTGCTCACGCCGCAACGACGCATGTTGGTCCTAGCTTGAGCGTTAACGCTGTTTACACGTCATCCGCTAAAGTTTCGGGGACTGCTACGAAGGGTTCTAAGGTTACTGTTAAGGCGACCAAGAACGCTAAGAAGAACTTGGCTAGTGGGACTGCTTCTAAGACGACTGGTAAGTACAGCATCAAGTTGTCCAAGAAGTTGAAGAAGAACGCGAACGTTTACGTTTACGCCACGAACCCTAAGACGAAGACTTCCTTCTACCGGATCATCCGCGTCCAAGCCGCTGCGACTAAGGCTGCAACGACCACGAAGACGACTTCTACTAAGAAGACCACGTCAACCAAGAAGACGACCACGGCCAAGAAGACCACGACGACTTCTACCAAGAAGGTTGCCAACTACGGTGTGAAGACGCCTACTGGTACTTGGAAGTCCAACACGGCTAACAAGTATTCTCAAAAGATCGTCTTCAGCCAAAAGACTGGTTTTAACCAAACCCTTTACAAGAATGGTAAAAAGGTTAAGACGTTAGTTTCTTACGCCAAGTACAGCGTAGATGCTAAGACCCCAACGTTCTGGAAGATCAACTACACCCCTAAGGGTTCCAAGACTGCGCAAACGCTCTACCTGCGTTTCACTTCTGCCAAGACCTTTAAGCTGGTTAACAGCAAGAACCAAGTCGTTGCCGTTAAGGCCGGCGTTGCCCCAGCTGCTAAGTGGACTTTCACGAAGTAATTAATGACTAAATAAATGGACGACCTCATCAATGCGATGGGGTCGTTTTTTGTTTGGACTAATGATAGCTAGTGAAAATAGTTGATTACAGTTCACGTCGCCGACTTGTCTAACCGGCCCTAAACGACTAGAATACTTAATGATACAGAGAATTCACAAAGTGTCTGAATCCGGTGCCACTGGGGAGTGAACCACGGATTCAGTCGTTCAAAGGGGGAACGGTGACGTGCAACATAGACTGAAGATAAGTTTGATTGCTCTCGGCGTTGTGGGTATCGGGATCGCCATATACCTGGCGTGGGGCGACATGGTCAACACGATGGCGCTGACATACGGGGATGCGGCCACAAATGAGCTCGTACTCTGGGAATTAACCGCCGCGGCGACCATCATCTTTGCGCTTAGCCTGTTCTGGCTCCGCTTTCGAGGAATCACCTGTCTGAGTGGCCTGCTGGGCTTCATCAGTATGGGAGGTTACGCCTTGCTGGTCGGAACGGGATTCAGTCCCTTGATTGGCGGCTACTTGCTCTATCTGGGTGTCGGCTGTGGGCTGAAATGCTACGCCAATAAAGTTTAAACCGAATATGAAATTATTTATTGGATAAAAAAGCGCCAGGTCGTCAGTGACCTAGCGCTTTTCATTTACCGATTATTTAGTTCGTGGCTAATTGTTGGGCAACGGGTTGAGCGTCCTTCTTACCGCGAGGCTTGTAACCAATCAGGCGCATCGCGTTGAAGATAACGACCAGGATGGAGGCTTCGTGGACGAACATCCCACTGGCCATGTAGATGTAACCGTAAACCAGGCCAATCAGCAGGAAGGCAACCGTCAAGATGGCGATGGTGATGTTTTCCTTGGTGTTGGCAGAAGTCTTCTTGGCTAAACCGACCGCGTGATTCAGAGCGGTGAAGCTGGATTGCATCAAGACCACGTCGGCCGTTTCGATGGCGACGTCGGTCCCACCACCCATGGCGATACCAACACTAGCAGTGGCTAAGGAAGGACTGTCGTTGATCCCGTCCCCAACGAAGGCGACGTTGCGACCCATGTCTTGGAACTTCTTCACAAAGGTGACCTTGTCGGCTGGCAGCAAGTCGGCGTGGACTTCATCGATGCTCAGGGATTCAGCAACGGCGGAGGCAGTGGCTTGGTTGTCACCGGTTAACATAACCAGGTGCTTGATACCTTGGCGTTTCAGAGCGGCTAAAGCAGCGGGAACCTCGGGACGAACCGTATCGGCAACGCCCAGGATGAAGGCGAGTTGGCCTTGGTAGCCGACTAAGACAGTGGATTGGCCCTCATCTTGCATTTCGTGTAAGTCGGTTAGTTGGTCAGCAGTTAAATCAATGCCGTTATCTTTCAGTAAGGCGGCGTTTCCAACGTAGAGACTGTCGTCGTGCCAGTTACCGACCATCCCACGACCCTTGATGGTTTCCGTTTCAATGGTAGCGGCGTTCGCATGAAGATGAGCGTCTAAGTGCGCCACAATGGCTTGTGCCAGTGGGTGATCAGAAGTCTTTTCGACCTGAGCGACTCCGGCTAAGAGGGATTGGTCGTTCGTGTATTGCTTCAAACCAGCGACGGTCATCTTACCAGTGGTCAGCGTCCCAGTCTTATCAAAGACGATGGTATCAACCTTGGCGAGACTTTCGACCACGTCGCCACCCTTGATCAGGATACCGTTTTTAGCACCGTTACCGATACCAGCCACGTTAGAAACGGGCGCACCGATGACCAGGGCCCCAGGGCAACCGAGAACCAAGACGGTGATGGCTAACCGTAAATCTTGTGAGAAGACGTAGACCAGAATGGCGATGACCAGAACGGCTGGCGTGTAGTATTGCGCAAATTTATCAATAAACTTTTCAGCGGGAGACTTGGTATCTTGGGCTTCTTCGACCAGTTCAATAATCTTGGAGAAGGTCGTTTCGTCCCCAACTTGGGTGGCTTCAATGGTCAGCGTGCCACTTTCAACCATGGCACCGGAGTAAACGCCGTCACCATTTTGCTTATTAACGGGGCGAGATTCACCGGTAATGGAGGCTTCGTTGACGTAACCCGTACCGTCGACGATTTTACCATCGACGGGGACTTGGCCACCGGCCTTGACTAACACAACGTTGCCTTCTTCCAGGTCATCGACGTCGACTTCTTCGGTCGTGCCGTCGTCGTTGACCAGTTGAGCGGTCGTTGGGGCCATTTCCGTCAATGATTGGATGGCACCCCGGGTCTTGGCCAGCGTCTTCTGTTCGAGGTAGGACCCGAAGAGGAAGAGGAAGGTCACGATGGCTGATTCTTCAAATTCACCGATGGCAAAGGCCCCGATGACGGCGATGCCGACCAGCAGTTCGATACTGAAGACCTTGGCTTTCAACGCGCTGATGGCCCGCAAAACGATTGGTGCGGCGGCGATAACGGAAGCAATGATCCAGGCGACGTCGGTCACGTAAGGTACTTTGGTGAACCAGGTGTTCAGGAAACCGAGAATGATTAAGCCAGCAGACCAGAAGGTAATGGGGTTGGTGTGACTGTAAATAAAGCGTTGAAATTTCATGGGGTAGCATCCTTTCTATTGATCATTCCTAAGTAAGTTTTTGTGTTCCTTGTTTATGTATTCATTATGCCTGCGATGGGGAGGGATTAACTTGATGTGAATCAAGTTGGGGGGAATAGTTGGGATTTATTTGAATTCGTGGAAAATTTGGGTAAAAAAATAGGCTGTCAACGGCGTGATGACGGCGTTGACAGCCTAATTAGGTTTCTTTGGTAGGGTCTATTTATTTTTTAAGCAGCCGGCGCACAAAGAAGCGAATGATCTCGTACGTGACGATGCAGAAAACCAACAGGAGTAGCAGGCTCAGCAGTAATGAAGGACCAGCGCCTAACGTGAAGACCTGATTGCTGAGCCAGGCGAAAAGCTTGAAGGTGATGAGCATGACGATAACCAGTTCGAGTAGGGTTAGTAGGTTGTTTTTGATGGCGACAGCCTCCTTAGACGTGTGCTAGTTTAAAGCTAAGCCTAACAAGTGGGGATGACGTCGTCAAATGGAAAATCGCTAACACAACAAAATAAATAAAAGGCGACTGCCAGCACCTCGCAGTGTGCTGACAGTCGCCCTTTCTCGCAGGGTGGGACTTGGTGTAAGTGAAATTTGATAGGGGCGCCAGTGTGGAGCCCGGTGTGATATTGGCTTGGGGCGAGTTAGTTCTTGGGACAGTCTACTTGCTATAGCTCAGTTCGTTGGACTGGTTCTTCGCGGAACTATCCCGGTGCTGGCGGCCTCTGAAACGTGCTCCGCGAGCCAGACTCCTGCGCTTAACCCGGCAAAGAAAATATCCCAAGTTCGGGGATATTCCCTTTGCCACGTTAATGCTCAGAGTCTAAGCGGCTCGCTCCGCACTCTAATCTTCGTCATCCTCATCGTCTTCTTCGTCCAGCCCATCCCGGGCGTCATTGCCCAGAACGGCTTGGAGTTCGCGGATGATGTGGTTGTTGGTGCCGCGCAGGTCAGTTAAGAAGCTGGCCAGGGCTGGGCGTTCTTCCTTTTCGGCGAGCTTGATAGCCCGGTCGATGAAGAGGTTGTGGGTATCGGCGTCGTGGACCAGCTCACTGACTTGGTCTTCGGCGTTGAGGTACTTCTTGTCGCCGCCTTCTTGCAGCATGTTGTAATCGTGATATTCCTTGGTCGTGGTCGAAACGATTTCGCCCTCATCCAGGAGCAGTTCACCTAAGGCGTCAAATTGCTTGCGATAAGTGTCGATGTAGCCGGTTAACAACTGGCGAACGCTTAAGGCCAACGGACCCTTGACGGACCACCGAACTTGGTGGAACTTAACGATAGAGATGTGCAGGTTTGATAAAATGTGGTTGGTCATGGCGCCGGCCGTTGGCACGTGGTGGTCGTGGTCGGTTTGGGCTTGTTCGGCAGCGTAACGGTCTTCGATACTCATAGTTGTAGTGGTCATTAGATGAACTTCCTTTCAAATTTAGGGATCAGGGATTAAAGGGCTTTGACTTTAGAACTCTTCACGACGTAGCCGAGGTCGGTGACGGTGTCCGCCAGGCTTTCAGCGGTAACGGCACTGTCGTCGAATTCGGCTTTGATCTTGCTGGCGTTGAAGAGGACCTTGACGTTTTCCACGCCATCCTTCTTACTCAGTGCGCCTTCAATCTTGGTCATGCAAGAGGGGCAGGTCAATGCGTCTAACTTCATGGTTACTTTACTCATAATTGAAAACCTCCTATTGGGTTAAAGAGCTTTAACTTTACTGCTTTGAACGGCGTAGCCTAAGTCGGTCACGGTGTTCGCTAAATCTTCGGCGGAAACGGTGGCGTCGTCGAATTCGGCTTTGACCTTGCTGGCATTGAACAGGACTTTGACGTTCTTCACGCCATCCTTCTTGCTCAGCGCGCCTTCGATCTTGGTCATGCAAGAGGGGCAGGTCAGGTCGTCTAACTTCATGGTTACTTTACTCATAACGAAAACCTCCTTCGGCTTTTCGTTTGCCTTGATTACATGACTTAGTATACGGGCGGCTGGAGGAAAAGAACTTGACTCAAATCAAGTTGACATAAAAGATAGAAAATTTTTTGTAGAAAATGAGCAACTTGCTCATAAAACAGCGGTTTAATCCCATTTTGAACGGGTAAGAGTTTCGGAAATTTTTTATCTGTGCGACAATGAAGACAGATTGAAAATAAGTGAGGGACGCTAAATGTGGAAAACCAAACGAGAAGTGAGTATGCCTGGTATTGTAGCGGCAACGCTACTCCTTAACGCCGCGGCCGCGTGTATGTGGCCGTTGACCACGGTCTACATGCACGATCAGTTACATCAAACGCTGACGCTGGCGGGAATTGCCTTGCTGGGGATGTCACTATGTATGATTTTAGGAAATTGGCTGGGCGGCTGGCTCTTTGACAATTGGTCGCCGTTTTTATCGAGTATCGTGGGTACGCTGTGTTCCTTTATCCCGATGACGCTGCTGATCTTTTTCCATGGTTGGCCGGTCTTTGGCATCATGCTGCTGTTCATCGGACTGGGCGACGGCATCGTCATGACGGTCGTGAATTCCTTTGCGGCCACGGTCAAGTCGGTGGAGAGCCGCAAAGTTTTCAATTACCTCTATATTGGGATGAACTTAGGGGTCGTCATCGGCACGCTGATGGTCGGGGTCCTGATGAAACACGGGGTCACATTGGTCTTCGGGGTGGCAGCGCTCAGTTATTTGGCGCTGCTGTTGATTTTCCTCTTTGACTTCCGCGCCAAGATTGAAAAGAAGACGTACGCGCACGCCAAGGGGCCGGACAAGCCGGCACAGCTTAACCTGATCTGGCTGATCAGTGCGCTGGTCTTCGCCCTCTACATGAGTTATTCCTTATGGGAAAGTGTGATTTCCGTGCACATGACCGGACTCGGCATCTCCTTTGAGAAATACAGTCTGTTGTGGACGTTAAATGGCTTGATGATTGTCTTCGGCCAACCTATTGTGAACCGGCTAGCTGCAGACTTTAAACTCAGCTCACAAATCTGGGTCGGCACGCTAGTTTTCATTCTCTCGTTCCTGCTGTTAGTTTTTGCCAAGAGTTACGCAATGTTCGTGATTACCATGGTGATTTTAACCTTGGGTGAAATGACCGGTTTTCCAGGGATTCCAGCGTGGATCGATGGACTGGCGGGGGACAATGACAAAGGAAAATTCCAAGGTATCTATAATATGGCGATTTCCTTCGGCCGAGCCGTGGGGCCGCTGTACGGTGGGATGATCATTGAGTACGGCAGTTACCAATCATTGTTCTGGTCGGTGACGGCGTTGATGCTGGTGGCATTGGGAGCCGTTCTCCTCTGCAACCGCCGGAACCAGGCCAAGCTTTCTAAATAGTGTTTTTGTTTCGCCTCCCGGGGGCTCAAAATAGGCCGGAACGCTGTGGGCGGGACGCCTAAAGCCTGTGGGGCGGTCTTTAGGCTCGCTTTGAGCCTCTAGAAACCGAGTCTCAAAGTCGCCATTTACTGGGCTGTGCCCAGTAAATCCCACGGCTGAGCCTATTTTGAGCCCCCGTCCGGCTGACACTGATTTGGAACGTTTGGACTGGTCGTTGATTTTGGGTTTAGTTTGTTTTGTTCGGTGGGACTAGCTATGATTCAGGGATTTACTCAATTTGAATATACGTCGGGCCGGTGGTTACTGCTGCTGGTCCTTTTTATTGTCTTTCCAGTGTCCACCTGAGTTCTCCTCAGGTCCAACTCTTACGGTCTGGTCTCACGGATTAATGCAATTATGTGCAGGAACTTGACTCAACTGGTTCCCTTAGCTAGGTCTAAAACTTTCTTTCGAAAATAAGGGTCACTTCTAAAGGAATGTAAGGGTTTACATTGACGCGATAATGGCCACGGTGTACATTGAAGTTGTACAAATGTTCACTAACACAATTTCGTAGGGGATGAGCTTATGTTTTCTTTTCTGAAACCAGCTCCAGACGCTAAGGTGAAGGTTCCTGCTGAGAAAATCGAGGGAACTTATCGTTGGCGGCAAACGGGTGTCTTGCTCTCAATTTGTATTGGTTACATTGGTTACTACATTATTCGGCTGATCTTCACGACGGAACAGAACGATATCATGAAGGCGTATGGGTTTACCACCGCTGATATCGGGCTGGTCATGTCCTGCTTTGGGATTGGCTACGGGATTTCGAAATTATTCATGGGGGCGCTCAGTGACAAGAGCAATCCCAAGTGGTACTTAGCAACTGGGTTATTTGTTTCAGCCATTTTAAATTTTGGGTTGGGTGCCACGCGCAACCTGTACATGATGATGTTTCTGATGCTGGTGATGTCCGTCGCTCAAGGGATGGGCGCCGCTGCTTGTCAACGGACCGTTCAACTCTGGTGGGGGAAGAAATGGCGGGGGACCGTCTACGCCGTTTGGTCCTCTGCACATAATGCCGGGGCGTTCGTCTGCGTGGCCGTTGTGCAACTGGCAACGTTGATGTTTACCGGTTCGATTGCGGCCGTCTTCTACACGGCTTCCGTCGTTTCCATTATTATTGCTATCTTTATCGTGTTCGCTGGTGCTGACCGGCCCGCTACGGTGGGTCTTCCAAGTGTTGGGGAGCATACCGGTGACGAGGTTGTGTTGGATGATGGGAAAGCCACGGCCGCTGAACTGACCGACCTGTCTCTCTGGCAGATTTTTGTCAAATATATCTTAACGAACAAAATTGTGTGGGCCATCACGTTGACCTCCATGTCACTTTACCTCGTGCGTTACGGGATCATGAGTTGGATTCCCAGCTATTTGACCCAGTTCAAGGGCTTCGACCCTGGGACTGCCAAATGGTTGGTCGGTATCTTTGAATTGGCCGCCGTCCCAGGCGTTATCTTGATGGGGGCCATCTCCGACCTGTTAAAGGACCGCCGGGCGCTGGTCTGCATCGGTTGTGTAATTGGATTATTGATTTGCCTGACGACCTACTTCTTCAGTACCAGCCACATTGCTATCATCGTGGTGTTGTTGATCATGGGGAGCCTGATTTACGCGCCACTGACCCTGGTTGGTTTGATGGTCAACGAAGCTGTGCCAAAGTTTGCCGTGGGGTCGTCAACCGGGTTCATGGGCTTCTTCCAGTACATCTTCGGTGAAACCTTAGCCACCGCATTGATTGGGATTCTGGTTGCCAAATTTGGATGGATTGCCAGCAACACCGTGTTGTACTCGGCTGCCGGGTTGGCACTGCTGCTGTTACTCTACATTGCTATTCACGAACACCGGGTCGCCAAGATTGTTGCGGCGGACCAGGCGGAATAATAAATTGGAAATGGACTGCTGTAATGGCAGTCCATTTTTATGTTGAGGGGCCATTAGAAACCTTATGGCAACGGCATTTTCACAACGATATTTATGGTTGAACGTCTTATTAAAATCGCAATGACGGATTTGCCGTTTTGGAGTGAAATTCGTTGTGAAATTGGTGAAGTGGCGTAACCTGTTAGAAAAAGGGGAGGTCTCGCCATGCTTATTGCATTCACGCTCCAGAATTTTCGGTCGTACAAGGAAGCCGCTACGCTCTCACTCGCTGATTTGAAATGGGTGGCCCTGTCAGGACTCAACGGTGCTGGGAAAAGTGCCGTGCTCGCAGGCTTAACCCTGTTGCAGCAGATGGTGGTGGTCCCCACGGAACAGATTACGGATCGACTGCCGTATCAGCCATTTGCCTTTGACACGACCAGCGATGGCCTTCCCACACAGTTTTCAGTGACGCTAGAGCGCGGTGGCAGTCGCTATCGGTACACGCTGAGTTATGATGCCACGCGGATTTTGAGTGAGGAGTTAGCGGTTCTCCTGCCAGGAGGTCAGTCACAGCGGCTGTTCTTACGGCAAAATGGCGCCATTGTTTGTGTACCAGCCGGGCAAAAGCAAGCCGCCGCTAACACGCGGCCCAACGCGCTCTTTCTGCAGACGCTACAAGCAGCCAATTACCAGCCAGCAATCGCCGTGTTCAGTTGGTTTGCGGAAGATTTAGTGGTCCTGGGCGACCGTCCCCGGACGGATCTGGTGCTGGATGAGTGGCTGATTCCCCAGTTGACGCAGTTCTTACACGCGGTGGGTAGCGAGGTGGCGGGCGTGACCCAACGACAGCTGGCCCTCCAGTTTCTAGATGGGTCGCGGTTTACCCGACCAGACCTGGCGTTGCTCTACGAAAAATACGATGAGGAGGGTGAGGTCGTCGATGTGGCCGAACTCCCACTGCGGCAGGCCTCAACCGGAACTCAGCAACTAGTCGCCGCGGGACTAGCTTTCATTACCGCCCAGATCGCCAAGAACCCGCAAACGGTGATTGCCGATGAGTTTGCGAGTGCTGTGCGGCCAGAGGTGGCGACAGCCTTGCTGGCCCTGGTGGCGTCCGACGTGAACCACAGTCAGCTACTCTTCTCAACGGGACACGAGGTCCTATTAAGCAGTCAGACGGACCCGCAGCAACGGTGTCTAGCGGAGAAAAACTATCGGGGTGAAAGCACCCTGCGCCAAGGCATTCCAGCGATGACGGCGCACCCCACGATTTTTACCCATCAGCGAATTGACGGTGAGACGCTGCGGACGGCGTTTACGACCGATATGGCATGACTTTAAGTTGGACAGTAAAAAGGGGCTGAGAGCGTGTCCCAGTCCCCTTGATTTGAATGATTGTGGTTAGTGGGCAGCTTCCAGGGAAAAACCTTGCTGGATGAGGGCTACCAAGATTTCTTCACGCTGTTTCGGGTCACGGCTCATTTCGCGGACGATGTGGTGCGTAAATGTTTCGTCGCGCTGGTTAGAGCCACGGTCGTGATAGTAGGACGTGATCAACTGATCGTAAGTTTTTAAAATGGGATCAGTGGCGACAATTGGTTGATAGGCGTTGGTGAAGTGAATCAACTCCTTGGGAAGTCGGGGCTTTTGTTCCGGCTTTTCAGCGGGATGTCCCACGGCTAGGCCCAGAACTGGGAAGGTCAGCTCGGGTAAATCAAAAAGTGAAATGACCCGCAACGTATCGTTGAGGATACTGCCCATGACGGTGCTTCCCAGGCCCAAGCTCTCGCCAGCCGTGACCATGGCCTCGGTGGCAATGGCGGCGTCAAAAATGCCGGCCAGTAGCTTATCCGTACTGCGTAGATTGGTTGCAGTCCGCTCATTTTTGGGGGCCAACTGCTCATTACGATATTGATCCGCAACCATCAAGAAGAAGTGGCCCGCATTTTCTAACCAGTGGTGTCCGGTGATTTCACCCAGGACGGCCAGCTTTTGTGGGTCGGTGACACTGATGATGCTGTATTGCTGGGAAAAGGTACTGGTCGCGGCGTGTTGCGCGGCGTTGACGAGCGTCTCAACTTCGGCAGCGGTCAGCTTCTCATCGGTAAATTTCCGAATGCTACGGTGGTCAAGCAGGGTGGCTAATGTCGGGTTGATCATGCTTGGGCCACCTCCCGTGCGCGAGCGACCAGGGCATCGTAGATCCGAGTCTCATCACGGGGAACGCCCCGGAGTTCATAGTTACCTACGAAGGGCACGTTGAATTGTGCTGCATACCGTTTAGCCGTTAAGCAATACTGCTCGTTAAAATTACGGTTCCCGCTGCCCACGACGCCGAGAAGTTGTTGGGCGTTGTGATTGTAGGCAATGTACTCGCCCATAACGTTGGTCATCAATTCCTTAACGCCGTTATCAATGCCGTTGCCGCCGTTCAGGTAGGTGGGCACGAAGCAGAAGTAGGGCTGGGTCTCATCAACAAAGTCGCTGACTTCACTAATTTCCAAGGCGTCAATGGTTGGCAGGCTTGGGTCAGTAGCATGTTGTTGCGCCGCATAGGCAGTCAAATTCGTGACAAAGTTGCGGGTATTCCCCTCGATAGAAATGAATAAAATGCGTAAGGGTTGCATAAAAAGAGCCTCCGTTCAAAACAGTCTGATTACTCCCAGTGTACTCGAAATGAAGCAGAAATGTTGTGATTTTTTCGTGTGAATTTGGAGTGAGTTTGTATGAGAAGACGAAGAAAGGACTTAGTTACTTCGAGCGAGAATTAGTGTGATGCTGCAGCTCAAGGATAGTAGATAGCTAAGGCGTTATTTATAGACACTGGTTAAGTGGGATTAGAACGGAATTGGATGCAGAATATCAAACGTGAAAACCAGTAAGCACAGGCGTGACTACACAAGTATAAAGTGGTATTACTAGTCCGAGTGACCAGAGGCGAATCAAAGTGACCAGCTGTGTCGATGTTCTTAGGTGAGTGACTTTCTCACCTTAGAACATGGGACGAACTTGGAAACTCGCGCTCTTTAGCGAGGTTTCAAGTCGAGGTCCCAGACCGCTCCTCAGGCTGGGACCGTTCCCCACAGCAGGGCACCTTGAATCCGCCGCCGGGAACGCCAATAAACAAGGCAAAAAGAAAAACACTTGTCAAAAAATAAGGCCTGTGCTATTCTGTTGGTAATCTAGGAAAGAACGAGGTATTCAGCCGATGCGTAACTAATCAATCCACAAATGTCAGTCAGCTTCATCACCTGCAAGGGGTGGAGTGGGCCTGCAATTGGGATTGATGGTGCATTGACTGAGTTGCCAAACGCAACCAGTGGGCGCCATTTCCGGACGGGAAATGCGGCCACTATTTTTGTACCTTCAATCCCTGCTTTCAAAAGGGGGACGACTTTTTGACACAACTTACCTTAAATAATTTAACGAAAACAGTCGCGGGGGAAACGTTATTTACCGCGGAACATTTAACCGCTCAATCTGGTGACCGGGTCGGCATTATTGGCGCCAACGGGACCGGGAAGAGTACGCTGGCTCACATTATTTGTGGCACGGACACGGACTTCACCGGCCAACGAACCGTGACGGATACCGCTATTTTAGTGCCACAGATTGCGCCGAACGCTGGCCGTTCCGGTGGGCAAAGCATGCTGGACCGGATTCGTCGAGCGCTGGCGCAACGCCCAGAATTGTTGATTTTAGACGAACCATCTGCCAACCTGGATGACGAACATCAGAGCTGGTTGATCGGCCAGCTCCAACATTTCTCTGGCCTGCTGATCATCATTTCTCATGACCGGGAGTTGTTGGCGGCCGTAGCGACACAGATCTGGTCCCTCGAGGATCACGTGTACACCCAGTATAACGGGAGCTTCACCAGGTTTGAAACGTACCGGGAACAGCGGCGGGAGAACGCACGGAGTCAGTATCAAAATGAACAGAACGAGCGGCGGAAGCTCCGGCTGGCCGTACAGGCGCGGCACGAAAAGGCCGACCGTATCCGTAAAGGTAGCCGCAGCATGAGCGCCGCGGAACGCGCAAACTCGCAATCGGTTCGTGAACAGAACGCCGGTAAGATGGAACGTGGGGCCCGCGCCTTACGCGACCGAGCCGAACGGCAAACGAAAACGGTCAAACCGCACGAGACGGCGGCGTTGAAGCTGGTGGCCACGGACTTACCCCCCGTGACCGGTAAACGCCTGATTGCAGTGGAAGACCTGCACCTCAAGCGTGGCAAGCATGATCTGTTGCAACACGTTCGTTTCAGTGTGACGCCGGGTGAACGGGTCGCGTTGGCTGGGCCCAATGGCTGTGGCAAGTCGACGTTGATCGAAGCCATCTTGAGTCACGCGCCCAACACCCGCTTAGCGCCTAGCGCGCGGGTCGGGTACTTTCATCAGGACATGACGGAGTTGCCCGCGGCGAAGACTGTGTGGCAAGTGATGTCGGCAGCGACCGCACTTGATGGCAACCGAACGCGTCAGGTGATGGGGGCCTTTGGGTTAACGGCCCGGTTTTACGACCGGCTAGTTGGCGATCTCAGTGGGGGTGAACAGGTTAAGCTACAACTGTTAGCCATCCTGGTCAGTGCCAGCAACCTGTTGATTCTGGACGAACCCACGAACTATTTAGACTTGCCCGCCTTACGGGCACTGGAAGACTACTTGATTGGCTATCCCGGCACCGTCTTATTCGTCGCACATGACCAGGAGTTCCGGCAACACGTGGCGACACGAACCCTGGTCATGGCCAATCACCAGTTGACGGACCCGGCCAGAACGGCCAAGGGTGTCCCAGCCAGTGATTTACCCCGGCTCCAATTTGAATATGATCAGGCGATGATGGCCCCGGAACTCGATACCCAACGGTTGAAGGAACTTCGAGAACAGATTGCGGCGTTGAAATCGGCCAATTAAATGGCAATTTGGTGAAAAGTTGGCTATGAAAACGTTTAATCGAAACTTTTTCTAATTTTACTATTACGAAGAACTGTTTTTTCTGCTAGAGTAATCCATTGTGTATACATTGAAAGTGAGTGTGAAAACAAATGGATTCAGCACAAAGTAGTCAACCAGAAATGGCCAAGCACGCGCGGGTACAAGTTGCCCACCCAATGTTAGCCATGATGGGGATGCTAATCGGGGGCTTTGTTGGGATGTTTTCTGAAACATCTTTGAATATTGCTTTGCCCCAGTTGATGGCGCAGTTAAACGTGTCAACGGCCACGATTCAGTGGTTGGTGACCGGATATATGTTAATGGTTGGGGTGGTTCTGCCACTCTCCAGTATTATTACGAAATGGTTTACGACGCGGCAGGTTATCCTGTTTGCCTTAATTGATTTCGCAGTCGGGGCGATTATTTCCGCTTCGGCCCCCGGATTCGGGGTCTTGTTGTTTGGTCGGATGATCCAAGGGATTGCGACCGGCTTGATCTTACCGCTGATGTTTACGGTGGCGATGCAAATCTTCCCACCGTACAAGCTCGGGGCAGCCATGGGGATGGTCGGACTGGTCATCATGTTCGCACCAGCCGTTGGGCCAACCTTAGCCGGTATCGTCTTGGGAATTTCTTCCTGGCGGTGGATTTTCTGGCTGTTCGTGCCATTCTTAGTGATTGCCTTTGCGTTTGCAGTGACGTCATTAAAGAACATTGCCGAAGTGACGCGGCCCAAGGTGGACTTCTTGTCCATTATCTTGTCCACGTTAGGGTTCGGCAGTTTAGTGATGGGCGTTAGCTTAGCTAGTGACCATGGCTGGGGTTCCGGCATCGTGATTGGCGCGTTGATCTTTGGGATTGTCATTTTAGCGTGGTACACGCACCGTCAGTTAACGGTTGAAAAGCCTGTCTTAAACTTACGGGCCTTTGCCATTCCTGGTTTCCGGACGGGGGCCATTCTGGTCATGATCAATTTCGGGATTATCCTGTCTGCGATGTACTTATTACCGATGTACATCCAAAAGGGCCTGCTGATCCCCGTTGCTTTGACCGGGATCATCATGTTCCCTGGTGGTATCATGAATGCCATCGTTTCCGCCGGCGCTGGCCGGTTGTATGATCACGTGGGTGCGCGAATGCCTGCCCGCCTAGGTTTTATCATTTCAATGGTGGGCGCCCTGATGTTGGCCTTCACCTCCACACATTCCGCTGTCTGGTATGTGATTATGGCGCACGTGATTCTGATGATTGGGGCACCGTTAGCGATGTCACCATCTCAGACGCACGCGTTAAACGCCCTGACCGGCCCAATCGCCGCCGACGGGAGTGCCATCATGAACACCTTGCAACAGATTGTGGGGGCCATTGCCACGGCGATTGCCACCAGTTTGCTGGGTATCGGGCAAGCCGCTTACCTGGCTAAGGGGACGACCAACGCCGCCGGTGCCTTTGTGAACGGGGCCCACTATGGGTTCTACTTCACGCTTGTCCTGGCTTTGATTGGTTTCCTGATTGCCTTACGCTTACCCAAGGCAGAACGTTAAACGAACGCTAAATAAAATGGTGTCCGACCAAGCTGGTCAGGCACCATTTTTTAGTTAAAGAAAATTACTGAGGGCAAAAACTAAGGGAATCGTGCCCATGCACAAAATTGTTGAGAGGCTCATCAGAGTGACTGCCGGGGTGGTATCGCCGTGGGCCTTGAGCGTAAACAGGACCACGTTACCGGCAACCGGGCAGGCGGCCATCAGCACGGTCGTGTAGAGTGGAATTCCACTGACGCCAAATGCCCGCAGAATTAAAATGTTGATAATTGGAAATAATAAATTGCGTAAAAGCAGCGGCCACCAGAGGCGGGGGTCCAGCGTTTGCCGGTTGAGTTTAACCGCGGCCAGGCTGTTCCCAATCACAATCATCGATAGTGGCGTGTTGATGTAGCTGACGTCGGTGATGGTTTGGTTGAGCAGGCTTGGCAGGTGGACGGCACTGACGAAAATGATCAGCCCCACAACAATCGCAATGATATTGGGATTGAGTAGAATCTGGCGCCAGTTGACGTGGCGGTCTCCCAGCTGTTTCGGGGTGAAGAGGGCAATCCCGTGCGTCCAACAGAACAGGTTGAAGCCCGCTAGTGAGGCTACGGCGAAGAAGACACCGGTGCTACCAAAGAGGGCGCTGGCCAGTGGCACGCCCATGAAGCCAGCGTTGGAGTACACGGCCCCGAAACGCATGATGCGCTGTAGGTTGGTATCCGCTATCCGTTTGAAGACCAGGTTGGTCACCAGGACCATGACGGCGTATGTCAGGAGAATGCCCAGCATGACCATGGCGAGGGCCTGCAGGCGGCTGGCGGAGAACCGCTGTTCAAAGGCGTTTACGATGAGGCAGGGCGACACGATGTAGAGCAGAATGTTGGTGAGGTCGGTCGCCGTTTGCCCGTGCATGAAGCCGAGTTTGTTCGTCAGCAGGCCGACCGCCATGAGGATGAACATGAGGATGATTTGGTTCGAGAGCTGCGCAATATCCAAGCGATTAGCTTCCTTTCAGAATGGGGTTGTTGTCAGTGCCTGATCAGGCCGATAAAAATAGTGGATGTGAGTCGGCATTATTTGCCAGTGATGGTTCGGTCAATCAAAAAATTCCGTGCCAGAAATAACGACATACGTTCATCTTCGGCCTAACTGGCCGGCGTGTCAATGATTGCTAGTTAATCCCCTGTCCATTAGTGCTAGAATAAGAGGTAACAGTCAGTGGAAGGCGGAATCAACGTGACGTTTAATAAAGAATTTTATCGTTCATCGAATTTTTGGGGCGGCATTGTGGCCCTAGTTTTGAGTGGGTGGGGGTTCTCACCTTTGACCGGGAACAGCGTGTTTGAATGGATTATCTCGGGTATTCTAGTTATTGTCGGCGTTTATGAGTTGTCGCGGGGGATGTTTGTGACCCCCAGTCGGCAGAAAAAGTAGGAGGAGCCATGCAATTTAATCGACGATTTGTGCATTCATTGGATTTTTGGAGCGGACTCCTGATTATGTTTTTAATGATTTGGAATATCCTACCATTTCGGCTAACCAGTGTTTTCTGGTGGGTCTGCTTCCTGCTGTTTTGGGGCGGCGTGTTTTACTTTGTTAAGGGGTTAGTGCGGTTGCGGTAAATCGGCGTTGAGCAGACCTCATTTCTGTTGGCCTACATAGTGGTAAACAAAAACGTCCCTGCTGCCAAGTTGGCAACGGGGGCGTTTATTTGTGCTTAAGCTTTAACGGCTAGGACCTCATCGACATATTCGCTAAAGGTTTTCGCCGGCCGACCCATCAGGGCGTTGAAGTCCAGCGGGTTGCCCTTGTACGGGTGGTTGCCATGGTAAGTGGCAATCCGACCGAATTGATCGTTGGCGTGAACGGATGGGAAATCAGGGACCGGAATCAAATTGATCTTGAGCTGTTTTCCAGTCTTGTCACAGATTTCCTGCGCGTATTCGCGGGTCGTCCGGTTGCCCTTGGAGCAGAGATCCAGGGAGCAGGCGTAATATTCGTCATCACTCAGCAGAACCTTGACGTTGGCGGCCGCAATATCATTAAGACTGATCAGGTTTGAGGGTTGGTCGACCTTGATGAAGGTAGTCAGCACGCCGGTTTCAAAGACGCTGTCGGCACCAGCGGGGAAGTGGCCTTCCATATAACCACTAGGCTTGGTGATGGTGTAATTCATGGTCGACCCCATCAGTCGGTCTTCGATTTCGTATTTTTCCCAGTGTTGGGCCAATTCCATGACTGTGTTCAGACAGGAGGAGAAGACGAAGTGGGTGACGTTGGCCTTTTCGGCGGCACTAATGAGTCGTTCGGCCATGGGAACCATGCCATCGAGGGCATCTGGCAAAATTAGCAGAACCTTGTCGACACCGGCAACGGCCTGATCAATGATTTCGTCACGACGCAGGTCACCAATGATGACTTGGCTCGCGCCTAGTTTTTTTAAAGCCGCCTCGTTAGCGGGGTCCGGGTCGACTGCTACGACATCGACGTTGTTTTGAGCCAATAAGGGAATTACCTTTTGACCGATGTGACCAAATGATGCGGTAACTAGTACTTTCATGAGTATTTCCTCCTTAACGCCATTTGAAGATGGGGTTATTAATCGTATTGTCGTGTTTCAGGACCTTACCGTAGAGCATCTTAATGTTTTCGTCGGTTGGGTCGTAAATGGTATCGCTGTGGGCAGGCGCGATAATCTTCTTGGTCGATAGGAGCCACAGAAAATTCTTGATGGCCTTGCGTTGCCGGTCCATTTCGGTGTTCACGAAGTCGCCCAGAATGGTCAGGTTTTTAATGAAAAATTCGCCGTAGTTCAACGTTTGTGGATCATTGTTGGCCGTGCAGAAGACGACCTTACCCAGTGGCCGTGCGAGGTGAATGGCCAGGTTCATGCCGGGATTACTACCGGACACGTCCAGAGCCGCATCGACGCCACCGTTCAGTTTACCGATGAGGGCTTCAATGGCTGCCGAATCATTCGGATCAAGAACGATGTCGGCGCCAGCCTTCTTGGCCGCTTGCCGCCGTTGTTCCTGAATATCAAAGGCAACGATGGGGTGCAGGCCGTTTGCCTTGGCTGCCTGAATGGCAATTTGGCCCACGACGCCGGCCCCAATGATGGCCACGGACTGGCCCAAACGCAGGTCGGCCTTGTCCAGCGTAAAGAGGGCGGTCATGCCTAAGTTGTAGAAGACGGCATCGTCCAGCTGAACGTCATCGGGAACCGCGTAGACGGCGTCCTCTTCAACGTAGGTGTAGTTAGAGTGGGCGCCATAGACGGGCGCACCAATGACCCGGTCGCCAGGCTTAAATTTCGTGACGTCTTCACCAACCGCTTCGACGACACCGGCAGAACTCTAGCCGGGGATGAAGGGGAAAGTAGTGCCCAACACAACGTGGGCTTTATCATTCACAAACCAACTGTTTTCACTGCTTTGACTGATCAAAGAATACTGCGTGGCAATCAACACGGTTTTGCCAGTGGGTTCACTGATTTCTTCCTCGTGATACTCTGCAACACCGGCGCTAGGCCAATAAACTGATTTCCGTAACATCTTCGTTGCCTCCCTTAATTTGCTTACAAACCCATTGTAGAAGCGTTTACATTCAAACGGAAATAGCGGATAATTGTGATGGATGATAAGTGAAACTTATAACAAGGTGGTGCTATGAAATGGATTTAGAGTCGTTAAAATACTTCGTTGACGTGGTCGACCTGGAAAATTTTACCCGGGCGGCCGAACGGAATTTTATTTCACAGCCGGCCATTAGCGCCCAAATTAAACAGTTAGAAGAAACCGTTGGCAAGCCACTCTTGTTGCGTGACCACCATCACGTCACGGTCACGCCCGCTGGTCAGCAATTTTATCGCGCAGCTCAGCGCATGCTGGCAACGTATCACGGCGCGCTGCTGGATATCTGGCGGGACCAGGCAACGGCGCCGACACGGCTGCGGGTCTCCTTTTACATTGCCCAGCAGTTTCAGCCCTACATCAATCAACTAGTCAAATTCCGTGCTGAGTTTCCAAACGTGACCGTTGAGTTGGTGGAACGCGATTCGGAACAGGCGGTGCAGGATGTGCTAACGGGGGCGGCCGACCTGGGATTTGGCATCGTCGACCACTCTGACCGGCAATTAATGTGGAAGCAAGAATTAGCGGACCATCTGGTCGTCGTTGGTGGCAAGAGCACGTTAACGACATTGCCCCGGCGTGTGACCCTGGATCAATTGGCGGGATTGACCTATCTAACGTTGACCAGTGTGCCAGCGACACAGTTTGGCCAGCTGACGGCGCAGCTCCTGCACGGTCATGCGTTTCAAACGACTCAATTGGCGGGGCTGGACCTCTTGTTCACCCAGCTTCAGATGACGCCGACGTTTGCCTTACTGCCGGTCTCACAAGTACCTGGCAACCTGAACGGACTGGCAACCCGGGAGCTACAAACGGCGCTCCCCAACGCGATGGGGGTCGGTTGGTGTTACCAGCGACACCCTTTGGATCCCACGGTGGGGGCGTTTCTCGCCTTTGAAAATTTACTGTAAACAAAAATCCATCACTCAAAACGAGCGATGGCTTCTTTGGTGTTACTTATCTTTTTTCTTGTCGTCACTTTCGGTGTCTTCTGTCGTGGTGATTTGCTTCTGTGGCGGATTGACCGTGACCTCTAACCAGTTGATGAAGGAGTTTTCGTAATCCAAGACCTTCAAGTCGAAGTTCTTCAGTTGGATGACGTCGTTGACCTTGACGTCGGGGTAGTTATCAATGATAAACCCGGCCATCGTGACCGTATCGGAGGCTTCAAAGCCCTTGATATCGGTGTTGAAGTACCGTTCAAAGTCGTAGGTGGTCATCTTCCCGTTGACCTGGTAAGTGCCATTGGGTTGCTTGAAGATGTACTGGTCGTTGGCGTCATCGATTTCATCGCGGACGGTCCCGAACAGTTCTTCATAAATATCCTTATCCGTAATGATCCCGGACGTCCCACCGTATTCGTCAACCACGACAACGATTGGGGTCCGCTTCTTGATCATTTGCTGCAGGACTTGGGTGATGGGGGTCGTTTCAGGGGTCGTGGAAATATCGCGAATTAATTTATCGATTCGGACGTGAGAATCCACTTGTTGTTGCCGAATCAAATCGTAATTGTAGACGTAACCCAGAATCTTATCCTTATCACCGTCGGCCACGACTGGTAACCGGCTAAAGCGTTCTTGCAGATAAACGTTCAGGGCTTCCTTGACGTTGGCGGTAATGTCGATGACAACCAGTTGGGTCCGGTCAATCATGATATCCTTGGCCACTTTATCGTTCAGCTCGAACGCCCGTTGCATGTAGATCAAGTCGTTCTTTTCCAGTTCACCACCGGCAACGGCGCTTCTGGAAAGATTTAAAATTTCAGCTTGGGAAAAGACTTCATCACTTTCGTTGGCCACTTTCAGGCCCATCAATTTGACCACGCCGGAGGCACTGTTGTTCAGTAACCAGACGAACGGGTAGAAGATGACGTGGCAGTAATGTAGGGGTGTCACCACTAACATTAACACCTTCATTGGCATGTCGATGGAAATGTTCTTAGGCACAATTTCTGTGAAGACCACTTCGAGGTACGTCAGTAAAAGGACACCGACAATCACGGCGATGGTGTGGGCCGTTGCGTTGTTCAGGTGGGCGGGCGCAATCCCGCCGAGCAGTAGGTCAACGAAGAACGTTTCCCCGATCCACCCTAAGATGATTCCGGCGAGGGAAACCCCCACTTGAGTCGTTGATAAATATTCATTCAAATTGGTGACCATTTTCATGGCCCGATTCAGCTTGGCCGATGGCTTGTCTCTTTCGGCAATTTTTTCCTCCAGGGCACTAGGCCGGGTTTGGACCAAAGCAAACTCGCAGGCAACAAAGAAAGCTGCAAAAAAGAAGGTAATTAAAATAATAATTAGATTTACAACTATCTGACCGCTATCCACACATCATTCCTCATTTCATATAGTTCTATCTCTTCATTATAGCGCGTCTCACCGCCTTTTCACAGGGGGTGAATTGAAGCAAATTTTACCCTTTATAGCGGTCCGACGCAACCGAACACCGCAAAATAAGTGGAATTTTAGCAAAAATTGCGTGGGCCGGGGATTGGCGTGACGGTGGTGGGTGAAAATTAGGTATGCACAGGGAGCGTTCTAGCAGGTTATTCGGTTCAAAAGTCAGTATTGACGCAGCTTTTGACTGAAAAATAGACTGACGAACGAAGTTACTCGTGTGGCTGGGTATTTATATAGTAGAAAAGTGGTGAGTAGAGACAAATACGCCGCGGACTGTTTTGATGGCAGAACCTAGGCGTTGGGTTTAGGAAAATAGACGGTGACCACCGCAAACCAGTTTTATTTTTACCATCTCAGAGGTGGTTGCGAACAGTCTACCTCGCACCGAACCAGTTAGCGTGAGATTCACCCTGCTGGCGGACCATTTAACCGTATAACTAACACAAGTCACATGGAATACTTAACGTTTGCCCGAAAAAGGACTAGACTAAAGTCAGAAACATCAAAGGAGATTTTGATTATGGCAGATACACCAAAGGAAGAAACAAAGAAACCGACCGTAGTAATTCCTGACGAGGACGTTGAGAAGGCGTCAAAGTTGGTTCTTGATCCGGGGTATGTGACGAAGAAAGATTTACCAAAGATGGCAGATTTAGAATGGGCGACCGCTTTATCTGATGCTGTAACGAAGCATTTCTTAAACGACGACGAAGACCACGATCCTTACGTCTACTTCGAACAATTTGACTTTGCTGGTGGCGATATTGATTCCATCATCTTCAACATGGACATTATCAAAACACGTGATGCCGGCTTACACAAGCTGTCAGAAGCGCTCGATGAAAATATCATCGACAACGATGTGCAACAAGAAACTTACTAAATTTAACTTGGAGAGCAACTGGTGTGAGCCGGTTGCTCTTTTTTTATAGCAATGGAACTTTTAAAAAACTTTGTTAAGACGGATAAAAGTCGTTTTCTTAGGAGGTCTCTGGTGGGCATGGTACTATATGCTAAAAGAGAAGGTGCTTGGAATGCAAACGATGAACGTGCCAATCAGTAATATCACTGATTTAAAAAAGTCTCCAAAAAAACTGTTTGATGAAGCAGGCGACAAAAAGACCGGCGTTTATGTTTTCAATCGGGATCAACCGGCTGGGGTCGTCTTAGCAGTTGCGGATTACGAAAAGCTAGTTAATCAAAATGAGGAGCTTCAAGAAAAGTTGTTTGAAATGGAACAAGATTATCTGGTCTCGCAGCGTTTGCTGAAGCAGGCGCAAGCTCCAACGTCTTTGGTGGATGATAAAACGGTTCGGGGTTCCGTAGCTGATGAGGATCCGGTAGTTGATGAAAATGACGGTTGGGAATGATGCCAAATAAGACTGAAGCATATGCAATTGTCTATTTAGCAGAAGCACGGAATGACTATCAAAGGTTGGATGGCTCCCAGAAAGTCTTTGTCGATAAAGGCTTAAACAGGATTAGGAAATTCGGGATGCAAGCTGGCCAACCGTTAGCGGGAAGCTTGATTAATTGCCGTAAGCTGAAAAACAAGCGTATGGGATTGCGAATAGTTTTCAGACAAGTTGATCAGGAAATTCAAATCATTCAAATACTAGCCATTGGCAAGCGGGCAGATAAAGCGGTCTATCGTGACGCTGCACAGCGCTTGTCGCAATTTAAAGATTAGTCTCGAGATAATTAGTGAGGGATTTGGAGCAACTGGTGTGAGCCGGTTGCTTTTTTTTGCAAAGATTTTTAAGAATCTGTCTCTTAAATTGGGTGGTGAGGCAGTCACTATCCCAAAATGGGCTACGTGATAGTTAGCTTGCTCAAATTTTGTTTTCATTAGTGAAAAGAATGCAGAATTACGCGGAAGATTTGTCGAAAAAGCCAAAATAATTATCCGCCAAACATTTTTGATTAATGACTTTTCAACAGATTGGCGTTTTTTACAACAGTTCGGCTATTTCCGCGAATTGTAACCTATCCGTTGGGAGTTACTGATTAAGCAAAGACGTATGTAAAAAGCCATCTAGTTTTGATTTAGATGACTTTTTGTCGGAATTACTACACAAGACAAAGATTTAGAATATAAAGCAAAAAAGTGAATCGCAATACATATTGCATTGCTAAATGTATTGCGATATTATTTGTATAAGCCTTTAAACAAGTGATTTTCACTTCTTATCTTTATCATCTTCCATATTGTCGAGCGCATATTCACAAGCTTGAATCACAAAGGTTGAAAAAGTGACGTCCTCACCTTCAATCGCGTGTTCAATCTTTTCTACCAATTCCAGTGGAAACCGAACTGTTTTGTTGACGGTTTCTTTACGATCATGTCGAATTTTGAATGCCATCTGCAATCACCTCCTGGAAGACAATTTTAAGTAAAATTGTTCCGATAATATGCACTGCAAAAAGCACTACATTTTGTCCCCAATGTGAGGAGCGTTCTTTAGAATTGTCATTGGTTTTTGATCAAATGGGCGTCGCTGGATAAAAAGAGACTGGTGGCTACTGAGCTTGGGATAGCTCGGTAGGCATCAGTAGTTGCGAAAATCGCTGAGGTGTTTTTGAAAGTAAACAGTTGTACATAGAGATTTAAAATCGGGAGGAATTTGTCCATGGATAATAAACCAAAGTTTGGGGTCAACAGTGCTAGCGATGATCCCAAACCAACTAATGATGAAACAGATACGACGACTGAAAAGGTGACAACTGAGACCGAAACCGAAACCCAGCAGCCACAGTTTGGAACACAGGCAGCAGTTGATCAGCCCAAGGACTTACAACACTACGGGCATTACGTGACGCGGTTTTTCAAACTCCAACCGGCATCGTTCTGGATAACCCAGTATATCTTTTCATTCATTGGTCTACTACTCTTTTCAGGCGGCTTTTCAGCGTCAGCAATGAGTCAGTGGGGGTGGTGGTTCATTTTGGACTTTATCCTCTATCCAGTGACGGTTACCGTCTTCAAGGAAATTGGTGGACTCTTTCATAAAGAACCGGGTGCGGTTGCCCGGCTCCTATTTGCGACACCCAACAATAACTCTGATGAATCAAATGGTTCGATGGTGATGATTTATTGGTTCTTCCGCTTCATTTTCTTCATGGTGAAATGGTTAGGCAGCATCATCATTGGCCCAGTCGGATTGATTTACATGAATCATGAAGCAAAAAAGATGAATCTATAAAGCGTGTCAGGGTTAGGAGTGTGGCGATGTGAGAAAGCCAGTTTTAGTGGGTAAGGGCTTTGGCAAACATACCTTTGATGAAGCCGTCAATATGGTTGAAGCCGGTGGTGTGATTGTCTTTGATCCCGGTACTTATACGAATAACAATGGTTACAATATTCAGAATATTCGGATGAGGGGAGATGGCAAGCAACCCCAAGATGTGCAAATTAACTCGCATTTCAGTGTCGCAGAAAATGGCAAGTTTGAAGTCGAGAATATGCAGATTAATTTTACGGCCAATAACAATGTCATCAACGTTCAAGCAAACGGAGAGTTTATTGCTTCTAGAACAATCTTAAATTTAGACACGACGGGTGACGTTCCAACCGTCTGGAATCATGGCGGTAGTGTGACGTTGCTGAGCTCCGAGGTTAGACGAAACAATACGGATAAGTATGAAGCCCTAGATGGTGATGGGGGACATTACTTAGTTAAACAATCAATTGCTGATGGAATTTATGTCGTGAATAGTTATCTTAAGGTTGAAACCAGCCAAATCAACGGGAAAATATGGTTGTCAAATAAGGCTGAACTTGAGGGAACCGACGTGTACTTCAATGGTACCGTTCCAACGGATGATTCATCCATTAAGGTTTTTGATGGCTCGAAGCTAACCATGGAGAGTCTAATTCTTCAAGCTGACAGAACGGGGGTATTTGTGACCCACGGCTTCTTAACCAGCCAGAAGAGTAACATTCAACCGGAATCTAAACCCGTCATGATTGTAGGGATGGATGAACAGTCGGAAGTTAATGTGCCGGGTGCAGAAGTGACGGTCGAAGCAGCCGACGGTGGGGATGACCAGACAAACTCCTACGAGTCAGCGGTTCCCTACGACGCAGAAACTAACGATGACGTAGAACCGGAACCAACTGAGGAACCAAAGCCAGTCGTCAAAGCCATCGATCAACTGGATGACATGATCGGTTTGACCAAGGTGAAGGAAGCCGTTCACCGCTTTATGCGGGTCGCTATCTATAATAAGAAGCGCGAAGAACAGGGCCTGCCCAGTGTTAGTCAGTCTTACCATTCCATTTACCTGGGGAATCCTGGGACTGGAAAAACGACGGTCGCACGGTTGGTTGCCCGCGTCATGCATGATGAGGGGATTCTTCCCAATGATAGTTATCACGAAGTTGCGCGTCAGGACTTGGTCGCCCAAGTTGTTGGGGGAACGGCCAAGCAGACGCAGAAAATCTTGCAAGATTCTTTAGGTGGCGTGCTCTTCATTGATGAAGCCTACACGTTGTACCAAGAAGGTGGCGGGACGAACTGGGGTCAAGAAGCCGTGGATACGATTCTGAAATTTATGGAAGACCACCGCAATGACCTCATGATTATCTTCGCTGGCTATACCAAAGAAATGAAGGATTTTATCAACATGAATCCTGGCTTGGAGTCGCGCGCGCCAAACGTGTTTGATTTCCAGGACTATACGCCTAAGGAAATTAGCACGATTGGGGTCAAGCAACTGGAAAGCAAACAGTTTAAGTTCAACCACGAGACTTATACGGATGCCGTAGAAACGGCTTATAAGAGCAGTGTCGAAAACAGTAATGGTCGTTGGGTTCGTAACTTTAACGAGCAATTGGTGCAAATCGTTGCCAATAATTGTATTGATGACCCTGAGCGCGACGTCACCCTGATTTTGGATGATGATATCCATGAACTAGTTGGCGGGGATGATAACGCTAAGGCTGATAAGGTTCAGGCATTACTAGACCAGCTGGATCAATTAGTTGGGCTGGATGATGTTAAAAGCTACATCCATGACTTGGTCGAACGGGTCGCCGTGGAACGGAAATTGGCTGACAAGTTGCCGGATTCTAAGAAACCGACGTATCACATGGTCTTCACGGGGAATCCCGGAACTGGGAAAACAACCGTTGCCCGAATCTTGGCGCAATTGTTCTATAACCTGGGTATTTTGGAAAAAGATACGGTCATGGAAGTCAGTCGGGCCGACCTAGTGGGCGCGTACATCGGGCACACGGAAAAGAAAACCAAAACGGCTGTCCGGGATGCACTGGGCGGCGTGCTGTTTGTTGATGAAGCTTACCAGTTAACGGCGCAGAACGGGAATGACTTTGGAAAACAGGCCGTGGAAACCTTAATCACGGAGTTGGAAAATAATCGGGATAAGTTCATTGCGATTTTTGCCGGGTATACGGATCAAATGGAGACCTTCTTGAGCGCTAACCCTGGCTTGCGGTCACGGATTCCGCTGACCCTGAACTTTAGTGATTATACCCCGGATGAAATTGGGGAGATTGTGTACCGCCGCATCTCTCAGAACTGGAAGATTGATGAATCACTGTTGAAGCATCTGGTAGCGAATAAGTACCAGGGCTTGCCAGCCAATGAGCAGGCGAATGGGCGTTGGGCCCGAAACTTTACGGACAAGCTCATCAGTAACTACAAGAACTGGTTAGTCGATCACCTGGACCGGCCTGATTTGACCGTGATTCCGGATGAAATTTTACTTGAAGCGATTCGTTAAAGTGAAGGAGCAAAACTTATGAAGAAGTTATTCGCACTGGTTGCGGTGAGCCTGTCAGTTGGCCTGCCACTGGCATTGAATGTGCCAACCACGGCTCATGCGGCCAAGTGGCACCAAGGGACGCCCAAGGTGTTGCGTGGTACTTGGGAACGTATGGAAACTGTGGGTAAGGGACAAAACGCTTTTAAAGCCAAAATGGGTGTGCAAGTGACTAAGAAACGCGCGATAGCTTACTTCATTGGCGATCCGTTTGTATTAAAGAAGATGCAGTATCAGAAAACGAGTAAACATGTTTATGTATTGAAGGGAACCGAAGCACTCTATACGCGTAAACCTACGATGGGAAAGATACGGATCCATCAGGTTGGTAAACGTTTAAAGTTCCAGGTGTATGAGGATTTTGGGAAACAAGCGCATTATGAAAAAATGAGCGCTTGGCTGGTAAAGAAGTAATAGAGTAGTCAATGCAAATCAGACGTAGTTAAACATTCAGCTAGCGAATAAGGGAGTGATTGCGTCCGGACGGCGCAGTTTGGAAATCGCTGGTTGATTTTACATAGTGCATAAGCGGGTAATAAGTTGATCGTATTCATGAAGTTGTTGGGAATAGTTGAAACCAATTTTGGAGGGAATAGTTATGAATAAGTTTATCGTAAGAACAGCCTTAACCTCAGTCACGGCACTGGCTTTATTTGGCGGTGCGGATATTTTAACGAATGGTAGTGTGTCACTGGGACAAACAGTGGTGGCCCAAGCCAAGACGGTTAGTCGGAGTCAGTTTTTGAGTGACGTGAATGCCGTTCAAAAAGCTGGGTTGATGTCTACTGATACCATTAAGGGAGAGCTGGGAATTTCAACAATCAAGGCCTTTTTAGCAGATCCATTAGCTGCTTATGGGGAGACAAATCCTGAGACACCAACGATAGCTGGAGCAGTACTAGACTATCAGAACTTGAATACACCAGGCTATTTTAGAGATCAGGATGCATTTGATCAAGACTACGCCGCGGTCATGTCTTTATACAACCATTTTAAATCTCGGTTGACGAAGAGTGATCAGATTGCCCTGGACACGTATAAGGGTGATGTAGATGCTGTTAAAAATACTGAGAGAGATAATGATTTTAAGTTAAACGATTTTTGTGAAAACTTCTTCTCGGCTCTTGAAGATTATGATGAAACCGTCACTAAAGTCCAACCAGCAGCCAAAGCTAACAAGGTTTACAGCGTCAAAGCGCGTAAGCAGGGCAAATACGTTGTGGTAACGGGAAAGGTCACGAATAACCGACTGACCAAGTCAGCGTTAGCCAAGACTAAGAAGCTGAACCGGGTGAAGGTCACGTCTTACCGTGGCGCCAAGTACCTGAAGATCAGTAAGAAGAATACCTTCAAAATCAAATTGTATGCACCTAAAGCTAAGAGTGTTAAAGCCAATGCTGGTGGGTTGAACGGCAGCAAGTACGCTTCTATCACCAAGACAGTTAAAGTTGCGGTCCGCTAGTCAGTGATAGCATACGACGATAAGAATAGGTAAGGAGCACGTACGATGAAACGATTCGTTCTACAAATTGGCTTGGTTTTAGCTAGCCTAGGCTTGGGCGGTGTATTCACTGCGAATATAACGCCAACAGCTCAGGCAGCCACAACGCCCAAAAACATTAAAACCTTCCCCAAGAAAATGCGGGGGACTTGGTACTACCGAGATGGGAATAACAGTACTTACAGGACGATTTTTACCAAGCACACCATGAAGAAAGCTATTTTACATGATGGTCAGGTGCAACACAAATGGACTTATAGATTGGTTGTCAAGAGTAAGAAAATGGGTGATGTGTACTTGAACAAAAATGGCCATGGTTGGTACATGGTCAGTGTGGCCTACACCGATGCATGGACCAATTACAAGCGCGGCACTTACACAATCAAGGGGCACAAGTATGCGGCCCTATACACCGGCGCAGTCAGTGTATTAGATCCTGTGCGGAAGAAAGTATCTTTTGATATGGCCATGCACAAAGACCATGGACGCGCTTATAGCAAGAAGGTTTCTATTAAAGGCTTACTTTAAGCAAGCCGGCAATCGATTTTAATTGGAGGTCATAATCATGAAAAAAGTCTTTGCTACAGCAGCGGCCGTTGTATTTGGCCTGACCCTTGGAGCCGTTGCACAACCACAAACTAGTGCACAGGCTGCTAAGTACCATCAAGGGATGCCTAAGGTTCTTCGCGGGAAGTGGATGATTCCCAAGAAGGATCATTGGCAAATAGTTGGTGAGAATGAGGACAATTTAAAGTACTTCAAAGTGTCGAACAAAAAGTTTGTGATTAAGCAAATTGATACTAATGACACCTACTTGTCTCCACGATATAAGAAAACGTCCAAGGGCCATTACACGGTCTTAACCCACTACAAGATGATCAGTACCATCGTAAAAGGTCGAGTATTCAAAAGTAAAAAGAACGTTAAAATGCACTTCGTTCTGAAGAAAGGCGTGCTGAATATTAAAGGCAACAGTAGTATCGTTGGCTTACCTTATCAGCGGGTTAAGTAAGGGGCAAGCACATGAATCGATTAGTGATTAAGAGCGGACTCATTTTAGCCGGTCTAAGCGTTGGCGTGGTGGCGATGCAAACGCACGTTTCAACACCCGCTGCGGCCGCTAAAACCGTGACGACGTTTCCCAAGAAGATGCGCGGCACCTGGTATTACCGGGATGCTGAGCACTATCGCTACAAGACGACCTTTACCAAACGGTCGATGAAACTGACTACTTGGCACTATGGCAAGTCTCAAGGCACGTCAACTTATAAGCTGGTTAAGAGTTTTACGACGAAACATGCGGTGAACCTGACTAGCAATGGTCATGGCTGGTACACCGTTGCCTGGACCAACAGTAATATGTGGAAGAGTTACAAGCGCGGTACCTACACCCTCAGAGGTCATCAGTACGCGGCACTGTACACCGGGATGGTCGGTGTGGCGGGACCAATGGGTAAAAAGGCCTCGTTTGCAGCGGCCATGCATCAGGACCGGGCTCACGTGTATACCAAGAAGGTTGCCATTAAAGGATTACGTTAAGCAAGACACAAAGAGTTGGTGGATGACAGTCGAGTTGTCCCCAACTTATTTGCGTGAAAGATAAAGCCGCAAAGATAGTGACGCTGTGCTTGGACGACTATCTAAACGGCGGAGGTTGCCAAATAGAAAAGGATAGGGAGTCATCTTATGAAGAACACACGAGGTCTATCTATTAGTAAGATAGTGGGTCAGCTGCTGATCATTGGCGTTACCTTTGGTGTAGTTGGGGCTGGTTCTGTTGGGAATAAACATGAAACGGTGGTCGCGCAAGCTAAGAGTGCCACTTTTCATAAGGGCGGCCATTTGTGGTATCGCGGTTCAGGAAAACATGGCATGAATGTTGAGGTCATGCCCAAAAAAGTCCACGCCAATAGTCATGGTAGTTATAAGATTCCAAAGAATAAGACAAGCCACTTTCGGTTATACACAGTAACTGGGATGCCAGTAATTCCTGCTAAGAAGACAGGTTATGCTGCCCCTGCATTTACTGGTCAGTGGGATCAGATTACCACGGGTGCTTGGGGCAATGATCAAGACTTTAAGCACTTACCTAAGATTATTAAAAAGTACTGGGGCAAACGCTACATGGCAACATCTAGAGGGGACACATTGGTTCAGTATCAAGGGACACCAATCAAGACATTTAACTTACCGACTGTTCACGGGACTGTGCTCAAGTTTCAAACCGATGATGAGTTCGGAGGCTATACGATTGTCGTGCCTTCCAGCCAGGCTGATACAGATCTGACGAAAAACACGGTTCAGCCGCTAGTGACCGCAAAGTCATTTAAATATATGGATAAGCAATCGTTCTACTATACGTGGGGTGTTGCCGATAAGTTACAAGGAATGGCTAAAGGATATCATTATCCGATCATTAATGCTTTCGCGCGAACGCATCCAAAAGGTTTTAAATCATTGTGGCCTAAAAATAGTCAATGGGTTCAAAACAGCAGCGGTGGCTTAGCTGATTTATATTATCACGTAGATGAGAAGACACAAACCGTTAAATTTAGCGGTTATCCGGAGAAGCCTGGGCATTATGTTTTTAAGTTTTACATTATGGCAACGGATAGTCGTGGTGAGTTATTAGAAGGTCAATCACCTATTGAACAAATTGGCAAACAAGAAGTGGACATTAGCCGGGGAAAAACCACGACTGTTAGCGAAAATCAGTATGAAAAACTATTTGATGCTGATAATTATTAATTGGGTAATGCAGGACTTTTAACAATTAGTCGTTATTTGTGAAGATGCCAGGATAGTGAAAATTATTGTGGCGATGTGAAGGGGATTTAAACACATGAAAAAATTTTGGATAACTTTGACGTTGTTACTGACGATGGTCGGTGGATTATCGCTGATTAATGCCAATCCAGTGACAGCTCAAGTAGTGACGAAGCATTACACGGTCGTTCCAAAGACCTTGCGCGGCCATTGGCGGCATTACGATAAAAAGAAGAAGGGCTACGATAAGGTTATTTTTACCAAGTGGCAGTGGAAGTATCGAGATGCTGGTCAGAAGAAATGGCATAGCCTGTCTGGGAAGACCTTTAAAATGGCGAAGCATGTCCGGGCTAGCAGTCCCTGGTATAGCGACTTGTCGATCACAAAATCTGGCAAGCACAAGACCTATACGGTAGGTCAGAGCTATTCAGATATGTGGCCAAGCTGGCGGCGGGTCAAGCGGAATGGTAAGACAGCGTTACGTAGCATGCCAGCCGCACTGGGCCAAAAAGTCTCGTCTACTTATTACTATCGCTATTAGTCGTTTGAGAAGTTGGGAGGGCAATTCATGAAGCATTTAAAATGGTTCGCACTCATGGTCGCTTTGGTGGGCGGATTGTATATGTTTCCACAAACGGCGTCGGCCAAGGTCTACCACTATAATCCCAAGTCCATTCGCGGGACGTGGTATGACAACACGAATGATAAAAATTATCGGCAATATTACCTAAAAACGCGTGTGACCAAGTATCACGTGTACGTGTCGGATGGGCCTAAGGGGCAAATGCCAGGGTATCGTGTCAAGACACAAACCTACAGCTTTAATCACGGGAAAAAGAGTCAACGGCTACACGTCTATACGGATAAACAGGGATTCTATGTAGTCACGAAGGGCAAAGCCAAGTCCGTTAAGTTCCCGTCACAAAAGTACCATTATAAAACGGCAATCATAAACGCCGCTTTCATCGGTCGGCCAACGCATCACAAGCTACGGGGCAAGAACTACCGGGTCATGGAACAGTTCGTCCACAACGCGTCGGCACCCTATCAACGTTGGTACTCCTACCAGTACCCGAAAATCATTAAGTCACCGGGGACGTCATACAGTAACCAGAGGAAGCTTTAAGCGCGAATCATACATGTAACAGGAGGTGTGTAGAAATGAAACGAAAGACAATTACAACCGTCGGCATCATTACAGCCACGCTATCAGTTGGCTTGGTCACCTTGAACGCTCGCGAAAATATGGGAGCAGCGTTAGCCAAAACTAAGTCTGTGAAGGTTGTAAAGACTAAGAAAATGAGTGGAAAAGCTTACCGGGCCAAGAAGGGTTATCTCTATAAGAATAAGCGGTTAACTAAGAAGTCCTGGTCGTTGAAGCATCACCGGAAGACCACTTTTTATGCCAAAAAGCAGGTCACTGTGAAGAAGTCTAATGGAAAGAAGGCCATTTACTTCTACGTGGTCACGAAGAATCAGCGGACCAAGGGGTACGTTTGGCGAGGAAATCTGAAACGGTATGTGGTAAAGAAGTCCAAGAAAGCCACTACAACCAAGAAAGTCGTTGCCAAGCCAACGGTGACCAAGGCCGAATTGCAGTCATTGATTGATCAGTCGCCAGATTTAGATCCAACTGGCAAGCTGTTGTCTTTGACTAAGAAGGACTATCAGACATACGAAGACCTCTTTGATACGAATTTTAATTTGACGAACTTTAGTGATACTGGCGTTTTTAAACACCATCAAGCCACACTGTACGTTAAGGATTCTGCCTTAAATGATGCAACTCAGGAGGCTATCGGTAAGTGGAATCAAGCCTTAGGAAGTACGGTCTTCAAGTTGGGAACCAAGGACAGCCATACAATGACGGTCAAGTTTGGAAATGGACAAACTGATTACTGGGACGGCTTGTACGGAAGTGACACGGTACAGATTGATAGAACAGGGTTTAATGATCCTGACCACGGTAAGACTATCGTTAAAAATACCGCTTTATCTCAACAGTATCAAAGTCTCAAGACTAAAATTGTTCAGAATAAAACAGACTTTGATGCGCAAAGTGCAGTTGTTTCACAACAATATCGTGACAAAGTCGTTGTTTTGAGCCAAGAGATTGCAAAATTATCTCCACTTGAGGCAAAATCATTAGTTGCTCAGCGAAAGCAATTGGGTAAACAGAAGATTGCAGACTTATCAGCACTAAAGAAAGCGTACAGTCAGCGTAATTCTGATTTACGTAACCAGCAAGATGCAATTTCTAAAAAGATGACAACCACTGAGCATGCAAAGTACTGGACTGGCGTCATGATGCATGAACTAGGCCATGCTCTGGGATTGGACCATACGCCTTATTTGGCAGACATCGTTTTCGCTAACAATAACAAAGAGGGAAAGTACGAATCGCAAAATGTGAAGTATCCTTGGTCAGCGTTCAAGGGTCCCCAAGTAAATGGTGGGGTTGAAACACAGACCTTGTCGCAACGAGACATTGACCGGGCGAAACTGACGGAACAGTTAGGATACTGGTAAGTGAAAGGAAGTACGACAATGAAAAAAATGAAATGGTTACTGACCGCGTTATTAATGTTAGGTGTCGCAGTCTTACTAATTAACGCAACCCCAACCACGGCCAATGCGGCTACGGTTAACGGGATGCCTAAAGCGTTGCGTCACGTATGGATTCGGGGCAAGTACAAGACCAAAATCACGAAGTATCACATTTATTGGGCACCAACAGGCAAGAAGTACACGAGTCAGATTTCGTTTAAAAAAGTTCTCAAGAGCGGCAACAAGTATACCGTTAAAAAGACTGATCTGTTCGAGCAAACGCCGTACTGGATTAAAGGGCACAAGATGTATCACGGGATGCGAGGGGATGCTAATGATCCTTTGACAATTTGGCATCGTTAACGTCAAGTGACTGGAGATTTTGTCCGTTGATTAAATGAAAGTGTAGGAGGTTTTACTAATGCGTTCTGGATTAAAATGGACGGCTGCGTTGCTGGCAACCTTGACGTTGTCAACGACGGCATTAACACCAGTTACGGCCAATGCTTCTCGTTATCACTCGGGGATGCCGAAGAAGTTTTGGGGTCACTGGCGGAATAAAAGTGAACGTATGCGCATCAGAAAGAACGGGTACGATTCAGCGTTGAGAGTCGCAACCGGCTGGGTTTTTGTGTATGGCAAGCCGCGAGTCAAGGCCCTTGGACACAATAAGTATCGGGTTCGAATCTTTACCTATAAAGCTAACCGCTGGACGACGCATTCATTCACTTATATTTCTAAGAATAAAATCAAATGGCTTGGTGAAACGCTCAAACGATATTAGTTTTCGCGCGGTTATGTAGAGATTTGGATTTTTTTGAAATCAGGAGGCACTTTATGAAACATTTTAAATGGTTCGCACTGGTTGTTGCGGTAATGGGCGGGTTATATCTATCCCAACAAGCACCAACGACTGCGAATGCCGCGGTTCACTACATTCACAAGTGGCAGCATCCCTATCCGATTGATTTGCCGGAATACGAGGAGAATTCCGACAAGCCCAATCGTGCCGGCGTTTATTCCAGCAGGGGAAAGCTGTTGCGACGGGTAAATGGGACAAAATTGACGGGTAATTACTGGCCGTTAGCTGAGGCTAAGATTAAGGGCCATAAGTATTATCGCGTTTATAAGTATTCTTGGCGAGCTAATCATGAGGGCACGCATAAATTAGTCGGCTGGATGCGGACGTCGGCTTTTGGGAAGCAACCCAAGCATAAGGAATATGCCTCTGACATGTTTTACTCGTACTCCGCAAACTTTGGCGACGCTGATTTGCCCAAGGCTATGTGGATATATGAAATTTTAGGCCAACCGATTAAATTTCAGGCGGAAAATGCGGGACATTCATTTTCCTTTGCGACCAGCGCCGAGTTTGTTTTGCGCTCATATATGAGAGAGTCGGATGGTAATTATTCAAACACGGGGGTTGAGGCCCTGCGGTGCACGGGTGGCGAATTAGAACTGTTCTATTCGTCGCAAAAGAAAGGAAAACACAGCGTCACGAAGTATCTCAAGAGCGGTAAAACGCAGCATTACACGATTTACGATAATAAATACGGTAACGTGCCAACGACGATCAAGAATAATGTCAAAGGCAAGTGGTTAACCTTCTCGTACAAGTTAAAGGGTAAAAAGCATACCTATACGATTACGAGCAAGGGGGTTACGCGATTCGACGGCAAAAAATTGACCTATACGGTCGAATCTAACGAAGGGTGAGGTCGAAGTGATGATCTGACGGGATATTCCTTCAGGTTATTTACGAAATGGGAAGGTCTCGTTCAACAGTAAGCTTAATTATGAACTACCAGACTAGCTAGAAAGCGGAGGGTGGACGCCCTCTTTTTCTTTGCCAACAGTCACTTAACAAGGAGGATTTCTATGTCAGAGTCACCAGCCCAACACCCGGTACGAACCTGGTTGTGGCACCACGCGTTTCTTTTAATTGTGATTGCGCTGTCGTTTTTAGCGGCGTTACCGCAGCTTACCAATCATTCGGTCATTCTCGGTGTCGATGGGCTCTTTCACTTTAACCGGTTCTACGACGTTGTCATGCAGCTAAAACAGGTTAATTTCCATTATTTTGTCGCACCCTATGAGTATCAGGGGATGGGCCGGATGGTCAACGCCATCTATGGGCCGTTTGCCGCGGGATTCAATGGCGCCTTACTCCTGCTGGCAGGCAACTACGTGAAATATCAAGTCCTATCTCGCGTCGTCCTCAGCGCAGTCGCGGCCGAGTGCATGTACGTGGCACTCCGCCGGTGTCGGGTCACCAACCTGACAGCTCAGGCGATTGCCATTCTTTACCCGTTTACTTATCAAATTATTATGTGGAATATCCGTCAGTCCTTCATGAGCTGGGGCGCGGCGTTGATGCCGTTAGGCGTAATCGTCGGGGTGCGGATGATTGAAAATCGCGAGCACCCGGTCAACGTTTGGCAGCTGGCGATTGTGATGGCGCTGTTGACGCAGACCCATTTGATTTCAGCCGCGCAAATTGCACTGATGCTGTTTGTCTACGCAATAGTTGCCCTGTTCCGTCTGCCAAATCGACGTGATTTTCTCTTGAAAATTGGGCAGGCCATCCTGCTGTACCTGGTTCTATGTGCCAACGTGATTGCCGGCATGGTAGAAGTCTTTATGGGCAACCGAATCTTGGGCGTCGGTCAGGTCAAAGATCCAGGTCGAAAGGCGTTTAACGTCCTAGTCCTACATCGCTCGCGCTACCTGATTCTGGTGGTGTTGGTCGCTAGCCTGATTATTCTTTTGATTGGTTGGCGAAAATTAAGCTTCTCGACCAAGGTGACGGCCAGTCTCGGTACGGGTTTTTATGTGATCTCATCGGTACTCTTGCCCTGGAATGCCATCTTCCGTTTACTGCCGGCCATCAGTTTTATCCAGTTTCCTTCGCGGTTTATGGCCGTGGGGACGGTGCTATTGTTGGTCGCTGACGGTCAGTTACTGTCAACGACAATCCTGGGTCGTGGGTGGAATGGATTGCTACGACTAGGGATTGCCGGGTTAGGCGTCCTGTTAATTGCCGTGAATGGCTACTCAACCCTGCGGCATACGCAACAACTTTTTGCGGTTCCACGTGCCATTTATCCAGCACGGACGTACGCCGCTAAGGAACTGGAAAGCTTGCGGACAGCCTTTAATAGCTCTAATCTTGCTAAGCCATTGACGCTCGCAACTAAATCAACACCGGATTATTTACCCCTTCAGCCGAACTACAAACCGACTGATAATGTTTTCGCGGCGTACGAGGAACTGGACCACGTGCTTTACCAACGTACCGGTCCGCGCCTACACCAAACGATTGGGCAACACGTCACAACGCTACGGTGGGCGGGCACGAAAGCCCAGTCATTGACGTTGCCGGTCGCCATGTACCGCAACACGCAGGCGACGCTGAATGGGCACGCCTTTCAGTACCGCAACAATCCCAAGCAGACATTGCGGCTGGCAACGGTTCAGAGTCGGGCTGGTCAAAATACGTTTACCTTTCATTATCAGCCGCGATTGCTTTCACGGGGACTCCTGTGGGTTGCAGCACTTGGCTGGTTAGGGGCCTTAGTTTGGTGGTGGCGGTCGCGATTGACCAATAGCCAAAAGTTCTGACCTTTTAACCAATCGTTTGACCTTTAATCAGATTAATTGACCTTTCTGGTGACGAGAACTATTATGTTTTCAATATAAAAGCTGGTATTAAAGCGATGAACTGGTGAAATTAGCACTCTAATACTACGAGTGCTAATTACTTGCAATCCTGACCAATACTGACTATTATAGATAATGTAATCAAGCAAAGCAGAAAGGGGTTATTGATTATGACTAACGATGTTATGAACCGGAACTTTGATTTCTTTGATCCAATGAATTTCTTTAACGAAGTGGGGAACCTGGGACGCGACATGTTTAGCGGCGATGGCTCTATGAAGACGGATGTTGTGGAACACGATAAGGACTACGTGGTTACGGCCGAAATGCCTGGCTTCAAGAAGGAAGACATTCACGTCGATTACCGCGACGACACCCTGAGAATTTCTGGGAAGTCCGAGGTCAACCAGTCAGCTAAGGATGACGATGGCCGGATTCTCCGTCAAGAACGTAGCAGTCAAAACGTTGCGCGTTCCTTCTACCTGCCAAGCATTGACCTGGATAATGTTCAAGCCAAGTACGTTGAAGGCGTTCTGACCTTGACGTTGCCAAAGCAAACCAAGGTTGCAGACAATCATAAGATCAGCATCGACTAATTAAATCGACATTAATGAAGCCCACTGGCCACGACTGACGTGGTTGGTGGGCTTTTTGCTGGGTGGCCAATTTCTATGAGAAAAAGCCAACTTATCACACGAAAAATTTAGCCTCCTGTTAGGAAATTACCACGGGAATGTATTGTCTCTCATCTAAAATAAATAAAGCGCCTACAATTGGGCAGTCTATAATAATTGGGGAGACAATAATGGCTGATAATAACACTAAAATCACCTTAATGGCCTTAGTCATGATGATCTTTACGACCGTCTTCGGCTTTGCCAACAGTACGGTGGCCTATTTCTTAATGGGTTACTCGTCGATTCTATTCTACTTAGCCGCGGCAATCCTATTCTTTATTCCATTTGCCTTAATGATGGCGGAATATGGGGCCGCCATCAAATCTGACGAAGGGAGTGGGATGTACCAGTGGTTGGACCGCAGTGTGAACTCAGAGTTCGCCTTCATCGGGACCTTCATGTGGTTTGCATCCTACATCATCTGGCTGGTTTCCACCTCCGCGAAGGTCTGGATTCCCTTTACCACGACCTTCTTCGGGCGTGATCAAACGCAAAACTTCGCCTTCGCCGGCTTAAACGCCACGCAGGTTATTGGAATCCTGTCCTGCCTGTGGATGGTGCTGGTGACCTGGGTCTCCATCAAAGGGGTCAAGGGTATCGTGCGGATTACCAGCCTCGGTGGCTTGGCCGTCATGAGCTTAAACGCCATTTTGCTGGTCGTTTCCGGTGTCGTTTTGGCGTTGCAACATGGTAAATTTGCGCAACCACTGAGTACCTTCTTACACTCACCCCATCCCAGCTACCAACAACCGATGGGAATCATGAGCTTCGCCGTATTTGCCATCTTCGCTTATGGTGGCCTGGAAGTCTTAGGGGGCATGGTTGATAAGACCAAGAACCCGGAAAAGACGTTCCCGAAGGCCATTGTCATCTCGGCCGTCGTCATCACGTTGGGCTATGCGATTGGGATTCTTTGCTGGGGGATTAGCACGAACTGGCAAAAGGTCCTGTCCGACCCAACCACGAACATGGGAAACATTAGTTACGTCATGATGCGGAATCTGGGAGATACTTTGGGTGAAGCTATGGGGTTGAGCGCCGCCACGAGTACCACGATCGGGCTGTGGTTCGCCCGTTACACCGGTCTGGGCATGTTCTTAGCCTACTCCGGGGCCTTCTTCACGTTGACTTACTCACCGCTGAAGACGTTGATCATGGGGACGCCCAAGTCCATGTGGCCAAAGAAGTTTACCAAATTAAACGACAACGATATGCCAAGCTACGCGATGATGCTACAATGTGCCGTCGTCATCGTCATCATTCTGGTCGCGTCATTTGCCTCGAGCGATGCCTCAGCCTTCTACAACATTTTGACGCTGATGGCGAACGTATCGATGACGTTGCCATACCTGTTCCTGGTCTACGCCTTTCCCAAATTCAAGCACAACCGCGACATCGTCAAGCCGTTCGAAGTCTACAAATCACCGGCCTGGACGACCGTCATCAGTTGGGTCGTCTTCCTCGTGGTCTTGGGGGCCAACGTTTTCACGTTGCTCCAACCAATCTTGGAAAATGGCGACGTTCAGAGTACGATTTGGATGCTGGTTGGACCAATCCTGTTCGGCTTAATGGGTGTCATCTGGTACCAAGTCCGTAAACACAAACAAGCGGAGAACTAGTGCTTTGATGGCGCCTTACCGGGCGAGAAAAATGGGATCGGAACGCTGGGGGAGGACGCTGGAAGCCTGGAAAGCGGTCTTCCAGCTCGCTTTGAGCCGAAGAACACGTCTCAAAGTCGCCATTCTGCGAGTGGAACACTCGCAGAATCCCCGGCTGGACCCATTTTTCTCGCCCTCACGGCTGATACAGAACTAATTCTGCCAGTTTGTGCTTAATGGTTTTTACCCGAAAATTGGGCACAATTAGTTAGTCTAAATAAATATGCGTAAAAGAAAATGCAATCAACGTCCTCATCAATTGAGAACGCTGATTGCATTTTTAGTATACATGATTAAGTCGCCACTGAAGCGGTACTGGGGTTAAACAAGTGTGAGCCGCAAGGTTGGTGAAAATGGGTCAGTTGTGGGAGTGACCAGAGACGAGCCAAGGCGACCAGCTGTGTCGATGGTCTTAACTGAGCGATTTTCTCAGTTTAGAGCATGGGACAACCTTTGAGACCGTACCTCAGGCTCAAAGTTGAGGTGGAAGCCCGCTTCTCAGGCTGGAACCGGCCCCACAGCAGGGCACCTTGAGATCGTCGTCGGGAACGGACGCAACACGGCCTATTTTCACCAGCCCGGAGGCGCAGTACCCACGCAGTTTAAACCTTAGTACTGCTTGCCGGTTTCGTAGACGATTTCGGGTTCGTTCCCCGTCCGCTCATTCTTATTCAGAATGTCGATCATGGTCATTTCGTCAACGTCTAAACTAAAGTCAAAGATATCGGCGTTTTCCTTGATCCGGTCGGGATGGGTGGACTTGGGAATCGTCACCAATTCGTGTTGGAGTTCCCACCGCAAAACGATTTGGGCGACGGACTTGTTGTGGTGCTTGGCCATCTTAGTCAGCATTGGGTTATCTAGAACCACGCGCCGACCCAATGGACTCCAGGCTTCCGTAACAATTTTCTTTTCTTGGTCGTAGTCGAACAGTGCCTGTTGGTTTAAGTAAGGGTGGTACTCCACCTGGTTAACGACGGGCATTTCCTTGGCCTGGGTAGCGAGTAGTTCCAGGTGGGCAATGGTGTAGTTGGAGACCCCGATGGATTTGACCTTTCCATCAGCCTTCAGTTGTTCCATGGCTTTCCAGGTGTCAAAGAAGTGTTCACGAACGGGCCAGTGAACCAGTAAAAGGTCCAAGTAATCAGTCTGTAAACGTTTGAGTGAGCCTTCCACGGCCTTCATGGTCCGGTCGTAACCCTGAACGACTTCGGCGACCTTGCTGGTCAGGAAGAAGCCTTCCCGGGGCAAGCCGAGTTGGTGCAGGGTGGGACCGAGGATATCCTCGTTGCGGTAGAGCATGGCCGTGTCAAACATGCGGTAACCGGCGTTCCAGGCCGCGTCAATCGACTTGTTCATGGTTTCTTGGTCGCCGATTTTGTAGGTCCCAAAACCCATGACCGGCATGCGGTTGCCATCGGCCAGTTTGCGTGTATCCGTAATCTTGGTGGGTGGTGTCATAAAATAGTTCCTCCTTGACGGCAGATACCGTCAGTCATTGTGGGTGCGAGGCGCTGGGCCAGACACGCGTATACTCTCCATTTTAGGCTATCTAGCGCTAAATGACAACGCTTACTGCCGACGATGAAAAACGTCAAAGAGGTTGATACTAGCCTCGAACAACATCCCAAACGTCATGAGCCACATGGCCAGCATATCTTGATGGGCTAGCATACAGCCAAGCAGGATAATGTAGAGAATAAATAGAATAACCGCTGATGATTTGTGATTCAAAATATTACTCCCTTTGAAGAATTTAAGTAAAAATGCGTTAACGAATGCTACCAATTCCATTGTAGTCTTTGCCGGCACAAAAGGTTACTATCGTTCCCATTAGAAATGCTTGCGTTTCTCTAAAAGATTGCGCCCGATTTAAAATTGAAGTGCAACACCCCTTAAGACATTAAGGGTAAACAAATAGGCCATGGAGACCTATACTTTT
>NZ_BOLM01000018.1 GCF_016861605.1 Levilactobacillus wangkuiensis
GATAGTGAATTCAAAACCATCTTAACCATTTAAAAGACCAGCACATCAACATTCTTCTTGACAAGACGTAGAAAAAAAGGCTAACAATCGTCCTGATTGCTAGCCCCATCTACACCGTCACCGCACGCTATGTTCTGCGTCCTGTCGCAGTTTCTGTAAATCCCGATCACTAACCCGCAGCTTGACCTCCCCGGTAGCCAAATCAACGTCGGCCACCACGTCAACCGTCTTTGGCGCGACGCTCTCCCGTTTGAGCTTTAACGGACCAGTGAACGCTACCGTTGCCAATCTTTTCTGCAAGTTGCTACGCCCCCTCCCTAAACTTCGGCACCAGTATATCACCGGCATACCGCGGTTTCTGGGCGGACGTCTTACAAATTTATTTATAAAAAAGCCCCGCACTGGTCCATGACAGACCAACTGCGGGGCACCCCATTTATTCTTCTTGCATAGAGACTTGTGACGACCGCTGGACCAAGCAAACGAACCCGACCAGCATGCCACTACATAGTACCAACACGTACCACGGCAGCGTTTCAACGGCCCCGTTGTGGAGCCAGCTCATGCCATAGGTCAAGGCGCTGACCACTAAATAGTAGCCGAGACTGAACCAGCCACTGGCACTGCCCATCACGGCCTCGTAACCGACCAGCGCGCGGTTTAAGGCATTGGGGAGGGTCACGTTGAGGCCGAGAAAAGTGAGAAAGACGAACGCCAACAATAAGTTCGCGTGGTCCAAGTAAGCGGCACCCACTAGACCCGCACTGACAATGACACTAAACAGCAAGCCGCCCAGGGCTACCTGCTCCGGCGTTGCCCAGTTCAGTAGCCAGTTGACCAGCACGGCGCCAAGTAGACTGGCACCAGCTAGAATCAACCCCAGCCAACCGTATTGCACGACGGAATAGCCAAAATGGCTGATAAAGATGAACGGTGCTTCGGCATAGTAACTAAACAATACACCATTGATACCGCCGATTAATAAACCATAACCCCAAACGACCGGGTCTGTCAGTAAACGGTGCAACAGGGCCATTTGATTGACCCGTTTGACCGTTGTCGTCACTGGTTGCGTTTCGGGCAAACAGGCCCCGGCATACAACCCAACGGCCACGGCCATCGCAACCAGCGTGCCAAAGACGCTGTGGTAGCCGAAGTAGGTCTGCATGACTCCCCCAATTAGGGGCCCCAGGGCTGGGGCTAAGGCCATGGCGGCACTGGTACGGGCAAAGACTTTGGCCCCGGTCAGCCCACTGAAGCTCTCTCGCATGATGGTCTGAGTCACGACGGAACCGGCGCTGGCGCCAAACGCCTGAACTAGCCGGCTGTCAATCAGCCACCCAAAAGTCGGACTCAACATCAGCCCCAAGTTTCCAGCCAGGTAGACGACAATCCCCGCCAGCATGGCCGGACGCCGCCCCCATTTATCAGCCAGCTGGCCCCAAATTAGAACACCAACGGCAAAAGCGACGAAGTACGTGCTCATGGTTAACTGCGCCCGGTTGGCGCTCACGCTAAAGGCGCGCTGAAGCTGCGGTAACACCGGGGTGAAAATAGATTCGCTGATCTGGGGAAAACCCACCAGCGCAATGATCAATCCCAAGGAAGGGACTGTTTGACGGACGTTTTTCAAGATTTTTCTCCTTTTAAAGTTAATCTAGGGAAAAACGTCCTTGTCCGTTTGCGGGGACACACGCCATTAATTTGTCAATACTCATGGGTTGTCACCCCTCTCTCTTGAATGTTTCCTTACTTTACGGGATTCCGGGGGTTCTGTCAAGGCGCGTAAACGGCTCGCGTCGCCAAATAAAAAGAGATTGCAGCATCGGCCACAACCTCATCAATAATTTTAAATTTAAGTACACAACGTTACTCACCATCAACGACTGACGAAGGCATTAAGCCAGTGTCAGCCGCAGGGCTGGTGAAAACCGAGCCAGTCGTGGGAGTGACCAGAAGCGCGCCATCACCACTAAACAGCTGACGAAGGAATTAAGCTAGTGTCAGCCGCAGGGCTGGTGAAAATGGGCTCAGCCGTGGGAGTTGCCTTAGCGGGTCCCCCCGCTTAGGCAACTGCTATCTTTGAGACGTGATCTCCGGCTCAAAGTAAGTCTGGAGACCGCCTTTTGGCTCCAGACGTGCGCCCACAGCGTCACGGCCCATTTTCACCAGCCCGGAGGCAAGTTCAAAGACTAGAGAATAAATTCCTGAATCGCGTCTGCTACGCCGGACTCGTAGTCATGCGGCGTCACAAACTTAGCAACGCGCTTAACCTCATCAATCCCATTAGCCACGGAGACGGGCATCCCCACCTTCGTCAGCATGCCCAGGTCATTGGCATTGTCGCCGATTGCCATGATTTCATCGGCACCAACGCCCAGCTTGCGCCCGAGGTCCAGAATAGCAGTCCCCTTGTCGACGCCGGCGTGGTTGACTTCCATATAGATACCGGAAGAATAGGTACAGTTGATTTCGTCAAACGCCGCGGTGATGGCTTGGAAAACGTTCTGGCGCACGCCCAAGTCGGGGTTCATGACGATGACTTTCATGATCCGATCATTTTCAAATTGGTCAAAGGACCCGGTCATTTCGTCAAAGGTCACGCCGCGCGTCTTGAGGTAAGCCATGTCATCTGCCCGGGGCCGATAGATGTACAAGTGGTCCAGCGTATAGACATGGATGTCGACGTCGAACTGCGTCATGATTTCAAACGCCTTTTTCGCTTCCGCAAACGGCATTTGATTGCTGACGATAACCTGATTGTCTTGGTTTTCCACGACCACGCCACCGTTGTACGACACGACGTACTCGCCCGGTTTTTGGTACAGGTCAAGTTGTTTCAACAGGTTTTGCACCGTCAAAAAGCTCCGGCCGGTGTTGGGCACAAATTTAACGCCCTTGGCCGAGGCTGCCGCAATCGCATCAATGTTGGCCTGAGAAATCGTGCCATCCGTCCGCAGTAGCGTTTCGTCTAAATCGCTGGTGATAATCTTGTACAAGGTAATCCGCTCCCTCTGTGGTTTAGGTTTAGTGTACCATGGGATAGCTAATAGGTATAGGCCAATCAAGCAACTTGATGTATTTTGAATATAACCACCTACAACAACTTCGTTAGTCAAATCGGTACCTCCGCACCACCGTACATGCTATGATGGGGTAGCATAAATGGCCACCAATACAGAGGGGAAGCAACCACATGGAGACTGACCAATTGACCTCGGCAGATATTGCGATTCTAATTGCCGCGACAAAATATTTTGTGACTCATCCCGAATTGTATCCCCTAGTCTCCGGTAAGTTCACACGAACTGAAGTTATCGTCGACTAATCAGCAGGTCCTTAGACTTTGCATCAATGGTTCTCGCCACCATAATCAAGACGGGACACTCGTTGGTCGTAGTCACGTTCACGTGTACCGACCTGAGAATCAAGAGAGTTACGCTCACACCCTAACTGCTTTCCCCTTCATTGAAAATGACAATCTAACTACCGCTATCACCAAATTCGTTGCCTACATCAATCTAAAGTTAGCAGGTGTTGCCTAATGCTTAATGCACATTCATTGAACCAAGATTATTTATCTTGGCTAGACTCGAATACCACCTTTGAACAGCTCGGTCCAGAAACGGTTCGCATTGACAGTCCATTCACTGACGCAATTGATGATGAGATCGTCATGTATGCCCTGCAACAGTCAGACAACATGATTCTCCTCACGGATGATGGTTGGACGCTCAATAATTTGGCTGCACGTGGTATTACCTTCTCGCGACCATCCCACCGTCAAAAACTCTTCCACAACCAATTAGTTGCTTATGGCGTCCAGCTTAGTGACGGTGATCTCGTCGTTCACAGTGACCGACGTCATTTTGCTGAAGCAAAACACCGTTTACTTCAGGCAATCTTGTTCATCAATGACATGTTCACTTTAGCACCAACCGAAACCGCTCCAGTTTTTCTAGAAGATGTTGCCCATTTTCTGACGGAGAATAACATTCGGACCAATCAGAACATGGCGTATGTTGGCGAAAGTGGTCTGATTCATAAATTTGATTTTTCTATTCCCGGTATCAACCAAATTCCCGCCAAGCTCATCAAAGTCTTGAGTAGTGCCAACAATTCATTACTAGCTAAAGCCACGTTAGCTGATATCGAGCAAACACGGCCAATCGTTCCTGGACCAACTAAATTCTACGTTTTTCTGAATGACACGCCTAGCAAGGCGTAAGTCCATCAATCCAGATATTTTGAGTCTGTTTCGCCTAAATCAAATCGTCCCACTACTCTACTCGCACCGAAAGAACTACCTCACTGATTTAACCCGTTAATATAGCTAACCCACAAGTGTTGACCCCCACCAGGAGAAGTGGTTAACTAAACGCAACTTGAGGAGGCACCACACAACATGACAATTCCAACTGTGATTACGAATTTTATCACCACGACTAATAACGCTGATTCAACTGGCTTCGTCGCCCTTTTCACCACCGACGCTGTCCTGAATGATTGGGGCACCGAATACCACGGTCCTAGTGAAATTGCGAAATGGAATCAAACCGATAACATCGGTAAGCAATCCCACTTTGAGCTCGTCGACGCCACCCAGAACAACAACGGCAGCTGGACGGTCAACCTAACCGTTAGCGGCAACGGCTTTAACGGTACCAGCCCCTTCCAAATGACAGTTGTGGGTGGGCAGTTACAAAGTGTTCAAATTTTACCAGATTAATCCAAAAACGCTCATCACCTATTTTTGCAGGTGACGAGCGTTTTTGTTTGGAATCGTTAGAAAATTGTCCGCGACAAATTTCTAAAAAGTCAGTACTATTTTACTAATCCGCGTTATTTCAGGTAAAGCTTCTGCAGCTTCGTTTGATCTGCCTTCGTCAGTCCCAAGCCCTTTTGTAGGTACTTGTCTACTGACCCATACTTCTTATCGATGGCGGAGAAGGCCGCGTTCAGGTAGGACTTCTTGACGCTCATCATGTCAGTCATCATCTTGATAGTGGCGGCGTCTGCGCCCTTAGCTTTCAATTGTTGAATGGCGGCCTTATTGCTGGCGGCCAGGTACTTGTTGGATAACAGGTAGTCGTTCATAACCGTCTTGCGGTTCACGCCTAAGGCACTCAAGACTAAGGCAGTCCCCACACCCGTCCGGTCCTTACCGGCAGTACAGTGCCAGAGCACCGCTTGGCCCTTAGGGTTCTTCAACAGCACCTTGAACATTTTCTTGTAGGCCGTCTGCCCCTGCTTGGTCATGACCATGGCCTTGTAGCCGTCTTGCATGACCTTGTTGCCATCCTTGCTAGTCAGCGAGAACTGTTGGGAAACATCCTTCACGACCGGGTCGAACACGTAGTTCACGCCCGACATTTTCACATCAGGATCCTTGGCTGCTTCGGCCTTGGAACGCAAATCAATATCAGTCCGGACGTGGTAAGTCTTCTTCAGCTTCTGAACATCCGCCTTGGTCAGCTTATTTAAGGCCGCTGCCCGCAACAGCACGTGAGCCTTGACCGTCTTACCCGTCTTGGTCCGGTACCCGCCCAGGTCACGAACATTGACGGCGCCTTTCAGCTTGATCTGTGAACCAGCCTTTGTGCTGGCACTAGTCGTCACCGCATGTGTGGCCGCTTGAACGGGTGTGGCTACTACCTGGGCACCCAACCCCAGCGTGACCAAAATGGTTCCCAACGAAAGTCCTAACCGTAACTTAGATTTCAACATAATCTACCTCCTAATTTTTACTCCGAAATTAGGATAACAAGCTACTGTAGATTTTTGATGTAAATGCTGTAAAGGTCTTGTAGTCGTCTGATTACAATTTTTATAATCAATCCCACTGTCAATTCCGTTACTTTTTTTAAAATCTGAGAAGTCACAGTCCATTGACTTTTCAGCCCCTTTTCAGGTATTTTTGCTTAAAGTGAAAAGGGTCACACAAAGGTTGTAAATAACTGCGAGTTTTCGCGTCATGACGGCTATCAGCAAATTTCAATCCCATTATTTTGACGACAGCTAAACCGGCAACGGGGATAATCTGTTTCGACAATTAACTACCATTTAATATAACTGTTTTATGTTATTATTAAACTATCAATGAAACACACGACCGCGTCCGTTTTCTCGGATCTGCTTCTGACATCCCCTGCCACGGCCACTGTGTAGGATAGGAGCAGACTCTTATGAAACAAGCATACACACCGACCACGACCAAGGTCCATTACAAGCTTTACAAGGCTGGTAAATTCTGGCTAGTTGGCACGCTGGCCACGGTATCTTTGGTGGCTGGTCTGGCGGTCACCAACTCTGCTCAGGCAGATACGACTGCGACCACTAATTCAGACGCAACGGACAGCTCAGTTGAATCGGAAACGAGTTCTACCGATAGCAAGGCTGTTGTCCTTCCGAAATCAACGGATTCTTCAACTACCAAGTCCGATACCGATGACACCAAGACTAGTAACGCCGATGAAACGGCCACTCCCACAGCTAGTAAGGAAACTGATTCATCTGATAACGGAACTAGTAATTCTGCCTCAAATAGTTCTGACTCAACTAATTCCAAAAACACTACGCAGAATTCAGAAACTGAATCTCCCGCAAACGCTACTGCTACAAGTACCTCTAGCGTTCAATCAACTACACAATCTTTAAATACCAGCAAGGTTAATAATGTGCCAGCTGGCTCAACAACTAATGTGAATAATCTAAAGATTCCAGCACAAACAGGTAAGTCTTCTGCTGTACTGGCTTCCAGCGGCTTAACTGTGAAAAAATCCGTTGACTCATTAATGAAGTTACGTTTGGCACCAACCTCCTTTAAGCACACAGATGTTACGCCTGTCGTCGAATCCGATAATGCTGACGCAACAACCACTGATAGTAGCTTCACCCTCGGAAAATTGTCTAACTTTTATTTGAACTTACAAGGAGACTACCTGCCATACGATTACAATGCTCCTGCTAACCTATACCCTTACGTCTCCGAACACTGGGTTACTGGTCAGAGGCTCTTTAACTTCTATGTTATCCTGCCCGTGTCAGTCACCTCGACTGTTGCTGACATGCAGGCTGGGGCCGATAAATACGTGGAAACTTTGAATAAGGAAGGCTATATCTCTATAAAGTCATTAACTGTGTCTGAACTCGCGCCCACTGCTCCTGAGGCTGACCCTGCTGACCCAATAACGAACCCCACTTTATATAGTCGCCAAGTCTTCTATTTTCAACCAGATACCAATGCTCATCTAATTAAACCCGATACGCGATTCATCGGTGGTACCAATGGTCAACCCGCATTAACCGCAATGGTCAAAACCACCGCCGACACTCATATTACAGGTATCGTTGCCAACAATAGTGCCACTAACAGTGATAACACTCCTGTCACAACCATAAGTAACGATGTTATTCTAGCAGGTATTGGTGCTGACCCAGATGCGTATCCTACCGATCCCGACTACACAGTTTTCTCAACTGATGGTCTATCATCAGGCATTGCATATCCTGACAAATTTGTCGTTGGAATGACGAATTACCGCTACATTAAAACTCCTGCCTATGCTTATATCAACGCAGTCGATTCATATAGAGTGTATGCAACTGGCACAACGACTAATGCTACGACGTATCCTTATGCTTTCCACGTTGCAACTGGAGTAGTCGGCAGTAGTTACAATCCTACTGATAAGACTTCTGACGTAAAATCAACTGACCCTGCTTCATTCTTCGCAAGAACCTACTCTTTGGCACCCGACAGTGTCAAATCACTCGACATGAAGCCACAACAGTACTGGTTGCCAAGTTTACACTACGTTGGCACCTCAGATGCCATCAGTGATGATGCTGTTTTGCCAGAAAAATCAACTTTCTCGCTTACCAGTATGATCATACCTGATTCTGCTGTTACTAATGGTGTTAATGGTAAAACATTTGTGTACTACATTGATTCCATCAAAACCAGCATATCCCCGACAGCGTCCGCAGTAACGATTCCCGCTACTACTGGCACATGGGATCCACTTTCTACAGATCATCTTACTTTCAGTTCCCCAACAGGACTTGATTACGTTGACTCATCTAAGCTTACAACAAGCGAAGGCAATCTGACTGTCAAAATAGATTTCACGCCTAAAGGGGACGCGACTAGCAGTCTGGTGTCTGAGGTTGACACCTCAAAGGCGGGGACTTATGTTGTCACCTACAGCTACAAGGATGCTCAAGGCAATGTCACAGGAACTGAGGCTGCACCAATCTCAACAACTCTCACGATTACTAATTCAGCTAGCATCAGCACCAGTTCTAAGCCAGCTGAACTAGTCGTGGGCCAAGACTGGAATCCTAATACTGCCGTCAGCTTAAAAGACATCGATGGACAGTCACTCGTCAGTTTAACAGATACCGACGGACAGCCAGTCACACCATCTGCTGATAACCTACAAGTTACTTCCGTGAAGAACCCTGATGAAAGTAACGGTACTACGGTCAATACAGATGTTCCAGGAATTTACACCGTCACCTACACGTATAAGGACTCAGCCGGGATAAGCCACGAAGCAACTGCTACAGTTGAGGTAACAAGTAAGAGTAAACTTGTCGCACAAAATACGAATACAACCGCTGGCGTAAAGTGGTCACCAGCGGAGGCTATCACCTCATTAACCGCGGCAAATGGTACTCCAGTCACCCCAACCGATTCAGATATCACCGTTACCAACAAAGACGGTTCTGAAGTCGATACCAGTAAGCCTGGCACCTACACCGTCGTCTACCACTATACCGACCCAACTACAAAACTGGATGTTGTCTCTGACCCCGTCACGTTGACCATCACCTCCGCCCCAACCACTGGTGGCACAACCACGCCGGACAACAGTGAAACGCCAACCACACCGACGACGCCTGTCAAACCAACTAATCCAGCCAATACGACGAAGCCAGCGAAGACGGTTCGTCCTGTAAAGCCAGTCACTGTCAAGGGAGTCGCTATCAAGGACCCGCCAATCAGAGCCATCGGCGAACCACAGTACACCCCAGGCACTCAGACGGGCGTCACCGTCAACAGCTCACCCCTTTCCGGTGGTGAAGCTGCGGCGGCTTTGAAACATCAGAACGGCCAGGCTAACCCAGCAACCGTGTTATCACAGGCCCAGGCCGACCAGTTAGCCGCTGACCAAACAGCTGCGCGTGAGGCCGCCGCTCGCAATACCAACGCTAACAACGCCAACCAACAGGACCAACAAAACCAGCTGACTGACGGCACTAACGCCACCACGTTGCCGCAAACCAATGACCAACCCGCTACCTGGACCGCCCAACTCGGCGTTCTCCTACTGGGATTGGCCGGTGCACTGGGTTTCCGGCGCAAGCGTAACTAATTTTACACACTAAACGCGTGACCCTAGCCCTATTCGGCTGTGGTCACGCGTTTTTTGACGGTTGGCTTACGTGCGTCCTCCTCATTGTGATAACATTAACTTAAGCTCTAAAATTTTAGGAGGTCTTGGGTATGACAGATCGTTTACAGAATAAAACCGCGTTGGTTACCGGGGGGACCGGTGGCATTGGGATTGGCATTGCGAAATGCTACCTGCGTGAAGGGGCGCGGATTATTTTGACGGATTTGAATGAAAGCGTTGCCGAGAAGGACTTGGTTCAAGCCAACGACCAGGTGTCATTTGTGAAGCAGGACGTCACCAGTGAGGACACCTGGCAGGCCATTATCGGCGACATCACGACCAAGTATGGCCAGCTGGATATTCTGGTCAACTGTGCGGGGATTTTGCCCGAAATGAAGCCGCTTGATGAGATCACGCTCAGCGAATGGCAACGGGTCATCGATATCAATTTGACCGGGAACTTTCTGGGGATGAAGCACGCCATTAAGGCAATGAAGGCCCACGGCGGCTCCATCATCGACATTTCTTCCATTGCTGGCATGGTCGCCAGTCCCCTGATTTCGTCCTACTCCGCTTCCAAGGGTGGCACCCGCATGCTGACCAAGGCCGCCGCCATCGATGCCACGACCAAGGGCTACAACATCCGCGTCAACTCTGTTCATCCCGGCGTCATCAACACACCCATGACCAGTGGCCCTAGCGACCAAGTGGCGCAGGTCTCCGCGGCCATCCCGATGAAACGTGTCGGTCAGCCTCAAGATATTGGTGAAATCTGTGTCTACTTGGGGTCAGACGAATCCAACTACGTGACCGGGTCCGAATTCACCGTTGATGGCGGGTATACCGCTGTTTAATCTCGAAAATATTTCCGATCAAAAAGGACCGACTCCCCACAAGGAATCGGTCCTTTCGCTTACTTCAACAAATATTTAGCATCCAGCTCATGGTCAAACGACGTCAAAATCTTCGGACCGTCATCCGTGATCACGATGGTGTGCTCGTACTGGCAACTCAGGCTACCATCGACCGTGCGGATGGTCCAACCGTCATCGGCGGGCGCGCTACATTCCTCGCTGCCCACGTTGATCATGGGTTCGATGGTGATGGTCATCCCCGCCTTCAGCCGGGTGCCGTGGCCGGGACGCCCATAGTGTGGCACGTCTGGGTCCTCATGCATGGTCGGCCCAATGCCGTGGCCGATGTAATCGCGCACCACGCCGTAGCCCAACTGGTTTTCAGCGTAGTCCTGGATGGCAAAGCCAATGTCGCCGATGCGGTTGCCGACAACGGCTTGGTCGATGCCCTTGTACAGGGCCTTCAACGTCACGTCCATTAATTTTTCAACCTCGGCGGATGGCTTGCCCACGACAAACGCGTGACAGGCATCGCTCAGGTAGCCATCGTAGTCGATGACCGTGTCCATTTTGATCAAATCGCCCTCGTGAACCAGAATATCCTTGCTGGGGCAACCGTGGCAGATCATGTCGTTGACGCTGACACAGGTCGAGTACTTGTAGCCCTCAAAGTTGAGTTCGCCCGGGGTGGCGCCGTGACCGACGATATATTCGTAGGAAAAGTGGTCGATGTCCCAGGTGGTGATGCCGGGCTTGATGTAGTCTTCCAACTCGTGGAAGAGACCGACCAGAATGTCGCCAGCCGCCTGCATCCCCGCAATTTCACGTTGTGATTTTAATGCTATCATGTTGTTCCTCCTGATGGTTTGATTGCTCTTTTTAGTATACCCCAAGCCGAACAAAAAGGCTGGCAAACTCACCAGCCTCTTGCGTTATTTTTAAAATTAGGAAACGCCATCGATCAGCTGCCAGCCGACGACAATCGTGTAGTCGCCCACAATGGCATCACTGTTGATCTGCGCCTGCATCCCGGCTTTTTGGCCCCAACTACTGGTCACGTCCGTCGTGCCCGTATCCGTCGCCGTATTGGTATGGGTCATCACGGTCTGCGGCGTCTGATTCAGCGTGACCTCGGTGCCATTCTGGCGTTTATAAACCAGATTTCCCGAGAGCCGGCCATCCGGCGTTGTCGCTTGGGCCGTAGCGTTCGCCTGCAAGGTCCAAGCACTCCCGGTGCCGCGGGTGTCGATCACGTTAATGGTCCACCCCGTATCCGGCTCAACTGCTTGCGCCGAACCAGTCAGCGTCGTGGTAAATTTCGCCTGGTCGGAAACGTTGGCCAATTGGAGTACCCCCATGTTCAGCGTCCAGGTCGCGGCGTCGGAGCTGCTGCCTTCCTCGTCGCTTGCCTTCACCGCTAGTGAATTACTACCTGACACCAGGTCGGCAGCGGGAATTGTAAAGTTAAACTCCCCCTCGTCATCCGGTTGGGTCTTCAGCGTTTTACCGTTGAGGGTCCCCGTCACAGTGACGTTTCGGTAATCGTAGTCGTCGGGGATATTGTCCATCACCACCGTCCCAGTCACCTTAGTGTCCTGGTCTGGCTGCACGTTGACCGGGTCGCCACTGAGCTTGTGGATTGAGATCAAGCGGTTCGGCGTCAGGGTAAATGGCACCGTATCGGTACTCAGAATATCATTCGTGCCATCAAAATTACTGGTCGTGGCGGGCACGGTCGTTTCCTTGGTCACATCATCGGCCGTCCCCAGCAGGGTAATGCTAGCTGCTTGATTCGAATTGCTCAAGTCTTGCGGCAACGTGTACTTGGCCAGCTGACTGGCTAAGTTGTCCCCGGTCAGGGTCGCTACCTGGGTGTCGCCATAGCTAACGATTGCCTGGCTAAATGTCAGGTCACGCGGCAGACTAAGCTTAGCCACAATGTTCTTCCAGTCCTGCCGGCCGTTGACGTACCCCAAGTCGTAGGTCAATTTAACCTTATCGTCCGACTTGACCTTGTCCCCGCTGGCAACGTCTTTGCCGGTCGTGACATCGTTCAGGGTGCTTTTCGCCGTTGCGTTGACCAACCCGGGAATCTGTTCAAAAATCACCAAGTTATTTTCCCACTTAGTCGAGTCCGTCGTCCCGGTGAAGCCCCAGCGGGTTTCGCCGGAGTCCGTCGTCGTGATGGTGGTCGGGTCATTGCCTCCACCCACCAGACCACCAGGGTCCAAACTGAAGTTGGCGCCCTGGCCCTTCAATGCCTCACCAGTCTGGGGATCCTTGTCGTCGATGGTGTAGGTCATCGCGTTGTACCCGTTCCACGTCAGGGTGATGTGGTGCCATTTGCCGTCGGATAGACTTAGATTGTTCACAGCTCCCCGGTGCAACATATTGGGAGATGAAATGCTGGAATCAGAGATATAGGTCTTAGAATCACTAGGATAGTTCCAGGCAATGTGTGCACCGGAAACACTCGCGATATTATCAAACGAATTACTGAAAGTTCCATCATTATTAGCCGCCTTATTAGCTTCTGTGTCAAACTCCATCGCCCAACTGTGCTGAATCGCTGTTTTCGCTACCGCGTCAGGCGAAATATTGCCGATGTAGCTCGCCCCCCAAACACCTAGGCTCTCCCCCTGAATAACGGGTCCACCTAATCCTAACAGTGGCGTCTGGTACTTGGTCGTCGCCGCTAACCCATTGCTATCATTCTGCAAGACGAAGGCCATTCCCTCGCCCGCAGTGCCCGCACTCTGTTTATTACCAAAGTACATCCACATCGACGCCGTTTCCTGAACGTGTTTGGAATTCAGCGGAAACGGATTATTGTCCGTAGACCAAATGGCCCCGGATTGACCAGCGCCATTCGTCACCTCAACCGCTTGGGTCCCGGAGACGCCGGCACTCTCGGGAACGTCAACCACCTTGGACTGATTGATGTTCTGTTTGCTCCAAGCCGTCCCGGGCGTAAAAATGTTGGCACTACTGTCGTTAGCATCTTGAATCTTGATGCCTTGGGGCGCCGTGTTTAACGCATTGTCTAGGTCCGCGTCGGCGTGGGCCACCCCATTGGCACCAATCCCCATTGCCACAATAAACCCTACTAGTCCTAGGCCCCATTGTGTTACCCGCATGTCTGCTCACTCCTTCGATTTACTTTGAAGCATTTCCTGTCGAACATATTCAATGGTTTTTATTATACACTAAAATTAGCTAAATCGTAAGGTATTTTAAATAACAAACTATTTCACTTTATGGTTATCAGGTGAACACCGATTTCTGAAGGGCGGTGAAAATCACTTACCCAGTTTTCTTGAATTTGTTATCAAATTGAAAGACACTGCTCCAGTCGCTATTAAACCGGCATGAACTCAGCCGGAATCCTGCAATGGCAGCGTTTCCACACCTATTTGGACCTGAAAATAAACGAATAACGTGCTATAATCAAAAACGATTATTCAAAAATTCCGTTTATATATAAAGGAATCCATTAAGGAGGACCCCTGCACCATGTCATTGTCTAAACTTGAAGTCCAGGATTACCTGATAGGATTCGCTTTTGTCCTGTTAATGGTCACCGCGGCCACCCTACTCGGCGACTACGAAATCATCCTACCCGAGATTGGCGCGTTAACCGCCGGCACCTGGATCTACCATAATAGTAGTTGGATCGCACAGCCATTTAAGATTTTCCTCGCCCCATCCGGCACCGCCGTGATTGGCTTCCTGGTCAACCAACTGGGCATCACCTACGCCGAAAAGGTCTATCTGACGCTGTTGCTCATCTTACTGTTACTTAGCGTTCTGCGCTCGACCCTGGCGCCGTCCTTTGCGACCGGCCTGTTGCCCGTCATCATCAACGCCACGCACTGGTCATTTATCGTAGCCATCCTGGTCTTCACGTTGTCGCTGACCGTGGGCGTCCTGTTGCAGGGCCACTACCGCGGCAAGCCAGCGGGCCAACCACTCCACGTGTCCCACATGTTAGGCTTCACGCTGGTGGCTTCCGTCTGGGTCGCAGCGGTCTGGCTAGCCGGTTTTCCACAAATGGCGGGGATTCCGCCGGTACTGGTCGTCTTCTTCGAGGTGTCCCAGATGCCAACCTATCCTGGCAAGCTCGCCATCAAACAGATCATTGCCCTGGCCGGCGCCGCAACCCTGGGCGTCCTGATTCACCTGGTCTTGGCCTCCTGGCTCCTAACCACGCTGATTGCGCTGCCACTGGTCTTTGTCCTACTGCAACTGTTACGCATCAAGCTACCAGCCGCCTACGCGTTCCCACTACTAGCGCTGGTCTTACCGGCAAACATGTTCCACACCCTGCCCATCGCGGCCACGCTGGCGGCCTGCTTCTTCCTGGGGTCGGTCTTTGCCTTTCGCAAGGTCACGGCGCTACGGGGCCTGGCTTCGGAGAATAATTAAACTTGCGGTTCACAACGTTAATTGGTTGTGGGCCTTTTTCATTTACCAATCTTTTACTGAACCATCATCAGAGTTTTACATGACTCCCGTAAACTAGAAATTACTATTCTTCTACAATAAAGGAGTCTTCTTGTGTTAGATATTATTAAAGCCATTATTCTCGGTATCATCGAAGGGGTCACGGAGTTCCTGCCAATCAGTTCCACCGGCCACCTGTACCTCGCCGATGAATTTATTAAATTAGACGAGCCCACCGCCTTCATTAACATGTTCATGGTCGTCATCCAACTAGGCGCCATCCTGGCCGTCCTGGTCCTCTATTTTAATAAGCTAAATCCCTGGGCCCGCAGTAAAAATCAATTAGCACGTCACCAGACCTGGACGCTCTGGGTCAAGGTCATCATCGCCGTCCTGCCCTCGGTCATCATTGGCCTTCCCTTAAATGATTGGATGGATGCCCACCTGACCAGTTGGCAAGTCATCGCCACGACCTTAATCCTGTATGGTATTTTGTTCATCCTCATTGAAAATTACAATCGGACCAAGACGCCGCGGTTTACTGACTTGAACCAGTTGCCCCTCACCTTGGCCATTAGTATTGGCCTCTTTCAGGTGCTGGCGATGGTGCCCGGAACCTCCCGCTCAGGTGCCACCATTCTGGGGGCCATCTTGATTGGGGCCTCCCGTTACGTGGCCACCGAATTTTCCTTTTTCCTGGCGATTCCCACCATGTTCGGTGCCTCCTCGTTGAAGGTTCTCAAATACTTCGTCCACGGCAACACCTTTACCTACAGCCAGGTGATTGTCCTCCTGACCGGGGTCATCGTTTCCTATATCGTGGCCTACCTGTCGATCAAGTTCCTCCTGAGCTACATTAAAAATAACGATTTCAAGCCCTTCGGCTGGTACCGAATTGTCCTCGGAATCATCGTGATTGGCTATTTCGGATTAATCCGGTAGATTTTATTGGCTGCTAATAAGTCTTCCTATTCACTATTGAAACATTTGCATAAATTCGGTTACATGCTTAGAGCCATCTAGGTTGAGGGGCTATCGTAACCCCTATGTATCCGGAGTTTACGTCATATAACTTTACTCGCTTGTGACGCCCTTTTAATTGCGTAGTAACACGATTGCAACATTCATCGCGTATCCTACAGGGTAGAGATTAACAAACGAGGAAGAGTGTTTAAAAAAATATGACTAAATTTAAAATCAAATTAGCTTCAATCTTATTAATTTTCGGCTTCTCATTCGGCATGATCGCCAATGTTGCCACTAGCTTCACTTCAGAACCTAGTGTGACCGCTGAAGCCGCTACACTGTCTGCTAACCAAAAGAAGCAAATCGCCCAAATCAACTCCGGCCTGTCCAAGAAGCAAAAGGCCGCCAAGAACTGGATTGCCTTCCGCGAATCCCGCTACAGCTACCGTGCACGTAACGGTAACTGTTATGGTCGTTACCAATTATTGAAGTCTTACCTGCACGGTGACTTATCCGCCGTCAACCAAGAAAAGACTGCCAACAAGTACGTTGCTGGTCGTTACGGTTCTTGGACGAAAGCGAAGTCCTTCTGGCAACATCACCACTGGTACTAAACTAGATTTTAAGTTGCGACCGAACGCCTAAACCCGTTCGGTCGTTTTTTCTTGTCCAAATTTGTCATCCACGCCTGATTCCCGTACACTGAGAACTAAACGCTAATCTACGAAAGAATGATGATTTTGAAAAAATGGCTAATTACCGCTGGTGCCATCGTCGTGTTGTTACTTGTTGGTGGCCTGGTTTGGACTCACCACAGCACTTCAAGCACAGCGACCTCCACAACTAAATCTCAGTCGACTAAGAAGGCAGTCAAGCACACCACGCCGCCGCTCACCTTAGCTGAGTTGAAGGCCAGCCCCAAGCTCACTTATAGTTGCCTGATTTACTACGCCATCAAAGACACCAAGCTTCAGCGGTGGCAAGAGGTCAACGACTTTCAGGCCGGCTGGCAGGTCGAGCACTTCGCAAAGAAGCATCCGACGCGCTACCTGGTCTGGTCGGACATGAACATCACGTCCGCGGAAAAGAACCTGGCGCCCAACTGGTTTTCTCTCAGCGGCGACAAGGTCACCTACGACAGTATGATTGTCCACTCCTTTCATAAGGATCAGACGGCCACCACGACCTTGGCTAAAGTTATCAAAAAACTAAACGCCGACCACGCCATGAAGAAAGTCCGGTCGATGCCCACGAAAATGACGGTGCTGAATCATCGGTAAACAAAAGGGACTGATTCTTTTACGAACCAATCCCTCGAACATTAATATTTGCCGTTAGCTAAGCCAGAGTAGCGATGAGTTATCTTGTGTCCTTTAATGAAATCAAACCAGTAACCGCTTTGGAATCCTCGCACAACTTTATACCGCTTATGTTTAATCTTACGAGTCGCTAGACTAAAATCATTTTCTGGAAACATGCTGCTGGCACCATCTTTCAGCTTACTGTTCAGAGTAAAGAAAATTTGCTGTTTATCCCGACCATTTGTCTTAAATGCCAACTTGTGGTTATTAGCCTTGGCATTAGCTTTTGCCTTAAATGGTTTTTCCCCATAACCTGGTCCAGAAATCTGTGCACTATGCTTTCTGATAATCAGCTTGTCCCACTTTTTGTGCCCAGCATACTCGTAGAATGTACCACGATATTTTGCTGGTACTGTCTTAGAAGATGCACTAGCACTAGTCGGCACTCCCAACAAAACAAATGCTACAATAACGCTAATGATGACTAGAACCTTTCGTTTTATTATCATTAAAATCCCTCCTATTACCAGAATAGTCGTTTGAATTGCGCATTAACAGCATTCCCTAACCAGCCATGTCCAACTGGCTAGCAATCAAAAATAACGAAAAAATGGTTAACGCCCAACCGGCATTAACCATTTTTTTCGTTGTTTTCACGTTCTAAGACACCCTCGGTTCCCACGTCAATCAACGCTTCGATTCGGTCCAGTAGCATTAACAGCCACCCGAAGGCCAGGACGAACGCCATCATTTCAAACGCGGTCAACGAGAAGTAACCAAATACCTGGAATAGCAACGCCGCAACCACCAGGGCCACGCCGACACCGTCCGACAGGTACAGAAAATCCTTGGTGATATCTGGCAAGAGCCAGCGCACACCCACGATAAGCGCAATGATAAAGTACACCAATAACACGGCGACTTGGTCGTGAAGCTCATGCGAATTCGCATTGTTCGGAAAGACCCCGACCATCCCCAAATCCAACGCCGTCAGCGTCAGCAGTGTGCGTAACACCAACAGCTGGCGCGACTTGGGAAAGACCTCATGCAGCCGGACGAAGAGGTAATCGATCAACGCAATCATCAGTAGCGCTGAGAATATCAGCGTCGCGTTGAACTGCCAGCCGCTCGCCGCCCCATTGGTCCCTAGGAAACTCAAGTTATGTTGCCACCAGTATTTCTGGTTGTTCACGGCCATGGCAATGACCACGCCGCTAATAATCACCAGAATCAGCACGGTTGACAGCACGCCAGCGTCCACCACCAGGGCGAAGTAGATCATCACCGCGTTGGTCACCACGCCAAAGGCAAACAGAATCAAGCTGGCCGTCACCCGCCCGAAGCTCGCCCCCTTGAACAGGACACCCAGCAGCCACATGCTTCCGGTCAACACCAATCCCAGAATCAGTGCGAAGGACAACACGATGACTGGGAAGTTTCGCCAATAGATGTTTTGGCTGAAATGTGTGTGGGGATTCTTGCGGTCACGAATAAAGAAGCCAGCGAACAAGAGGGTCCCCATGCTAACCCCCAGTAGAATAATCATCGTCGCTAACGAGTAGTTGCCCACTAATTTCACCGTATGAATCCTTTGAATCCGTAAGAAAATATAGAACGCCAGGCTGACCACTAACGCCGTCAACACCGGCCACAGCAGCACCCGATTTTGAAATAATTGTTGCCGGGGTTCATTGAGTTGCACCACCAGCCGGTCCCGCTTGACCACCAATTTGACGGGCGTATCTTCCTTCAAATGCAGTTGGTCGCTGATTTCTGCGGGTATTTTTAAATGAAACTCTTTCTCTGTCATTTTTCCTCCAGGTCATTCACGTCACAATGAAGCCAATTATAACAAACTTTGTGATAACCCGCCCTGCCATTCTGGTGTAGTGCGTGATTAATTTCCCCGGAAAGCCAAAAAGGAACCGACCCATTCGCGGCCAGTTCCCTTTAATTAGTGATTAATCGTCGGCGTGCACATCATAAGCCGCTAACATCTGTTCAACACCTGGGGCATCGGGATCATGGCTGCCCTTGCCAGTATCCAGGGCTTCCAGCTGTTTCATTTCATCAGCCGTTAACGTGAAGTCAAAGATGTTCAAATTACTCTTGATTCGGTCGGCGTGCACCGACTTCGGAAAGACGATAACCCCCAGTTGGTTTTCAAACCGCAGGATAACTTGCCCCGCATCCTTGTGGTATTTTTCAGCCAATTTGGCAATCACTGGGTTGGTCAACAAGGCTTGGTTCCCTTGACCTAGGGGTGCCCAGGCTTCTAGCTTCACATCGTCGGCCGCCATGATTTCACGGATGGCGTGCTGCTGGAATAGCGGGTTGAATTCAACCTGGTTAACGGCCGGCATGACCGTAAAGTCGGGCACAAAGTGGTTCCAGATTTTCGGTGTCATGTTAGAGACCCCAATCGAGCGAATCTTGCCCGCCTTTTGGGCTTCTTCCATGGCTTGCCAAGCGCCGACCACGTCACCATAGGGTTGGTGAATCAAGTAAAGGTCTAAATAGTCCAGGCCCAACTTCTTCAGGGATAAATCAATGGCCTTCTTGGCTGGTTCGTACCCGAAGTCTTGAAGCCAAAGCTTGCTGGTGACCCAAATCTGGTCGCGCGGAATACCGCTATCCTTGATTGCCCGGCCGACTTCGGCCTCGTTAAAGTAGGCCACGGCCGTATCAATGTGACGGTAACCGTCCTTGAGCGCTTCCGTTACGGCCTTATAAGTGGACCCGTCGCTAGGAATTTGGAAAACGCCAAACCCAATTGCGGGAATCTCGTTACCGTCGTTTAATTTAATCGTTGGTGTCGTTGTCATATTATCTTACTCCTTCAATTGTTTTAAGCTAGAACCGAAAATTTGTTCAATCGTGACCGGGTCGCGGTGGTCAAAGAACTGGCTTTCCTGCCGGTCCAGTGCGGCCATCGTGGTCATTTCTGCTGGGGTCAAGTCGAAATCAAAGACGTCGATATTTTCTGCCATGCGTTCTGCGTGCACGGACTTGGGAATCACCGTAATGCCGCGTTGGAGTAGCCACCGCAGGATGACCTGCCCCACCGTCTTGCCGTGCGCTTGGGCAATTGCAGCAATCGTTTCGTTGGTGAAAATGTCATGCTTGCCCTCGGCGAAGGGTGCCCAGGCCTCGACACGAACGTCCTCGCCCTGGTTAAATGCCACCTCAGCAGGTTGTTGGTACCACGGGTTGACCTCAATCTGGTTAATGACCGGCTTCACGTTCATGGTCAGCTCCAGGTTTTTCAACTGATCGGCGTAAAAGTTAGAGACCCCAATCGAGCGAATCTTGCCGGCTTGTTGGGCCTCTTCCAGTGCACGCCAAGCCCCCATCGTGTCGCCATAGGGTTGGTGCAACAGGTATAAGTCCAAATAATCCAGTCCCAAACGTTTCAGTGACGCATCGATGCCCTGCTTGGCCCGGTCGTAGGTGAAGTCAGACACCCACAGTTTCGAGGTCACAAAGATCTCATCGCGGGGCACGCCACTGCGCTTGATGCCGCGGCCAACGGCTTCTTCATTTTGGTAAGCCGTCGCGGTATCCAGTAACCGGTACCCGGCTTGTAAGGCAGCCACCACGGCGTCCTCACATTCCTTTAAATCAGGAACCTGAAAGACCCCGAAGCCTAATTGTGGCATCTCATGACCATCGTTTAATTTAATTGTTGGGACATTTGCCATTTAACTCATCCTGCCTTTCGCTTAGCTAATGAGATTACTATAGTCCCAAACCAATCCGTTGAAAATTACCAATAAGTTATGCTAGTATGCGGTTGGTGTATACTGAAAATTGACTCGCCTCCGGGACGGTGAAAATAGACCGGGACGCGGTGGGCTCTAGTCCGTTCCCGGCAGCGGACTCAAAGTGCCCTGCTGTGGGGCCGGTTCCAGCCAAAGAACGGGCTTCCACCTCAACTTTGCGCCTGAAAAACGGTCGCAAAGGTTGTCCCCATGGGCTAAGCTGAGAAGAACACTCAGCTAAGGCCATCGACACAGCTGGTCACTTTGGCCCGCCTCTGGTCACTAACAGCCACCAGGCCAGGCTATTTTCACCATCCTTGCGATACAGCCAAGTTTAAATCGTCAATTAACCTCTATCAGCAGTGACTGATTAGGCTATTCAATCGCAAGCCTTAACCACAAAATCTATTATAGCCACACCCCAATCAAATAAAAGAAGGCACTTCAAAGTACCTCCGCATCCTGTGTAAAATTCCGTTTACCCCTCAAGGAGGTTCACCAATTTGCTAGACAATTACCTACTCCAAGAACTCGTCACCTTTGCCCAGACGGGAACGCTGGCTAAGACGGCGGCCACGCTCAACGTGACGCAGCCGACCGTGACCCGGGGCATGCAAAAACTCGAGACCGACCTGGGCGTACAGCTCTTTGACCGTCAGCCCAACCGGATCCGCCTGACCGCGACCGGGAAACTCGCCGCTCGTGAAGCCGCCAAGCTATTACAGGCCAATCATGATACCGCAATCCGCATTCAAAATTTTGACCGCAATCAACGCGTGCTCAAAGTGGCAGCCACTCTGCCTGGACCCATGATTGTCTTGCAATCACTGAAAGACCAGTTGCCCGCTAACCTCCAACTTGCCCCCGTCGCTTCACTCCCCGAACCAGTGGAAAGTCTCCGCAATCACGCGTACACGTTAGTTTTCACCAACCACCCGCTGACCGCCACCGACATCACCAACCAACTGATTGGCACGGAAAACTTGGCCATCCACCTCAACAAATTCATGTACCAAGCCAATCAGTCCACAGTCACCTTCGCGGACCTGGCTGGCCTGAGTTTCGTGGTGCCCGTCGACATTGGTCCCTGGCGCGCCATCATCCAGGACAACATCCCCGACGCCAAATTTTTCTACCAAAAGGAACGGGAAGCCCTGGCAGAGATTACCAAATTTTCCGACTTCCCCTACTTTGCTACCAACGTCTCGCCCTTCGATCCGACCTTGCCGCTAGAAGCCACGGTCAACGACAACCGGCGACTCCTGCCCATCAGTGATGCGGCGGCGCACATGTCCATTTACGCTAACTATTTAACAGCCGCGACCTCGCGGGTAACGCCCGTCATCACGACACTCCGAGCGTCCTGGCCAGAGACGTGAGCTGAAAGCCCGACCCGCCTGACAAGAAGCGTTGAAAAGTTCAGTTACTTTACATTCAAAATGCAAACGCTTAAAATTCACTTAGATATGTTTAGGAGGTCACAAACTTATGAAAACCACCATGTTCATGGAACCTGGAAAAGTTCAAATTGAAGATATTGACAAGCCAACGGTGCAAGCACCCGATGACGTGATTATTCACGTTGTCCGGACCTGCGTCTGTGGCTCCGACCTGTGGGCTTACCGCGGGCTTGAAGACAAGGAAAAGCATTCCGAAAATACTGGCCACGAAGCCATCGGAATCGTTGAAGAAGTCGGCAGTGACATCACGACTGTCCAACCCGGCGACTTTGTGATTGCCCCATTTACCCATGGCTGCGGCCACTGTGCGGCTTGCCGGGCCGGCTTTGACGGCGATTGCCAAAACCATACTGACAACTTCAGTAACGGCGTTCAGGCCGAATACATTCGTTTCCAACACGGCGAATGGGCCCTGGTCAAGATTCCTGGCAAGCCAGCCGACTACAGCGAAGAAATGCTGAAGTCCCTGCTGACCTTAGCCGACGTCATGGCTACCGGTTACCACGCCGCTCGCGTCGCCAACGTTTCCACTGGCGACACGGTTGTCGTCGTTGGTGACGGTGCCGTGGGTCTCTGTGGGGTCATCGCCGCTCAAATGCGCGGTGCCAAGCGGATCATCATCATGAGCCGTCACGAAGACCGGCAAAAGCTGGCCACTGAATTTGGCGCTACCGACATCATCGCTGAACGTGGTGACGACGCGGTTGCCAAGGTAATGGCCATGACCAACAACGCCGGTGCCGACGCCGTGCTCGAATGTGTCGGGACGGAACAGTCTAATGACACGGCCATGAAGGTCGGCCGTCCAGGCGCCATCGTTGGCCGAGTTGGCCTGCCACACGAACCTAAGATGGACATGAGCAGCTCCTTCTACAGCAACACCATCATCGCTGGTGGCCCCGCTTCCGTAACGACCTACGACAAGCAAACCTTGTTGAAGGCTGTCCTCGACGGCGACATCCATCCTGGGAAGGTCTTCACGAAGTCCTTCAAGTTAGACGACATTGACGATGCCTACCAAGCTATGACGAAGCGTGAAGCTATCAAGTCCTTGGTCGTTGTCGACTAAAAATAGATTGGTCGTTGGTTTTCCGTTCCCGGCGGCGGGCTCAAAGCGCCCTGCTGTGGGGAACGGTTCCAGCCGGAGAAGCGGGCTTCCACCTCGCCTGAAAGCCTGGAAAATCGCCAGTCTCTCAGGTCGTCCCGTGCTCTAAACTGAGAAAATCGCTCAGTTAAGACCACCGACACGGCTGGTCACTTTGGCCCACCTCTGGTCACTTACAATGATCATCTATTTTCAGTTTTTCGTATTGGTAAGTCAATTCTAAATTGATGCATCTTATATCAAAACAAGGATTAAGCCAGCAACATTGGCTTAATCCTTGTTTTTGTTTGCCACACCGCATAACTCACAAAAAGGGCCCGAGAACATCACTGCTCTCGGGCCCTCACTATTCCACTAATCTTCTATTCTACTCTTTACTTCAAAACGCCGAAGCCACCGGTCCAGCCAATCTTTTCGCTGGCAGCCAAGGTCATTTGTAAGAAACCAAAACTTTCGAGTTCACGGGCACGCTTCAATGAACCAGCGTCAACGAAGGCCACACCACTGTCAGTCAAGGCGTCAGCGAATTCTTGCTTAGCAGCGGCGTCATCCCCAGCGGCCATCACGGTCGTTTGGACTTGGTCGCTGACCTTGCGGCTCTGTAACGTTGCGGCGAAGGTCGTGTTGAAGCCCTTAACCACCTTGGAATCTGGCAATAAGGCAGCGATTTGTGCGGCTGCGGAACTGTCAGCGGGAACAACTAATTCGTCCCAAGTGTCAAAGTTTAATGGGTTAGTAATATCCACGACAACCTTGCCAGCCAAAGCAGCCTGGTTAGCCTTGGCAATGCTCAACGCAGCGTTGAATGGCACAGCCAAAACGACGATTGAACCCAAGTTTTCAACGGCGTCACCAGCGTCAATAAAACTAACCTGGTTCCCACCTTGCGTGAAGACGTCACCGATTGCTTGACCCATGTTACCCTTACCAAAAATTGTAATTGCTGCCATAATGCAGACCCCCTGATGTGTTTTTATATTTTGTATTATTTTTAAGTACACTTTTAAGATACGTCAATTAACGATTAAAGTCAATGAATCCGCTTAAATTAATTTAATCAAACGGTTTTACCTGATTTTTTCACCAAAGTGTTATAGAATATAATACAGAATCAGTTTAGGATTTCTATTTAACTACCAAGCGTATTCAACAATTCCATTCATCTATTTTCAAGTATAATCTGCTCAACGGCTAACAGCCTTCCCACAACCAACGGAAGAATCAAGACGGAAGGAACCGGCGCCGACTCATTCGACGCCGCCACCACTGGTTCTGGGTTCAACCAGTATCAGCCGCAGGACTGGGAAACTAGACCGATCCTGGCAGTGATCAGGGGCGCGTCAAGGATTGTAGAGGGTCGCCTCCCACAACCAACAGAAAATCAAGGCAGCAAGCACCGGCGCCGACTCATTCAACGACGCCACCACCGGTTCTGGGTTCAACCAGCGTCAGCCGCAGAGCTGGGAAAACTGGGCCGGTCGTGGCAGTGACCAGAGGCGCGCCAAGGTGCCCGGCTGTGTCGGTGGTCTTGGCTGGGGTAGTTTCCCAGCCTAGCCCACGGGGCAACCTTTGAGACCGCTTCTCAGGCTGGAACCGACCCCACTGAGCGCCGTCGAGAACGGATGCGACCAGGCCCACTGTAAGAACCAATTCTTCACAACCAACAGAACAATAAAGTGGCAAGAACCGGCGCCGACTCATTTGACACCGCCACCACTGGTTCTGGGTTCAACCAGTGTCAGCCGCAGGGCTGGTGAAAATGGGCTCAGCCGTGGGAGTTGCCTTAGCGGGTTTCCCGCTTAGGCAACTGCTATCTTTGAGACTCGCTTCTCAGAGGCTCAAAGTAAGTCTGGAGACCGCTCTTTGGCTCCAGACGTGCGCCCACAGCGCCACGGCCCATTTTCACCAGCCCGGAGGCGCTGATAACAACATTTGTTGGACCCCAAACCAACGTAACCAAAAAATAAAGGAGGCGCCAAAAACATGGCGAACACGCAGTTCAGCGACACCATCCACGTCCTAGTCTACATCGCCTACTTCAAAGGCAAAAAAATGACCAGCCAAGAAATCGCCAGCAGTCTAGAAACCTCACCCAGCCTCATCCGCAAGATCATGGCCAATTTAAAACGCCACGACTTACTAGCGCCGACGCACGGGCCGACCCAACTGGCGCTAGCCCGCGAACCGGCGGCCATCACACTGCGGGACATCTACGCGACGCTGCCCAACCAAGCGCCACTCCTCAACGTGGACACCCACACCTCGCAGAATTGTCCGGTCGGGCAAACGGTGCCGAAGGTTTTAACCAACTACTACCAAGAGATTCAGGCCGCCGCGGAGGCCAAGATGGCGAAGATCACCCTCCAGGACGTCCTCAATGACGTCACGCTGATGCAACGACTCACCACCGAGTAAACTTATTCAAATTGCCGACTAATTGCGCTAACAGCCAATTAGCCGGCAATTTTTGTCTTCCCTGTATCACGCAGAGTGCTGCGCCACATTTTACCAGCAAACACACCCCACGTTTTGCAGTTGGTGTAGTCACTACGCTAAGCCTAGCCTTCTCATAACGGTCACTACCCAATCCCTGTTACCATACAGTTGCCACCGGAGGAGAGCGACACTTATTTAACCCTAACTTGGTTCCCGTGACCAACCATTGCCGGCCAACCCCCGCAAACAGCCCCCTGTCACCCCAGTGCGACCGGCGCCGTTGGCCACCCAACCAAGTCGGTACTTTGCTTAGTCAAACTTGGGTTTAACCCAGATTGGAGGAGAAAATTATGCGTGTTCTAAAATTACTGAGTGGCGTTGGCAGTACTGTAGCCGTCGCTGCAGCCGTGCTGGCCTTGAATCCGTTAGTTGCCGGCGCCGCTGGTCCTGGGACCGCAACCAGTAACTTGACCAACGTTTCCAGTGGCTACGTTGCGGACAGCACCGGCAATGCCGAAGCCACGTCCAACGCGGAATTTACGGTGACCGCCGGGACGTTGAGCCTAAACCAGGTACCTAACATCATGTTGGGCACCGTCAGTGTTAAAGACATCGCCACGGCCAACACCACGGTTCCGGTCACCAGTGGGGCCCCCACTAGTGGAACCGCTTACGACGGCAACAATACCGGTACCCTGAACGTGACTGACTTCCGTGGCAACAACGCCGGCTGGTCACTTTCCGTGGGGTTAAGTCCCTTTACCTCGGGCAAATCGACCATTACCAACGCGACGTTGAACTTGAATCAGACGCCGGGTACCCTCGACAACAGTGCTACCGCTGCCCCAAGCAGTCTGAAATTAACGCAGTCCGCCGTCACCAACGGGTGGATCAGCAGTCCACAAACCTTATGGAACGCATCCGCTGAAACTGGTGAAGGCAACAACAGCGCGACGACCGCTACGAGCAGTAACTTACTGGTCGATCAGCAACCCACCATCGTTGCCGGGACCTACGACGCGACGCTGTACTGGGCTTTGCAAAATGCCCCAGCAACCACCACGCCGGCGCAATAGTCACTCAGCTGTCATTTGTCAGTTAAATAGTTTGGGATTAGACGCCGTTTGACTTCACAGTCGGGTGGCGTCTAATACCCGTAGGTCCGGGTTTGGCTAGCAGTTTACGTTAGCTGAACCCGATACTTACCGCAACCGGTTAATCTAACTAACCATCTGCGTCGCGATAGGCGCCGGCTTCTGACTACTTTTCGTCTTAGTTACTCAAGCAGCTTTTCCCTAACCCGCCAAGCAATTAAGGTCACCTGACTAAGACGTTTCCCCGCCAACGGCTGCGGTTTACCCTCAAGGAAGGTCGTGCTGAAATGAAACTCAAATGGCTTTACCCCCTCCTCGCCGCCAGCCTACTCCTGACGGGGGGACTGGCTGGTGCCGCGCCCGCCTTAGCCGCCAAGGTGCCCGCAAACTTTGCGGCGACTCCCCTATTACCTAAAAATCAGATTTCGACCAAGGCCGGCTACTTCGACCTCAAGATCACGCCCGGGGCGACTCAGGTGTTGAAGCTGTCGGTAACCAACCCCAGCAACACTGCCCGAACGCTCCAGGTCATTCCGGTCAACGCCACCACCGCTGACAGCGGCAACGCCGTTTACATCCCATCCAAGCGGACCGACCCCTCGGCGCAGACCACGTTTACCAAAATGACGTCGGGCCCCGTCAGCATCACGTTGGCGCCGCGCCAGGGAAAGACCGTCACGTTTCATACCCAGATTCCCGCGGCCGGCTTCTCCGGTGAGGTGCTCGGTGGCCTGTTCGTGACCGACCCCCACGCCACCAAGGCCCAAACGGAAAACGGCGACGCCTCCGACTTCCGGCTGAACAACCGCTACGCCGAGGTCACCGCCGTGGCGCTTCAGTGTCGACCCGGTCAGGCCTTCCGTACCCAGTTGAAATTAGCCGGCGTCGGTGTGCGGCAACCGAACACCCATCCAACGGCGTTCGCCCGCATTCGTAACCTGACACCCGCCCTATTTGGCCGGATGGACATCGAGGCCCGCGTCATGCAAAACAGCACGGGCAAGCAGATTGCCACGGAGAACCTCCACAACGGGTCCATGGCGCCCAATAGCTGGTTCGATTACCAGGTCGGCCTCGGCAACAAAAAGCTATCGGCCGGCAAGTACACGCTGAAGCTTCATGTCACCAGCGGCAAACGTTCGTGGAATTTCAGCGGCACCTTTACCCTGACCCGAAAACAAATCGCGGAACACAATTCCGTCATCAAATCCGATGAGCAACCGACCTACTGGTGGCTCTGGCTAATCCTCTTCTTGTTCCTGTCCTTACTGTTGATCATTGGCGCCTACCTGCTGGGCAAACGGCGGTCACGCGACGATGACGACGAAGATGACGATACAGATGATTCACAATCAACAAACGATACGCACGCGTAAGACATGGGGGTGTTGGACATGCGCAGATGGCAACGACAATTAACCCGGTTAGTGATTGGACTTCTGGTGGGCCTGAGCACCCTCAGCATTGGTGTTTCCGCTCAGGCAGCCAGTAGCGCGCCCCAAACGCCGACGTCACCCCCAACGTCAATTTTGGGCATCAACCTCGCCGGGGGCTTCACCCAGGAGCCCATCGACTCCAACCATATTTCTGGCGACACGGTGACGCTGTCCGCCAAGGGGACCCGGAACATTTTGGAAGCTCTGACCAACCCCTTCGGCAGTCGGAAATACGTCTGGTGGGAATCCACGGACGGCGGCAACACCTACAGTAAGGTCGGCTCCAACAGTACGACCTATTCGTTTACCGCGCCTCAAGTCAGTGGCGTCACCCACCTGTACTTTCAATGTGAATACGATTTTACCGGTATCGGCCTGTTCTACAGCGAATGGTCGCGAATCGCCGATGTGATCATCTTACCCGACCGGGTGCCAACGACCAGTATCAAAGTCACGGCCGACAGCACCGCGTTGTACAACGGCGAAATCACGACGGTTCACGCAACCGTCACCCCAAGTACCGCGACCGACCCCATCACCTGGACCAGCAGTAATCCGTCGCTGGCCTCGGTCGATGAATACGGGAACGTCGTCGCGGCCGATACCTCAAGCAACACCGATGGCTTGGCCAACGACCACGGCATCGTCACGATTACCGGGACCAGTAACGGCAAAAAAGATTCCGTCAAAATCATGATTGGGACGCTGCAAAACGTCACCGTCAAGGAAGGCAGTGACGCCACATTTACCCTCCGAGATCTCCCAGAGGGCATGACCGTTTCCAATTGGTACCGCGTCGAGGACGGCACCGCCACGGCCCTGGACTCGACGGCCACCAGTTATACCGTCAGCAAAGCAACCGTGGGGGGTGACGATGGCACGTCGTACTACGCAACGCTGAATTATACGTTGAACGGCAGTACCAAAACGGTCACGACCAACTCGGCCCTGCTGACCGTGGAAAAGAGCGGCCTGCTAGCCTTGACGGCGGTACCCAACTTTAATTTCGGCGGCATCGACGCCACCACCCTGTGCCAAGGCGATGTGACCCTGGACAACATGGATGTCGCCAACAGCGGCAACGCCTACGATGGCAACAGTAACGGTTCGCTGACCGTCACCGACAGTCGCGAGACCGGCGGCGACTGGACGCTCACGGCGACCCTGCCCCAATTTACGTTAGCCGGAACGGGCGGTGGCCACCTGGGCGCAACCACGCTCGACGTCTACGATCCGGCCGACCGCCTGGACCAGAACGTGCCGGCGAATAACGAAGCCACCACGATCTACACCTCCAGCGATTACGACGGCCAGGACTTTGACGTCACCGACAGTCAGCTGCTGCTGAGCCAAGATCCGTTGGTGACGGCGGGCGATTACCAGAGCACCGTGACCTGGACCCTCTCCGTCGCCCCAAGCTAGCTCTCCTGTCGGTCTGACTGTCTTAGTGAAAAGTTCGCGGTAACTGGTCGTTCCCGCCGGCGGGCTCAAACCGCCCTGCTATGGGGTCGGTTCCAGCCTGAGAAGCGGGCTTCCACCTCGATTTTGAGCCAAAAACCGGTCTCAAAAGTCGACCCGTGGGCTAGGCTGGGAAAATACCCCAGCCAAGACCACCGACACAGCTGGGCAGTTTGGCCCGCCTCTGGTCACTAACGGCGACCGCGCTTTTCACTAGCCGCTTGGCTGACAGGTGAGTAGCTCTCTAGTACATGAACTGGGCTGGTCTATCCCGAAGTGTGTTTGGTTGGACTGGCCCTGCTTAGATTTGTTGTTGGTCTGTCTATTTGGATTCGACCGACTAGTTATTCTTTCACATCTCACCAAAAATACTGAGTCCTCAATGCCGAGAACTCAGTATTTTTGTACGTCCTCAGCCATTTAACCCGATTGTGAATAGTGATGAGTTTAAGTGCCGATTCCTATCTGAGAATTTTTCAGGAAATCTTCAGGAAAATCCCAGTGAAGCGGTTGCGGCAATCGGTTATGCTGGGTTCAAGGATCGCGATACCGCTTCAAACATCGCCGCCACCTTCAAACTATTTGACTGTAGTCTTTGAATATTGGCGAAACGCCTTACGAAACAGATGAATACCGAAAATGACTCTAACTTGAACCATTTTATCCAACAATTACCGCGCTATTCAGGCGCTGTCACATTCTGTATCCCCTACACAAATTTCTGAATAGCGCAAAAAGACGCGACTAACCTTCCGCATGGAGTTAGTCGCGTCTTTTGCTGTTCGCTTTGAAATTATCTAAAATCGTTAAATTTGTTTTTAATGGTCGTTCCCGGCGGCGGGCTCAAACCGCCCGCTATGGGGTCGGTTCCAGCCTGAGAAGCGGGCTTCCACCTCGATTTTGAGCCAAAGGACGGTCTCAAAAGTCGTCCCGTGGGCTAGGCTGAGTAAAAACCTCAGCCAAGACCACCGACACAGCTGGGCAGTTTGGCCCGCCTCTGGTCACTGACATGGATCAACTATTCTATTAGCCACCATCAATGTCGCCATACCAATTCTGGTACGACTACTGACTGTCGCCACCAACGCCACCAGAGACAGGTCACTGGGGCTTGGCCCTAACACCAACTCTCGGTCAGAAATCAACCAAGAGCCGGAGGAAGCCAGGACGGAGACGGCTGTGTCGAGTCTGTTAGTCGGCGTTTTGAGCCGGCTTACAGACTGGGACAACCTTTGAGACTTGCGCTTTTCAGCAAGGCTTAAAGGTGAGGTGGGAGCCCGCCCTTCGGCGGAAACCGGCCCCACAGCAGGCGGAGTCCTGGAAGCCGCAGGCGGCAACGTTCCACCACACCCACAACATCAACACTAACAGCCACCAGAAGCAGGTCACTGGGGCTTGGCCCTAACACCAACTCTCGGTCAGAGAACAACCAAGAGCCGGAGTCCTGGAAGCCGCAGGCGGCAGTACCTCATCACCCCCACAACATCAACACTAACAGCCACCAGAGGCAGGTCACCGGGGCTTAGCCCTAACACCAACTCTCGGTCAGAATGCAATCAAGAGCCGGAGGAAGCCAGGACGGAGACGGCTGTGTCGAGGGTGTTAGTCGGCGTTTTTAAGCCGGCTTACAGCCTGGGACGACTTTGGAAACTCGCGAACTTCAGCGAGGTTTCAAATCGAGGTGGGAGCCCGCCCTTTGGCGGAAACCGGCCCCACAGCAGGTGGAGTCCTGGAAGCCGCAGGCGGCCAATCATCCACAATCCCGCCCCAAACGAACCAAACAAGTGTAAAAAGCTAAGCCACAGTAACCTGCATCCGGCCGTTGCGCTTGGAGTGGTACAGGTTCTTGTCCACCCGGTTGTAGAACTCAATCGGCGACTGGTCATCCTCAGAAACCGCCGAGACCCCCACGGAAATGGTCACGTGAATGATGGTCTGCGCGGAGTGAATTTCCAAATGGTTCACCGCGGTAAAAATTTGTTTAACGATGTGCTCGGTCTCAGCCAAATCATAGCCTGGGAAAAGAATGTTAAATTCCTCGCCCCCGGTCCGGTAGAGTTTGACCGTCGAATCGTTGGCCGCCAGCACGGTCTGGACCGCGTCGGTGACCTGCTGCAAGACGGCATCCCCCGCCGAATGGCCGTAGGTGTCGTTGATGTGTTTGAAATGATCGATGTCAAACATCATCATGGCCAGCGGCCGGCGACTGTTCTGGTGCTCGTCGAACAGATACTGGATGGCATCCGTGTAGGCCGCAAAATTTTCCGTCTTGGTCAAGGCATCGTGACTGGCAAACTTGGCCAGCCGCAATTTTAGCTCGACATCGTGCGATAGCATGGACACGTAAATGTAGAGCAACACCTCAAAAATAATCAGGTAGGCCCACTCTTCCCAGAACGTCATCCAGGTAAAATCAAACTTCAGTTTCATCCACAGCCACAGCAGGCCCCCAAACGGGATACCGACCGCCATGTACAGTACCGGTGCCATTTTGTGATTGTGATAACGGACCCGGATCACATTTAACGTGATGAAGAACGTCATCATCGTGGCCGCGTGCCCCCACGATTGCCAGTAACCCAGCGACCCGTTGAACGTCATGTACGCCAACAGAATCGGGAAGAACCAGTAGTAGGGTAGATGGATATTTAAGAAATAAGCACAGAATATCACGGCAATCAGCTGAAAGTTCATGAACTCCCAGGAATTGGTCTGGCCGACCACAAACGTCTGAATACCAAACGCAAAGGCCACCATGTATGCGATGCCGTACCACATGTTGATGGATTCCTCTGAAATTTTTAAGCAGTGGTTCCGCGCCCAGGAGGCAATCCAGTTATATGAAACCCAATAGAGCGTGAAAACCCCTAAAACAAAGAACACACTGGTGATAAATGGCGGCACTTGCCAATGAGACCACGTCATGGCGAAACCCTCTTCTTTTCTAAATTTTTTTACGTGAATAGCCAGCGCCACGCTTGGCCCTGGTTTTAACAATTGTTGACTTCGCCTCCGGGCCGGTGAAAACTGAACCGGGGCGCGGGTTATTGCTGACCGTTCCCGACGGCGGGCTCAAAGTGCCCTGCTATGGGGTCGGTTCCAGCCTGAGAAACGGGCTTCCACCTCGATTTTGAGCCAAAGACCGGTCTCAAAAGTCGTCCCGTGGGCTAGGCTGAGTAAAACCCTCAGCCAAGACCACCGACACAGCTGGTCACTTTGGCCCGCCTCTGGTCACTGACATCGACCTGAACAGTTCATTTTCACCAACCCTGCGGCTGACACTGGTTTAAACTACAAACAGGTGGCTGGTTATGATTCTGCCATCGTCTGTTCGGTGTGTCTTGATTGCTTTACTCAGCAACCGACACGACTTTAAACCGCAACCACATAACTAGCTTAACTTCAAACTAGCACTGATTGAAGGGTCATTTACGCTTAGTTGCTGGGAATTGATGCCTAACACCTACTCTAAATGACCCAATTATTCGTCTACGCAGTCAATTTATTACCACTTAATTGACTGTGTCCAATATTAGGCTATTTATTGCGGGAAAACTATCACCAGAATGGCAAAAGTGCTGAATTATGTAAACAATTATACTAAGCGTCTTAATATAACTATTAACTAATTGTCCTAAAACACAAAAAGACCGGTTCATAATCAACCGGTCTCCGTGGTTTATTTAGTTGCTGACCTTGAGCGAACGCAACCCGTTCGGCCCAGGTCTGGCCCTATTCCTTGCATAGCCGGTGCTTGGGGGCAGTCACCAAATCACTGACATGGCCCGTGTACAAATACCCGGCTAACTGGTGCGGCTGGTCGGCCGCTGGCCAATCAACTTGCTCACGTTGGCTTTCCTGAAAGCCCTGCTGGCGGTAGAAACGCCCCAAACGTTCTGCCGCAGTAAATAAGTACACCTTATCAACCGGTGCTGCATCCCAATACTCAGCAACCGTTTGAACTAGTCGGTGGCCGATGCCCAGGTTTTGATACTCCGGGTCGACCATCAACAACACGATTTCCCCCAAGAACTCGCGTCGTTGCAGGCTAGCCAAGAGATGGTCGTCAATCGACCCTCGTTCGCGTAACTGCCGCAACAGCTGCCAGCCCCCCGGCCGAACGGCTAAAGCCGCCTTGGCCACTGTCAGTTGCCACAGATCATACGACCGTTCCTTCTTGCGGTACTTGGTATCCGCCAAGATGGCCCCCACCACCTGGTTCTGCCACACGGCAACGCGGACGTAGTTTTGTTGCGTCAAGCACGTCCGCAAGTAAACCCGCGCCGCCGCTTCATTTAACCCGCGATTGGTTTGATCGAATTGCCAGAGCTGGCCCACAATTTTGGCCAACGCCGGCACGTCTGCGTAATGGAACTCACGAATCTGTAACGGACTCCTCATGATTGGCTGCCCCCTTTCTGGCGTCGCGACCGTCCCCACAGCCCGGCGCCCATTTTAAAATTTTTCCATGCTACTCCAATAACCATCAACCTGCTTCTATTCTGCTTACTCCTGGCCTCTACTGTGTTGCTCCCCCGCAGATGGTGCCGGGATGATGCTTTCCCCCGTTAATCAAAAACCCCTTCCTGATTAACTGTGACTCATTCTACACAGTTTAGTGAAGGGGCTCTATCTATTTAAAAAGAAACTTACCTGAGAATTTCTCAGAAACGGCACTCATCGCGGCAGGGTCACTTCAAAGACGCTCCCCCGTGGCTGATTATCCTTTACCACGATTTCGCCGCGGCTGAGGGTGACCAGCTGATGGACAATGGCCAGTCCTAGTCCGTTGCCGGCCACGCGGTTGCGCACGTTGCCGGTTCGGTAAAAGCGGCCAAAAATGAGTGTCTTCTGGTCGTCCGGCACGCCCATCCCCAGGTCCGCCACGGCCACCGTCAGCTGTTTGCCCACGGCCGCCAGCGTGACCGTGATGGGCGAGTCCGTCGGCGAATACTTCTGGGCGTTGTTCAATAGACTCGTGAGAATCTGCGTGAGACTGTCCGCGTTGACCTGCGCCGTGACGTGGTGTTGCACATTTAAAATGATTTCGCGGCCCATCGACGTGCCGTAATTTACCGCCGTCTCGGTCACCAACTGGCTCAGGTCCACGCTGGTCGTGGTCAGCTCTAGTTGATTGGCCCGTGACAGCTTCAGCAGGCTCTCCACCAACCGTTGCATCCGCTCGGACTCCCGGTCGATGAACTGCAGCGCCGTCGGAATCACCTCGGGATGCGCTGTGCCGCGCCGTTTGACCATGGATACATACCCGCGAATCGTGGCGATGGGTGTCTTCAATTCGTGCGAGGCGTTGGCCACGAAGCGCCGGTCGGCCTGTTCCTGCTCGCTCAGCGAATGCAGCAGCAGGTTGAACTCGACCGTTAAGTCGTGGACTTCCTGGGGCGACGCCGGCACCGGTAACTGCCGCTGATAATTTTCTGAAATGTCCTGGTTGATGGCCTTGGTCGTGCCGGTCAGCTCCACCAGCGGTCGGTTCAGTTGCCGCGCTAGCAAGTAAATGAACCAGGTCCCAATCAGCAGGAATGCCAGCGAAATCAGTAAGATCAGTTTCACCAGCAACAGCAACAAATCGGTGACATCATTGAGTTTTAACCACACGTCGTAGTGCACGGTCGGGTCCTGTTTATCCGTTGACACGTCGGATGCGCGCACGTGATAATACAGCCCCGACTTCTCCAGGTAACCGAAGTTGGGCGTCACCTGGTGTACGGTCCCGTGGGCTTTGGTCCGCAAGAACCGTTGGGTGTTGGGTGAATAGAGGTGCTTAGTGGTCTTGCCGGGCTTGGTGACGCTGATGCGGATAAAGGTCGTCCGCTTGTCGGCCCAGCTACTCATCCGCCACCAGTACCAGTCATCGCGGTTGGCTACGAAGGTCCGTTTCAGCCCACGCACGATGCCCAACGCCTGTTGTCGCTGAACCTCGGCCTGCTTGAATCCGACCACGGAAATGATGACGCCACTCAGAATCACGGTGATGCCCAGCAGAAGCAGCGCGTACACCTTGGTGATTCGCGCCGCGCTGGTATTAAAGAGCGTTTTCTTCATCAGCGGCACCCAGTTTGTAGCCCACGCCCCGAATCGTTTGGATCATCTGGCTGGCAACACTTTCCTTTAATTTATTGCGTAGGTAGCGGACGTAGACGTCGACGATGTTGACCTGCCCGTCGAAATTGGTGCCCCACACGGCGTCCAGTAGGTCGTCGCGGGTCAGGACCTGGCCCGGATGCTGCATGAACGTCAGAAGCAAATCGAACTCGCGTTGCGTCAGTTGAATCTCGGCGTCGGCCGCAAAGACCTGGCGCGTCTTGGTATCCAACGCCAGTGGCCCCACGTGAAATTTCTTATCATTGATATTTTTCACCACGTTGCGCCGCAAAATCACGCGAATCCGCGCGAGCAGTTCCTCGGTGTCAAACGGCTTGGTGATGTAGTCATCGGCGCCGGCGTCCAGGCCGGAAACCTTGTCGCCCACGTAATCCCGTGCGGTCATCATAATCACCGGAACGTCGTAGTGCCGCCGAATCTTCCGTAGCACGCCCAGCCCGTCAATGCCGGGCAACATCCAATCCAAAATAATCAGCGAAATCTCACCCTGGTGCGCCGCAAACTGCGTCAGCGCATCTTCTCCGCTGGCACAAGGAATCACGGTGTAGTCCTCAAACGCCAGCTCGGCGCTCAGCAGCGTTCGCAGTCCCTCTTCATCCTCGACTAACAAAATGGTTACTTTCATGTGTGGTCTCCCCCTTAAACATCCCTAGTTGTTCTTAATCGTTACTATCTAATCACCAACTCGCACGATAGGTCACGCTTCTCATCAATTAACTAATTGAAATATTCCCGCTTTAATTCACCTCAAGCGCGGGTGATTTCATTTTAGCATGGTTTCTCCCCTAACTTAGACGGCTTAACCAAATTCTAAGCTTTACGACGCCGACTCAACACCATTCCACCGCAAAATTATTGATACCACCTCCTGTCCAGATAGGCTATAATGGGACATATCTAAACAACGACACAATGTATACATTTGGTGCTGGCTAGATTCAAGGGGCACTAGACCACCAGCCAGCAAAATAGAAATAGTCGTCAGCAATCACCCACAACAATTGCGGCTGACTCGGAGATTCACGGCATTGTAAAAATAAGCGACCGTGTCAGTGACCAGAGGCGGGCCAAACTGCCCGGCTGTGTCGATGGCGTTAGCTGAGGTTTCCCACTCAGCTTAGGCCATGGGACAACCTTTGAGACCGCTCTTCGGCTCAAAGTTGAGGCGGAAGCCCGCTTCTCAGGCTGGAACCGGCCCCACAGCAGGGCGGTTTGAGCCCGCCGCCGGGAACGAAAACGTCAATCAGTTTATTTTTAGAAAGGAGGTTGGGCCTATGCGGGTCACCCTAAAAAACATCACCCTAGCCTACGACCGACAGGCGCCCATCCTCACCAACTTTGACTGCCAAATTCCGGACGGCCAACTGACGGCGCTCCTGGGCCCCAGCGGTAGTGGGAAATCCACCATTTTAAATCTGATTGCCGGCCTGTTGACGCCCAGCACTGGTCAGATTATCTTTGACCAGACCGACGTGACCGCCACGGACAGTCGCCACCGCAACATCGGCATGGTCTTTCAGGACTACGCGCTGTACCCGCACCTGACCGTCCGCGATAACATTGGCTTCCCGTTGAAAATGGCCCACGTCAAAAAGGCCGCCCGCTACCAACGCGTGGCCGAACTGGCCGAGTTGGTTCAGGTGACCGACCAGCTGACGAAGTTCCCGCAAGAACTTTCCGGCGGGCAGCAACAACGGGTCGCCATCGCCCGGGCCCTGGCCAAACAACCCAGCCTCTTACTCCTGGACGAACCGCTGTCGAGCCTGGACGCCACGCTCCGAGAAGAACTTCGCGGCGTCATCCGCCAGATTCAGCGGACGACCGGCGTGACCACGGTCCTGGTGACCCATGACCAGGAGGACGCGCTCCAGGTGGCCGACCAGATTATGGTCCTCGCCAACGGCCGCCTACAACAGGTCGGCACCGGCCGGGACCTTTACCAGCATCCCGCCAACCTGACCGTGGCCCAATTCATTGGCCGGCCCCGGATCAATGTGGTGCCGCTCAGCCAGCTGCCGGCCGTGTTCAAATCCTGGTTGCCAACCACAACCCCAGCCACCACGCTGGGCATCCGCAGTGAAGCCATTCACCTGGCAACGACCGACCAGCCCCACCTAACCGCCACCGTGACCCAGCAGATTCAACTGGGCCGCGACGTGCAGACCTATTTACAAACGACAATGGGGCTGCTCATCAGCACCGCCATCCCCACGACGACCGCCGCAACGGTTGCCGTCACGCTAGACCCGACCGGTTGCACGGGCTTCGCCGCCGATGGCCACAATCTCGCGGGAGGTGACCGCGATGCTTAATCAAACGCCGACCGCCAAATCCACGCTCAAGGCGCTGCTCTACCTGGCCCCGTTGCTAGTGCTCACCGCGGTCTTCATCCTCTGGCCGCTACTGAACGCGTTTCTCATCAGCCTCTATACCAAATACAACTACTATACCGGCCACGTCGGCGCCCTGGGCTGGGCCAACTTTGGCTACCTCTGGCACGACCCGGCCTTTCATCTGGCCACGCGCAATACGCTGCTCCTGGTTCTGATTGCCATGCCCGTGTCTGTCGCCCTGGCCCTCGCCATTGCGCTAGGTATCAACCAGATTCCGCGACTCGCCGGCTTTTTTCAAACGGTGTACTTCCTACCGTTTGTCACGTCGACGGTGGCCATTGGGCTGGTCTGGAACTGGATCTTTCGGCTAGACGGTGGCTTGCTCAACCGCCTCCTGAGCCTCCTACATATCCCCGCCATCGACTGGCTCAACGACCCGCACTACTCGCTGGGCGCGCTGATCCTGGTCTGCATTTGGCAGGGGCTGGGTTTCAATATTATTTTGTTTCTGGCTGGGTTAAATCACATCGACCACCGCTTTGCCCGAGCGGCCAAACTGGACGGCGCCAGCGATTGGCAGCGGTTCACCAACGTGACCTGGCCACTCCTGATGCCCATCACCATTCTGGTCATCGTCAACACCAGCATCACCAATTTCAAAGTGTTCGACCAGGTCTACGCGCTGTTTCACGGCGCCGCGGGACCGGGGGACGCTGACCTCACCCTGATGGTCTACCTCTATCAAAAATTTTATGTCGAAAATCAAATGGCCGTCGCCGCGGCTTGTGGCGTCGTGCTCTTCCTGTGTGTGAGCGCACTGACCCTGATCACTGTCGGCTACTTTCACCACCGACAGCGTCAGTTAGGGGGACGGTAACGTGGCTCATCCCATTCGCACCACGCTCTGGTACCTGCTGCTAACGGCGGGCGCCATCCTAACGCTCCTGCCCTTTGGCTGGATGGTCCTCACGAGCCTCCAACCGGCCGCAACGACGCTGACCGCAACGATGACTTGGCTGCCCAAGTCTCTGCAGTGGCTCAACTACTGGCACGTCTGGCAGGCGGCACCCTTTGCACGTTACTGCCTGAATTCCCTGCTGGTGACCGTTGCCACCACGGCAGGTGAGCTGTTTACCAGCCTGCTGGCGGCATTTGCCTTCACCCATCTGCGTTTCTACGGCCAGCGGTGGCTGTTCGCGCTCATGGTGGCGCTGATGCTGGTGCCGAGTGAACTCCTACTCATTCCCAATTTCATCACCCTGGCTCACCTCCACTGGGTCAACACCTACGCCGGGCTCATCGTGCCGTGGCTGGCCAGTCCCTTTATGCTGGTCGCCCTCCATCAGGCCTTCAAGGCCCAACCGCAAACGCTGTACCTGGCCGCTCGGCTGGACGGTGCCAGTGACTGGCAATACCTCTGGCACGTCCTGGTGCCCATCAATCGCCCCATCATCACGGCCGTGGCGCTCCTACAGGTCATTGGCTCCTGGAACGCCTTCATGTGGCCGCTCATCGTCACCAACGCCGACGCGTTACGCACGTTGCCGGTGGGCCTGATGACCTTCACCAGCGACCAGGGCACCAACTATCCGCTCCTGATGGCCGCCTCCGTCTGCGTCATTTTGCCGTTATTCATTCTCTATCTCGCTTGTCAAAAATACTTAATTCTCGGGGTGACCGCATCCCGTTTGAAAGGCTGATCACATGAAACACCACTTCCGTCTGCTCCTAAGCCTCACCGCTATTCTGGCCCTGGGGTCGCTGGCCGCCTGCTCTGGCAAACCAACCACGCCCCCCTCTGCGCACAACCGCGTCACACTGACCTTTTGGCACGGCATGACCGGCGCCAGCCAACAAACGCTTAATGGTTTAGTTCGCGGCTTTAACCAATCACAGTCTAAATACACCGTCGTCGCGAGTGGCCAGGGAGACTTCGCCAACGTCCAACAAAAAATCATGGCCGCGGCCAAGTCCGACACCCTGCCGACCATCGCTCAGACCACGTACACCAACGTCCCCGACTACGTGCATGGCCAATTTATCGTGCCACTGAACACTTATCTGCCAAAACACACCATGGCCCGTATCGACCCGAATCTCCGGCAGGTCAGCTACTACCGCGGGCAAACGTACGCCATGCCGTTTTCCAAGTCTATCGGCCTGCTGTTCTACAACCGCGACCTGCTCAAGCAGACCCACACGGCCGTGCCCAAGTCCTGGGAGGCGCTCCAACGCGATGCCACCCGAGTCAAGGCTCAGGGACTGACCGGGCTGGCGCTGAACCAGAATTTCGCCGCCGAATGGGATACACTGGCCTTTCAGGCGGGCACCCCGCTGATGACGCCCCGGCCGAAACTGACGAGTCCCAAGATGCTCGCGGCGACCCACGTGGTCTACGACATGTTGAAGGCCAAGACGGCCACCACGGCGGGGACGGACGGCTACGGCAACGTGCAATTTTTCAAGGGCAAAACGCTCTTCTACAGTGGCTCCTCGGCCGCGATTGGTGTGCTCTAAACCAGCACGCCCAAGGGGTTTCACTGGGGAACGGCGCCGCTACCCAGCTATCGGGGCAACCGCCACGTCAGTGCCCTGCAAGGCAATGATCTGGTCATGTTCAAATCGGCTTCTCCGGCCCAACGCCGCGGGGCCGCGGCCTTCATGACCTACCTGCTGGGCCAGAAGCAGACGCTCAAATGGGCTAAGGCCACCGGCTACCTGCCGCTGACCACCCAGGCCCTGAAGAGTCGCGACTACCGGCGTTACCTGGTCAAGCACCCGGCGGCCAAGGCAACCGTGCAGTCGTTGCCCCATGCTTCACCGGACCCGACCTTCTACGGTTACACCGCCTATCGGAATGCGGTGAACCAAGCGTCGGACCAGCTGAGCGCCGGCACCACGACGCCAGAAAAAGCTCTGAAACAGCTCCGGCAACAACGCGCGAAACAGCTACGGGCACAATAGCCTGGGTCCTCGGGTTAGTGAAAACTGAGCCGAGACGCGTGGTGCTGGTCGTTCCCGGCGGCGGGCTCAAAGCGCCCTGCTGTGGGGCCGGTTCCAGCCGAAGGACGGGCTTCCACCTCAACTTTGTGCCTGAGAAGCGGTCACAAAGGTTGTCCCATGGGCTAAGCTGAGAAAATCACTCAGCTAAGGCCATCGACACAGCTGGTCACTTTGGCCCGCCTCTGGTCACTGACATCGACCACCGTGGCTCATTTTCACTAGCTCTGCGGCTGACATGGCGTTGGCCCCTTACTGGTTCGTTGTTGCGGACGGTTTGCGACCTTGTGTCTGGCTTTGAAATCTGACTAATTGTACTAAAAAGACGTTACGTATTGTCTGTTGTTGACAGATAACCGTAACGTCTTTTCCATATTCAAAATAATAGATAGACTACTTAATTGATGTCCAAGCTAAACTGCCTTAGTTTGCAATGCCTTCCCAAAAACCATAGGCCGTATAGGAAACCACATTGATATGCTTAAATGGTCCAGTCTTACCGCCCTTGTTGACTTTCTTTTTCACCGCTGCACCAAATTGCTTCTTCACGATTGGATCAATTGTCCGGTAAAACTTGCGGTTCTTCAAGGCGTCCTTTCGCTTATAAACGGCCATCCCGAATGGGTTAGAACCAAAATAGACCTTTTGGACTGAAGATTTTTTAGTTTTAGTGAAGATTGTTAAGCTAGTCCCATGTTCTTGTTCATTGTATTGAATTAAAACTGGCTTGCCCTTAATCGTTGTCCGCCGAACCGTACTTATTCCCGTACCATTCAACAAATATAGGGTCTGCTTACGAACCTTCTTGCCACTTAATCGATACGGCGTAAAGTATTGTTGACTGGCAGCACTATAGCTATTACGATCCAAGGCATGCCGATAAGTTGAGATATCAAACTTCTTCGCACTCGCCTTGATTTTGCGCCCCTTACCTTTATAGCTGGTATACCAAGTTCCCCGAAATGCCTTAGGCAAGCTTGCCAATTTGTGGGTCTTAACCGCAGCACTAGCGGTTTCTGGTGCCTGACCAATCCCGCTGACCACTAAACCCAAGCTCGCCGCCACCAAGGCCGCGCCAATCATTTTCGTTAACCGATTCATCATTGTTTCCTCCTCAAACGAATTCACCCAGTTCAAGATTAGATGATGAGGTCATTATACAAAATGGTGGCGTCACAGTTTGTCGTTTAGGAAAACGTAAGTAAAAACGCTACACACTATCTGTTGTTAGCAGATACGTGTAACGCTATTTGTGCATCTAAAACACTAACTAACTTGTCTATTTGGTATCAAAGTCCATGCGTACAGCCTGAGCCCCGACCACCGACATCTAATCAACACGACGTGAAAAGTCGTCGGCCGATGTCAGTGACCAGAGGCGGGCCAAACTGCCCGGCTGTGTCGATGGCGTTAGCTGAGGTTTCTCACTCAGCTTAGGCCATGGGGCAATCTTTGAGACCGCTCTTCGGCTCAAAGTTGAGGTGGAAGCCCGCTTCCCAGGCTGGAACCGACCCCACAGCAGGGCGGTTTGAGACCGCTGCCGGGAACGACAATTACTCTTGGCAAGCGCGAATCAATTTAGAGCCACGGAGTTGCAACCAACCCGAGGAATGACCAACAGCTACCCTACCACGAATAAATCGAGGAAAATGTTAGTGACCAGAGGCGGGCCAAGCTGGCCAGCTGTGTCGGTGGTCTTAACTGAGTGGTTTTCTCAGTTTAGACCACGGGGCGACCTGAGAGACTGGTGACTTTCCAGGCTTTCAGGCGAGGTGGAGGACCGCCTCTCAGGCCGGAACCGTCCCCCATAGCAGGCCAGCTTGAGCCCGCCGCCGGGAACGAATGACTTTCACTCGTATTGATTCAGTGTGTGGTGGAGTTCGGACTTGATGCGGTCGACCAGCGACACCGGCGACAACACCTTCAGCCCCGCGCCCTGACTCATCAGCCACAGCAAGGCCCCATCCACTTTAACGAAGGCTTCGATCACGACACTGCCATCCGCATTTTGCTTGACGACCCGTGAACCAGGAAAGTGGTCCAGTGCCGTTTGCAGATAGTTATGGTACTCGAAGCGAATCTGCGTCAGTGCCCCTGAATCTATCAAATAAGTATAGTTGCGGTGCTCCTGCAGGGAAAAACGTTCGGCGTAGTCGAGATGATCTCCCGGTAGCGTATCTAAGATGTCCCCCATCCGGTCCAGACGGTAGAGCCAGTAACCGTGGTGCTCTTCGCTCAGCATGGCAACGTAGAAATAGTAGGTCTCGAAGAACAAGGCCACCGGCTGGGCATGGTGAACCTGTAGTTGGGAATTGTTGTGACTGCTACTGCGGTAGGTGAAGACCAGTTTCTCCGTGCGCACGATGCTGGCCGCGACCTCCCGCAACCGGTGTAGCAGCGGCTTTGCGCGGGATAACGGCACGTAACTGCCCCGCGACAAAATTAATTGTTGCCGGACCACTGCCTGCATCACCGGCGACAGGCTACTGCTGATGTAATCCAAGGTCGCCGTCAGCTCATCTTGGTCTAATGCGCGGGACCCCAAGAGAATGTTGCTCATCGTCAAAACCATTTCAACGTCGGTCTCTTCACTCTGGCGGGCCAAACGGTAACTGCCGTCATGTTCCACCAGGTCGCCCGCCGCGTACTCCGATAGCGCACTGCGCACGTACGAAAAGTCTCGTTGACACGTTCGTCGACTGATATGATATTTCGCTTCTAAATCGCTCTGCTTCAGCGTTTCACCGGACATCAACTGCACCATGAGCTCTGCGATTCGTTGATTACTCTGCACGTGCCGTCACCCCGCTTTCTGCCAATCTCGTTAACCCTCATTATACCAGCAACCTTCAAAAAACTCGCAACCAAATTAAAAAGCGGCCACCCCGCAGAGTCGCCGCCTTCGTTTATTTATCGAATTGAATGAGCACTTTACCCTTAGGACGGCCATTGGCGACCAAGTCCAAGGCTTTGTTAATGTCGGTCAAATGGAAGACCGTTGGGTCAATGGCCGGTTCAATCTGGTTCTCCTCGACTACCTTCGTGATTTCCCGCAGCTGTTGCCCGTCACTGCGCACGAAGATGAACCGGTAATCGGCACCCACGCTGGCCGCTTGCTTATCGAAGTTGCGGCCGGCTAGGGTAAACAGCGCCGTCTTCCACCAAGATAACTGGTGATCCTTGGCAAATTGCCGGTTAGGCCCCATCCGTAGGGACAGCACCCGGCCACCGGGCTTCAAAATCTGCAGTTCATGGGCAAATTCCTTCGGTCCAAGCGTGTCGATCACGTAATCGACTGACGATAACTTTTCCCAGTAATTATCCTGACGGAAGTCAAAGTAGTTGGTCGCACCCAAGGCCATGACGCCCTCTCTGGCCTCAGCATTACCGCTAACACTGACTTCTAGTCCCATTTGCTTGGCTAACGGAATAGCCATTTGACCAAAGGAGCCGGAGCCCCCTGGAATCATCACGGATTGGCCGGACTTGGCGCCCAGTTCTTCGTGAAGGCCTTGGTAGGCAGTCAACCCGGTCAACGGCACGGCTGCTGCATGGGCAAAATCGAGGGTCTTGGCCATTGGTGCTAATGCTGCCTGATCCACGGCCACGTATTCGGCGAAACCGCCCTGTTGTGGCAACGGTAACCGGGCATAAACGGCGTCGCCAACCTGATAATCATCGACGTTGGCCCCAACCCCCATCACTTCACCGGAGATTTCATTCCCCATCGTGACTGGCATCTGGTAGTTTTGAATCAGCTTAACGCTCCCGGTACCGATCAACATCTCTAAGGGATTCACGGCCGCATAGCGTACCTTGACCAACACCTCGTTGGCGCTGGGTGTGGGCGTTGGGACGTCCCGCACCACGAGTTTGAATTGTTTGTCATACTTGTCTAATTGGGCTGCTTGCATGTTATTGGCTCCTCCCCGACCTTGGTCGGTATCTTTAGCTTATTGTCCTTTGATTTGGTAAAAATGGTCTACGGTGACGCGTGATTCCGTTCCCGACGGCGGATTCAACCTGCCCTGCTGTGGGGAACGGTTCCGGCCTGTGGGGCGGTCCTCCACCTCGCCTTGAAACCTCGCAAAGTCCGCGAGTTTCCAAGGTCGTCCCGTGCTCTAAACTGAGAAAACCACTCAGTTAAGACCACCGACACAGCTGGCCAGGTTGATCCGCCTCTGGTCACTGATACTGACTTCACTGACCATTTTCACCATCCCAGCAGTATTCCGTGCTCGGTTCTGACCATGATGTGGCCTGGCCATTAAAATTCTAATCAGTCAGATACACCTCATTCATCGGTAACTTCTTAGTAAGAATAAATCATTTAGTAACAAAAGTCAAATAAAGTAACTTACTGCTATTTTGTGTTACACTATAAGAAATACCAATAAAGGAGATAGGACTCGTGACGCTTGCGTTCAGTCCGTTATGACTATGGCTAAAATTACCCGCGAAAAAATTCTGGCGACCGCTGAAGCACTCATCACCGCGAACCAACAACCGGCCGTTACCTTAGACCAGATTGCTCAGCAGCTCGACGTGACCCACGCGGCCATCTACAAACACTTTACCAACAAGCAGGCACTCTGGGAGGCCGTGGCCGCCGCCTGGTTCCAACGGACGATCATTGATCAGATTCCGTTGCCCACGACCGGCACGCCAGCTGAACAACTTCACGACTGGTTGTGGGCGTTTGCCAATGCGAAGAAACACGCCTACAACGACCATCCCCAAATGTTTGCCCTCAACACCCGCTACATCGACAGCAATCCGACCGCCCTGCGCGCCGTTCTGACCAGTGCTTACGTGGTGATCGACACGATTATGAGTTACCAGGACGCGCATCACGAGCGGGCCGAGACCATTCTGTCAGCCTTCTCCGTCTTCGCCCTCCCCACCTTCAAGGACACCTGGAACGACGATGACTACGCCGCCCGCTTTGAAGCGCTCTGGCAATTGATTGTCCGGGGACTCTAAATTAGTTTAAGTTGTTACGCAAAAAATCCGCAACCAATTGGCTGTGGATTTTTTCTATTGGCATTCTTTTTCTTAGTACTTTACAGAACTATAGTGCTTAATTTTCGTTCTAAACATAGCCGTTGTCCCATCCTGAACTAAACATTTCTTGTATTTCCCTTTAACCTTAGCTTTTCCCCACGCGTAAAAGTCAGTTGCGGCGATGTGCTTGTGTTGCTGGAAAGTATACGTATACTTCCCCTCGGTTTTACCATGAACGTTATCTATGTGATGTAAGGTCACCTTGTCATTACCACTTTGATAGGTAAACGTATACTTGGTTAAATGAATTTTTTCCCAGAACTTGTAATCCCTGCTGTACCCATACCAAGTCCCACGCATTTTTACTGGAGTCGTATGCGTGATTGCGGCCTTTGCAGGTATAGCTTCTGATAGCGTTGATACCATTGCAACGGGAAGCAATGCTACTAAGGCCATAGTAAATAAACATTTTTTCATGAAAAAAGTTCCTCCTCCTAAAGATTAGCTTAAAGTAAATTATAAGCCTTATACATTTTATTTCAATGAACGCAAAATTCAGGCTGCGAATTCTCCATTTTTAAGACAAATAAAAAAGGCCAACCCATCACTGGATTGACCTTTCATCACACCACTCACGAACAAGTCGCAAGTCATGCGTTTAAGTTTTGATTTAACTAAAGAATTACTTCTTCAGTGGGGTCCATGCCCACTTAGTGAATTCTTCAATATCGCGACCTTCGTCACGGGTAACCTTGAAATGCTTAGCTAAGATGTCATCCATCTTCTTGTCGAAGGCCTTACCGGCAGCTTCGTCAATAACACCCTTGGCAATCAAGGTGTTAACAGCATCCTTGGCTTGGTGGAAACGGTCAAGTTCGGAGTATACACGCATGTCGTAAGCAGTCGTGATATCACCGTCTTCACGGTAACCGTGAACGTGTAAGCCTAAGTGTTGACGTTCGTAGAAGAATGATTCGATCAAGTCTTCGTAACCGTGGAAACCAAAGACAACAGGAGTCCCGGATTCGCCGAAGAATGAACTGAATTCAGCATCGCTCAAAGCACGTTCGTCGTTAAGAGGCCCGTTCTTCTTTTGCAGACGTTCTAATTCAACCACGTTGACGTAACGCATCTTAACAGCTGGGAATGCAGCATTGAGCAAGTCAATGGCAGCCAACGTTTCGATGGTTGGTTCAACACCAGCAGAAGCAAAGACGATATCAGCATCTTCGCCTTCAGCAACAGTGGAAGCCCAGTCGATAGTCTTCAAACCGGTGTTAGCCAGTTCTTCGGCTTCGGCAACGGAGAACCATTGTTGACGAGGTTGCTTGGAAGCAACGATGTGGTTAACCTTTTGACGGTCCTTGAAGGCACGGTCAAAGACAGCCAACAACGTGTTCCCATCAGCTGGCAGGTATTGGCGAATGAAGTCGGACTTCTTTTCAGCCAAGTGGGTCAGCATACCAGGGTCTTGGTGGGTGTAACCGTTATGGTCTTGTTGGAAGACAGTTGAAGTTGAAACCAGGTTCAATGATGGGTAATCATTACGCCATGGTTCAGCAGCAGCCTGACGGATCCACTTGAAGTGTTGCGTCGTCATTGAGTCGACAACCCGCAAGAATGATTCGTAAGACGTGAACACACCGGTACGACCAGTTAAGGTGTAACCTTCAAGCCAACCTTCAGCTTGGTGTTCTGATAATTGGGCATCCAAGATACGGCCTTCTGGGGCTTCGTATTGGTCATTTGGTTCCTTGACCTTACTCATCCATTGACGGTTCGTGATCTTGAACATTTCCCAAAGACGGTTAGACATCGTTTCGTCAGGTCCGAAGATCCGGAATGACGTTGGGTTCTTCGTAGCAACGCCGGCGAAGAAGGTTGACAGAACGTTCATATCCATGTTCTTGTTACCATCTGGCAACTGAGTCCCACGGTTATTTTCGTTGATGTCGTTAGCGAAGTCTTTCCAGTTAGGCAGGTCGAGCGTGTCGGCCTTGGCACCGCGAGCACGGCCACCATTGGCAACTGGGTTAGCAGCCATCCGCTTGTCGCCCTTAGGAGCGAAGTCAGCGACTTCTGCCTTCAATGAACCATCAGCATTGAATAATTCAGTAGGCTTGTATGAGTTCATCCAAGCTTCGAATTCTGGTAATTCATCAAGCTTACCTTGTGCTAAGCCAAGTGGAACTTGGTGAGCACGGAAGGAGCCTTCGATTGGTTCGCCAGCTGGGTTGTGCGTAGGACCGCCCCAACCTTTAGGCAAACGAGCGATAACAACTGGCCAAGCTGGGATAGTCCCATCTTCGTACTTGCCGTTTTCGCGGGCATCCTTTTGGATTTGTTGGATATCAGCGATAGCTTGATCAAATAACTTAGCAGCTTTTTCGTGGTAAGTCATGTAATCATGGATATCTTCGTTTTCAAGGAAACGTGGTGACCAGCCTAAGCCTTCGAAGAACTTAGCAATCTTGTCATCGCTCATCCGTGAGAACAGGGTTGGGTTAGAGATCTTAAACCCGTTTAAGTCAAGGATTGGTAATACGGCACCATCGTTCTTAGGGTTCAAGAATTTGATGGAGTTCCATGCAGTCATAGCAGGGCCGGTTTCAACTTCCCCATCACCAACAACAGTGAAGGCGATTTGGTCTGGGTTGTCTAAGACAGCACCAGTTGCGTGGGAAAGTGAGTAACCAAGTTCTCCACCTTCGTGAAGGGAACCTGGCGTTTGGGCAGTCATGTGGGAACCAATTCCACCAGGGAATGAGAACCGCTTGTACAGACGTGACATCCCTTCGAGGTCCTGAGTAATTTCAGGATAAGCATCCGTGTAGGTGCCGTCCAAGTAAGAGTTCGTTACCATAACTTGGCCACCGTGACCTGGACCACCGATATAGAACATGTTCAAGCCGTACTTGTTGATTAAACGGTTGGCGTGGGCGTACAGGAAAGTTTGTCCTGAGATAGTACCCCAGTGTCCGATAGGCTTAACCTTAACGTCGTCCTTTTGGATTGGTGTGTTCGTAACTGAGAACAATGGGTTGCTCTTCAGGAAGATCATACCACCGGAAAGGTACGTAGTGGCACGCCACCATGCGTCAACTTTTTCCAAGTATGACTTGGAATCGTAATCTACTGCCATGAATTCATACACTCCTTCGTGTCGTTGAGTTACATCATCTAAATCAACATCAATGATCGAGGTTAATTTCTATTCTCTTATCATACTAAACTTTCACAAAAAGTCAACCTTTTTATAAATTGGTTCGTCCCAATTATAAAATAAATTGATTTTCATGCGTGAATCCTTGGAAAAAGCCCCGCCGATTCACCCGCATTCAACTGCTGGTCACCCTTTCTCTTTGCTGACCTAACAAGCTTTCCCGCGCGCTGAAACTAAAAATCACATTTGCGCTTAAAGTATAGCAGACTTTTAAAAAAATTCGCATTGGTTTGCTCAGCAAACGCAATTTTCATTGGCATTTCTGTTGAAAATGACTGGATTCGGTGTCGACTTGTCATCGGCGAACTCCCGTTTTAAATCTGCCCACACGGGTCGCCGATGAAACGTTAACTCGCCTCCTCACTGGAAGGCAATCGCTTAACGTGAGTCGAGTATAGCAAAGGCCATTCCGGATTGCCGGTAATCTGTTAGGAATTGGTGGGGCTTAGGAAATCCTTTAGGTTCTGGACGGCAGCGCAAACGAAAAGGCACTCAGCCGCAATCGACCAAGCACCCACGCAACCCATTCTATAGGATAGAACTACCGAAATTTCATTTTCAGCTAACGTTTCTAAATACTTGTCCCTAAACGAGTCAATATCGTTCATGATTAAGGTTGCTCAATGGTACACTAGCGGTGAGAACAACTAATTGGTTTGACTCGGTTAGCACGCATTCGTTTCGGGGAGGTTTATCTAATGAAATGGAAAGTAGGCTTACTCGCATTAGGATTAGGATTACTCATTGGTTTGCGTCCGTTAGCTCCCGTTCCTCCTCAGGGCAATCTGCCCGTGACACCCTCCTTACCAAGTGCCCGGGCAGCTACTGTCGATGAAACTAGCTATTCGGGCACCATCGGCTCCGATGAGACCAGTATTCCCTGGACCCTAAATAACGGTACGTTAACGCTACAGGGTGGCACGTTGCGCAAGTCTTCTGGTAACTGGATGACGCTTCCCAGTGGCCAAATTTTGACTGATCTTGCTGAAGATAACCAAGATAGCCTCACCAGAACCGATTTCCAAGACATGGTGACGAAGATTGCCATCACGGGGAAACTTAACGTTGGCGACAACGCTGCTTACCTATTTGCTAATTTTACGAATGTAACCGATTACAGTGGATTAGCTAATTTAGACCTTACTAACTTAGACAGCACAAATATTGTCGGCGGTTCGGGTCTCATGGGCATGTTTGCCGGCAACCAATCCTTAACAACTTTTACTGCGCCAAGCTTCACAGCCAACAATCCCCACTCCATCGCAAATATGTTTCAAAATGATAGTTCGCTTGTTTACTTGGACCTCTCCAAAATGCAGACAGATAACATTGCCAACCTGAATGGGCTAGCGTTGGGCTGCACAGCATTACAGGTCCTCAATTTAGGCAACTTCTCTTCGTCCAACAAAGTCTCTGATAATTACAAAAACTATATTGATTCCACCGCCCAACTCAACTGTCTCACCGTCAGTCCCGCTCTCATTCTCAACGACAGTGGCCTCTACAATCTAACGAGCAGTAATTCAATGGTCACTAATCGTTGGCAGGAAGTCGGTAGCGGCAAAGTCAGCTTCAACTTAAACCACCAACCGCCATTTGCGGGCTACGACGACTTTCTACAGAACTATCAGGTCTATGATCCGCAGGGCCCCGTTCTGGGTGATTCAGACACAACGGTGAATGACAGTACCCAGCAATTACTGAATCTCTATGATGGTCAAGATCACGGAATCACTGGCAATCAAACGTACGTGCGTGAGCCCCAACCAGGCATGGCCATCAAGGAACCCGATGTCCCGGCACCGACACCGACACCCTCACCAGCCACACCAACGGAAGATGACACAGCAGACTTCCAACAATTTTATATCTCAGCGACCCAAAAAATCGGTCTGTATAGCGATAAGGACTTCAGTGCCGCCAACCGACTGGCCTGGTTTACCAAAAAGCCACAGATGAAGCAGCCGACCTTCTTAGTAACTGGGGTCACGACTTCTAAGGCTGGTAATCACCGCTATCAGGTTAGCGACACCAACCCGCATTCCCAGACGTATGGTGAGACCGGCTACGTCACCGCTAAGGCCGACTACGTCACGGCTAGCTACTACCAAAACGCCCCGCAGACGGTGACCGTCATCAACCCTGGTGGCATCAACGGCTATGATTCCGCGACATTGTCTCAACCCCAGGTTGCCTACGCCCAAGGCAAACAACTAGCTGTTAAAAAGGTTGTCACACACGGGCAGACGACCCGCTTACTTCTCACCAACGGCAAATATATTTCGGGAAATCGCCACTTTGTCGTTGCCGGAAAATATCGTGTGCCTGCCCAAGTCCGTGCCAAGACTGCCGTCAACCGCTATGCTAACGTGAACCTCACCCAACGGAAACAGCATTACCCACAGAAGACACACCACACCTTCAAAGTACTCGGCTGGGATTACTCCCAAGGCCAGGATACGACAACCGCCGGAACGTTACGTTACCGGGTTGCCGGTGGGTACATTACCGCTAATCCACGATTGGTTAGGGCCGTGAAGTAGTCGATCACGCCTAGAAGTTGATAATGCGAAAGGGATACGTCGTCCGGCGTATCCCTTTTATTGTGGCACTCAGTCGCAATCGACCAAGCGCCCACGCAAACTATTCTAATAGGATAAAACACTAATCATGACCGACTGCATCCGCCGCAATGGCCGCGGCCAGCTTCGTTTTGTACCAGTTCAGTAACCGGTTCACGTTGGCCACCGCTCGGTCGAAGGAAATCGTCGCTAGCAATAGCAGACATGGCAGGTACTGAATGATATACCGGCTCCGCCCACCTTCAAACAATAGAAGGAACGCAAAACCACCAATCATGGCCACCTTTAAAATCTGAATAACCCGCTGCTCCGGCCCAAAGCCCAGTGCGATGATTGTGAGAAGCGTGATCCACCACAACTGGGCTGCAAACCGGAAGTCCGCGATGTGCCTCCCGTACAGGTAAATAAAGTTCTTAAGCTTATTGGTAATGCCTTTATTATTAGGCTTTTGATTTTCCAGGAAGAAGTGCCCTTCCTTTAGCCACCCAAAGGTCCCGTCAGCGGTGTTATTGCGCTGTTTCATTACCAAAAATTTCAGATAACCGACTGGGCCCAATTGCTTCAGTCGCTTCTTCAGCATCATCACGGAGTAATCCGTCTTCTGCTTCTTAGTTGGGAGGAACGTCATTTCAACGGCTTGCCACCAACTGTAGCCACCCTGGCCGTAGACCCCCATGGCCATGAAGTGAATCGCGGGAATTCCCCGCGACTTATCAATCTGAATGTACGTTTGATTTTCAACCTTATGATTCACGTATTGATAGGTTTCGTACCCACTCCGGCCAATGAATAGGACCATGGCAAAGGCAATGAACAACGCCTCCAGGTGTAAATGTTTATGATTGGCCATCGCCATTAAGACCTCAATAATCACAATCGCAATCACGGGAATGATGGACGATGGCTTCATGAAGTACGTCAGCATGACGCTAATCCCAAAGCCATTGGCCGCCGCCGCCCGAATCAGCGAATGAATGGACGATTTGCGCATGACAAAATAACACAGCAGGTAGAACGATACCAGTGGCAGTCCCCAGGCATCCGTATAGGGCATGATGATACTGGGAAAGACGGCGAGCCAGCCGACGTGAATGTACATGGCCGCACCCAGGGCCTTTTTCTTAACGACCCAGACACTTACCAGGTTAAAGACCGCAGACAAATCAACGAAAAACAGCGTGACAAAATCAAAGAACTCCCACGTGGTCTGATTGAAGGTCGTTGAGATCCAGTGCATGAACAACATGATGGGCATGTTATTTTGGTTCAAACTGAAATAAGACGTGATGTCTGGATCCGTCACACTGGTCGGGTCCGTCGCCGTATGGAGCAACATCCCCGAGTCAAACCCACTATTGGGGTGCACAAAGTAGACGAAGAACAGTTGACCCACCAACACCATCAATAAGAGAATTATCCCCGTCCGCAACCGTTCCGTGATGAAGATGCGGTACAGCCACGCACGAAACCGCGGATAGGCATAGATGCCGACCGCCACGGCCACCAACCCAATCACCAAGCCCGTCGTCAACATTGTGGTACTCGTCCCAAAGGTATTGTTATCCCCTAAGATAATGTTTGGCGACGTCACCGCAAAAAAAAGTGTCAGAAAAAACAGGACGCGCCAAAAGAGGTTGATCACTGCTTGACTGAACTTATAGAACCTACGCATCGTCGTTTACCTGTTTCGCCACCTCAGCGGCTACTTCGTCTTCCGTCGGGAATTTCCGTTCCGTCACATCAATACAGAATGACCGGGTTGGCGAGTCACTGACTTCGATTCGCAGTAAAACCGCGTTGTTCTGCCGCAAAATGCCATCAATTTCATTAAACAAGTATTCCGTGACGTTTTCTACGGTCGGATTGATGGCCTTAAATTCGGGCAAATCATTTAAATACTGACCGGACAAGGCATCGATGGCCTTCCCCAGCGATTTCTCGATATCAAAGAAGGAGACCATCCCTTCAAACACGTGAAGCTCACAGACGATTTCCCAAGTATGATTATGCTTCTTACCCGTCCCGGACTTCCACCGGACCGCGTGACTCGCATTAACGTATGATTTAATTTTATAGGACCGTTGTTTCATACTCATTTTCCTTTCCTACGCCGCCGGTACTGCTCGCGAAGGGTTTTACCATCATCCCGCAGGACCGCCATTAATCGACTCGTTTCTTCATTAATCCCCCGCATCCGCCACGTGGCCTTGGTGGTCATGGCATTAATGATGCCGACCAACCGGATCCATGAGTTGACGAACTGATAAACTGGCAGGGTCAGCGTCACCCACCAGAGGTGTAGGTAGTAATGTTGCTCGCTGGGATATTTTCGTAGCAGGATCGCCACACTGGCAAAATTGATGAGCGCCACAAAGACGTACAGCGAGTAAATCAGTAGGTAAGACATCCCCACGACCAGGGTGGAGTACCCAAAGGCAATCAACACGATACTCGCGAAGGTCCAGATCATCCGGGGAAACACAAACGTGTGATCAATGATCATTCGCCGAACTAAGAAGTTGTTAAAGAAACGTTTCAAACTAGAAGATTGGGTCATGTAATTCTCGGTAACCTCGAGCTCTCCCCGCTGCCATCGCTGGCGTTGGGTGTAAAGTTCAGAAAACCCGGAGATGGGCTCGACGTAGAAAATGGCGTCGGCACAGATGACCACCTTCTTGCCCAGCCGGGTCCGAATCTGGAAGGTCATGTCGGTATCCTCCCCAATGCTATCAATATCATAGAGGAAGGTTTCCATCAGGACTTCCCGCCGAAACGCAGAGAACGCGCCTGACATGGTAAACAACTGATCCTTGGACGACTCAATGGTCCGTCCAGAGAGAAAGGCCTGGGCGTACTCGTAATATTCATTTTTGGGCCCGATTTAAAATTGAAGTGCAACACCCCTTAAGACATTAAGGGTAAACAAATAGGCCATGGAGACCTATACTTTT
>NZ_BOLM01000019.1 GCF_016861605.1 Levilactobacillus wangkuiensis
TAAGCAAGATCAAAAGCCGTCAGTTTTTGAAAAACATGAAAACTGACGACTTTTTTGGAAGGTATGAATAATTCAGGATGCATCATCAACATTCATTTTTTTGCGTGAAATGATTTTGCCCACAGGCAGAGCAACCTTCGACGATGACTTTGACGAGAGACTGACCTTGCTTGAGGAACTGCTAGCAGAAGCTACCTTTTCGTGAGATTCATTATTTGTACAGCCAGCTATTGATATGCCCAACATAGCTAAAACCATGAACGTCTTTCGCTTCATCATTATTGCTCCCTTTTTCCACATTCTTAAGCCACTAATTGATTGTGACTAAATGACTTCCCACTCCACGACTACTTAAAATCGGCCAACGGATAGGTAATAACATTCTTATACACGTGAGTCTTGAAAGATACCCGGCCATTTCGATAAACAATCGCATGTGCAATACCGTCATAACCAATTGTCTCAACCATCGCTAATTTTTTACTCTTCTTAGAGTAGAAAGTTGTTTCAGCAATGTCAGTATCGATATAAGCATGCTCCGCCCGATAATGTGTTCGTAATTTTTTCTTGTTAGTTACAATTTTCCAAGGTTTTCGCCGATACGTATAGTTACTGAGTTTGGTCACTTGTCCATTATGGATAGTTAACTTCACAGGCCGATTATCCATTCCCATCACTAAAACACTCGTCAACTGATGCTTTCTATTTCGGACAAGATAAACCCGTTGTTGCATAGAAAGACTGTCGTTAACACCTACACGATTCTTAGTCGATTTTCTACTCTGAATTTTCTGAATCATTTTTTCATGTTTTTTAGGCCCTAACAATTGCTTTCCCGGATCACGATACTTCCCAGCAATCAAGACCTTAGGTGTTTTGTAAACCCAGCCTAACTGCTTACCTTTAGCCGTTTCGAGATATACATAATGCGAGCCAGTGTGCTTAACCAGTTCCTTAGTCGCATACAGTTGTGTCGTTGAAAGTCGATCAAACACGTGATTCACATAAGTGTAGTGAACCGTATATGCTGGCCGGTTCCAAATACGATTATTACAAGCGTCTGCCACGTAGTAAGGCTGCTTTTTCTGATAGGTCCACTGTGACTTAACTGTTGAAAATTTAGTTAAATCACTAGCCTTAACATAACCATTATCCGCTTCGTCGTTATAGTCTGAGGACCCCTCTGGTGAAATTGAATTTTCAAATCCACCAGATTGATAGTTAACCACATGATAATATGTATTATCTGCCGTCACATATTTTTCCGTAGCCCCCAAAATTAGATTGGCCCCATGAACTGTCTCATAGTCTGAAAATATGCCACTCTTTTTCCCAAAGACTTTCAAACTATCATAAAATTTAGCCTTTTTATTGGTAACCTTGTACGCAACATCAGGATCCATCTTCTCCGAAGAAATAATTTGACCAATTGGAAGAGTTTTAGATACGGTCTGCTTCCTTTTTGGACTGTTGCTATCACTGCTGGCAGAAGCTCTATTAGCTTGATTATTCTGAGTCGCACAGCCACCCGTCAGTACCCCCAAAACCGTCAAGCCTAACAACACTGTTTTCTTCATTCCCCTGTACCCCTAATCATTTTTATTAATCCACTATGTATAGCCTAACCTGAAATGAATTTAAAAATAGAATTTCCCTGATTGCGTCTGTATCAAGCTCACAATTTTAGTTTTATGGATATGGATTGAACTTGATACAAAATTCACATGAAAATATAGATTTCGCCAGTGTTCAGTAAAGACACTGTCCCCACAAGCTTTCTATCCTGAATTCACGAACGCCCTATCCGCTGAAAATTGACACTAAGTTAATTTCAATAATGAACTTCCCCTAAACTAAAAGCAAGATTAAATACCAAAACCGTTTAAATTATTCACACCAATCACATGAAGTCTATCAATCATTCTAATTCCCTTGTTACTGGACTTCATGCCCCCCAAAAACAGTCTTTCTTATGATGACTGCCCAATAAAAAGCGCCTCTGTCACAGCAGAGACGCCAAAAATTTTATTAGTCTTTAATCTGGCACCTGAACAATGTAAGGCCCCAGATGTGGCACCGTCACAATCTCAACCGACGTGGCAAACGTCCGACCCAACAACTCAGCATCCCGGAGGTCATCCGGAGTGCCACTGGCGACCAGCTGGCCGTCCTGCAACAACCACAGCCAATCACTCACGCGAAAGGCTTGGTTGATGTCGTGGAGCACCTGGATTACCGTCAGTCCCTTGGCCGCCAGCTGGCGCAACTGCGTCATCAACTGTTGCTGGTAGTGGACGTCGAGGTAGGTCGTCGGTTCATCCAGCAGGAGCACAGCCGGCTCCTGGGCCAAGGCCGCGGCCAACCAGGCACGCTGCTGTTGACCCCCGGAGAGGTCTTGAATCAGCTCATCGGCCAGCGAGGTCAGCCCCGCCATCTCTAGGTATGGCGTCACCTCATTTGCCGGGACCGCCTGTAGCAACCCGTGATACGGCAACCGGCCCGTTGCCACGACCTCGCGCACCGTCAGCTCGTCGTACAGCTGATGATGTTGCGTCACCATGGCCACTTGCTGGGCCAACTGCTTGGTGGTCAATTGGTCCAACGGCTGCTCATTTAACACGACCTGTCCTGCCTGTGCCGGTAAACGCCGCGCCAATAGCTGAAGCAGCGTGGACTTGCCCGCACCGTTGGGCCCAATGATCGTCGTGACCTGTCCTGGTGGGAAGACTCCTGTCAGGTCATTTAGGCCGCGAGTTTGGCGAGGATACTGATAGCTAACGTGTTGACATTCCATGAAATCCTCGCCCCCGTTGTAAGAGAATAATGACAAATGGCCCACCGATCACGGCCATCATGGTTGCCGCGGAAATCTCGCTGGGCACGATGACCGTTCGTCCCAGCGTATCGGCGGCAAGCATCAACCAGGCCCCCGCGAGCATGGAGAATGGGAGCACGGTTTGATAATCGTGACCGACTAGCCGCCGCGCCACGTTGGGCACCACGATGCCGACAAAGGGAACCGTCCCGACCACTGCCGTCACGCTGACGGCCAGGTACATCCCCAGTAACAGCAACGTCCAGCGAAGCACGTTGACCGGCACGCCTACATTTTTCAGGGCGCTATCCGTTAATTTTAAATAGTTCGCCCAGGGTGCCAGTATCAGGGCCACCACGAGCCCCAGGACGCCCAGCCCGAGCAAGGTAGCGGTATCGCTCCAGGTGAGCCCGTTAAACGTGCTGTGGCTCACCGCAGCGGCCCCACTGCTCAGCAGCTGTTGCAGGCCGACAAAGGTCGCATCGAGCGCGACCCCCACGATGATCAACCGGTAAGGATCGGTCAGCGCACGGCCGCTGGTCAGGATGGTCAGGGCAATCAGCCCACCGACCAACGCCATCAGCCAGTTACGACCGGGCAGCCAGGGTAACAGGATTGCCCCACCCAATTTAAAGAAATCGGCGGCGGAGCTAATCCCTAGGATACTGGGGTCGGCGATGGGATTGCGGAAGACGGCCTGAAACAGCGCGCCGGCGACCGCCAGACTCCCGCCACAGATGAGACTGCTCAGAATCCGTGGTAACCGTAGCGAAAAGATCGTCACGAAGGCGCGACTGGCCGGATGGCTCACCGCCCACGTGACTTGAGACAGTCCCAACCATTCCGTGCCGGCCACGAGCGCAATCAGGCTGGTCAGCACTAGTAGTGCGAGCACGCCACCGTACCACCAGCCAGCGTGTTTGGTCATGCGGCCGCCCCCTTCGGATACAGCCACTGGCTGACCTGCTTGAGCGCCGTGGCGACCCGCATGTTCGCGGTAGCGTCAAAGGTCGGCTCCTGCAGATCATAGACGCGGTGGTGCTTGACCGCCGCCGTCTGCGCCCACATAGCATTACTCTTGAATTCGTGGTTAAACTGCTGGGTCACCATGCTGGGCATGGCGTGCTCCAGCCGTAAAATGACCTGCGGATTGGCCTTTTGAATGGCCTCGTCGTTGGGTGCTTGGTATTCCTGCGTGCGACTGGTAAAGACGTTTTGCCCCCCGGCCAGGCGCACCAGGTCCCCCACGTACGAGCGGTTGCTGGCCACCATGTAAGACGCACCCGGCAGCCCCATTAACACCAAAACTCGGGGCTGGCGCTGGTCACGCGCCCGGGCCGTTGCCCGTTGCTTGGCTTGATTGATCAACTTATTTTGCTTCGCCGCAGCCGCCTGGCGGTCGTACCGCTTGCCCAGTTGCGTCAAGGTTTGCTGTAAATGGCCCACACTGGTCAAATTTAAAAAGTGTGGCGTCACGTGTTGGGCCTTGAAGGCCTTACCAAATTGATCGTCCAGCGTCGTCACGGAGTACACGGCGGTCGGTTTCAACGCCGTAATTTTTTCCACGCTGGGATTCATCGGGCTCCCCACCTTGGTGACCTGATGGTACCGTTGCGGCAGCTTATTAGCCGTCGTTGGCACGCCCACCAGGGGTAAGTGGAGTTTGTCCGCAATCTGAACGATAGCGACCGTCGTTGCCACGATGCGTGGCTGGCTTTGCTTCTGCCGTTGCTGGTGCCAGGCAATACCGCCACCAGCGAGGCCCAGCACGACCAAAACGGCCAACGTGATTAGGCCGATTTTTCTTGGATTTTGCATGTGCATTTACCTCCTAGTGTCGGCCAAAGTACCACCAACTGCCGCCACCGACTAAGACAACAATTGCCACCACGCCACCAATCAGCGCGCCCCAATGGGTCTGGTGCGCTGGCAATTGGTCCGCGCTAACAGCCGATTGACTGTCGGCACTGCTGGACGACTGGCTGCTGGTGGATTGACTGGACTTGGCTTTAGATGATGACTTCGCCTGTTTTTTTGCTTTCGTGGCACTGCTCTTAGCCTGCGATGACGCTTTAGACGCGGTAGTTGCCGACGATGATGCGGCCGTCACGGTTGGCTTAGTTGAAGAACTTGCCTCTGCGCTGGACTGGGTCCGCTTCGCACGTGTCGTGGTCGTCTGTTGATTCAAGGCCGGTAAATTCCCCGTTTTAAATTTAAAGGTGATCAGGTGTTTGGCCTTGTACACGTCCGGCACATAGATCGACAATTTCGCATTTACCGCGCGTTTTAAATTCGTGGTGGTAAAGCTGTAGTACAGATGGGAGTTGCCCGCTGAATCCTTGACCTTGCGAACATTTTCGGGTGATTGCCCATCAACTTCTAAGACTTTTACCGGCCAACTGGTTAACTTTTTGGCCGTTTTAATGTCCATGGTGACCACGTAGGCGTGATTTTTCACCGTCACCTTGGCCGGATGGACAAAGTAGCCACTGGCCATCGAGGTCTGATTCGTCCCATATTTGAGCGCTGAATAATCCAATGATTGGGCATGTGCCGCCGTGGGTAGGAACCAGACAGCGATGGTCACCAGGACAGCGAGCATGAGACTGCGTAAGCCTTTAGACATGGGCCCGACCTCCTCGCCAAATGAATCCGCCGAGTGCTAAGCCCACGAGGCCCAGGACGGCCCAATTGTTCGTGGCTTCACCCGTTGGTGGCAGCGTTGCCTGATGCGGCTTGGTCGTGGTCGACGTGGCCGTTGGACTGGTACTAGCGCTAGCTGCGGTCACCGTGGTATGGGGCAACGCCGCAACCGTCGCGGCCGCTGCCTGATCAGCCGCCCCACTCCGGGCAAACCGGAAACGAATCGGGAACGTCTGACTGATGTTCATGGTAGGCACCGTCACGTGGATCCGACCCGGAATCAATTTCTGCGTCAACGCGGACCGCTTGCCCACGGTGAAGGTGTAGCTCATGGTATAGTTCCGACCGCTCTGACCGTACGTCACGTTTTGTGGCTGTGCGCCGTTGATTCGCTTGGGCACGACCGCTCTGGGACCGAGCTTCAGGGACTTGGCGTATTTCACGTGGAGCGTGACCTGATAACCGGTGCCCTTCGGCGTCACGGTCGCCACGTCCGTGTAGTATTGGTCGGCCTCGGACTTGGTCATCTTAGCGCCCTGTAAGACTTGGTAGCGCCAGTATTCGGTGGCCGCTGTCGTCTTTTTAGCCGTCGAGGTGGCAGTCTTAGCTTTAGTCGTCGTCTTTGGCACTGTCACGGCAGAACTCTGACTGCTGGCATTGGCCTTGGCAAGCGTTTCGGCCTGGGCAATCAGATCCGTGGTTGCGACACTTTTGCTGACGGATTTGGCCTGGGCCCAGTTCAGGGTCAGGCGAGCCTGTTCCTTCATGGCTCCCATTGGCGTCGTCAGGCTAAAGACCGTAGTCAGTGGACTGGTTTGGGTCGTCAGATTAAACTGATACACCGCCTGGTGATCCACCGTCTTGACCAGTGTCACAGCTCGGTCAGCCACGGTCATCTTCTTAATGTACTTAGCGCCGTTTGAGGTGATCAAAACCGTCACCTGAGCGTGATTCACGCGGACCACGGCCGTTTTGCCAAAGAACTGATTGGCATCGGACGTGGCGCTGCTGTCCGCCTTGATAATTTTCATGGGAACTTGATAAAGGCCATTGCTTAACGTCGCGGCATGGCCGTCCGTCATTTGGGCCCAGCCCAGGAAGACGAGACCCACGACCAGACAGGCGATGACACGGAATAATTGCTGTAGATGTTTCATCTTGTGCTCCCCCGTTTCTTATTTTTAGTAAAACCAAAAAATCACCACCGAAACCGGTAGTGATTTTTCCACTTACTTAACCGTTACGGTCTTGGTCACGGTCTTGTAACCGGCTTTAGTCGCGGTGACCTTCAACTTCCAACTCTTCTTAACAGCCTTCTTCAGCTTGACCGTGTAGGCCTGCTTCTTGGTCGTGACCTTGCCCAGCGTGGTCTTGTTGTGCTTGACCGTCACCTTGGCGCCCTTGGTGGTCGTGCCGCTGACCGCCTTGGCCTTGGCTTTGACTGCCTTGGTACTCAGCTTAACGGCCTTCTTAGCCTTCGCCTGCGTGGTGGCCTTCAACGTCTTGGTTTGAAAGGCCAACGTCGCAGTTTCCTTCATGGCTTGTGGCATGCCCGGAACGGCGACCGTAAAGCCAATCGTTTGGTCTTTCTTCAAGTTCACGTTGCTAAACGTGTATGTATTGCCCGTTGCCGCCTTCGTGACCTTAGCCGCCTGGCCGTCTAACGTAACGGTATCCAGATACTGGTTAGCGGCCGCCGTGCTCTTCAACGCCACGGAAGTCTTCTGGTTCTTAGCCGTGACCGTTGCGGTGGTGAAGTAACTAGCCGCTTCGGAAGCCGTTGTGGTCCCGGTCTTGTACAGACTGTATTTGATGCTGTACTTACCATTTGCCAGTTTAGCCGCGTTTAAAGTCGCCGCCTGAGCCGTCGCAGTTGGCGCTGTGACTTGGTTCAAGGAAATGCCGGCACCCGCACTGGTGACCATCAATAAAGCACTCATAATCGTTAAAGATTTTTTCATAAAATAAACCCTCCCAAAACAAATTGTTGATTATTTATGAATCCGCTTTCATGGTAGCACGATTATTGGTTGAGTACCACAATTTTGTAGCCAATCAAATTGTCATTTTGTTTATATACTGATAGGCCGATTAGTTTTTTCTTGGGGTTAACTGGGTGGGTAAAATGGACCTGTTGCGATGACAGTTCGTTCCCCGGCGGCGGGCTCAAGGTTCCCTGCTGTGGGGTCGGTTCCAGCCTAAGAACCGGGCTTCCACCTCAACTTTGAGCCTGAAAGGCGGTCTCAAAGGTTGTCCCATGCTCTAAGCTGAGAAAATTCGCTCAGCTAAGACCATCGACACAGCTGCTCACCTTGGCCCGCCTCTGGTCACTTAGACGGTCCTCACTGGTCCATTTTTGCTATCCCGTGCCTACTGTCAGTCACTAATCGTTGGTCTCATATTTGTATGCGTTTTGAATTCGCATGATTGGCTAGCTTGGTTTGCTAAGTTGGCTAACTATCGCCTGTTCCATGACATGATTGTTTTAGCCGCAACCATGACCTAAAGAAAAAACCACATCCTCATTGACTAGGACGTGGTTCGCTAACAGATAATTTAAAAATTACCCAATATGGTTTTCGTGGAGAATGGCCGCAACTTCCTTTTCCATTTCTGGCGTGCGTTTCCATTCTTGAAATTCAGTGAAGGCCTCTTCTGGCATCGTGTAATTTTCGTTCACGTAGTCTTCGTAAGCCTGGACGTGAGGCGTGTGGGCAATGTTTAGCTGTAGGATCCGCACTTGCTTGATCAGCTTGCGCTCTACTGCCAGTTCCGCCCGGCCATTTTGGACCATGTCGCTGATTTCCATGTATTTACTGCCATCGAGGCGGGTAATTTCCTCGATCAGTGTAAATGTTTCGTGACTTTTCATTTTTAAATCGCCTCCGCACAATGCTTCTATTATACCGTGATTTTGGGCAAAACAAAACCACTACCAGGGAATGGCAGTGGTCGGCATAAGAGAGAAAGAGAATTGATTAGAAGGTAATTATTAATACCTTACGAGATATAATATACCGGTTTTTGTAAGCGCTGTCAATAGCTTTCAAAAAATAGTTGGTGATTTTCACTATTATTTTACGTTATCACTTTGGGTGCTCACCAGTTACTCCCTACTCCTACCTAGGGTTGGACCGGATTGACGGCCATTTAAAAAATTTATATTTTGTGTCGAATTTGAAAATGGTCTGTAACTTGGCCACTAGCTGGCGCGGCTCAGCTTGCGCCAGAGTTCAACTAACCCCACTACCAAGGCCGCACCAACGACCAGAAGAATCCCAACATGCACGGGGAAAATCTGACCGTGAAATTGGCCAATAGCTTGGGTGACCCGGTAAAAGGTGATGTGAAAAAAGCCCACCCTAAGTGGCGTGACATCATTTGCCCGGGCAAACCAGGCGGCAGATCCGCCCCACAGTAGCATCGCGATTGCTGTGACTAATCCACCGCTAATCATTTCGATGAGAATTCGCCGACTGGTTTTGTTCATGTGGAATGCCTCCCCTTTTGATTGAGGCTAGTTTACTGCAAGTTGTTTGCGACCGGCTCAATTTGTGCACGGTTAGGTTGGTGAGTTCTATTTGTGTGCGTTTTGATTTATTTTGAAAGAAAAGAACCACCTTGGATTTGGCAGTTCTTGGTTAGCGTTATATTTGCTTAGGGCGTCTGATTGGCTCTTCGCGGAACTATCCTGGTCCTGGCGGCTTCCGAAACGTGCTACGCGAGCCAGGTCCCTGCGCTTAACCCCGACTAAGCAATGACCCAAGCCCGGCATAGTCCTTAGATCTTATCTTGCTTTAGGTCGTTCGCTTGACTCCTCGCGGAACTATCCTGGTCCTGGCAGCTTCTGAAACGTGCTACGCGGGGCAACTGGTTCCGCCTAACTCCGTAACGGAAACGCCCCAGGCTCAGGGTTAGTTCTTTGCTTTCATCTTGCTTTAAATCGTTTGCTTGGTTCTCCACGGAACTATCCTGATACTTGCGGCTTCCGAGACGTGCTACGCGAGCCAGGTCCCTGCGCTTAACCCCGACTAAGCAATGACCCAAGCCCGGGGTAGACCTTAAATTTTATCTTGCTTTAGGTCGTTTGATTGGCTCCTCGCGGAACTATCCTGCTCCTGGCAGCCTCCAAAACGTGCTACGCGAGCCAGACTCCTGCGCTTAACCCGGCAAAGAAAATATCCCAAGTTCGGGGATATTCCCTTTGCCACGTTAATGCTCAGAGTCTAAACGGCTCGCTCCGCACTCTACAAAAAGAGACCGAGAATTTCTTCTCGGCCCCGCCATTTAGTCTTCACCAAATGAGAGATAAACCTTTATTCGGTTCATTGGGAAATCAAATAAAGGGGTAAATAAATGGTAACTTAAAGATACCACGAAAAATAATAAAAATCTATCCGTATTCTTACTATTTTCTAATTTATTTCACATTTGTTGTTTTGTTTGAGTCATGAAGCACTGTTTCTGGGTGCACAATGCTCCCTGGGTTTTGCAGGACTTCACTCACTGAGTGACCCGAAACGTTGACCAGGCAAGCCAGGACAAAGACGATAGCGACTCCGAAGGTTAAAATTCGGTTCCCCCAACTCATCTTTTCACTGATAACTGAGCCATAGAAGTCCTTCTTGACCTCGGCTGCCACGTTGGCATCATCTGGTGCCGCCGCTTGGCGTTCCTCGGTGACCTGTTTCTGGTAGGCATCAATATCAAAAGACTTTTGGTTGGTCTTCATTTGGCGTTGGAAGTGCTTCTTTTCCTTCTTGGTCTGACCCTTGAACCACTTAGTGAATTCACGGTAGTGCTTGACCACATCAGCGGTTGCACCGATTTCCTTGAGCGTCCCGTAGTGAATCCAGGCGACTCGGTCACACAGAATTTCCACTTGCTTCAAGGAGTGACTGACGAAGACGATGGTCTTGCCCTCATCTTTAAACTCAGAAATCTTGTCCACACACTTTTGGTAGAAAGTATCATCCCCAACGGACAACGCTTCATCAATGATCAAGATGTCTGGATTCACGTGCACGGCAATGGAAAAGCCCAGCCGTGACTTCATCCCAGAAGAGTAGCTCTTAACTGGTTGGTATAAGAAATCACCAATATCAGCGAACGACACGATGTCGTCCATTAACGCATCAATTTCGGGATTGGTCAGCCCCTGCATCAAGGCCTTCAACCGAATGTTTTCCAATCCGGTCAGGTTGCCCCGCAAGCCGGCACCGATGGCGATGATCGAGGTATCCCCGCGAACATCGACCGTCCCCGTCGTTTGGGGAATGATGCCGGAGATGATGTTAGACAACGTTGACTTTCCGGAACCGTTGACCCCAATCAAGCCCAGGGTTTCACCCGGCTTCACTTCCAGGGAAATACCCATCAGTGACCAGAAATGTGGCACGGTGGAGTTGCGCAGTGAGAAGAACGCACGCAGTTTTTCCGCTTGGCTCTTGTACAGATCGTATTCCTTCGTAACGTGTTGTACTTTAATTTTGTAAGAATTATCCATGAATTAAACTTCCTAACTCAATTTTTACGTTTCCTTATGCGGCCCGTAAACGTACCGGGCTCAGTCTGTTGTATTATACCAAATATTTGTGACTTGTGGGAACTTTCTAGTCAGCCTTAGCGATTTGTTAAGGTGTCCGCGGTGTTCCAAACGCAAAAAGGTTCGGCAGCCCCACGGCTACCAAACCTCCAAATTATCCATTCAATTTAAGCTAACGCGCGTGAATCGACCCAGTAATTGGTCTTGTTCCCGCTGAACTGGATTCGGTACCAAGTCGTCCCGTAGGCCGTCTTGAGTCCCTTATAGTTCACCGTAACCTTAGTGCCCTTCTTACTTCCACTCGGCCATTTATAGCTTTCCTGGTTAAAATGGGTCTTCTTCACGTGATTGTAAAGCGTATATTTTTTGTACTTGGCGCTCAGCTTCTTGGTGCCACTGGCCGCTGAGTACACGACGTAATCGTACTGGGGACTGGCAGCCGTTTCCGTTGACGCAATCCAGTATTTACCGTCGCCAACCTTGATCCGGTACCAGGTCGATTTGACGCCATCCTGCGTCTTCACCGCCTGATTATCAGCCGCGTAGGACTTCGCCGTTAACTTCTTCAGCGTGCCCATGGACTTGGCCAGGTACGGCGAATTGAACACGTGGTTGTAGTAACTCCCACTCAACGCACTGTTCACCTTGACCGTGGCTGACCCCTTGGTGTACTTAACGGTGGGCAAGGTTAACGCTTTGCCGTACACCCAATACTTCTTGGCCGAGCTGCTGTTGCTAAATTTCAGCCGGTACCAAGTCGTCTTCTTACCCGTCGTCGTGGCCTTCTTGACTCCACGCATATCCAGGTAAACCTGCACGTCCTGGCCGGCTCTGACCTTGTTCCAAGCCGTCTTCGTGACCTTTTCGCGGGTCCCCTTGATGTGGTTGTACAGGCGGTAACTGGTATATTGGGCGTTCAGCCGGGCCGTTTGGGTCCCACTAGCGCCAAAGTACGTCGCCTTATCATACACGACTGGCTTGGGCTTAGGTGCCGCGGTATCCGCACTACTACTGTTAGAGGAGCTGCTGGATGAACTGGTCGAGCTCCCATCTAGCAGCGAGCTCAGACTGTATGTCTTAATAATCGAGATAAGACTGCTACCATAGGTCGGGGCGGTGGCGTAGGTGTTGGTCAGCGCATTGGCTGCATCACTGTAAGTCGCCGCATTTTCCCGCCAGGTCCCACTATAAATCGTGGGATTGTAACTGGTCCCGTTGCGTAACAACGTGGCATTGTCCGTCATTGAGGCCTTGGCGCTAGGATATTTTCTAAAGTTGGCATTTGTATAGTATAACTGTCCGTTACTATCGTACTCGGACGTCTGCATCGTCACGGATTGACCATTATAAGCGCCCTTAATGCCAAAGTAATTATTGGCGGTAGTGGTGAGCGTACTGGTCCCCCAAGCGCTCTCTAAGGCAGCCTGAGCCATCATCACGGACGGATACAATTTATACTTGTTTGCCACCGTCGTGACCGGACTCTTTAAAGTTGAGATAAAGGTTTGTGGGTCGGTGGTCGCCGCATGACCCGTCCCCTTACTAATGGTAAAGCCACCGACGCCGACACCCAAGACGAGCGCGGCTAGTAGCCATCGTTTCGTTCGCTTCATTTTACCGGTTTCCCCCTTAAAATCGCTTCCAGGACAAGAATACCATATGTGCCCCGGGTGCAGAAAGGAAAATTCAAGAGAAAATGCGGTTGAAACAAAGACTTAATCTAACTGACTTGCAGCGGCCTCATCCAAGATCACGGTCACGTTCGGATGAGTCTGCAAATAACTGGCTGGCACGTCTGGCGTTACGGGGCCTTGAATCATGGCAGCAACTGCGGCAGCCTTGCCTTCACCGTAGGCCACAATCAGGATTTGCTTAGCCTTTAAGATGGACCCGATGCCCATGGAATAAGCGTAACGGGGAACTTCATCGGCGTTGTCAAAGAACCGCGCATTGGCGTCAATGGTGGAGTCCGTCAGCGTTACCTTATAGGTCGTTGAGTCCGGGTCGGTCCCGGGTTCGTTAAAGCCGATGTGGCCGTTCTTCCCCAAGCCCAACAGTTGTAAATCAATGGGGTTTTCCGCAATGATTTGATCGTATTCGCTAGTGGCCTTAGCCGCATCCAAATCGGACCCATCTGGGACGTATGAATGGGCAAAAGGTTTAGCGTTGAATAAATGTTCTTGCATAAAGTAATGGTAGCTTTGTGGATGGTCCGCGTTCAAACCAACATATTCGTCCAGGTTGACCGACGTTAATTGACTGAAGTCCAAATCGCTCGCAGCCAATTGTTCATAGATGGTGACTGGCGTGCTCCCAGTTGCTAAGCCTAAAACCTTGGCCCCGTTCTGTAACGCATCTTCAAAGACCCGGAAACCAGCCTGGCCCCCTGCTTGCTTGTCGCTGACAATTTGTACCTTCATGTTCGTCAATTGTTTCATATCATTCAGTCTCCCTCTCTTAATGGTATAGTCCAATTATAAATGCTCTAGACCAGTTTTGCAAGCCATTTGCTCGGGATTTTGAAAATTTTTGAAAACAAAAAGGACGACCGCCAAAATGGCTACCGTCCCACTACTTCCGCCGAATTCCCCGCCGGTTGGCGCTTAAATCGTTCTGTTGCTTCCGGAATTTTTCAAAAGTGGCATCCTTTTGCTTCTGGTTTTTATGACTATCGACTCGCTTCGTATATTTCATCATTTTCACCTCCCGCTTTCATAGATTATTTGCAATTACTATACAACTAAAAGTAAGTTAACGCAAGAAAAAGACGTTTCACGACTGGCACCAAGGCGACGTTACTAAGATGATGATCAACTAAAGCGTTCGGCTTTTCCCATAGCGGCTCTAACGTTAGCGAACAATCCCAGCGACCAGAGGCGGCTCAAAGTGCCCGGCTGTGTCGGTGGTCTTGGCTGAGGTTTTGTCTCAGCCTAGTCCACGGGACAACCTTTGAGACCGCCCCTCAGGCTCAAAGTTGAGGTGGAAGACCGCTCCTCAGTCTGGAACCGGCCCCATGCCGGGCACTTTGAAAGCCGCCGTCGGGAGCGGAAATTAACCACCCCATACACATAGACACCAGGACAGCTGAGTCTACCCACTTATTGGGTGGCGTGGCACTAAACCAGTCTCAGCGACCAGAGGCGGTTTTGCGGACGCAGCTGTGTCGGTAGTGTTAGACCGAGCGCTTTTCTCGGCCTTACACTACGGGACGACCTGGGAAACTCGCGCACCCTAGCGAGGTTTCCAGGCGAGGTGGAAGACCGCTCCTCAGGCTGGAACCGTGCCCCACAGCAGCGGGAGCAAAGTCCGCCGCCGGGAGCGGCAAACAAAGCTAAAAAAAGAGCCACCCAACAAGTGGGTAGCTCTCAGGTGAAACTTTATTCAACAGTCACACTCTTGGCCAAATTCCGTGGCTTATCAACATCCAAGCCCTTGTTCAGACTAGTGTAGTAAGCCAACAGTTGTGCTGGGACAACGCTCAGCAATGGCATTAACATTTCATCAACATCTGGCAGGATCAAGTCGTCGCCGTCAACGGCTAAACCTTCGCGAACGATGGTCAACGTCTTGGCACCCCGCGCCATAGTTTCTTGTAAGTTACTCCGAGTCAGGCCGGCCGTCTTTTCCTGGGTGATGAACCCAATGACTGGCGTGCCCTCTTCGATCAAGGCAATCGTCCCATGCTTCAATTCACCGGAAGCAAAGCCTTCACATTGAATGTAAGAAATTTCCTTCAACTTCAAAGCAGCTTCCAAAGAAACGGCGTGGTCGATGCCCCGGCCAATGTAGAAGGCCCGGTTGGTCTTCAACAGGTAGTTGTTCGAAATGGCTTCCAACTTGTCCTTTTCGTCAACGATGGCCTGCATCCCCGTAGCAACTAAACCAAGTTGTTGGCGGATGTTAAAGTTTTGGGCGATGATTTGGCCCGTCACTTCACCTAAGGCCTTAGCCAGGATGGCTTCCAACGCGATTTGCGCCGTGTAAGCCTTGGTTGAGGCAACCGCAATTTCAGGACCGGCATGTAACAGCAACGTGTAGGTCGCTTCACGAGACAACGTGGAGTTTTGGACGTTCGTGATGGTCAGGCTTGGGTAGCCAGCATCATTCACGTTGACCAGCACTTCACGACTGTCGGCCGTTTCACCGGATTGCGTCAGGAAGATAAAGAATGGCTTCTCTGATAACATCGGTTGTTCGTAGGCAAATTCAGAAGAAACGTGAACTTCCGTTGGGATGTGAGCCAAGTTTTCAAACAAACGCTTCCCAATCAAACCGGCATGGTAGCTGGTCCCGGCACCCACGATGTACAGGCGGTCAGCGGCCTGCATGGCCTTCAACAGCTTGTCATCGATTTCTGGTTCGCCGTGTTCTGACAGGTAGGTTTGAGCTAACTTGCGCATCACGTTAGGTTGTTCGTCGACTTCCTTCAACATGTAGAATGGGTAAGTCCCCTTGTCGGCTTCGTCGGCGTTCATGTCAACGTGGAAGGTCTTCCGTTCAACGGCATTCCCGTCAGCGTCTTCAATGGCCACCTTGTCAGGGGTGATCGTAACGACTTCACCATCCATCAATTCCAGGAAGTCATGGGTTTCGCGTAACATTGCCAGGGCATCGGAGCAGACCACGTTAAAACCGTCGCCGACCCCAATCAACAATGGGCTCTTGTTCTTAGCAACGAATAACGTGTCTGGTTGTTCGCGGTCCATCATCAAGAAGGCGTAAGAGGAACCCTTTAACAGGCTCAACGTCTTAAGGAAGGCTTGCTTGGCGTCCAGATTGTCTTCAACGGCAAACTTGTCGATCAATTGTACAACAACTTCGGTATCCGTTTGGCTCTTGAAAGGTACGTCGCTCAAGTACTTAGCCTTGAGTTCTTGGAAGTTGTCGATGACCCCGTTGTGAACCAAGTAGAACCGGTCGTCGTTTGAGAAATGAGGATGCGCGTTATCCACGCTAACGACCCCATGAGTTGCCCAACGCGTATGACCGATCCCAGTAGAACCGTGTACGTCGGGGGTAATCTTTGAACGCAGTTGGGAAATCCGGCCCTTGGTCTTAACCAAGTAGTCCTGTCCCTTTTGGTCGTTCACGTAAATACCAGCTGAATCATAACCCCGGTATTCTAGCTTTTGTAAGCCGTCGACTAAGATCTTAACGGCGTTGTCGTTACCCGTAACACCAACAATTCCACACATAGTTTTTATCTTCCTTTGCTCGACACCGGTTCCGGTAAACCGGACGGGTCGGATAATTTGATTATTAAATGAATGAGCTTTCTCAGAAATTGGTATAGACTGAAACGTCTTGAAAGCCATCTCCGAATGACTATACTTTACAGCGTTCCGTCAGGGTTGTCAATCAGAAAAGCCAAAACCGGTATATCAAAATATTTATACAAGAAAAACTTAAAAAACACGCACCTATTTGCCTACTTATTGAGTAAGTCATTGGGCAATTTGGTCATTCATGACTGACAGCAATTTCCGTTCACCAGCAAATAGTCCAAGAAAAAACAGGATTGGCGACTCAGTATGTGAGTCGTCAATCCCGTTCGAAATTCTAATTTATTTAATGTTTGTTATCTAGCAAAGCAATCTCACCATAAAACAGACGCCTAGCAAGACCAACACGGGTTAAGCTAATGTCAGCCGTGAGGTCGGTGAAAATAAACTCAGTCGTAGGAGTTTCCTTGGTGGCTCTGCCACCTAGAAAACTGGTATCTTTGAGACTCGTTTCTCAGAGGCTCAAAGTAAGCCTGGAGACCGCCTTTTGGCTCCGGGCGGCCGCCTACCACGTTCCGGTTCTCTCTACTTAGACAGAGAATCGTCTAGACCAGCACGGGGTTAAACTGTGTCAGCCGTGAGGGCAGTAAAAATGGACTCAGCCGGCGGATTTTCTGAACGGCAGCGCCGCTCAGAAAATGGTGACTTTGAAACTCGTGGTTTTCGAGGTTCAAAGCAAGCTTCAAGACCGCTCTTCGGCTTGAAGCGTCCTTCCCCAGCGTTCCGGTCCATTTTTACTGCCCGGTAAGGCGCAGTTTAAAAACCAGCGCTAGTCGACGCCGACTTCGGCGCGGACCACGTCAGCAATCCGGTCCACGTAAGCCGCAACCGTTTCCTCGGTTGGCGCTTCCGCCATGACCCGTAACAAAGGTTCAGTCCCGGAAGGCCGAACCAAGACTCGGCCGTCGCCAGCCATTTCTTTTTCAACCGTGGCAATCATGGCTTGGACTTGGGGGTTGTTCAAAGCAGCTTCCTTGTCAGCAACCTTAACGTTGACCAACTTTTGTGGGTAGGTCTTCACGTCAGCAGCCAATTCGGACAGCTTCTTGCCCGTTACCTTCAGGATGTGGAGTAATTGCAAACTCGTTAACAAGCCGTCACCGGTCGTGTTGAAGTCCAAGAAAACGATGTGGCCGGACTGCTCACCACCCAGGTTGTACCCGGACTTCCGCATTTCTTCAACCACGTAACGGTCCCCGACCTTGGTCTTCACAGACTTCAGTTCGTGGGCTTCCATGGCCTTGTACATCCCCAGATTACTCATGACGGTCGTCACGATGGTGTCCTTCTTCAGACGCCCGTGTTCGGCCATGTATTTCCCACAGATGTACATGATCTTATCCCCGTCGACGATGTGACCTTCCTCGTCAACTGCAATACACCGGTCACCGTCACCATCAAAGGCTAACCCAATGGCCGCACCCTTTTCCACAACAAATTTTTGCAATTGTTCTGGGTGGGTCGACCCAACTTGATCGTTGATGTTCAAACCGTTAGGCGTGGTGGCAATCGTGTCAAAGTCCAGGTTCAGGTCTGCGTATAACCGGGAAACCAAGCCGCTGGTAGCCCCGTTAGCGGAGTCCACCGCGATGTGTAAGCCTTCCAGGTCATCGGCAATCGTTTGTTCCAGGAATTGAATGTACTTTTGGCTACCCTCGGAGTAGTCTTCGACCGTACCTAAGCCATCGGTCGTTGGCCGTGGCAAGTCATCGGTTGGGGCATCCAACAGGGCTTCGATTTCTTCTTCCATTTCGTCGGACAGCTTGTAGCCGTCGTTCCCGAAATACTTGATCCCGTTATATTCAACGGGGTTGTGGGAAGCCGTGATCATGACCCCGGCTGCGGCGCCTTGCGTCCGGACTAAGTAAGCCACGGCTGGCGTTGAGATCACGCCCAAGCGGAGAACTTCGATTCCCACGGAAAGCAAGCCGGCAACCAAGGCATTTTCCAGCAATTGACCGGAGATCCGGGTGTCACGGGCTACTAAGACTTGGGGGTGTGCGTTGTCGCTATCAGCGTGTTGGGTCAAGACATACCCACCGAACCGGCCGACTTTAAATGCTAACTCGGGAGATAAATCTTGGTTGGCAACTCCCCGAACACCATCAGTTCCAAAATACTTCATGTCAAATTTCCTCATTTCTCAATCTGTTTGTTGGTTTTATTTGGTTGTTGCTGTGACCGTGACCTTAATGGTTGACGGGTCAAATGCCGTGACATCGTTATCATTGGTGTCCAGCGTGACCGTCTTGGTCGTTTTACTCTTCACATCACTCACGTCAACGTCGACGTCAACGCTGTCACCCAGGGCCTTTAGCTGCGAGGAACTCCCATACGCCGTGACCTTGTTGCTGGTCGTACTCAGCTTATAGGACGTTCCCGACGACCCGTTCTTGGCGTTCAGGTTCACGCTGACCTTTTGGCTTTCCCCGTCAGACGTCACTGGCAGGTTCACGGTCGTGGTCGACGGCGTCAAAATGACGTTGACCGTCTTGCCACTACTGTCAAGCGCCTCAATGACCGCTTGGTTATTCACGGTCTTCTTGGTGTTGGCCGGCACCGTCAGCTGGGCGATGACCTGCTTGACCCGCGAGATCTCATTGGCCGCACCGGTCGCCTTGACCGTCGTCACGTCAGAAGTGGCCTTGCCAGCGGAGTAGCCCGCGGCAATGTTCTGACTATTATACCGAACCTTGACCGGGAATGAAACCGTTCGCCGGGGTTCAATATCCACGTTGATTTTCGCCGGATCAATGCTCGATTCAATTTCGTGATTCAGACCCTCCTGGTGCAGGGTGACCGTGTGCTTACCGACACCCAGATCACTGAGCGCCGCGTACACTTTAAAATTTTGCGTGTTGGCCGTTGTCGTGACTAAGGCTAAGGGTCCCTTCAGTTTAACTTTGACCTTGGAGGGGTAGCCGGTCACGAAATATTTATTACTGTTCACATTCAGTTGTAACGGCACCGACACCGTCATGGTCTTGGTGGCCGTGAGCGATGTCGTGTTCCCCGTCGAACTGGTCGACGAGCCACTGCTGGAGGACTTGGTACTGTTGACATAGAAGAACAACAGCACGGCCAGGATCAACGCCAGGATGCGGTACAGCCACGTGGTATAACGCTCATTTTTCATTAGCGCCGCCCCCCTCTAAACCGTTGATCGAACCAATCCAGTGCCCGTAAGAACACGTTATTGTTGTCAGTGGCTTCATCATTGACCAATTCATTGCGTAAGAACTTCAGGTAGTCCGTTTGGGTCAGCCCGCGTAACAGCTCATTGTTCTTAGTGATTGAAACTTCCCCGGTTTCTTCTGAAATGACGATGGTCAACGCGTCCGTCACTTCGGAAATCCCGACGGCTGCCCGATGCCGGGTCCCCAATTCCTTGGGAATCAGATTGCTCTCGGACAGGGGCAGGTAGGCCGCCGCGACGGCGATACGGTTATCACGGATGATGACCGCCCCATCGTGTAGCGGGGTGTTGGGAATGAAGATGTTGATCAGTAGTTCACCGGTCAACTCGGCATCCAGGTCGATCCCCGTTTCAATGTAGTCCTCCAGCCCGGTGTCCCGTTGAATGGTCATTAACGCCCCAATTCGCCGTTTGGACATGTACTGGATGGCTTTGTCGAGGCCTTCGATCATCTTGTTGGCGGCTTCATTTTCATGCCGCACCCGGACAAACAAGGACCCCCGGCCGAGGTGCTCCAACCCCCGCCGGATTTCTGGTTGAAAAACAATAATAATGGCGATAACGCCCCAGTTGATCACTTGATCGACCAGCCACGACACCGTGTTCAGTCCCAGGTAGGCACTGATAAAGCGGACAATCAGAATTAAAATAACCCCACGGAAGAGCTGGATAGCCTTGGTTCCCCGTAGCATCACGATTAATTCATAGATGACGAACCACACCACAAGAATGTCGAGGAGGTTGACCAAATTTCCTATAGTTAGGAGATTTCCCCAATCCAGGTTCATGACTTTCCCTCCAAATTGAATTCAAATTTTATTATAGCACGGCACCGCTGACATTTCGCCCCGATTGCCGACAATCCCGCGAAACTCTGCCCCAATGGTCGCAAAGCTTACAGATTTCTTAAGGTCAGGTTCACCCGTTATTTAAATGAAAATAATCTGCTAATATAGAAGTCATATTCTGTTCGATTTCGGCCCCGCGCTGTAGAATGAGGGTAGTACTTTGGGAAAGGATTGGTGATGGCTATGAATCGGCGAGCCCGGTGGGAAATCCGCGTCTTCTTTGTGGCGTGGCTCATTTTCCTCTATTTTCGCGCGAAGGACCCCTTCTCGTTCTTGGTGCTCAACACCTTTCTAGGCGCCATCCCCATCGAGATCAGCTTTCATCTCGGGGCTAAACGACCGCGCGGCTGGCTATTCTGGCCACTCGTCCTGTTGTGGCTGCTCTTCTATCCCAACGCGCCCTACCTGCTGACCGACCTGTTTCATCTGTCGCTCCTGCAGCCCTACGCCATGAGCGGCCTGCTGCGGGTCACGCCGCACCTGTGGATCTACTTCACCTACATGATTGTCAGTGCCATCAGCTGCTCATTTCTGGGCTTCTGGAGCCTCAATCACGTCAGCCAGGCCATCACCGCGCGGCTGGCCAAGGGCAACGGGATCGCCCGACTGATTGTCGTCTTGCTGCTGACCTTCCTGACCTCGGTCGGCCTGTACATCGGCCGCTTCTTACGGATTCACACGATTTACCTATTCTTAAACCCTGAGCAGTTCATCCGGCCGTTGATGACCATGTGGACGCCGGACATGTGGATCTTCGTGGCCCTGATGACGCTGATTCAGCTATTCTGCTACTGGATCTTGTACCTCATCATGAACAACCGTGACGTGACGGATTAGCTGGAGGTCAGCCCCGTATCCATCACCCACTGCATGATGTTCTCACCTAATAAATAACCCGCAATGGCAACCGTTCGTCCTAGTGACCGGCTGCCATTTTTATTTGAGAACGAAAAAATCGCCCACTCTGATTAATTTCAGAATGAGCGACTACTCTTAAATTTTTAGCAAACACACGACTTGAACGCCTAACCCTCTTCGCTGTTCAGCGACATGACCAGCACGTTCTCGGAATAGTTCACGTACTGCCGGAGATGGGAGGCCATGTTCCAGGTAATGTTGCCGGCTTCCAGCAACGTCTGAATCCCGGTCCGCTCGGCGCCCAGTGCCCGCACCCGCAACTTGTTGATTTGGTGTTGGTAGAGGTCTTCGTGGTCCGGCGCAGTTTCGGCCTTGGCCCGTTCGATTCGGTTCCGGTATTGCACCAGCAAGTGGTACACGGCTTGGTTATCGAACTGGGTCTCATCGACGTCGGAACTGGCCAGGTACTGTGACAGCGCCTTGATGGCCGCCTTCGCAGTTTCCCGTTCAATCAGATTATTCTCGGCGTGTAACCGGTCCGTATCCTCCGAATGCAACCAGTAGGCGGCGTTCCGGAACATATGCTTGAAGAAGACCCGCCAGTAACGCAGAACGCTCGGCATGGTGTGCCCCGCGACCTGGGTCAGCCGGTTCTCAAAATTTTCGATACGCCGGATGGCCCCGACGTAACTGGTCTGGGTAATCTTTTCACCCTTGCGCAGTTCCTTGAGGGACGCCCGTTCACCGGCCAGCGTGACCTCGCGCAGCTTGATTTCATCTTCCAAAACCTTCTGCATCGCGGTATCGGCACGGTAATTCATTTCTAAGCGCCGAATGACAAATTGGTAATCCAAAATCAAGTCATACGCGGCTCGCTGGTTGTTCGGTCGCCGCAGCTCTTCAATCTTAGAAATGGCCAAGCGCATAATGTACGCCCGCGCCTCATCCTCACTGATTTGGCGCACGGTATCGGCGGGAATCTCCTCGCCGTCCTCGTCCAAGTCAATCTCATTGGCATTCTCATCGCTGGCACTCGCCCGCGTTTGCAGGGGCTGCCGCGACGTGGAAATCAATGGCAACGTAATCGTCGCCGCCACCAGACTGATGATGATGACCCCAGAGGCCACGAACAGCATCAGCGACCGCGTCGGAAAGCCGGCCCCGGAGGCAACCGTCATGGGCACGGATAAGACCCCGGCCATGGTCACGGCTCCCCGGACCCCAGAGAGACCGGATAAAATGGACATCCGTATCCCAGGCCGTTCGGAACGTTCCTTGTGATTGAGTCGTTCAAACAGGACGTACCCGTAGGTCCAAACCGTCCGAATCACCACGATGATCACCCAGACCATGAAGGCAAAGAACAGGGCTTGCCAGGTGTTGAACTGGCCACCCTTGATGACCTTCGACGTGGCCACGGGTAACTCGATCCCCAGAATCACGAACACGATACCGTTCAATGAATAGATAATAATATCCCAAACTTTTTCAGTCACTAATTTCAATTCTGGTGAATCTTCGACGATCCGGTTTTCCCGGGCGTGATAGAGTACCCCGGCCGTCACGACGGCAATAACGCCAGAAGCGTGGGTGATTTCTTCGGTTACCAGGTAAACCACAAATGGCGTGGCAATCTGAAGCACGGTGTTAAAGATCACGTCGTCAATCCCTTGCCGGCGCAAAATATCCATCAACAGCTGGATGGCTGTCATGAAGATCAGCCCGGACAGGAAGCCAACGATACTAATGTAGAAGAAGTCACCGACGGCCGTCCCCATGGAGAAGGCCCCGGTCACCGTCGCCGCAATCGCATATTTAAAGGCAATCAGGCCACTGGCATCGTTGATCAGACTTTCCCCACTCACCAGGTGCAGCAGGCTATCTGGTAACTTGGCCTGCTTGGAGATGGACTGCACCGCCACGGGGTCGGTTGGCGACAGAATGGCCGCCAGGGCCAGCGCCACGGTAAAGGGCATCTTGGGAATCAACTCGTAAATCAGGAAGCCGCCCAAGATGGTGGTCAAGAAGACCAGCCAGATGGCGTTGGCAAAGATGGGGCCGCGCAAGCGCCAGAGTTCTTTTCTGGGAAAGCGCCGCCCATCGTTATACAGCAACGGGGCGATGAACAAAAGCAAAAACCAATCAGTTTCCAGTGGGACCTCGAATTTCCAGATTAAGGCAACGAGGAGTCCCAGCGCAATTTGAATCAAACTGACCGGAATAAACGTGAGGTAGTGACTGATAATATTAGAGAATAAAACTAACACGATCAACAGGATCACTGCTTCAACTATAGGCACATAAGGTTCCCCCTTTTGTAATTCGTGTGCTTAGGCCGTGGTCGTCGGTTCTTCACCGATGATGCGGACCTCTGTTTCCAAATGAACTTGATTCTTTTCCCAAATAACGGCCTGGATGTGGTGAATCAGGTCCAGGTAATCCGTAGCTGTGGCGTGGTCGATGTTGACAATGAAGCCGGCGTGCTTGGTCGAAACCTGGGCACCGCCCCACTTCAGGCCCTGCAAGCCGGCCTCTTGAATCAGCTGGCCGGTGTAGTGACCCTCAGGCCGCTTGAAGACACTCCCACAGGATGGTAGCTCTAGCGGTTGCTTGGCTGCTCGCCGGGCATTCAGGTCATCCATTTTTGCTTGAATGGCTTGCCCGTCACCAGGTGTCAACGCAAAGGTCGCCGTCAAGACGATATCATGGTAATCTTGAATCGAGCTGTGACGGTAACCGAAATCGAATTCGGCCTTGGTCAGCGTCCGAATCTCACCGGTTGGCGTCAAGACCTCAGCGGAGAGCGCCACCTCACTGATTTCACCGCCATAAGCACCGGCGTTCATGAAGACGGCGCCCCCGACACTTCCAGGAATCCCGGCCGCAAATTCAAAGCCGGTCAGCGCATGTGCCTGGGCAACTTGGGTCGTCTTGATCAGCGCGGCGCCGGCTTCGGCAGTCACGGTGTTGCCGGTGGTCGTAATCTGATTCATCTTCGTCAGGATCATGACCAGTCCCCGGATGCCGCCGTCACGGACGATGAGGTTGCTGGCGTTACCGACCACGGTGACCGGCAACTTTTCTTCGTTGGCGTAGGCCAGTAAGGACTTGGTTTCTTGAATGTTCGTTGGGAATGCTAAGTAATCGGCAGGTCCCCCAGTCTCGGTGTACGTGTAGTGCGCCAAAGGCTCATCACGTAAGATCTCAATTGCTGGAAATGCCGTTGCTATATCTGCCATCATCATGATTTTCCTCTCGTTCCGCAAAAATTTAAACTTGGTTTTGTTAGTCACTGGGCCAACTGCGATTGCGATCGACCCATTTTTGTCGTCAATAGAATTATTTTACCATGAAACGCCAACCAACCGGGAGAGAACGCTTCAATTACAGCAAATTCTAACTTTTCTGGTATACTAAAATTAGTTAGTTGGAGGTGCGTTATGAAATTTATTTCTTGGAACGTGAATGGCCTACGGGCGATTGTGAAAAAGAATTTCGTCGAGACGTTTAAGGACCTCGATGCCGATTTCTTTGGCATTCAGGAAACGAAGTTACAGGAAGGCCAAATCGACCTCGACCTGCCGGGTTATTATCAATACTGGAACTACGCCGAACGCAAGGGGTATTCGGGAACCGCGCTCTTTACTAAGCACAAGCCGCTGAACGTCCTCTACGGCATCGACGCCCCAGACTTTGACCACGAAGGCCGGACGATTACGCTGGAATATCCTGACTTTTACGTATTGACCTGTTACACGCCCAACTCTGGAAGCGGCCTGAAGCGGCTGGACTTTCGGATGGGCTGGGAAGAAGCCTTCCTGGCCTTCGTCCAAAAGCTAGACGCGAAGAAGCCGGTCATCTTCTGTGGCGACCTGAACGTGGCTCGCACGGAGATCGACCTGAAGAATCCCAAGACCAATCATAAGAACGCCGGGTTCACCGACGACGAACGGGAAAAGATGGCGCACCTCCTGAGTGAAGGCTACACGGACACCTTCCGTTACTTCAACCCAGACGCCACCGAACGCTACTCGTGGTGGAGCTACCGGTTCCACGCCCGCGACAACAACGCCGGCTGGCGGATCGACTACTTCATCACCAGTAACCGCCTGCAAAACCAACTGGAAAAGGCCGAGATCCTAGACCAGGTCATGGGCTCGGACCACTGCCCCGTTGAACTGGACGTTAAGGACCTGACCGTCTAACACTGTTGTTAATCGTCAACCCATAAGAGAGGAAAATGTCCCTGTGAATTTTGTTGCCATGGACTTTGAAACGGCTAGCGGCAAACGCTACAGCGCCTGTTCCCTCGCACTGACCATCGTGCGTGACAGCCAAGTCGTTGATGAGTTTTATTCACTGATCAAACCCGATACCGACTTCTTCTGGCGCAACGTCCAGATTCATGGGATTCATGAACGTGACGTCGCCAATGCCCCCACGTTCCCGGAAGTGTGGGAGCACGTGGCCCCCTTCTTCCAGCGTGATCGGTTAGTCATTGCCCACAACGCCCCATTTGATAACGGGGTCTTGCGGAGCAGCCTGGAGCATTACAACCTGCCGACCGCCCGTTACCTGACGCTGGACACGGTGAAGACCAGTCGGAAGTTCTTCCCGGAATTTCCGAATCACAAACTCAACACCGTTTGCGACGAGTTGAACATTGATCTGCACCATCACCACAACGCGCTGGATGATAGCTTGGCCTGTGCCAATATTCTGTTGTACGAAGCCAACCACTTCGGTACGCAGCCGTTGAAGTCCTTCGTTACGGTGAATGCTTAACATTGAATCGTTCCAAAATTATCAGACTTAGTCGCCACCCTTTTGTGGGTAGCGGCTAAGTCTTTTTTGGTGAAAACTATTTTATTGATTATCAGCTATTGATTATTGTTTATCGATATTGTATTATCGAGTCGTAATAAATTTCAGGGGAGATGTTAACCATGTCGAAATGGTTAAAGTTGGGCATTAATGTTGTCATCATGTTTTTTAGATTTGGGATTGTTGCCGGTTACGTCATGCTGATTTATCCCATCATTTATTTGGCCGATGCGTTTCAAAATCGCACGACCCACGTTATTCTCACTAGTTCTGATTTTCTGCGCTTCTCAAGTAATCACCAAGCCACGTTGGGTGCCGTGCAGAGTTTCCCCAGCTGGTCGTATGCACTGATCATGTCGGTGGGAATCATCCTCTCGGTATGGGCGACAATTAACCTTTTCAGGGCCCTGATTAAGTTGCTCTCGAATATTCGCGACCAGGACTATTTCTCCACCTCAAATGAGTTGGCCCTAACCACGATTATCAAGGCGCAGGTCATGATGCTGCTGGGTGATCTACTATTTGCCAGTGGGAATCAGCTGTCACAAAGCTGGTTGCTGCGGGTGAACAGTGGGGCTTTCTCGGAAACCTGGGAAACCTGTTTCCACGATATCTTTATCATCATCATGCTAGCAGCTATCTACGAAACCTACCGCCACGCAATGCGGGTCAAAGCTGAAAACGATTTGACTGTTTAGGAGGTCGACTTATTGTGGTGAAACTAACTTTAAATGTGGTCATGGCGGAACGCAACATCAGCAGTCAAGAACTGGCCAAGGCCATTGGCATCACGCCGGCCAACCTCTCAATCCTGAAGACTGGCAAGGCCAAGGCCATTCGCTTCAGCACCCTGAGTAAAATCTGTCACGTGCTCGAGTGTCAGCCCGGGGATATTTTGAAATACGTTGACGAATGAGGATGCCAAATGCTCACCAATTAACTGATAGAACATAAAAATCGGACTAACCATTTGTAGAAATGCTTAGTCCGATTTTTTATGTTCAGCGTAGTTAGCCACTGTCTACCTAATTCTTAACGACGGCCAACTATTTAGCGTCCCAATCAATTGGCGATTGTGCGGCCAGAATTGCCTCAATCTGGCCAAGCTCTGCGGGGCTAAACGTCAGGTTGTCCAGTGCCGCCACGTTGTCGACGACTTGCTCCGGCCGGCTGGCACCAATCAGCACACTGGCGATGGCGGGATGCCGCAGGTTCCAGGCCAAGGCCATCTGTGCCAGGCTTTGATTGCGATTGGCGGCGACGGCATTCAAGGCTTTAATCGTTCCCAAAGTCTGTTCAACCTGGGCGGGATGCAGGAACGGAATCGTGGCCTTCTTGGCGCGAGAATCGCTGGGGATGCCGTGCAGATATTTGTTCGTTAATAATCCCTGACACAGCGAACTGAAGGACACGGCGCCCTTCTTCTCGGCGGTCAGTTCTGGCAACACGTCGTCTTCGATTTGCCGGTTCAAGAGGTTGTAACGCGGTTGGTCAATGATAAATGGCGTCTGTAACTCGCGGAAAATTCCAGCCATGACCTTGATCTGCGCCCCACTATAGTTGGATAGCCCCACGTACAGGGTCTTACCCTCACGTACCAATTGGTCCAGGGCCAGCGCCGTTTCAGCCGGATTGGTCTGGGGGTCCGCCCGGTGACTGTAGAAAATGTCAAAGTAATCCAGGCCGGTTCGCCGCAAGCTCTGGTCGGCACTGGCAATGATGCTCTTGCGGGAACCCCAGTTGCCGTAGGGACCGGGCCACATCACGTACCCCGCCTTGCTGGCAATCACCAGTTCATCGCGGTACGGTTTCAAATCCGTCGCCAGCATGTGGCCAAAGTTTGTTTCCGCACTACCCGGTTCCGGGCCATAATTGTTGGCCAGATCAAAGTAGGTGATCCCTAAATCAAACGCCTGGTGGACGATGGCCTTTTGCGTGGCGTAATCATCCACACTGCCAAAGTTGTTCCACAGTCCCAGGCCGATGGCGGAGAGCTTTAAGCCACTGTCGCCGACCCGATTATAAGTCATTTTATCGTAACGCTGTTCATTTGCCTGATACATCCTGCATCCTCCTCAAAGTGTTGTCCTGCTTCAAGGATACCGCTTTCATGGAGACAAAGGAAGCGGTGGTCCGCCTCCTTTTAGTTAAATTTGGCGATGAAAAAAGCGTCCGGGACAACTCCCAGGCGCTCTTGTCGTCTTGATTTTCACTGGCTGAAACGGGTATCAAAAGGCACTCTCTAATCGGCAGCCAGTTGATAAACCATCTCAACCGCTGTCACCCGCTCGCCATCATCATCCGTGACCTTCGTTGGCGGGGTCGTCGTGCGGGTAAAACCTAACTTCTGATACAGCTTCATGGCGGCAACGTTGCGGGTCTGCACAATCAGACCAACTGCCTGCAAGTCACTGGCCGTTTGGGCCCAGTACAGCGCCTCGTCGACCAGGGCCGTGCCAATACCCATGTGCCAATATTTTTTCTCAACGGCAATGCCGAGTTCCCCGACGTTTCCTTGGGGTGTCGGTGCGATTGAGCAGACGCCCAGCAGCGTCTTGCCCAGGCTGGCAACCAACAACAAATGACGCGGACTGCCAGCGATTTGATTGAGCTGGTCGGCTTCCTGCGCGGCACTGACGGGATCGTCGGCGTCGGCCAAGCTGAACGTATCACTCTCCTGCTGGAGCCGGTCTAACAACGCTAATAAATTCTCGGCGTCGGCTGGTTCTGGCAAACGAATGGCGACTTCTTCACTCATTTTTGACTGTCCTCCAACTGCTGCACAATTTTTTCGAAGCGGGCACCCACGGGTTCAAACCGCAACGTCCGCTGATTTTCACCGGCCTCATCGTCGCGTTTGAACACGATGCGCAGGTACTGGGCGGGCAACTCATCTTCAATGAACTGGGACCATTCGACCACGTTCACGCCATCCCCGTTGAAGTATTCATCCAAGCCCAGCTCATCCCCACTACCATCTTCCAGGCGGTACACATCCATGTGGTACAGGGGGATGCGGCCACTCTGATACTCGCGAATAATGGTAAACGTGGGACTCTTAACGTTACGCTTAATCCCTAAGCCGAGCGCCAATCCCTTGGTAAAGGTGGTCTTGCCGGCACCCAGATCACCGTCCAGCAAAATCACATCGCGCGGTTGTAGACTCGGCGCTAAGGCTTGACCCCAGGCCATCGTCTGGTCGGGACTCGTTACGGTCGTTTCAAACATACTGCCATTCCCCTTTTTTCAAAACTGATTTCTCATCCTTTAGCCGTGAGCGTGCCCGTTTTCGGACTGTTCACGACTCACCAGAATAAATAATACCCGGACTGCTAGCAAATAGCAATCCGGGTATCGTTATTTAACACGATTCATTTGTGTCCAGTAAATGAAAAGTTTAAAGTGATTGGGCTGCGGTGATGATGGCAACCTTGTAAACGTCCTCTTCGTTGCAACCACGAGACAAGTCAGAAACGGGCTTGTTCAGGCCTTGCAGGATAGGTCCAATGGCTTCAAAGCCACCGAAGCGTTGGGCGATCTTGTAGCCAATGTTCCCGGATTGTAATTCTGGGAAGACAAAGACGTTGGCGTGGCCGGCAACCTTGGAGTCTGGCGCCTTTTGGGCGGCAACACTTGGCACGAAGGAAGCGTCAAATTGTAATTCACCGTCAACGGCTAAATCAGGCGCCGTTTCGTGGGCAATCTTCGTGGCTTCTTGCACCTTGGTCACCATTTCGCCCTTAGCAGAGCCCTTAGTGGAGAAGCTCAGTAAGGCAACCTTAGGGTCGATGTCAAAGACCTTAGCGGTGTGGGCACTTTCAACGGCGACTTCAGCCATGCCGGCAGCATCTAATTCGATGTTGATGGCACAGTCGGCGAAGACGTAGCGTTCGTCACCTTTTTGCATGATGAAGGCCCCACTGATACGGTGGACGCCTTCCTTAGTTTTAATAATTTGTAAGGCAGGACGAACCGTGTCGCCAGTTGCGTGCACGGCACCAGAAACCATCCCGTCAGCTTGGCCCATGTAGACCATCATGGTCCCGATGTAGTTCGGGTCCTTTAACATTTCAGCGGCTTGTTCAGGCGTGTTCTTGCCCTTCCGCCGTGCAACCAAGGCATCTAACATTTCCTTGTGTTGGTCGGCTGGAATCGTAGCTGGGTCCAACAACGTGACTTGACTCAAGTCAATGTGGTTGTCCTTGGCAGTGGCTTCAACGTCACTTTGCTTGCCTAAAACGACGGACTTGATCAAGCCATCAGCGGCTAAACGGCTAGCGGCACCTAAGACCCGAGGATCTTCCCCTTCAGGGAAAACGATGGTTTTGTTTTGTCCATTAATCTTTTGCTTGAGACTATCAAAAAGTTCCATAGATAATGACCTCCATAAAATATCCCACGAATCAATTCTCTCTCTGTCTATGCTTGGTTGGATGCTGGGCGGGACGCCTCATCTTCGGTAACGTGTTCTGGTAGTTGCCAGTCAATGGGCGTCTCCCCTAATGATGTCAATGCGATGTTGGTCTTGGAAAATGGCTTGGAGCCAAAGAACCCCCGATAAGCGGATAGCGGGCTGGGATGCGGCGCTTGCAACACAATGTTGGTTTGCGTGTCGATCAAACTGATCTTGGACCGCGCGGCACTACCCCACAGGATAAAGACCACGGGCTCGGGTCGTTCCGACAATTTTGCAATCGCAGCGTCCGTTAACCGTTCCCAACCGTGACCTTGATGGGAAAAAGCCTTACCATCACGCACAGTCAGAACGGAGTTAAGTAACAGGACACCTTGCTTGGCCCATTTTTCCAAATAGCCATGGTTAACCGGCTTGATGCCCAGGTCACTCTCGAGTTCTTTGTAAATGTTCTTCAACGACGGTGGAATCGGTGTGCCCGGCCGAACGGAAAAGCTACAGCCATGCGCCTGACCAGGATTATGGTACGGGTCTTGCCCCAAAATAACCACCTTAACCTGACTAAACGGCGTCCACTCGAACGCGGTAAAAATATGATACATGTCCGGATCGATGCGATAGTGCTGATACTCGTCGACCAAGAATTTGCGCAGTTCCTGATAATAGGTCTGCTCAAATTCGGGCTCAAGCACCGGCCACCAGTCATTATGAATAAACGGTTTCATTCCCAACACCTCGCCTTTTATTCTATCATAACGGCCGGCTAAATGATATTATCGAACAGCTTCTGGTGAAACATGTTAGAATGGGTTTAACGAAGTCGATGACGATGCAAAGGAGGAGCCCCATGCGTACACTGTATCTCAATCAGGCCGCGCTGTCCGCCAAGGCGACGACGGTCATCCGCGATACGAATAATCAATCCTGCTATTTGCTCGTGGGTAAATGGGGGCTCAGAGCGGACGTGCTATCGGTCTATACGATTGCCGGGGCACTGGAAGCCGAGGTCAAGCAGGAATCCCTGGGCCTACTGCCAAAATTCCGACTAGTCTATCACCGGCAAACGGTCGGCCGCGTCAGCAAGACCTTTGGCGTGATTCGCGAGGTGCTGTTTGTCCGCGGACTCAACTGGATCATCATGGGCAATATCAGTAGTGGCCATTTCAAAATCACCCATGGTCGGGACCTGATTGCCACAATCGACCAGGTCAGTCAATCCGGTGGGGGCACCACGACGCTAGCCGTAGATCAGCCCGACCATGAAGCCCTGGTCATCTGCCTGGCCGCGATTCTCGACCGCTGGGCCAAGCATCAACATAAGGCGTTGGCTCCGCTGCGAAACCACGCTTGGGCGCCGGCTGCTGGCGACATTGCGCAATTTACGAAAAAATAAAAAAATCGGTATCAGCCAGTCTCCGTGGCCGATACCGATTTTGCTATTTCACGGCTAACACAAGTTTCTTGTTGGCCGTCACATACTTGCCATTAGTCAATTGGAACCGCGTCGTCTTATGGTACGCAACAATCTTTTTGACCTTTAGTTGTTTGCCCTTCTTATAGTGTGCACGCTTCGTCTTAAGCGATTTTTGCTGGTAGGCGTTGACCCCGTTCTTCGCAATCACTTTAACCTTAGCCTGCTTGGTCGCGTAGTACACGCCCGTCACATAACCTGGTTTCGCCGTGATATACCCGGTCTTCCCAGCCGTCTTGGATTTATGATTCACATCTTTGACCTTGTAACGCAGATTGCCCTTCTTGGACTCGGCCGTGCCGGTCACCACAAACATTGGCCGGTTGGCCCGTTTCTGCTTGCTGTACCAGTGTTTGACCGTCTTCTTCGAGAAGTTCTTGGTCTGATACAGGCCAATTTTCTTCGTCGCGTAAACGACGCTGGCGATGGGGGCCACCGTTGCGGCATCCCCACCAGACATCAGGTTGCGTGCGTAGTGGAAGGTCACCGTCTGGGCTTGATCACTAAACGTCCCGTTGACCTGGCCCTCGGTCCGGCTCAACTTGTATCCGGCAAAGCTCAGCTGGTTGGCTTGATAGATTTCACCAACGTCGCCAGTCAACACCTGATTATTGGCCAGTTGATTACCCTTCTCGTCCAGATAACGAACGGTCACGGGCTGGCTCTGCGTCACAGCGGGTGGCGTAACGGTAGGTGGCGTGACCACGGGTGGGGTCGTCGGTTCGATCACCCGATTGACCGGCTGCCAGACATAGGTAACGATACCACTCGGATTGTCCGTCCCGTTATACAGATTGGTAATGTCCTTACCATGAGCGAACTCATCGCCGAGGGGATTTTGAATCGTCCCCTTGCCCACGGCTTGCCACAATCCCGTAAATTCATCCGGAACCGTCTGGGCATCATTCAATTTCGGATCCCCGGCGAAATGGGTCTTCGGGCCAAACGTCACTTGCCCAATCGTGGTCTTGTTGGCAAACATGCTGTACCCCGAAAAGGTTGCCGGTGGCGCAAAGGAATCCAAGCGAATTGTCCGTAGATCAGACCCCGAGAACATGTAGTCGGCACTCTTCAAATTAGTAAACGTCGCATTGGCCAGGTTAATGGCTTGCAAACTAGAATCGCCATTAAACATGGACGTCACGGCCGTTACCAGTCCCGTATCGAAACTCGACAGGTCCAGCTCACTGACCGCTTTGAGACCATAGAACATTCCCCACATCGTCGTCACATTTTTCGTATTAAAGTGGGAAACGTCCAGCGAGGTCAACACTTTGTTGCCGCTCATCTGCAGGAACATTCCCTTCATGGAGGTGGCCGCAGACGTATCGAGTAAATTCAAATTCTCATAGTTGGTCACATTGGGCAACTGCGCAAATAGGTTGGCGGCGTTGGCGGAGGTCTTAATCGGCCCATCCAACACGACCTTGGTCACTAGACCCCCCGCAGCCGTAAGCTCAGCATCGCTGGGAGTCGTGAGTCCCTGCTTTAGCGCAATCTGCTTGGCAAACTGCCCATCGTTCGTTCCGGCCCCACTGGCCGGTGGCATCGGTTCATCGGCCAAGGTCCCAGCACCTAAATGAAGAACCCCACTAGTTGATAACGTCCAGTGAACGCCATAGTCGCCTTCATACTGGATATCATCTTTCGTTGTTGCGGCCTGTGCAGTCACAACCGGTGCTGTCTGCGGCAAAACAACCATACTGACGGGTTGGGCCATTCCTAAGGTCAATCCTGCTAATAAAATCATCGCTTGTAACTTCATAAGTCTTCCCCTCCTCAAGGTTCGTTTATCGTTTTACTTTTGGTTCAAAAGTCCCTCTGGCCATGAATCGCCCGTCAAAAAAGCAATGATTAAAATACGTTGCTACATTGCCAAGTACAGCCTTAAATTAGTAACGCTTGATTTAATTTCGCTTCAAATCATATGCATTAGTGAATATATTTACCAGATATATAATAGCACATAGTAGAAACTAATGAAACCGTTATTATTCGTAACTTTTTTAAGTCTTGAAATATTCGTGATAAACAGGACTACATCAGCATTCACATTAGTTTTGTCACTTACCGAAGTCACCAAAAAATCCGCTCTGGAATTAACCAGAACGGATTTTTTGTCTAAACGTTAAGCACTTTATTTAAGAATTCCTGTGTCCGCGGATTCTGCGGATGGTCAAACACCTCTGTGGGAGTCCCTGCTTCTTGGATAATCCCCTCATCCATGAAGGCCACGCGGTCGGCCACGTTCTTGGCAAAGCCCATTTCGTGGGTCACAACGACCATGGTCATGCCACCTTCGGCCAGGTCCTGCATGACTTGCAAGACGTCCCCCACCATTTCGGGATCCAGTGCCGAGGTCGGTTCATCGAACAGCATGATTTCGGGTTCCATCGCCAGTGCTCGTGCAATCGCCACCCGCTGTTGCTGGCCGCCGGATAACGAATGGGGCATCGCCTCAGCCTTATCTTCCAGGCCAACCTGCTGGAGGAGCTTTTCGGCCCGCTCTTTAGCGGCGGCTTTACTCAGGCCTTTCAACTGAACGGGGCCCAGCGTTACGTTCTGGAGCACGGACAAATGGGGGAACAAGTTAAAATGCTGAAATACCATCCCGATGTTCTCACGAATCTGATTCAGATTGACTTTCGGGTCACCAACCCGTTGGCCTTCCACCCAGACCTCGCCGCTAGTAATCTGCTCCAGCCCATTTAGACAACGGAGAAAGGTACTCTTTCCGGAACCCGAGGGCCCAATCATGCAGAGAACTTCCTGGGACTGGACATCGAGTGTGATGCCTTTCAAAACTTCATTTTGACCAAAGGCCTTGTGCAGGTCCTTGACCCGAATCTTTGGTGCAGTTGTCATTAAATTAACCTCCCAATAAAAACCTATCCCAATTGACGTAAAAAGGGACAGCCGAACCAACCAAGTTCTGCTGTCCCCTTATAAATGACTAGTAACGCTTCATGACCCGCGCAATCTCTCGGTCTTGTTCCCGCCGTTTGATTGTTTGGCGCTTGTCATATTCTCGTTTCCCATGGGCAACCCCAATTAACACCTTCGCAAATCCATGCTTCAGGTACATCTTCAACGGAATCAGGGTAACCCCTTTATCCATTGTCGCTTGACCTAACCGCCGAATTTCCTTCTTGTGTAACAGGAGTTTCCGATTCCGTAACGGATCGTGGTTGAATCGGTTTCCCTGAACGTACTCACTGATGTGCACGTTCATCATCCACGCTTCGTTGTTCCGAATCTGGGCGAACCCATCTTGCAGGTTGACCCGCCGTTCACGCAACGATTTGATTTCCGTCCCCGTTAAAACGAGTCCGGCTTCAACCGTTTCCGTGACTGCGTAGTCATGCCGTGCCTTCCGGTTCTGAGCTAAAACGTTATCTGGTGTTTTCTTGGACTTTTTTTTCGCCAAGTTCAGTCACCTCGCTTAGTGCCGACCACCTTGTGAATTGTTGCGGTGTTGGCCGCCACCATTGTTGTTACTCCGGTGTTGGCTATTATTCCCGCCACGTTGGTTCGATGATCGCTGATTCCCGTTCTGGTGATTGCCACCATTACGGTTACCACCGTGATTATTACCATTACTATGACCACCATTGTTGCTCCGGCCGTGGAAGTTCCCGCCACGAGAGCGGTGTTCACGGTGTGGTAATAAATCACTAGTTGGTGTTTTTTCTGGATTTAATAGTTCAAAGTCAATTTCACTTTGTTCCTTATCGACGTGGATAACCTTAACCCGAATTTCTTGACCGATCCGGTAAGTCCGACGCGTGTTGCGCCCAACTAAGGCCAGATACTTTTCAACATATTCGTAGTAGTCATCCTGCATCCGACTGATGTGAATCAACCCTTCGATGGTGTTTGGCAATTCGACAAACATCCCGAATTTCATGACGGAACTAACCACGGCGTCAAATTCTTCGCCGACGTGGTCAGCCATGTATTCAGCCATCTTCATGTCGTTGGTATCACGTTCAGCATCGATGGCGCGACGTTCAGCTTCGGACGTGTGAATCCCGATCTCTTCCAAAATTGGGGCAAACTTTTCCTTGCTGCTATCGCCGGTACCGTGGTCCTCGTAGTAATGAATCATCCGATGAACCATGGTATCTGGGTACCGCCGGATTGGTGACGTAAAGTGGGTGTAGAACTCAGCACCCAACCCAAAGTGACCCAGGGACTGATCAGCGTAACGGGCTTGCTTCAAGCTCCGTAACATCATCACAGAAACCATGGCTTCTTCAGGCTTACCCGCAACCTGCTTCAGAATACCTTGCAACATCTTTGGCCGTAAGTGATCGGCATCACCCTTAACGTTGATCCCGAAGGCCGTTAAGAATTCAAAGAAGCTCCGGACACGGTCGCCATCTGGCGTTTCGTGGACCCGGTATAAGAAAGGTACCTTGGCACGGAAGTAGTGTTCCGCAACCGTTTCGTTAGCTGCCAACATGAAGGATTCAATCATCCGTTCGGAGATTCCACGTGTCCGTAACTTAACGTCTACGGCGTGGCCCTTGTCATCGACAATGATTTCAGCTTCGCGGTCATCAAAATCAATGGCCCCACGACGCTTACGGTGCTTAACCAAGATTTTGTGCAACTCGCCCATAGCTTCAAACATTGGGACAAGTGACTTGTAACGGTCCATGGTCAATGGATCATGAGCTTCCAAGATTTGGTTAACGGCCGTGTAGGTCATTCGCGCCTTAGAACGCATGACAGATGGGTGAATCCGGTGCTTAACCACGTTCCCGGAGTCATCAATTTCCATGTCACAACTCATACATAACCGCAATTCGCCCTCGTTTAAGGAACAAATCCCGTTAGATAAGCGCCGTGGCAACATTGGAATAACCCGGTCGGTCAGGTAGACACTGGTCCCCCGCTTGTAGGCTTCCTTGTCCAGAATTGAATCCTCTTGAACATAGTGGGAAACGTCCGCGATGTGGACCCCTAAATGATAGTTTCCGTTAGGCAATTTCCAAACGGTAACGGCATCATCCAAGTCTTTGGAAGACTCGCCATCAATGGTGACCAAGTCTTGATCCGTAATGTCTTCACGGCCAGCCATTTCTTCGGGCAGCACGTGATCCGGAATCTCATCAGCGGCCTGCATGACCTCTTCCGGGAATTCAGAAGGAATGTTGTGTTGGTACACAATCTGTAAGATATCGATACCAGGGTCATCAACACTCCCAATAACTTGCTTGGCAATCCCAACCATGGCATCTGGATGCGCATCGCTTGGGTATTCGGTGATTTCAGCCGTCACGACTTCACCTGGGGTAGGGTTCAGCCCAACAGCGGTCACGTAGAACTTGTACTTCATGACCTTCTTGTCCGTTAAACGAACCTGACCCAAATAACCGTTATCGTCTTCGGTCTTGAAGAATTCACCAACAACTTGTTCGTAGTGGTGTTCAACAATTTCCGTGACCTTACCTTCAGGTCCCTTGCCGCTACGAGGATCCCCCGCGCGAACAATTTCGATCTTAACGGTATCGCCGTTCAGGGCCCGTAACGTGTTGTTAGGCGCGATGTAGGCATCCGGTTCAATCTTGTTTTCATCATATGCGACAAAGCCAAAGCCCTTGTCGTTACCGTGGAAAATCCCGGTCAACGTCCGTTGGCTAGGATCCAATTGAAAATGACCGTGGTCCGTTACTTGGACAAGACCGTCGCGTTCCAATTGTGCTAACTCCTGCACGATCAGCTTAAAAGCCGCTGAGCCGTGGTAGTGGAGTGCATCCGAAATATCTTCAACTGTGTAGCTTTGTTCCGAATGGGACCGGAAGAAAGCTGTTAAATCTGTTTTCAATGTATTTTCTTGCACTATCGATTCCTCGTTATTTTAAAAGATTGTTTGTAGATAAGCTAAAATGTCCGTTTCTAATGCGCGGTGTGCGGTGTTCACGGTTAACACGTGACCCGCTCCTGCGTATTCGTGAAAATCAACTTGGTCGGCCGGATAAGCCTCCGCCAACCATTTACCCGAACGGGAATCGATCATGTGATCCGCATCCCCCTGGGCAATGAAGACGGGTTGCTTCACCCGGTCTAAATGCGTCGCCGTAGTATCAGCGAACGCCTGAATGGCCATCAACTGCGCGTTCAAATGGTCTTTCAACCACGCCACGCGTTGTTCTTGGTCATCCCCCGTAATGTTCTGTTCCCGGTAGCTGGCACGAGCCATTTCAATAAATGACGCCGGAACGTTGGTTTGTCCCCGGTAGATCACGGGGGAGGCAATCGTCCCACCACCGAGAAGTTCAGGATGTTCCTGTAGGGCTCGCGTCGCAAACAAGCCACCTAACGACAAGCCGAAAATGGCAATCCGCTCGTAACCACGTTGCTTTAACAAAGCAATCGCGTCCTCAGTGTCCTGCCACCACTGCTTCGGTGAGCCCAGTCGTAAAACATCGGCTGGGTCCCCCGTAGCGTGGCCAGTAAAAATTGGCGCTAACACGGTGTATTTTTCACTCTGCAGCCGTCGCGCCAGAATTCTCATGTCATTGGAGCTCCCGGAATAAGCGTGCAGTAGAATCACTGCTTGAGGCCCCTGCTCGAAAAAGAGCGGGGTTGGTTTTCGAATCATGTAAAACCACCACTTTCCGCTATTTTTGACTCGGGTAGTCTGTAAAAAAGCCCCCTGTAACTAACAAACAGGAGGCCCACATTCTACTCTAGTGTGAAGATAAATAAACCAAAGCCATTGCCAGCCCAAAGAATAAGGCACCCAAAACAACGGTCACTTTTTGCATGAAAGCTTCGAAGCCACGAGGCTTAGCCTTTGCAAATAAGTCGTCCGCACCACCAGATAAAGCGGATAACGCGTCGTTGGTCTTAGCAGGCTGCATCATTACCGCAATGATAATCAAAACAGCAACAATTAAAATACAGGTCATTAAAAAGTTATACACGAATTTGCCTCCTACCTATCGAATAGGTCTAATAGGTCTAACTATACCTTACCAATTTATCATAGTCAGCCACTTTTTACCAGCCCCCTGCTTGGTTAATCGGCCAAATGTGGGTGAGAATCGTTTAACTGGGTAAGCTGTTGGCGGACAAAAGCCCGATTACGCTGATACGTGAAGATTAATAACGTATCACCAGCCCGTAAGATGGTATCACCTCGCGGAATCACGGACCGCTCGCCCCGTTGAACGCTGACCAGCAATGACCCCTTAGGCCAAACCAAATCGCGGACCTGCCGACCAGCTAGGCCGGAACCTTCACTCACCGCAAACTCAATGCGATCCGTCGGCCCTGCCGTCTTGGCTTCGGCTGGCGCCACCATCTGCTGGAGCATTGCCTCGTAAATTGGCGCGCCACCCAGGACATCGACGGTGATGTACGCCACAATGGCAACCACGGCCAATGGCATCAGGTGATGCAAGGTCCCCACCATTTCGGTAATCAGTAAGATGGCCGTAAATGGTGCTTTGGAGATTCCCGCAAAGTAACCGGCCATGGCGTAAATAATCAGATTGGCCACGTACATTTTCGGTAACCAGCCCACCAAGACGAATGACTGGGCACCAATCGCGCCCAGTAAGGCGCCTAACGCTAGAATGGGTAAGAAGATCCCACCAGGAAGGCCAGAACTGTAACTAATCGTAGAAAAACAGAAACGCAAAATGAAGTAACCAATCAATGGCAGTAACAACGGTGTGTGCTTTGCAAACAGAACGATCATTTGGTTCCCACCGCCAAGCGCAACCGGCCATAACAGACCGATGGGGATGACTAACAGGAACGGAATGATGCCATCAAGGTGCTGAGGTAGCCACTTGAGCTTAGCGTACCAATTACCACCATTTAACGTCGCCCACTGATACACGTAACCCAGTAAGCCTAAGCCCACCCCTAAAATCAGCAATAGCCAATAATATCGCAGGGGCAACGCCTGTTGGTAGTTAATGTGAAGCACTGGCGTTAAGCCAAAGAACTCATTTGAAACAAAGTTGGCAACGACGGCACTGGTCAGCGACGTGAGCCAAACCAGTGTCGAGAAATTATGGTAAACCTCTTCCAAAATAAACAACGTCGACGCAATCGGCGCATTAAACGCGGCTGACAGACCAGCTGCGGCCCCACCGGCAATCAATAAGCGGCGTTGACTGCCCTTCAGGTGTAGTCCTTCGGCGACCCCTTGAGCGACGGTCCCACCCAATTGAATGGATGGCCCTTCCCGTCCCAGAAACAGCCCGGATCCAATGCCCAGAATCCCACTGACAAACTTCTTCCACAGAACCGGCCACCAAGCATAGTCCATTTCGCCGGCCAGTTGCCCTTCAATTTGGGGAATCCCAGAACCCTTGATCATGGGAGATTCCTTGGTCCAGTGACCAATCAAAACAGCAATGGCAACCAGCAAGATTGCCCATGGAATGAGCCACCACGGGTTCTGTCCAAGCCAGCCGTACATTACCTGCATAAACTTGAGAAGGTGCTCTATGGCCAAACGAAACGTGCTGACGACGACCCCAGCAAGTAGGCCGACCACGCTACCGAAAAAGATGGCGTTGAGTCGTGTGAGATCATGTTGGGTACGGTGCTGACGTTTCATTAGGCGATTCCTCCGGTATTTTTAGTCTAATAACTAGTTTATCACAAAATGTTGTCAGACTAACGACGAATCCGCCGGTATCCAGTTAGACCGGTAAGCCCTAGAAGGGCGCTAGCGCCGTACCACGCCAATGGAAGCGTTTGTTCGTCTGTTTGAGGTAACTGCGTCGTTTTTGTCGATTGCGTTGGCTTCGCAATACGTCCTGGCTGCTGAGCCTTAGTCGACTGGGTCCCAGCCGGACGACGATGAGCCGTTTGAGACTGATGCTCCTGCTGAACTGGTCGCTTAATGGACTTATCTGGCGTAACGTTTGCCGTCACCGGATGCCACCAGTCCGCAGCCCCTTGATGGCTCAGCGGATGATTAACCACCTGTAATTGTGGCAAGGTACTGGTGCTGGGGGCGGTGGTTAGCGTAGGCACTGGCTTCTTACCTGGCCGTGAAACAGTGGCCAAAGCCGTTTGCCCGATTGGGTGCGTGATTGTGGGTACTTGAACAGGCCTAGGATGTGGCGTTGGTGCCTGCGGTGTACTTGGTTTGGTTTGCGGTTTCGATGGCGCTGGCGGCTTAGGAATGGCTACCACGTCCTTATCACCGCCAGTGTTTGGTTGTTTGGCGGGCTTGTCTGGTTCTGAATTCGTTCCTGGTTTCGGTTCTGGTTGCGGCTTCGGTTTTGGCTTCGGATTTTGTGGCTTCGGTTCACCACCCGCCATTCCATTAGAATGGTCCGTAGAAATAGCCTTCACCTTAATCTTCCAATCTTCCTCCTTCGACAGCACTATCTTTTCCACATCCTTAACGTTGATCAGCTCATATCCCTTCGGCACTTCCAAACGTAGTCGTCCACCAAGTGATAGTTTGGGGTCCGACTCTCTTGCATAAATTTGTTCCCCTTTTTCAGTAACAAACGCCAAATGAACATTTACCAATGTCATGGTGCCATTATACAAGACCGTTTGTATGCCATTAGCTCCGGAATGAACTTCTGGCGATAGTCTTTGCAACTCAGGTAGGTACGTTACTTCATCTCCCGCTTCGAGCCGTTGTGTTTCCCTTTTATAGAGCCTAGTCTCTGCTTTAGAGTTCCCCTCATCAATGGCATTTATCCTGTGCTCCACAGTCACCAATTTAGCCAACGCCACCGAGCCCCCAAAAGCCCCAGCACCACCCATCCCCACAGTAAAGCCACTAACCATCAACAGCATGACGCGCAATCTTGTAAAATTCATCATTGTAATTCCCCCTCGTTAAAGTTAACTCCGTAAGAAATCGCCTATTATTTTATTTTTCGCGCAAGTTTTTCAAATTCTTTTTCACGCACAAAAAATTATGTAAAAAAAGAAGCAGGCCCATCGCTGGACTTGCTTCTTCACATTCATTTTTAAACTACTTGTTGATGATGGCCAAACGCGCATCTTCGCTCAAGTTGTAGAAGGAGTGAATACCCTTGTAGTTGGAAGTCTTACCTAATTGGTCTTCGATCCGCATTAATTGGTTGTACTTAGCGATACGTTCGCCACGGCTCATTGAACCAGTCTTGATTTGACCGGCGTTCAAAGCAACAACCAAGTCAGAGATAGTCGTGTCTTCAGTTTCACCAGAACGGTGAGAGATAACGGCCGTGTAACCAGCTTGCTTAGCCATTTCAACGGCTTCAACAGTTTCAGTCAAAGTCCCGATTTGGTTCAGCTTGATTAAGATAGAGTTGGCAACGCCCATCTTGATACCCTTTGCCAAGTAGTCCGTGTTCGTAACGAATAAGTCGTCACCAACGATTTGGACCTTCTTGCCAAGGCGTTCAGTAGCCATTTGCCAGTCTGCCCATTCGTTTTCGTCCAAAGGATCTTCGATGGAAACAACTGGGTACTTGTCAACGATGCTTTCCAGCAAGCTAACAAATTCTTCAGCAGTGTATTCCTTGCCGTCACCCTTAAGTTCGTACTTCTTGGTGTCAGCATTGTAGAATTCTGATGAGGCACAGTCAAAGGCGATAGCAACGTCCTTACCAGGTACGTAGCCGGCGTTCTTGATAGCTTCAACTAAGATTTCGAATGGTTCTTCGTTGTTCTTCAAGTCAGGAGCGAAACCACCTTCGTCACCAACGGCAGTTGAGTAGCCCTTTTCGTTCAACAAGTTCTTCAAGTTGTGGAAAGTTTCTGAACCCATCCGGATAGCTTCCTTGACGGTCTTGGCACCAACAGGCATGATCATGAATTCTTGGAAATCAACCTTGTTGTTGGCGTGCTTCCCACCGTTGATAACGTTCATCATTGGCGTAGGAAGGACGTGACCATTGAACCCGCCTAAGTAGTTGTACAGAGGTTGGCCTAATTCGTCAGCAGCAGCACGGGCAGCAGCTAAGGAAACACCTAAGATAGCGTTAGCACCTAACTTACCCTTGTTTGGCGTACCGTCCAAGTCGATCATAGCTTGGTCAATGGCACGTTGGTCGGTAACATCGTAGCCAACGATTTCTTTGGCGATGATGTTGTTTACGTTGTCAACAGCCTTAGTAACACCCTTACCCATGAAACGACTCTTGTCGCCATCACGAAGTTCAACGGCTTCATGTTCACCAGTTGAGGCACCAGAAGGAACGATCCCCCGGCCCATTGCACCGGCTTCAGTGTAAAGTTCAACTTCAACAGTTGGGTTACCACGAGAATCTAAGACTTCGCGTGCGTAAATATCAGAAATAATAGACATTTTTTGTATTCTCTCCTTATGAGTGTTTGGCTTCACGGGAACAAAACAACCATCCCATGCTTTATTCTATAAGTTTAACTTTGAACTTTCAATCACATTTTGCTCGAATTACAAATTTTGGTAGTTCGCCAGCTGAATGAAAGAGTTTTCATCCAAACTAGAGCCCCCGGCGAGCACGCCATCGACATTATTCTTGGCCATCAGACCAGCAATATTGTCGGGCTTGACGCTCCCACCGTAGAGAATTCGAACGCCATTGGCTAAATCATCCGAGTAAATGTCTGCCAACGTTTGGCGAATCAGGTAGCAGCCTTCTTCGGCTTGGTCGGTCGATGCGGAAGTCCCACTGCCAATCGCCCAGCTGGGTTCATAAGCAATCACAATCTTCGCAGCATCTTCCGGACTGACACCCTTTAATGCGGCGGTCACCTGGTTGACGACCCAGTGAATTTTTTCACCAGATTCACGTCGTCCCATAGTTTCGTCACAACACACGATTGGCGTCATGCCATTTCGGAAAACCGCTTGGACTTTCCGGTTAATGACATCATCCGTTTCGTTAAAGTAGCGGCGCCGTTCGGAGTGACCGACGATGGTATACGGAATCCCCATCTCGTGGAGCGCGCGTGGGCTAGTTTCCCCCGTGTACGCCCCGTCATCTTCGTAGTAGCAAGCCTCCGCGCCAATGCGCAGCACATCTTCAGTATTTGCCTCTAACATGGTCTGTAAAAATAACGCTGGTGCGGCAATCGCCGTTTCCACGACATCCGCAGCCGGTAACTTCCCTTGCACAGCTTCAACGAAACTGCGCGCTTCCGTTACCGTTTTGTTCATTTTCCAGTTACCAGCAATGAGTGGTATCCGCAACCTAATCCACCCTTTCCTAAAAATAAATTGACTACGCTCATCATCTTACCGAATTCTCACTGGATTAGCCAGCGAAGACCCTTAATGATCGGCGACTATCACAATAAAAAGCCGTGATGACGACCACCACAGCTCTTTATTAATTTACTTATCAGAAATTGCGGCAATTCCTGGTAACGTCTTCCCTTCGAGGTATTCGAGAGAAGCCCCACCACCAGTAGAGATGTGGGAAAGCTTGTCAGCAACACCAAGTTGTTGAACAGCAGCAGTTGAGTCACCACCACCGACAATCGTCTTAGCATCCGTCAAGGTACCCAAGAACTTACCAATTTCCAAAGTTCCTTCAGCGTAGTTGCTCATTTCAAAGACACCCATTGGGCCGTTCCAAACAACCGTCTTGGCAGTCTTCAGAACGTCTTCGAATTCAGCAACTGACTTAGGTCCGATGTCCAAGGCCATGTAGCCATCAGGCACGTCACCGTCAACCGTCTTGTGAGCGGCATCGTTGTCAAACTTTTCAGCAACAACGGAGTCAACAGGCAGAACCAACTTGTCGCCGGCCTTGTCCAAGATTTCCTTGGCTAAGTCAATCTTGTCAGTTTCAACCAATGAGTTCCCAATCTTCATACCCTTAGCAGCGTAGAACGTGTAAGTCATCCCACCACCGATAAGAATCTTGTCAGCCTTAGCCAACAAGTTGTCGATCACACCGATCTTGTCAGAAACCTTAGCACCACCCAAGATAGCAACAAATGGGTGTTCTGGGTTGTCAACGGCGCCACCGATAAACTTGATTTCCTTTTCCATCAAGAAGCCAGCAGCCGTTTGGGCCATGTTGGCAGCGATGCCGGCGTTAGATGCGTGAGAACGGTGAGCCGTCCCGAAAGCATCGTTAACGAAGACGTCACCCAATGAAGCCCAGTACTTGCCCAATTCAGGGTCGTTACCGGATTCACGCTTAACGTATTCGCCGTCTTTAACATCTTCGTAACGGGTGTTTTCCATCACTAAGACGTCACCATTGTTTAAGCCATCAATGGCATCTTCAAGCTGCTTGCCTTCAGTCGTTGGGACGAAGGTAACCGGCTTGTTTAACAAGTTGGACAGACGTTCAGCAACTGGACGCATGGACAATGCTGGCTTGTCGTCTTCCTTCTTGATCCGACCTAAGTGGGATAAGAGGATGGCCTTGCCACCATGTTCGATTACGTACTTGATCGTTGGTAATGCAGCAACGATACGGTTATCGTTACCAATCACGCCATCTTTGATTGGGACGTTAAAGTCGACCCGCATCAGGACTTTTTTGCCCTCTAAGTCTAAATCAGAAACTGTTAATTTAGCCAATTCTGAAATCCTCCTTGAGTTCTTATCTTTAAATGATTACTTTCACAATATACAGCACTTACCTCCGAATTTCAAAGGACTTGTGCAAATTTTTAACGACTTACAAAAAACGCAGCGAAGAAATTCCTCCCTCCGCCGCGTTCGTGAGTCTATTTATAAGCTACTGTTACAACGGTCGGATTAGAGAGTTGCGAAGTGCAATAAAGTCCGGACCATGTTGCAAGTGAAGCCCCATTCGTTGTCGTACCATGAAACAGTCTTAACTAATTGGGTGTCACCGTTAGTCGTAACTTCAGTTTGGGTTGGGTCAAAGACAGAACCGTGGTCATCATCGATGATGTCTGAAGAAACGATTTCGTCGGCGTTGTAACCAAAGGCTTCGTTACCTTCAGTGTGCTTCTTCATAGCGTCGTTGATTTCGTCAGCAGTAACCTTCTTGTCCAGAACAGTAACTAATTCCGTCAAAGAACCGTCAGTCAAAGGAACACGTTGTGCGTGGCCTTGTAACTTACCCTTTAAGTCAGGGATAACTAAACCGATAGCCTTAGCGGCACCAGTTGAGTGAGGAATCGTGTTAACACTGGCAGTACGGTTGTTACGCATCTTCTTACCGCGAGGGCCATCCAAGATTTGTTGGGTAGCAGTGAAGGCGTGAATCGTGGTCATAGTCCCGGCCTTGATCCCGAATTCTTCATTCATGAAGTAAGCCATAGGTGCTAAACAGTTCGTGGTGCAAGAACCAGCAGAAACGATCACATCGTCCTTGCTTAAAGCATCCATGTTAACACCAGGAACAACCGTCGTAACGGCACCGGCTGGAGCAGATACTAATACCCGCTTAACACCAGCATCGATGTGGGCGTGAGCCTTTTCTTCGGAAGTGTAGAAACCGGTACATTCGAGAACGAAGTCAACACCGTCGTTCTTAACCCAAGGAATGTCTTGAGCCTTAGGGTCAGCGTAAACAGGGTATTCCTTACCGTCAACCACGATGCCCTTGTCCGTAGCGGAAACTTCGCCAGGGAAACGACCATGAGTTGAGTCATACTTCAACAAGTAAGCCAACATTGAAGGTGTCGTCAAATCGTTGATGGCAACAACTTCGATGTCACTTGAGTGGAGTTCGTGAATCCGCTTGAAAGCCAAACGGCCGATACGTCCGAAACCATTAATACCAATCTTTACAGTCATACTGTGATTTCCTCCTTCAGGAAGCAAACAAAGATAATTTTTTTAAAAAGCAATACATGTTCATTGTATCACTTCTTTAAAACAAAGTCAGCAGCACCTTCGTCGGTAATTAACCAAGTCTGTGCTGGCGCTAAACGCATGTACGCCGCAATCGCAGCGCCCTTCTCGGCACCACCGGCGACGGCGATGACTAATTGTTTAGCGGCTAAGTCGCCAATTTCCAGCCCGATACGGGGGAACTTGCTGACGACGTGGCCCTGGTCATCATAGAAATAACCAAAGGCCTCACCCACGGCATGGGCCGCGGATAAATCGGCAATCACGTGCGGATCCATATTGCGCCGCTCGGCCATGACGAATGCCTGACCGATACCGTGAATCACCACATTACTCTGGGCAATCAATTGGAGCACTTCATGAATGGCCGGCTCGGCAAAGAGTGGCTTGTAAGTCTCCGTATTTAATTGCTCAGGCACATACAGCTGCCGAAACTCGCTGTTGGTGTGTTCAGCCATGGCAGCGCTAACTGCATTGGCTTGAATGGCTGGCGATTCACCAACCCCACCGCGAGCGGGGACAAATAACAACTGCCGATTGACGGCTAGTGCCGGTGTCAACGCGTCCGCCACGGTGGCCAACGTGTGGCCACCCATGACAGCCACGGTACTTTGGCCCTGTGGCATCTGGCCGTTCAATACTTGACTAGCCGCCTGGGCTAAGCCGTTGAGCGAGCCATTCGCCGCGGTGCTATCACCGGGCACGATGGTACAGTGGGCAATGCCCAACCGTTGTGCCAGTTCCCGTTCTCGCTGTTGACGACCGGCCAAATCGTTCATAACGGGGGCTAACCCCTGTAGAACGCGCTGACCAGTGGCCGTGATCTGCATGCCCTTCACGGACATTTGGACAAAACCGAGTCCCGCTAAGGCATCCGTCGTTGTTCGAACCGTACGCTCCGAGCAAGCTAGCTTGGTGGCGAGGGTCCGGCGACCGACGGGTTGGAGGTTGGCAATTCCTTGCAGAACACGGAAGCGGCTGGTCAGTTTCCCAACCATCTGGGGCATAATTGCCTCGACCCACTGCCAATCTTCATGCATCCTGCTTACCTCCTAGTGGGACGTTATTCGACCAGAGGTGGCTGATAAACGCCCACCCTGGTCAAAAATTTAAAGGCCAACCAGAGCCAACCTTTTACGATTAATAGTATAAGTCACCACAAGCGCTTTAGCAAGTGATTCAGTCTGTTAATTTATGTAAGCCCTTACAATGGAAGAAACTGGAAAATTAGGTTGCATCAGTCCCCTTCAGAGTGACGATTTCACCGCCTGAGCGAGCCACTGTTCAGAAAAAAATGGCTAGTCGCTGCATGCCCAATCTCAATCCGTTACAGCAGCCACAAACTCATTTCCGGGCACAAAAAAATCCCACACCCAAAGGTATGAGATGCCGTGTTGTTAGTGATGCGCCCGGAGGGAATCGAACCCCCATTTCAAGAACCGGAATCTTACGTGCGATCCATTACACTACGGGCGCATAAAAATTGTTATGAACAACACCTCAATTACTATAACTGATTTTGGATAAAAATACAAGTCAGTTTGGCTTTTTTCATGAAAAATCATGCTATAATAACGGCATTAACTTACGTGGAGGTTTCGGTAAATGACGCGACATAAGACTTTCCGCCTGGTGGTGGACGCGCTCCTCATGGCGATTGTTTTACTACAAAATATCATTCCATTTTTGGGCTACATCCCCTTTGGGCCCTTCAGTATGACGTTGATTGGGTTAACCGTCATCGTCGCCGGCACCGCCTTAGGACCGAAGGACGGCATGGCCATTGGTGGTTTCTGGGGCCTGATCACGTTCATTCGGGCCTTCACCTGGCCGTCCAGCCCGGTAGCGCCACTGATCTTTACCAACCCATTCATTTCTATTCTGCCCCGGCTATTGATGGGTCTGGCTGCCGGTGGACTGTATGCCTGGGGACTCAAGCGTCACTGGTCCCAACGACGATCCATGCAGGTCGCTGCTGGCTGTGCGGCGCTGGTCAATACGTTGCTAGTCCTGGGATTGGTCTTTATCTTCTACCAAACGCCCGCCGTGGCCACCGCGTTCGGCGCCCAGGGCAACCAAACTTTAGGCTACGTCTTAATGATTTCGTTACTCACGAATGGTGTTCCGGAATTACTATTAGATGTGCTTGTGGCGCCATTGATTGCCCTGCCCCTGCGGAAACGCTGGGATCAGATTCGTCGCTAAATTAGTTTTTATTCAGAGTCTGGGATTAAATTCCAGGCTTTTTTACTGTCATTAATTAGCTTGCTAAGGGAGTGAGTGCTACACAAAAACCACGTTAGTCCTCATCTGATGGTGTACATCTATGGTTACATAGAAAGCCGGTTACATCCTGGTGTACATTTGTCCACAAAAAGCCACTTGTTTGAAACAAAAAAAGCCGCAACCACAAGGGTTACGACCAACTGATGCGCCCGGAGGGAATCGAACCCCCATTTCAAGAACCGGAATCTTACGTGCGATCCATTACACTACGGGCGCATAACAGCATCAGTATTTTTGAGTACTTAATTACTATACCTGATACTGCATATAAATTCAAGGGGCCGTCGCAAAATTTTTACTTAGACGTAAATAATGGTCATCCCACCGAAGGAAATATTCCCGTGAACCCGGACTTCCGGCGCATTCGGATCAATCTCCTGGAAACCTTTTTCCTCGACTGCGCCAAAGCTGGTATTCATATCATTTTTAACGTTCCACGTCTTGGGCAGGTAAAGTTCGACGCCACCAAACGAATCATCCACGTAGACATCTGCACCGGTTTCATTGACCTTCACGTTATCAAAGTAAACCTTGGCATTGCCCATGGATACCTTAATAATCGCGCGTTTAAAATCTTGTGACTGCAGGTAGCGGATGCTACTGCTCATGTTCACGTCCACCGTCAACTCGGGATCATCCACGTCCTGCACGTCTTCCGTCCAGTCTTGCCCCCGGTGATGCCAATCCTGACCATTGACGATGACGCGTGGGCCGTGATGGTGCCACCGCCACCGCGGCTTGATGATCAGGGACAACCCGGCTGTCAGCAAGATGGCGGCACCGAGAATCGTCCAGGGGGCTAGCGCCGCGATGCCCAACGGTTTCGCAAAGATAATCGCCAGAAACGCTAGCGAGAAGACCATTCCCCCCACCGTTAAATGAACCAAGCTTTCCACAAACGCGGCCACTAAGAAGACCGCGACTAACAATGTCCAGAACCCAATTTGATAGGTGAAGATTCCCATCCGGCTAGTCACTAAGATACCCGCGGCTAACACCAGGAACACACCCCAAAACCAATTTCGATGCATGGCACTTACCCCTTTTCCTCTAATGCGTCCTTCAACGCCTTGTAATACCGGCGCGACACGTAAATTTGTTTATGCGATTGTTGAAACCGAACCAAATTTCCGGTCACCGACTTGGTCAGCGACAAGATTTGGTTGCGATTGAGGATGGCTGATTTGGAAATCCGTTGGAAAGTCACCGGTAGGCTCTCGGCCAACTCATACAGCGGTTGCCGGGTCACGAAGACCGCGTCGGCCGTGTGAACCATGACCTGGTGATCAGCGGCTTCCAGGAAAAGGATATCCGCCACGGCCACCTGTACGCTCTGGCCCCGTTGTCGCAGGGTCAGCCGCTTGGGCGTCGTCTCGACGGTCGTAAGTGCCGCCATCAGTTGGCTAAGGTCGGTATTGGCTGCCGCCCGAATCGTCACCTCGGGCTCGGTCACCGTGTCGTCAATTTCCACGTGAATTTTCAATCTGCCACCCCCTTTCGTTGTTCTTAGTAAACCATATCCCAATTGAAAAATAAATAGACTGGTCGCAACTGGTTATTTAACCGGCGTAAGTGGTCGTAACTGACTGAATACTCAGGCTTAGCGTCGTTAGCACTCTCCCAATTGACTGACAGAATACGTGACGTTTGGCCAAACTCTGTTATGATAGTTTTAGTCAAAACGTTCAGGGTTCTTCAGCGAGTCTTTTCGTTTGACCTACTCTGACCATAGCGGTACACTAACAACATGTTAGCAAAACGCTAGCCATTTAATAGTTAATAAGGGAGGCTATCTTGTCATGAATTTAGTACCAACAGTTATCGAACAATCATCCCGTGGCGAACGGGCCTATGATATCTATTCACGACTCTTAAAAGACCGGATCATTATGTTGTCTGGTCCAATCGAAGATGACATGGCAAACGCCATCATTGCGCAGTTGCTCTTCTTGGATGCCCAAGACTCCACTAAGGACATTTCACTTTACATCAACTCACCAGGTGGGGTCGTTTCTTCCGGCTTAGCCATTTACGATACCATGAACTTCATCCAATCCGACGTGCAAACCATTACATTGGGGATGGCAGCTTCCATGGCCAGTGTCTTGGCTTCATCCGGGACTAAGGGCAAGCGGTTTGCTTTGCCTCACGCCCAAGTGATGATTCACCAACCATCCGGTGGTGCCCAAGGCCAACAAACTGAAATTGAAATTGCTGCTCGCGAAATCTTGAAGACCCGTCAATTGATCAACAAGATTTTGGCTGACAACTCTGGTCAACCCGTTGAACGTCTGAATCAAGATACTGAACGGGACAACTACTTGAGTGCCCAAGAAGCCGTCGATTACGGTTTGATCGACCACATCATGACCAATAGTAGTGAACAAAAAAAGTAAACCTGTTTTAACGATAGCACTGACCCCCGTGGCCGGTGCTATTTTTTTACGCGCATTTTTTTCAGCGTAAAATTGGCCAAAAAAAAAGAGCCTGAGACAAAATCCCAGACTCGCTTTTGTGGTACCCATTTATATGGCCGAAACGTGCGACAAAAGGCACCCGGTTCCGCTTAAAACTGATAACCAAACAATCCAAGACCAGGATTATCCGGTTATCAGCCTTAATGCTCGCCGGCTAACCGCCTTTTGACTCACTCTCCTCTGCCTAGGCCGTCGCTTCTTCGCGCAGCTGTTTGGCATAATCATTAATTTTGCGTAGCCGGTGATTGATCCCGGACTTGGAAATCGGACCGCCGGGCACCAGGTCGCCTAGCTCCTTCAAGCTAACCTCTTGGTGCGCCATCCGGGCCTCAGCGACTTCTCGCAGCTTGATGGGCAGTTGACCCAAACCGACCGTCGCATCGATGAACTGAATGTTATCGAGTTGGCGGGTCGAGGCATTGGCCACCTTGTCCATGTTGGCGTTCTCGCAGTTAACCAAGCGATTGACCGAGTTGCGCATGTCGCGCATGATCCGGACATCTTCGAACCGCAGCATGGCCGTCGTCGCCCCGATCAGTGATAGGAAGTCGGCAATCTTTTCGGCCCCCTTCAGGTAGGTGATGTACCCACTCCGCCGCACGATGGTCCGTGCATTGAGGTCATAACGGTTCATCATCTCCGCAATCATCTGGTTATGTTCCTCATATAGTGAGTAAATCTCCAAATGGTAACGGCTAGTCTCGGGATTGTTGACGGAACCACCAGCGAGGAAGGCCCCGCGGAGGTATGACCGCACCCGCATGTCATCGTTTAAAATGTCATCGGGCACAGACTCCAGCAGCTGCATGCCGTCGAAGATTCCCAGGTCGGATAAGACCTCCGTGACGCCGGTCTTGACCCGCACAATGTACAGGTTATTTTTCTTTAATTTCATCTTACGCCGAACCAACAGTTCACTTTCCAAATCATAGAACTGTTTGAGCAGCTGGTACATCCGCCGGGCAATCGCAGGATTTTCCGTTTGGACGTTCAAGACAAAGTGGTGGTTCGCGAGCCCTAAGGCACCGTTCATCCGGATCAACGCGACCAATTCGGCTTTAGCGTTGTCTCGGTGGACCTCCAGGGTGGTTAATTCTTTCTTGACTTCACTGGCATATGACACCGTTAAGGCCTCCGTTTCATTCGATAGCGCGGTTGCCCACTCAGGTTCAAGAGTTCATGAACGACCTCTTGCCCGTTGTGGAACGCCCCGTTATCGCGTAATTGTAAAAAGTCGGTCGAAATGACCCGGCACCCCTGATCACGGAGTCCCTGAAAATCATGCCGAACGGGTTGAGACATTTCATCCCAACGTTGGTAATCAATGTACTGGTCGGGCACCTTACGGGTGTTGACCAATACGGTATCAATAAAGTTGGCGTTTAAATGTTTATTCAACACACGCACGTGATCGGCGTCGGTAAAGTTTTCCGTTTCGCCCTTCTGCGTCATGATGTTGCAGATGTAGACGACCTCGGCGGAACTTTCGCGCACGGCATCCCCCACGCTCTTGATCATCAGGTTGGGCAGGATGCTGGTAAATAAGCTCCCCGGTCCCAACACGATTTGGTCCGCGTTCATGATGGCATCAATCACGGGTTGGACGGCTTGCGGCTGGTCATGGTGGTCACTGGTTTCGACCCAGACCCGCTTGATCAGCTTGTGGGCGGCCGTGATTTCCGACTCCCCACTGAGCGTACTGCCATCAGCGAACTGCGCGTGTAGTTCCAACGGCTCGTCTGCGGCCGGATAAATGTGGCCGTTGACTCGCATCAACTGGGACAATTCCTGCACGGCATCAAAAATACCCCCCCGCATTTCTGACAGGGCGGCAATGATGAGATTGCCAATGGCGTGACCCGCAAAGAAATCATCCGTCGTTTCAAACCGGTACTGGAATAGGTCTTTATAAATGTCTGGGACTTCCGCCAACGCCACCATGACGTTGCGAATATCTCCAGGCGGCACAACGTTCACGTAATGCCGGATGATGCCGGAGGAGCCCCCGTCATCAGCAACGGTCACGACTGCCGTGATATCAACATCTTGATCGCGTAAGTTGCTCAAGATGACCGGTAGCCCCGTGCCTCCGCCAATGACCACGATCTTGGGCCGGCGGCTGTTTGTTAGGTCTCTCATGATCGATTAGCGGACTCCTTTCGTTTGTTGATATCCCGATGGGTGACGTGTACGGGGTACGTGTCCCCGAGGGTCTTGCCAATGCGTTGCGTCAAGGCGACCGAGCGGTGTTGCCCACCGGTACAGCCAATCGCAATCGTCAAGCTCGACTTACCCTCTTTTTTATAGCCGGGCACGATGGACGTCAACAGGCCCACGAAACGCTGATAGAAGTCTTCCGTTTGTGGTTGACTCATCACGTAATCATAGACCGGTTGATCCAGCCCGGTTTGCTCCCGCAGCTCGGGCAGGTAGTACGGATTCGGTAGGAACCGGACGTCCATCACGATATCCGCATCGATGGGCAGGCCGTATTTAAAGCCAAACGACATGATCTCGATGTGAAATGTGTGGGTAGTTTCCGTTTCGTAGTTATGAAAAATTTCTTCCCGCAACTTCCGCGGGCTTAATTTTGTGGTATCAATGACCAACTGCGCTGCCTGACGAATGGGGGCGAGCAAGGTGCGCTCGCGCTGAATCCCTTCCATCACCCGGCCATTTCGCGCCAACGGGTGGGAACGGCGGGTCTCCTTGTAACGGGATACCAGCTCCTCATCCGAGGCATCTAGGAAAAGCACCTGGGCGTTCATGGTCCCATGAACCGCTACATCGTTCAGCATCCGGACGATTTCGTCATAAAATGCCCGTGAACGCAGGTCAATCACTAACGCAATCTTGGACAGCTTCCCCGACTCGCGAACCAGGTCCCAAAATTTCGGCAGCAACGAAGGCGGCATGTTATCAATACAAAAGTAGCCTAAATCTTCAAAGCTTTGCATGGCGACGGTCTTGCCGGCCCCACTCATCCCGGTGATAATGACCAGGCGAATATCTTCTGTCATGGCTCTCCTTTGCTCCTTTTCGAAAACAATCTTTATGCAGTATAACACACCGGGTGTGTCTTTTCCTAACGATTCTCTTAAATTCACCGTTTTTTGGAAACGCCCGATTTAAAATTGAAGTGCAACACCCCTTAAGACATTAAGGGTAAACAAATAGGCCATGGAGACCTATACTTTT
>NZ_BOLM01000020.1 GCF_016861605.1 Levilactobacillus wangkuiensis
AAAAGTATAGGTCTCCATGGCCTATTTGTTTACCCTTAATGTCTTAAGGGGTGTTGCACTTCAATTTTAAATCGGGCAGCAATCTGAAACGTTAGCAAAAGCGTGGGAGTCAATGAAAGTTAGTGTTGACAGTCTAAGTATGATTATCGCACTTACGAGAGATGATAAGGCTTGGGGGAAATATTATTTTGAGAGTCATCTAGCAGATAACTTGGAAGATAACCTATTAAACATTTCTAAAACCATGTTTGCTGTGTCAAACGCTATTTGCCCTGGAGAATAGGTGGTGACGTGATGGAAGAATTTTCTTCGTTATATGCGGCACTTGATTTAGTTGAAAGCGGGTATGAAATTTATCCTTTATCAGCCAACACTAAGACACCACCTAAGGGCCATCACGGATATTTAGAAGCCACTAGAGACCAGAACACCATTGTAGACTGGTTTCAAAGCAACCCGTATTACAACTTAGGATTGCGATTAGACACGTCCCATTTATTGGTGGTTGATGTTGATATTCATGATTCTACTAAGAATGGAAAAGATAGCCTGATGAAATTACAGCGCCAAGGCAAGTCACTTTCACCAGATACGTACATTGAAAAGACAGCCGGCGGTGGTCTCCACTACTTCTTTAAGTATACCGGAGACAAGGTGCGCAAGGTCGATAATTGGCCCGGCATTGATCTGCTAACTGACTTTACTGTAATTGCGCCAAGTGAGATTGGTGGCATGGCTTATGCACCCTTATCTGGTCGAACACTGGCTGATATTAAACCGGCACCTAATTGGCTAGTTGATGAATTAAGCACCAATGGTTTGAACGGTGCGCCAGAACACGCCTATACAACACGGTTAAAGAAATATACTGGGCGTTTGCTTGATGAGATGGTGCAAGGGGCCAATACGGGTGATAGGAACGTTTGGCTTACTAAAATGGCTGGCCGAATGTTTAGCGTTGGTGCTGATCCAAAAACCGTTTATAACATGCTATCGGTGATAAATGATTCTTTTGTAGATCCATCGCTACCAAGTAGAGAGATAAATGTGATTTTTCAATCCATTTTAAAACGAGAGAGTAAGGGGGTTCATTAATGGGCAAAGCAATGGATTTACCAGCAGAGACCCGAGAAGCGGCCAATAATGTTATCAAAATGCAACGTGACGCTGATTGGCAGAATGATTTCAAAAAAAATTCGGACGATGGGATCAAAACACAGTCTCTTTACAATATCCGTTTAATTATGGAACATGACGAAATGTTGAAAGGACTAGTTGTCTTTGACGAGTTCTCGGAACAAATTGTCAAAACACCACAAGCAGACAATTCACTGTTCAACAAAGGTTTTTGGAATGATAGTGATGACACGTTATTGAGAAGTTATATTGAAGATCATTACAACTTGTTATTCAGCAAGGAAAACATTACCGACGCGGTGGTTACAGAAGCACGCCGCAAGACAATCAATCCGGTTAAGGCTCGTATTGAAGCGGTAGAATGGGACGGCCAGCCACGTGCTGAACGTTATTTCATTGATTACTTAGGTGCCGAAGATAATCACTACACCCGCACCATCACTAAGAAATGGCTAACTGGTCTTATTGCCCGGGCCTATGTTCCCGGAGTTAAGTTTGAAATTGTCCCTATCTTAGAGGGAAGCCAAGGACTTGGCAAGAGTACGGCTGGTAAGAATCTATACCCAGATAAATTCAATGATTCGTTGAAAGGAATGGGGAAGCAGAAAGACGATTATCAACAGTTACAAGGTAGTTGGATTATTGAAGTTGCCGAGCTTTCCGCCATGAAAAAAACGGACGTTGAGGGAATTAAAAATTTTATTAGTGCACAATCCGACACATATCGGAATAGTTACGGCCGCTATGCGTTGCCACACCCGCGTAAATGCGTATTTATTGGTACGACTAACCAAACCGACTATTTAAAGGACGCGACCGGTGAACGGCGCTTCTATCCAATTAAATGTGGGGTCAACAAGGCTAAGCTAGATGTATGGCACCCGGACGAGAATTACATGCTTCAAGTATTGGCGGAGGCCGCGTACTGGTTTAGGAATGGTGAACTGCTATATCTGGATCAGGCCACCGTGAAAGAGGCTAAGGCGTATCAGATGGCTGCGGAAGCTGTCGACCCTATGCGAGATGCTATCGAAGATTTTTTAGCAATGGAAGTTCCCGCAGATTGGGAAAACATGAGTGCCGGCTTAAAACAAAGCTATGTCAGTGACTACGGCCATCAATCTAAGTGGCTACAAGATCAAGTTAGTAATGAACGGAAACTACTCAATCAAACAACAACTCGGGAAATTATGGAAGTTGTCTTTCATAAAACAGTTGATCGTTATTTAACCGGGCGAACAAACTCGGAAGCTAAGCGAATCAAGCTGTTAATGGACAATATGGACGGTTGGAAAAGTCAACGAATTAGAACTAACGGCAAGCAACCACACGGATATGTTAGAGAATTATAGATAAAGTTTAGAACAACGTCACCCAAAAGTAAGCGTGCCACGTTGTGCCACTAAACGGGCCACGTCAGGACACTTTGAAACACTGTTATATCAATGATTGGGCCACCGGGCCACGTGTGCCACGTTAAAAAAAACATTTCCAGTTCTAGGAGGAAACACGTATGAAATGGCAAGAAATGCAGTTATTGAGAAATTCAAAATATAGCAGTTCAGAAAACCTCAAAAAATTTGAAGACGTATTTAAGTTTGACAAATGTGCCGTGTATGAACGCCCACATAGTCTTGAAAAACTACTAGCAGGTGATCGTTCATACAATGCGGGCAATAAGTATGATACACCACCTTACCTTGGGGAATGGTTAGATCATGCCGAATTACAAAAGGTAAGTGGAACTACACGAATTGTTGCAATTGCTCATGATTATGGGCCGGCCGATAGCGTTCATAGCAAAATAGCGGAGCAAGTCTTGCCGCTTGATTTAGTGGGCGTTATCTTTGATAGCAAAGTAGATTGGTATTATCCCGGCCAGTCTTCACTAGTAATGATTATGAGCAAGGAAACATATAACTACTATTACTATGACCTGTTGGCAAATCACCATGTTGTTGATGTAGTTAAGAAGAAATATTTTAGAGAATAAAAGGGGTATAAAATAATGAAAATTAAGATGGTACATGCTGACAATATGGAGGAGTTATTTGCGCAAGTTTCGGAAGTCGACAAAGCACAAGATATTGATGACGAACTGTTAGATGTAGAATTTGATTTTATTAAGGTGAGCGATTCGAAAATGATTTATTGCGAAGCATTGGTTTACAAGGTTGGTGATGACGATGAAGACCTATGATGTATCGCGTATGAAGCACCGCTGCGAATTCGGGGTATATGGTAATGGTGAGATGAACCCGAATACAGGTGCTTTCGTTTCGCAATTTGTACCGCAATTCTCACTATGGTTCGGTGAGTATAGCCAGACCATTAACCAGCAGATTACTCTAACTGGAGATAATATGACAGATACGAAGATGATTGTGGTACGGCATAATGAGCAGGTCAATCAGCAACAACTGGTTAAGATCGGTGACACCCTTTATCGGGTCAACAACGTAGCCGGTGACGATGAGATTAACTCATTCGATGTGATCACATTGGTTCGCTACCAGAAGCACGGGTAATAAACGAGAGGTCGTCTTCACAGGCGGCCTTTTTGTGTACGTAAGGAGATCTATTATAATGGCAAAAATTATGAAGCAATGCAACCATGCCGGGTGCCGTCAGTTGGTGCCCTATGATGTCCGTTACTGTAGTAAGCACCAGCATAAAGCTAACGCCGAAACGTACCACAAGCGCATGTATGGCGAACATGAAGGACGTTATCAACAGTTCTATAAGTCATCTCAATGGCGTAAGTTATCCCGTCTATTCCTAGAGAATAACCCTATTTGCGTTCAGTGTTATCAAGATGGTGTGATCCGTAAAGCCGATGTGGTCGATCATGTTATAGAGTTACGTGATGATTGGTCACGACGACTAGATGAAAGTAACTTGCAACCATTATGCTACCGACACCATAACCAAAAGACTAAGCAGGCTAGAGAAGTACGAGAACAACAAACTAAATAATCAATGAGTGTCGTGCTGAAAGGTGCGGCGCTTTTTAGTAGAGCTAAATTTTCAGCTGAATTAAAAATGGATGGCTAAGTTAAACTTAGGTAATATCTGCGCAAAATTGCGCACATCTTTATTGGGGGTCTGCTTAAAAATAAGCATACCCAATATCTCCCCAAAATTGGGGACATCTTTCAGCCGAGTTATTGAGCGGAATTTTCCGCTGTACTATCTGAGGTCGCAAGTTACGACCAAACATACTAACTTGGTGCATTAGCTGACCCGTTAAGATGACGGGATAGGTTGTTTTCGTAGCTCAATTTTGAGCCCCCAATTTTGGGGAGCTAAGCCGAAAACTAGGCCGAGTTGGATTTGGCAGCCGACAATTCGACCGCGAGTATTCTAAAGTGATTGTAAAACTTGGTATATCAATGATATGGGGGGCTATGAATGAACCGATAAGAGCGGTCACACTCCTTTCTGTGCGTAAATTTCCCTTTAAAAATTTGAATTTTTGCCAATATTGACAGAAATCAAAAAATGTCTACTACTTTATGCAAAATTTGCATAAATAAAAATCCAAGGGGTGAAGCATAACTATATGTAGTATGCCAGTCAATAACAGCATACTATATATTGTACTTTTCCCTCGAAAGTGTTACTATTTATGTATAATAAACGAATTCCGAATATATGTGCATTTGAGCTACCTCAGCCATGCTGTGGTGGCTTTTTTGCATATAAATTTAGCGAAAGGAGCCCGAAAATGGGTCAAAAGATTAAGCAACTATCAACTCTAAAGAAACATCTAACGAACGAAGAACGCGACCAGCGTAAGGACGCCGAGACTGCCTTGTTTGATTACCCGTCACTTGATTTAACGCCCCCTGATTGGTTGCATGACCGTGCTTTGACCGAATGGCAACGGGTAGCGCCTTATTTAAAGGCCAATACCCCAATTAGTGAACTTGATCGAGCAATGTTAGCCAGTTATTGCCGCGCTTATGCAACGGTACAGACTTGCGAGAACGATATTCGTAAAAATGGGCTCGTACAAACTAATCAAGAGACTGGCGCCCGTAAGCCGAACCCTTACGTGGCCTTACAATCGCAAGCAATGAGAGACCTAAAGTCCCTAGCTAATGATTTAGGCATGTCGCTATCTAGCCGGGCGCGTATGGAATTAAACAAGCAAAAAGATGATAAACCCGAAGACACTTTCGAGGCGATGTTGTCATGATTGAATACGTTGATCAAGTTTTATCGGGCCAAGTGTTGGCTGGTCAAAAGATTAAATGGGCGTGCGAGCGATTTAAACGCGATTTAAGCCGTTCTAAAGAAACTAGCTTCCCATTCTACTATGACGAAGACGAAGCGGCACAGGCGGTTAAATTTATCGAATTAATGCCTAAGACTGACGGTAGCCAACTAACCATGCAGCCCTTTCAAGAATGGATCATCAGTGAGTTATATGGCTGGCGGGAGAAAGCAACTGGCAACCGGCGTTATGATCGTGCGTTTATTAGCATGGCTAGAAAAGGCGGGAAGACATTTCTAGCTTCTGGTATGGCCGCTAATGGCCTTTTAAGAGAACGTCAGCCCGCCCGCAACCGACAAGTATTATTCGTCAGCAACAGCAGTAAACAGGCTAAATTGGGATATAACATGCTATCAAGTGGCCTACGACAAATTCGCAAGCAATCTAAGTATATGCGGCAACGCATTAAGGTACAAAAACAAGCCATTACCGACTTAGAAACCGATTCGCAAGCCTTAGCCCTTGCTAGTGACACAAATACACTCGATGGTTATGCTGGCACGACGGTTATTTTAGATGAATGGGCAACGGCCAAAGACCGCAAAATATACAACGTCTTAAAGTCAGGTCAGGCGCAAGAAGATAATTCATTGCTCGCGGTGATTTCCACTTCTGGGCTTGATCTCAACGTCCCCATGCACGCCGAATACGAAATGCTAACGGACGTTTTAAAGAGAAAGATTGAAGCTGATCGCTACTTTGTGGCAATTTGGGAACTGGACGACCGCGAAGAAGTTTACGATCAAGCCAATTGGATCAAGGCAAACCCGTTATTCAGTGAACCACACGTTAAACAACGCATGACGGAGAAAATTCAGGCCGATGTTGATCTTGCCATTAAGCAAAATAACCTCATTCCGGTGCTGGTGAAGAACTTCAATATGTGGTTGCAAGCCAGTGAGGATAGTTATATTTCTGCGGACGATTGGGCCGCTGGTAAATTAGATGAACTCCCCAATTTGCGGGGGCGCGATGTGTATATTGGCATTGATTTATCAAAAAGTAATGATTTGACCGCGGTTAGTTGGCTCGTGCCAATTGGCAACGGTCAATTTTATTGCGATAGTCATTCGTTTGTTGGCACGAAGTACGGACTGGATTCTAAGATTAAACGTGATGGGATTGATTACCGGTCAATGGAGCGGGCGGGTGAGTGTAGTATTACCCGATTAGATAGCGGCATTATTGATTATGACGATCTATTTGATTTTGTTCAAAAACTAGTCGGGAAATACAACTGGAAAGTGAAAGCAATCGCTTATGACCCGTATAACGCGCAAACGTTAATTACTAAGTTTGAAAAATTAAATTATCCACTGTTTGAAGTGCGTCAAGGGACGTTAACTTTGAATATTCCCACCCGAAATTTTCGTGATCAGCTGTATGCGGGTCACATTAAACACAATGGCAATCAGATTCTCGCTTATGCGGTCAATAACGCCATCTTGAAAGTGTTAAATAATGGTTGGCAATTGGATAAGGCACGCAATAGCAACCGGATTGATCCGATAGCGGCGTTAATTAATGCCTATGTTGCCGGTATGGACTATTACCAAGAAAGTGAGGCGAGCCAACATGCGAACGAATATTATGCGACTGCAACGGATCTGTTCTAATTACCTATCGGCAATCCTGCTGATTATGGGTCTGATCCTGCTAGTCGTTGGTGTCGGCGGTTGGCTAGGGTGGTATGCAGCCATCATGCTGGCCGGAGTTAGCCTGATCGTTTTGGCACTACTGATTAATTATGAAGAAAAGGAGGTGAACCCATGAGCATTTTTGTTAAAGCAAGCACCACCAGTGGCACTCATGATCCAGTGGCTGACGCCTTGGTTAGTCTGTCTAGTAATGACCCCTATACGTTTGTAAGCGCGGCGGTTTTACGGAATAGCGATATTTATGCGGCCATTAATATTATCGCCAGTGATATTGCCAGCAACCCGATCGTTTGTGATACGGCCATTTTTAATACCATGATTAATCAGAACCCGAATAGCAATATGGATGGTTACCATTTTAAATACGCCTTGGCGGCCAATCTGCTTCTCAATGGCAATAGTTTCGCGGAGATTTTACCTAATCACACCCTGAAACTGATTCCCAACAATCAATTGGTGGTTGAGCAAGACGATGTGAGCGGCAAGCTGACCTATACTTATACGCCAACCAGTGGAACGTGTCGTCAGATCGCGCCTGATAATATCTTGCATTTCAAATATTTCACCAAAGACGGGGTATCGGGGATCAGTCCACTATATGCCTTGAAAGATGAGCGCCAGATTCAGTCGGCCGGCAATAAATTGCTAACCGGCTTTTTTACTGCCGGCGTGCACGGCACCACCATTGTTAAATTACACCAAACGGACTTAGGCAAAGAAGCCAAAGAAAACGTCCGAAAACAGTTTGATGAAACGACCACCGGAGAAAATGCGGTCAATACGATTGTCACTGATGATGGTATGGATATTAGTAATCTGCCCTTAAATACCGATGTGTTAAAACTTGTGAACTCGAATGACTGGACGACCCGGCAAATTGCTAAAGCCTTTGGCTTGCCACCAGAGCGCTTAGGGGTAGAAAACGATCATTCTAACCAAGAGCAAAGTGGCGTGCAGTATCTACAAGGGACGTTACAGCATTACTTCGATAGCTTCACCAGCGAGCTGTCGTTCAAGCTTGGTCATGACTTCACGTTCAATACGGACAAATTATTGAGCCTTGATCCGCAGACCCAGCAAGCCCAAGCGGTGGCTGGATTTACGGGCGGCGTTATGAGCCGCAATGAAGCCCGGGCCAAGATTGGCCTGCCACCAACTGATGATGGTGATATTTTCTTAAATTTACAAAAGAATGGAGTGACTAATTCATGAAACAAGACCGACGGTTAACGATTGACGCCGAATTGCGAGCACAAACGCCGCAGTCAGAAACACCCGAAGACGGGCCAGCTGAAAATTCAGCAGACCCGCAACCTAAAGATTCCCAAACAAGCAAGGGGAAAACGATTAGTGGTTATGCCATTGTGTGGAACTCACCAAGTAAAGATTTAGGTGGTTTTACCGAGATTGTAACCCCCAAGGCGCTTGATGGTGTCGATTTATCAAACGTTCTTATGCTCAACAACCACGACTACACTCAAGTGTTAGCCAGCGTCAAGGCGGGCACGCTGACGCTAGAAACAGACGACAAGGGGCTACATTTCATCGCCCAGTTACCGAATACGTCGTTTGCTAATGATGTCTATGAAGAAGTTCAAAGCGGGAACGTTGATTCCTGCTCGTTTGGCTTTGATAGTGATGATGATACCGACGAATGGACTAAAGATGATGGCGGTAATATCACGCGCACCATTAATCAAGTTAAGAGCTTGTTCGATGTGTCAGTGGTGGCTGTTCCTGCTTACGACGATACGAATGTACAAGTTGATACCCGTAGCTATGAAAAATTTATCAATCAAGAAAAGGAGCCTGATGATATGGCAAAGCAAACAATTATTGATCCAAACACGAATGAAGATGACAACAAGACCGGTGTTCCTGCCTTTGAAGCTTATGTACGAAGCCACGGTGAAACCCGAGATGGTTTGAATACGAGTGGTGCCAGTGCTGTTATTCCCAAGGAACTCATTACCCCCGTTTTCCAATTAAAGCAATCCACCTACAATCTCGCCCAATATGCGACGGTTAAGCAAGTTTCTAGTGGTTCTGGAACTTATCCTATCTCGACTAGTCGACAAGCAGCCGTACTGGCCACCAAGGAAGAACTAGCGGACATTGCGGACGTTGACGCGAATATGTTTACGGAAGTGCCATTTGATGTGAAGACCCGGGCGGGTAAGATTGCTTTATCTAATGAAGTGGTGGAAGACGCCGAAGTTGATATTGTCAGCGAAGTTAAAACCCAATTACAACAATTGGTTGATAACACGGACAACACGCAGATCATGGGACTGTTAACGGGTAGTAGCTTTGCTAAAGCAACGGCCACCAGTATTGATGATCTCAAAAAGATTTTCAACGTGACGTTAGATCCCGCCTTGACCAAGATGTGGCTAGTGAACCAATCCGGGTTTAATTATCTTGATACTTTGAAAGATAGTGAGGGTCGTTACCTATTGCAACCTAATCCAACGGCGCCAAGCGGCTTTACCTTGTTAGGGGCTCCGGTCGTCATGATCAGTGATAAGTTATTGGCCAACAATGCTGACGGCACATTCCCAATGATCGCGGGTGATTTGTCACAAGCGGTGGCGGTCTTCCGGCGCAACCAAGTAACCGCCCAATGGGATAAGTTCGACCAATTCAGCCAAGGATTATCAGTGATCGTGCGAAACGATTATGAAGTGATTGATAAGTCTGCCGCGGTTAATGTGGCACTAGGAACAGCAACCAGCGGTAAATAGAAGAACATAAGGGGGAGCCATTTTGGACACCCCTGTTACATAATGATGGACGTTGTATGCTATTATTGACTTAAACAAAAAATAGAGGAATGATAAAAATTGAAAATGATTAGTGACGTATTAGTTTTTGCAGTGGCATTAGAGGCACTTTTTATCATGGTGCTAGAAATGTTTTTGACACAAACAAAGATTGCTAGAAATGCTTTTGATTTGCCAAAAGAGTATTTATCACAAGAAAAGGTGCAAGTAAGTATGGCTAATCAGGGATTATATAATGGTTTTATTGGTGTTGGAATACTATTGTCCATGCTTGTATTTCCTAATGAACTTAGAATATGGAACTTATATCTCTTTGTTGGTTTTGTCGTGGTTGCCGCTATATACGGGGCCTTTACAGCGAATAAAAAGATTATTTTTTCTCAAGGACTACCAGCTATACTTGCGCTTGTAGCATTGATTTTGTCTAATAGTTAGAAAGGAGTTTTTTTATGGCAGTGACGGTTGATGATATTAAAACCAGCTTACGCTTGGATTTGACCGAAGATGATGCCTTAATTCAAGGCTACTTAGATTCTGCTAAGGAATATATTCAGACCGCTGTTAGCACTACGGCTGTCTTAGCCCAATATAAGCAATATGATTTTGCGGTGTCGTTGCTAACGCAATTCTGGTATCAAAACCGGGTGGTGGATATGAAACAGACCCCTTACCAAGTGGTTAGCATGATCCAGCAACTCCGTGGGCTGACAAGCGAATAAAAAGTGTTGATGAATTAATTTCATTTAAAAATACAATAGGTGAAATTAATTGAACAAAATGTTATAATATAGGTGTCCTTAGTAATTCATTTAATTCATTGTTAGTAAGGGAGCCGCAAATTGCGACTCCCTCTCCTTATACATATATTTGGAATCAGAAAGCGTGGTTCCAATGCGTCAAGATATTAAGAAGATACGTAATTTATTAAAAGAGTATGCCAAACTAAAACAGGAAATTCGGACGTTTAATCAGGTATCTAGCCCGGTTTTAAGTGTGGCTCCTAGTCACAGTGGCGGCAATGGCGTTGAAACTAGCCTCATTAACTATGTTGACCTATCTTATCAGTTAAAAGAGGTCGAGGACGCGTTAAATGCGATCCATGATCCGCAGTATCAATTTATCCTGCATGATTACATCATTGAGAAACGTTTTACCCGAAGCGAGGCTTGCGAGCGATTGTCCGTTAGTGTTAGCAAGTTTAACTACATGAAGAATTGTGCACTTGAATTATTTAGGGTTGCATACATCGAATTAAAGTGTTAAAGTTAGTTAAATTGACATGTTCGGAAGTTATAAGTATCATTCATCTTTGCTATCTATTATTTTCTTAGATGTTAATTCAATTTGGTTACTTTGGTTTGATTCCTAGGAGGATATATATATGCAAAATGGTACTGTAAAATGGTTTAATGCTGATAAGGGCTTTGGGTTTATCACTGGTTCAGATGATAAAGATGTATTCGTACACTTTTCAGCAATTCAAACTGACGGTTTTAAGAGTCTTGACGATGGGCAAAAAGTTAGTTACGATGTTGAACAAGGCGATCGAGGACCTCAAGCGACTAATGTTGTTCCACAATAATTTGTCTAATATTATGAAGAACTGCTTTTGATGGAGCAGTTCTTTTTTATTAAAGGCATACAGGAAAGCAATGTGATAATATGGATTTTATAGATGTTTATGGCATTAATCACGAAAATTGTACGCTTGTTACACCAACTAGAGAGTACAGTCGAATCAACATATTCATGGATTCAGTTGGGCGAAGATTTGTAGCTATGAGTCCTGATCCTGTACCTAGTAAATATGGCTCAGTAAATAGTCATTGGAAACGTGGCCGGCCATCTGAAGCACCGAAAGATTATTTTTATATTGATAAATAAAAAAACTGTTAACCGATGAAGTTAACAGTCACTGCCCCGCGCAAGTATGAAGCCACCGGAAACGGTGGTTTTTTTGTAAAGTAAGCCAAATGGTAAGCCAACCATTATTTACTAAGCGTTAAAACCATTGCTATCATTGGTGTGTAGGCATTTATAAAGAAGTGGGGGTCATTCCCAGTATACCCAATAGTAGTTTTGCATTAGTCGCTATTAGACCTCACGGGGGTTGATATAGCGGCTTTTTTAGTACATTGGGCCTCGCATTGGTTTCTGTGGATAACCACGAAAACGTAGTCAAACCGGAGCCACTTTTTGCACCTCATTTCAGACAACCGAAACGCCGGGCAACTTTCCTGCTTACACCGTTTTGAATCACACTTTCGTGGACAAGAGGCTAGAACTATACAGGGCGGCAATGGGTAGCTAAATTGTTCTTCTTAGTTTGCGAAAAATTTTTCCCTATACCCAAACCAAAAACAACATTAAGCAGAAAACAATTATTCTAACGATGTGATGTTTTAAATGAAAATTATTAATCGCAATTCCATGCATAATGGCAGCACCGATAAGAATAATAGCGGCACAAGTGACAGCAATCTTAATTTCCGTTGAAGTGCCTAGAAAAAGAAATACAGCAATAAGTAATGGGCTAAGTAAATTAAAAGCTCCGGACACTTTCAGCAAACCATTACCACTGACATACGCCTTAAAGTTTGCTAATGTTGCAATCCCCATCAAAATTGAAAATACTAAAATTGCGTACTCAACTATAACATTTAACATATAAAGTCCTCCTCATCAGGATGAGCAGAATGCCATTTCTAGCCAACAAAACAAACGCCACTAACATTAAAAAGAGTATACCCCAGATCACAGAAATCACTGGAATAGTGGCTTCTGATAGTTAAAAAACCAAATAAAAAGACCATCAAAGGCCCTAAACAGCAGCAGCCTTCAATCGCCTGTAAAATAAATAATATTGTAACGTAAAAATTATAGCTTGAATAAATGGGGCTTGCCGTAGTACCAGCCTTGTCGCAGGTCCAATTCTAGGTCGTTAGCCATTTCGTCTTCCTCGGCGTTTTCCACGCCTTCAAGAATGAGCCGAAGCTTGTATTCTTGGGCAATCTTCTTCCAAAATTTTAAGTGTTCTGGAATTTCATCGGCACGGCCCTCTGCCCGGAAGTTTTGCATAGCAAATTTGATCTCACTGGCGTAGGGGAGGACCGGCTTCAGGTGGTCATACGAGTTGACCCCGGTGCTGATGTCGTCCAGGCTCAGTTGAATGCCGTGATCATCGAAGAAGTGGACCTGTTCGATGAGTTGTTCGTTGGTGACGGCCTTGTCGGTTTCTTCTTCAGTAACTTCCAAGACTAAATTTACGGGATAAATCTGTTGTTGCGCGGCGACGATTGCTTTAGCAATCGTGCAGTCGATGAATTGATGCTGATTGACGTTAAATGAAACGGAGCCAATCTTAAGCCGCAATTTTTGCGCGGTCCGCTTCATCAAGTCGGCCTGAATGTCGATGGGAATGGATTCGAAGTCTTTGGGTAGGACCCATTTGTCATCGACCTGTTGGCGGATCAATAATTCGTAACCAATCAACGAATTGTTGGAAACATCTAGCTGTGGCTGAAGAAAATAACGGTACATGGTAATCAGGTCCTCCTTCCAAAGTGTCTGCTCCTATCATACTTTATTTTGACGAAATGGGATAGGGGGCAAAGACAAAAAATGTCGATAGGGGCTGACTACAAAAACGGCTAATCGTTCAACCCCTGACATATTAATTTATATAAAGCCCTATGGATTTATTATATAAAATGTTCTATAGTGGGTGCTATGAATTAATTATTGCGTTATACTTAAGCGTAAGTTAATTTACTAACAGCGACTGGTTTTTACCAGTTAATTCATTGAAAAAACAAGGAGACTGATTCCATGTCATGGACTATGTGGCTAGTGCCGCCGATCATTACTAGTATTTTCTTTGTCTTGGGAATCATCACTCTCTACTGGTCCATCTTCACCTGGGTGACTGCCAAGGTGGAGTCGAGCAGTAAGCCCCATAACTTAAAACGGGTTCAGGTGCTGTTGGGGACGACCTGTGCGGTGGTCTCCGTCTTCGCCCTACAGCTGATAGTGCGGGATACCCACCTGTCGTGGACGTTCACCAATTTCCAACTTCTACTGCTAATCTTCGTGGCGTACTTCCTACAGTTGAAAATACCTAACTGGTTGATTCTGTTGGCCGGGGTCGGGTTCATGCTAATGAATGGTAACGTGACCGCCGTCCTTTCTTGGGGATACACGTTCCTGTTTGTGTTTTTCTATATGATTTCCTACCAGCAAAGTACCCACCTCTGGCGCGCACCATACACCCGCTACATCACGGTAGCGTTGGGCTTCGGGATGGCGTTATGGTTATTTGTTAAATTCCGGTTCCATCTTCCATGGGGCACGTATTGGATTGAAATTGCGGATTACGCCGTGCTAGCGTCATTAATGTACGGGTACTTCCGGATTCAGGACAAGGACCGTCGTATCAAGGATCGGCTGTTCCAGTCCGCCAATTGGGATGCACTAACGCACGTTCAGAACTATGCGGCATATGACCACGCAATCGGTTATTACTTCCATCAAAGTGTCGCCCACAAGAAAAATTTGGCAATGGTCATGTTTGATATCGATCATTTCAAACGGGTGAATGATACCTACGGGCATTTAGCCGGTGACGAAGTCTTGAAGCAGGTGGCCAGCACCGTGGCCAGCACGATTAAGGCCATCAATCCGGAAATTGTGCTTTATCGGACCGGGGGCGAGGAGTTTAATATTCTCTTGCCCGGGTACGACATCAATCGGAGTCGGCCGGTGGCTGAGGCAGCGTTTGACGCGGTCAAGGAGCTTAAAATTCCGTACAACGAAGAAATTTTACAGGTAACCATTTCCGTTGGGGTTTCCGTGCTACACGAGGGTGACCACAACCCGTTGGACTTTTACAAGCGGGTCGATGCCAACCTGTACCACTCCAAGAAGAATGGTCGGCAACAGATTACCATTGGCTAACGAATTTCAGATAAGTGAGCGTCTCTACAATAGGTAGGGGCGTTTTTGTTTGCTAGTCGTTCGGATGCTTTATAAATGTTTAAATATCAAATCCATGCGAATCCAAATAAAATCGTGTAGAATACGACTTAACCGGGATTTCCCGGGCAGAATGGAGCGATCATCGTGATCTTTTTACTATTACTATTGTTATTACTGTTCCCCATCTTGCGACTGGTTTTTGGCCTAGCCGGCTGGTTATTAGGCATCGTGGGAACGTTCATTATCGGGGCCATCGTCCTGGTAGCCTTCGCGGCCCTGTTCCGCTTCTTCATCGTCGCGGTCCTGGTCATCGGTGGCGGCCTCTGGGCCTCTCACGCGCTATTCAGCTAGTATTTTGGTGTGTGTGTACGTTGCGCCTGCGGCAGTTCAGGAAGGCCCACCTGTGGGGAACGGTTGAAGCCAAAGAGCGGTCTTCAACCTCGTGGGTGAGCCTTGAAAAACACAAGTCTCACCCACGTCCCGTGCTGTAAGGCCGGGCAAAACTCCCGACCAACAGCACCGACACAGGTGGGACTTTCTGACTGCCTCCGGCTACACTCATATTAGCTGAGTGCATTCACCCTGTGATGGCTGAATATCGAATCATTCAGTTTAATTGCGGATAGTCACAGTAAAAGGTGATTAGAGCGTCACAACTAATTAACAAACAGTGTTATGACGATGACAGAAAATGACTAATGGCATTACAGGCTAAACGCGTGTCAGCCACATTCAGACTGACTAAGTCACAACTAATCAACAGACAGTGTTATAACGAGAACAGAAAATGACGACTGGCATTATGGGCTATGGGCTAAACCCGTGTAAGCCGCAGGGCTGGTGAAAATGGGCTCAGCCGTGGGAGTTGCCTTAGCGGTTTACCGCTTAGGCAACTGATATCTTTGAGACGTGACCTTCGGCTCAAAGTAAGCCTGGAGACCGCCTTTCAGACTCCAGGCGTTCGCCCACAGCGTCACGGCCCAGTTTTCACCAGCCCGGAGGCGCGGACTACACGCGTTTAACCCGTAAACCCATAAATGAAGACAAAACAAAAACGGATGGCCAGCTGGTCGTCCGTTTTTCAATTCACGCGTTATTCAAATGACATCTCCACCAAATACGTCTGCTCGGCCGGAATGTGACTGGTCGTGATCCAGACTTCCCGATAGTCTAGTTTAGAACTGCGGGTCCGCTCGAAGAAATCATTGAGGAGGTCGCCGTTCATTGCCAAGAAGTCATCGTCCATCCGGTTGACCAGCAGGTGGCCAACGGGGAAGTAGAGCTCTGGATTGGCCACGGAAACCGTGTCTGGCACGCCAATCGCGATGACGTTGCTGTTGCGCTGCTGGATAAAGCGCACCCGATCTTGGTGGCGATGGATAAAGGTTAGGACGTTATAGATTGAATCTGAGTTGCTCGCCATTATCTTTCTCCCTTCGGTGACCCCATTGTAACAAATTCTGGCGCGTTTGCCAGTCTCAAACGCTTGTCAGAAGGGGCTTTTCCCGGCAGTCCTGGCAGCGACGACCGGGCAAAAGTTTGCTAGACCGTGAATGAAAGCGGATACGAATTTTCGCTAAAAATGTCGGTGGCGCGACAATAAAATTCTTAATTTTCCATACTGACCTTTCCATGGTTGGAAATGGGAAGCGGGAACTTGGTAAAAGGTGGCGCTGCTGGGGAGCTTAACCACCGTCAGTCAGGGAACGCCAGTGGTTTCTGGCCAGTTAAAATTTGCAAGAATCCTTTATTGCAAACCTATTTCAGGCGAGTATAATTATCGCATATGCAATTTTGATGTTTTATAGAGTAACCTTAGAAGAAAGAAGGCCAAATTTCCTATGATGCGACTTGCCCGAAAACACTTGGACTGGTGGGCAGTAGCCCTTGCTGTTGGGTTTATGATTATACAAGTTGCCTGTGACCTTTCCTTACCGACGTTGACTTCGGACATCATCGATAAAGGGATCGCCAACAACGATATCGGCTACATCTGGCGGACTGGTGGGCAAATGCTCCTCTTGAGTTTCATTGGGGTGTTAGGTGCTGCCGGGAACGTCTACTATGCGTCGACCCAGTCACAAAGAATGGGTCAACGAATCCGGACCGATTTATTTAAGAAAGTCACGTTTTCTTCCACCGAAGAGTTTGAAACGGTGGGGAACGCTTCCTTAATTACCCGGACGACCAACGACGTGGTGCAGATTCAAAACGTCATGGTCCAAATGTTGCGGATGATGCTAATGGCGCCAATCATGTTGGTCGGTGCGGGTGTACTGGCGTACGTCAAGAGTCCCCGGCTGACCATGGTCTTCCTCGTGGCGCTGCCAATCTTGGCGTTTTTTACCGGCCTGATCATGTACTTTGCGGTGCCGCTGTTCAAGAGCCTGCAAAAGAAGATTGACCGCATCAACTTAGTTTTCCGTGAGGGATTAACCGGGGTGCGGGTCATTCGGGCCTTTAACCAGGACCAATTTGAACAGGACCGTTTTGAAGGGGCCAACCAGGACTACACCAAGACTGGGATTAAGGTCTTCATGATTGTTTCCTTAATGTTCCCGGTCATCACTTTGATTGTCAGTGGAACCAATATTGGAATCGTTTGGTATGGGGGTCAATTAATTGGCCACCAAGCCATGGAAGTGGGTAACTTAGTTGCTTTCATGACATATGCGACCCAACTTTTAATTAGCTTTATGATGGTTTCCATGGTCTTCGTTTTCCTGCCTCGGGCACAAGCCTCTGCGGCACGGATCAACGAAGTCATGGACCTCAAGAGTAAGATCAACGATGCGGATCAACCCCTTGAGTTGCACACCGATGCAGCCAGCTTGACCTTTGATCACGTGAACTTCCGGTACACCGGCGCTGAAAAATTAGCGTTGACGGACGTGAACTTCACGGCAACGGCCGGCCAGACGGTGGCCATTATCGGGGGGACTGGTTCGGGTAAATCCACGCTGGTCAACCTGATCCCACGGTTGTTTGATCCCGAAAGTGGTCAAATTAAGCTGAATGGGACCGCGCTGACGGCGATGAGCCAAAAAGCCTTACACGATGCCATTTCGATCACGCAACAAAAAGCTGTCCTGTTCTCTGGAACCGTGCGGAGCAACATGCTCTTTGGGATGCCGGATGCGACGGATGACCAGATTTGGCACGCGTTAGACGTGGCCCAAGCCAGCGACTTCATTAAAGAAGAGGGTGGCTTGGACGGTGTCGTTGAACAAAACGGGGATAACTTCTCCGGTGGACAACGGCAACGGCTGGTAATTGCGCGGACTATTTTGAAGCGCGCCAGTGTCTACATCTTTGATGATTCCTTCTCCGCCTTGGACTTCAAGACGGATTCCCTGTTACGGCAGGACTTGCGGAAGGATGAACAGGTTCAAAATGGGGTAACCGTTATCGTTGCCCAACGGGTCTCCACGGTTGCCGATGCCGATTTGATTTTGGTTATCGACGGTGGGAAAATCGTTGGTCAAGGGACCCACGACGAGCTGAAAGAAAGTAACGAGACTTACCAAGAAATTCTCGATTCACAACTGCGGAAGGGGGATACCGTCGATGCGTAATGGACGTGGTGCCGCAACCAAACAGCGGCCACAAAAATTCTGGGGAACGACGATTCGGTTGTTCCGCTACATGAAAGCCTGGATCCCCGGTATCCTCGTCGTCTTGGTCTTTGCCATCGTTTCGGTAGTCTTGCAAATCAAGACACCCAAGATTTTAGGTGAAGCCACGACGGAATTATTTAAAGGTGTGATGAAGGGGACGGCCGAACTGAAGGCCGGAATTCCGATTCACAACTTACCCGTTGACTTTGGTAAAATCGGCCACATTCTGTTGGTCGTGGGGATCATGTACGCCGGTGCCGCTCTATTTGGCATCGTGCAACAACTGATCATGAGCTGGATTTCCCAAAAGGTCGTTTACCGCTTACGGCGCGACCTCAAGGAAAAGATGCAACGCCTGCCAATCAGTTACTACGATACCCATAGCAACGGGGACTTAATGTCCCGGATGGCCAACGATATGGATAACATCGGTGGGACGTTGCAACAGACGCTTTCCCAAATGGTGACGAGTTTTCTGACGTTCTTCGGGGTACTCTACATGATGTTGACCATCAGTGGTTGGTTGACGTTGGTTGCCCTGGTATCCGTGCCACTGAGTATCTTGGTGGTCGGTATCGTGGCCCCCAAGTCACAACGCTTCTTTGCTAGTCAACAGAAGAACTTGGGACTCCTGAACAACACGGTTGAAGAAACGTACGCCGGCCATACCGTGGTCAAGACGTTTAACCGTGAAGGGGCCACCCAAGAAGAATTCGAAGAACACAACCGGAAGTATTACCAATCAGCTTGGAAGGCACAATTTGTTTCCAGTCTGATCTTCCCATTGATGAACTTCGTGAAGAACCTGGACTACCTGGCTGTCGCCGTTATCGGTGGGATTCAGGTGGCCAATGGGACGGTTAGTTTGGGGAACGTGCAGGCCTTCCTGCAATACACCAACCAATTCTCCCAACCCATCACGCAGATGGCCAACCTGACCAACACGATTCAGGCCACGATTGCCTCCGCCGAACGGATTTTCTCCGTGCTGGATGAAGACGACATGACCGACACCGCCACGGCTAAATTGCCAGCGCAGACGGCTAGTGAAGGCAACGTCATTGAATTTGATAACGTCGCTTTCAAGTACGTGCCAGACAATCCCCTGATTGAAGACTTCAATCTGAAGGTCAAAGCGGGCGAAATGGTTGCCATCGTTGGACCAACCGGTGCCGGGAAGACGACCATCATTAATTTGTTGGAACGCTTCTACGACGTCGACGCTGGTCAAATCAAGTACCGTGGGCAAGACACGCACGCCGTTGGGCGGACGGACTTACGCCGGCACTTTGCGATGGTGCTCCAGGATACCTGGCTGTTTACCGGAACGATTTTTGATAATATCAAATACGGTCGGGAAGATGCGACCGAAGAAGACGTCTACTCGGCTGCTAAGGCGGCGCACGCGGACACCTTCATTCGGCAACTGCCTGACGGTTACGACACGATTCTGAACGAAGCCGCCACCAACATTTCTCAGGGGCAACGGCAATTGTTGACAATTGCTCGGGCCTTTGTGGCTGATCCAGACGTCTTGATCTTGGATGAAGCCACGAGTTCGGTCGACACCCGGACGGAAATGCTGATTCAACACGCGATGAAACGGTTGTTGGCTGGGCGGACCAGTTTCGTGGTTGCTCACCGGTTGTCTACGATTCAAAATGCCGAAAACATTGTGGTCATGAACCATGGGCACATTGTGGAAACTGGGAATCACGACAGTTTGCTGGCGGCGGACGGTTTTTACGCCGACCTCTACAACAGTCAATTCACCGGCAACGACTTGGCTTAGGGCTAGTCCGTTGTTGGCGCCTCCGGGCTGGTGAAAACTGGGCCGTGACGCTGTGGGCGCACGTCCGAAGCCTGAGAGGCGGTCTTCGGACTTACTTTGAGCCGAAGTGCACGTCTCAAAGATAGCAGTTGCCTAAGCGGGGAACCCGCTAAGGCAACTCCCACGGCTGAGCCCATTTTCACCAGCCCTGCGGCTAACACACGTTCAACCCGTAAGCCCGAGTGGTTGCGTTCGTTTGCCGCTTGCTCGGTGGGTGTTAGGTTTGTTTTGGATTTCTGAATAAAATTATTAGTGCTCTGCCCAATTTGGGTGGGGCACTTTTTTGAGGATAGGACCTGGTTGCGTTCGTTCCTGGCACCTTGGCGCGCCTCTGGTCACTGCCACGACCGGCCCAGTTTTTCCAGCCCTGCGGCTGACACACGGCTAACCCGTAAGTTGGGTGGTTGCGTTCATTGGCTGCTTGCTTGGTGGGTGTCAGGTACGATTTGAATTTTAAATGAAATTATCGGTGCTCTGTCCAATTTGGGTGGGGCACTTTTTATTTTGGGTTGCGCACAGCGTCCATGCCTGTTCAGTGATTACGCAAGTCTTAACCGAATCTTGGATTGCCAAGGCGAAAGCCAAACGGGTACAATGGGGGCTAGTAGAGAAGAGAGAGGTGCGGTCCATGACGTATACGCAAACGAAGGCGGCCCTACAGCGGCTGGTTCAGGAGAAAGTGGTGCCAGGGGTCAGCTTTGCGCTGATTGACGGCGACCGGGTGGAAACGGGGCAGTACGGGCAAGCCGCGCTGGTGCCCGCTCCCGAGCCACTGCGGCCGGGCATGCTGTACGACGTGGCTTCGTTGACCAAAGTGGTTGGCACCCTGAGCGTGGTTTTACAACTGTTGGCGGAGGGCCGGCTACGTTTGGTGGACCGGGTCAGTGACTATCTCCCCGAGTGGCAGGATACGCGGGTCACGATTCAACACCTGTTGACGCACACCTCGGGTATCACCGGCTACATTCCTAACCGAAATCAGTTGGCCGCACCAGAATTGACGGTCGGATTGTTGGGGCTGCACGTTGGGCCCACCTTTAATCGGAAGATGGTGTACGCGGACGTGAACTATATTTTTCTGGGCTGGATCGTTGAAAAAATTCTCGGCGACCCGATTCAGGTGGTCGCGCAACGTCGGGTGCTGACGCCTTTAGGCATGGTCCACAGCACGTTCACACCGGCCAACCCGTTGGCCTGCATTCCCACGGCCCAAACGGTTGGACGGGGACTCGTGCGCGGTGAGGTTCACGACCCCAAGGGTTACGTGTTGCAGCGGCGATGCGGGTCGGCGGGCTTATTCAGTACGGTGGATGATTTGGCCCGGTTCTGTCAGGCCTATTTTCAGCCGGAAAAGGTCGCCGCGGTCTTGCCACCACTACTGGTTAACCATTTAGCCCATGACCTGACACCCAACGGTCGTGCCGGTCGTTCCTTAGGCTGGGCGCTGACCGCAGCGCAATGGCCGACACCGCACCGCGTGATTTGGCATTCGGGTTTCACGGGAACGTATTTGGTCATCGACCAGGCGGCCAAACAAGCCATGGTTTTCCTGACGAATCGGGTCCATCCGGTGGCGCCCAACGAACCGTACCTGGACCAACGCAACGCGGTAATTGGCACGTATTTGGCGGAGAAGAGCCGTTACAACGCCCATGATTTTAGCCGTTAAATGAAAATGTCGGAAGGATTTATCCGTTCCCGGCGGTGGATTCAAGGTTCCCTGCTGTGGGGCACGGTTCCAGCCTGAGAGGCGGTCTTCCACCTCGCCTGGGAGCCTTGCTTAAGAACGCAAGGCTCTCAGGTCGGCCCATGTTCTAGGCTGAGGAAGGGCAATTCAGTCAAGAACATCGACACAGCAGGAAACCTTGATCCACCTCTGGTCACTCAGGCTAGTCGTATCGTTGATTGTGGTTGGCAGTTTTAACTGGATTAGCCGAGACTACTCTGCAAGATAGAGTCCGGAACTAAACCACAAAAATAGCGTCCCACCAACATCCAGATTGCATAGATGTTAGTGGGACGCTTTATTTAGTCAGTTAGAAAGTTGCGGGAATTGGTAAGGCTTCCTGTTGACTGAAGTCAGCGTCCGGATATTTCCGTTGCAACGCTGCGACCAGCAGGTGCTTAGCAATGTCGCCGTTCCGGGTCAGAATCGGGCCATGGAAGTAGGAGCAATAAACGTTCTTGTAAATCGCGCCTTCCGTGCCGTCCTCACCGTTGTTTCCCTTACCGGAGACGACGTTACCCAGTGGGCGCTCGTCCTTCCCCAGATAGGTTAACCCTTGGTGGTTTTCGAAGCCGTGGTAGGTCTCGCCAGTTTCCTGGTTCTTGATGACGATGTTGCCAATGAACCGGTTGTGGTCCTGAGCCAACGTGTAGTGGTCCAGCGCCCCGATACCGGGCAGCTTTTCGCCGTCAGCGCCGATGTAGTAGTGGCCGAGCAGCTGGAACCCGCCACAGATGGCCAACAGGGGACCGTCTGATTCGATAAATTTCGTCAGCTCAGCCTTTTTCGTTTGGATATCTTGCGAAACGATGGTCTGCTCAAAGTCTTGGCCACCGCCGAAGAAGGCGAGGTCGTAGTCGGCCGACTTGAAGTCTTCTTCCAGGCTGACGACCTTAACGTTTAAGCTAACGTCCATTTGCTTGGCATAGTAGTTCAACGCCAGAATGTTCCCGACGTCACCGTAAGTGTTCATCAGGTCGCCGTACAGGTGGGCGACGTTTAGTTCGTAGCTCATAGTCCGAGTCCCTCCTTGACGTAGCCTTTATCGGCCAAAATCTTGCGCATTTGCAGCATGGCGGTGTAGGTCGCCAACACGTAGACACGGTCGGTCGAGACCTTCTTAATCTCATCGACCACTTTTTCCAAATTCGGTTCCACAATGTGCCGGTCGTCAGGAATACCCGCGACCTTCAGCCGGAACGTGATGTCCTTGTAGCGCTCACCACCGGTAATCACCGTCGGAATGTCGCGGTCGGCCAGCTGTTCAAAGTCGCCGTCCCAGATCCAACTGGTGTCGATGCCATCGGCGTAGTTGGCATTTAACAAGCCAACTAGGGAAAACGGATGCGTGTCGGTGCCAATCATGTGGAGCACTTGGTCCAGCCCCACGGGGTTTTTAACCAGGATAATCGTGACCCGCTTGCCATCGACGTCGATGACCTCTTGGCGGCCGAAGACCTGTTGGTTGGCGTTGAACGCATTGCTGATTTGAATGGGGGTGACGCCCATGAAGCGGCCCACAGCGTAGGCGGCCAGCGCGTTGTAGATGTTATAGGTCCCACCGACTTGAATCTTGAAGGGGTGACCGTCGATTTCAAATTTAGAAGAGGTCGGCGTTTGTTCCCCCAACTTGGTCAGGCGGTAGGTCAGCTCTGGCCGGGAGAATCCACAGTTCGGGCAGAAATACTTGCCTTGGTTACTGTAGGTCAGGGAGTGGTAGTGCAAGATGTGCTCACAATTGGGGCACAGCACGCCATCCGTGTTGGGCTTGGCCTTCATGTCGGTGTCGGGCTGGTCATCGAAACCGTAATATTCAATCGGGTTCGGTAACTCCTTGGAATGAAAAATGGGAGAATCGCCGTTGGCAATAATGGTTGCGTTCGGTGCCAGCGCCACGCCATCCAAAATCTTTTGGTAGGTGGTGTAAATTTCACCGTAGCGGTCCATTTGGTCCCGGAAAATATTGGTGAAGACAAAGGCTTTAGGCTCAATATATTGCGTGACCTTGATGACGTTCGCCTCGTCGACTTCCAGCACGGCTAAAGGCCGGCCAGTCTTGGGGTTCTTGGCGTTTAAGAAGGTCGTGACGATTCCTTGTTCCATGTTGGACCCGGTGGGGTTCGTCAGAATAGACGGATACTTTTCGTGCAAAACGGAGACGGTCAACGCCGTCGTTAACGTCTTCCCGTTAGTTCCCGTGATGACAATAACGTCATACTTGGCGCCTAACGTGCGTAAAATGTTGGGGTCGAGCTTTAACGTAATTTTTCCGGGGAGGGAACTTCCCCCGTGTAGAAACGTGTGGAGAAACCAGTAAGAGGATTTCCCCGCGAAGGTGGCAACGCCGCTTCTGAATGACATGCAATTCGCTCCTTAATCGCGACAAGATTTTTTTAATGTCGGTTTCCTGAATATTCAAGCCTTAATTTTAGCATTTTTTAGGCGTTTAGGGGAGTCCAACGCCCCATCTTTCCCAAAACGCAAGGAACACTTGAGGTTAGCCGCTCAGTTTTTGTTGGTTTAGTGATTGGGGTTGCTGGTGATTTGCCGCCTGCGGCTTCCAGGGCTGCGCCTGCTGTGGGGCACGGTTCCGGCCTGAGGAGCGGTCCTCCACCTCGCTTTGAAACCTCGCTGAGGGTCGCGAGGTTTCAAAGTCGACCCGTGGTGTAAGGCCGAGAAAGCCCACTCGGTCTAACGCCACCGACACAGCCGTCTCCGCCCTGGCTTCCTCCGGCTCTAGGTTGTGGGTCGACACTAAGTTAGTTGAGAGCGGTCAACTCGAGTGCTGGGTGTGCTGGTCACATTCTGGTAGGACTTGTTACTTGCGTGTGACACTAGAATGTGAGGGAGTAACCTTACGTAAATTTAAACAGCGTGTCGCCCCGAGTGGATGGTTTAATTCGTGGTCAGTCTTAGTGACCAGAGGCGGATCAAAGCGGACAGCTGTGTCGGTGGTCTTGGTTGGGGGGGCTTTCCCAACCTAGAGCACGGGACGACCTTTGAGACCGGTCTGGGGGCTCAAAGTCGAGCTGGAAGACCGCTTCACAGGCTGGAACCGGCTTCACAGCAGGGTGCTTTGAATCCGCCGTCGGGAACGGTGAATGACAAAGGGTGGGACGTCCCCTAGAAAATAAACTAACGTTAGCCGGAGGGATGAGGAAAATGGGCCCAGCCGTGGGAATCCCCTTAGCGGTGGGCTTTACCGGTTAGGGGATTGGTGTCTTTGAGACGTGGGCTCCGGCTCAAAGCATCCCAGAGACCGTTCTTTGGCTCTGGGTGTCCGCCCACCGCGTTCCGGTCCCATTTTCATCATCCCGGAGGCGTTGACAACGACTGTTTAATTTTCTAGAGGAATCGGCTATAATAGATAGAAACTGTCAAAAAGGTGGGAGTAACGTGGCGCAGCTATTTTTTCGGTACGGCGCAATGAATAGCGGGAAGACCATTGAAATCTTGAAGGTCGCCCATAACTATGAGGAACAAGGCAAGCGGGTCATCATTATGACCAGCGGTTTGGACACGCGTGACGGGGTGGGCCAAGTTGCTAGCCGCATTGGGTTAAAGCGCACGGCGCACCCAATTTATAAAGACATGAACCTGTACGATGAAATCCAACGCTTGGATGCTCAGGCGGACTGCGTGCTGATCGACGAGGCTCAGTTCATGACCAAGGACCACGTGTTCCAATTGGCCAAGGTCGTGGATGAGCTGCACATTCCCGTGATGACGTTTGGACTGAAAAATGATTTCCGCAACGAACTGTTTGAGGGCTCTAAGTACCTCTTGCTGTACGCGGACAAGATTGAGGAAATGAAGACCATCTGCTGGTTCTGTACCAAGAAGGCCATCATGAACTTGCGATTCCACGACAACAAGCCGGTCTACGAGGGCGAACAGGTCCAAATCGGTGGCAACGAGGCCTATTACCCCGTTTGCCGGCGCCACTACTTTAATCCGCCATTGGATCAGATTGGGAAGTCTCGGCCAAAGTAGCGGCCTGGTCGGCACTAACCCGTTACAGTGACCGCTAGCTATGGTACACTGTAAGTTCTGGTCGAGAAGTGACCGGTAAATTAATTTAAAATGAAATGGTGTTGGTCGATGTGAGTTTCTCACATGACATTGGTAAGGCAACAATAGCCTTTTAAAACAACCTGTCAACAGCACCAATTAAACGCGCACGCTAATTTGAAACGAGGTTAATATCGAATGGATGAAATGTTTGACAAGCTCCAAGCCGTGGCCGACCGCTACGACGAGCTGAACGAATTGATCAGTGACCCTGAAGTCATTGCCGATACGCAAAAATTTATGAAGCTTTCCAAAGAAGAAGGGGAACTGCGGGAAACGGTGGACAAGTACCACCAATACCAAGACGTGACCCAACAAATCGCCGATGACGATGAAATGTTACGCGAAAAGCTCGACGATGACATGGATGCCATGGTCAAGGAAGAATTGAAGGACCTGACCACGCAAAAGGAACAACTGGAAGACGACATCAAAGTCTTACTGTTGCCTAAGGACCCTAACGATGACAAGAACATCATCATGGAAATCCACGGGGCCGCTGGTGGGGACGAAGCCAGTTTATTTGCGGCCGACCTTTTCAGCATGTACTCCAAGTACGCCGAACGCCAGGGCTGGAAGATTGAAATCGTTGACGAGAACGCCACTGAAGTTGGTGGGTTCAAGGAAATCGTTTTGATGATCACCGGTGACAAGGTTTATTCCAAGCTGAAGTATGAAAACGGTGCGCACCGAGTTCAACGGGTACCCGCCACGGAATCTGCTGGTCGGGTCCACACCAGTACCGCCACGGTCGGGGTCATGCCTGAAGAAGAAGACGTGGACATCGATATCGACCCGAAGGATATTCGGACCGACGTGTACCGGTCATCTGGTGCCGGTGGCCAACACATTAACAAGACCTCTTCCGCCGTGCGGATGACCCACTTGCCAACTGGTATCGTGGTTGCCATGCAAGACGAACGGTCACAACAACAAAACCGAGCCAAGGCCATGACCATCTTACGGGCTCGGGTCTACGATTACTACAAGACCCAAGAAGAAGACGCCTACAACGCCGAACGGAAGTCAGCCGTGGGGACCGGGGATCGTTCCGAACGGATCCGGACCTACAATTACCCCCAAAACCGGGTAACTGATCACCGGATTGGCTTGACGTTAAACAAGTTAGACCGCGTGATGAACGGGGAATTGGATGACATCATTGATGCCCTGATTCTGTCCGATCAGGCTGCCAAGCTTGAAAATTTAAAGAATAATGGCTAAAACGACCACCATTTTGATGGCGTTACGGGCTGCCGAGCAACAGTTAGCGGCGGCCGGCCAAGCGACCAGCGTTGCCCAGTATTTACTACAAGAGGGGCAAGGCTGGTCCTTTACCGAACTGGTCCAACACTATCGTGAATCGGCCACTCCAGCGTTCCTAGCGATGTATCAGGCGCAGGTGGACCGCGTGTGTGCGGGTGAACCAGCCCAGTACGTGTTAGGCCACGCACCGTTCTTTGGCCGGGAGTTTCAGGTGACTGCGGCCACACTGATTCCCCGCCAGGAGACGGAGGAGCTGGTCGAATGGATTTTAGCATCCGTGACGACACCCATTAGTCTGTTAGATGTGGGCACCGGCAGCGGCGCCATTGCAGTGTCACTAAAGGCCGAGCAGCCCGACTGGACCGTGACGGCGACGGACATTTCCGCCGCGGCGGTCGAAGTTGCCCGGGCCAATGCGCAGGCGCTGGCCACCCCCGTAACGTTTGCGGTGGGCGACCTGTTAGCGCCGGTCAGTGGGCAACGGTTTGACGTCATCGTGTCAAACCCGCCCTACATCGACCACACGGAATTACCAGAAATGGATGAGTCCGTGAAACGCTTTGAACCCCAAGGGGCGTTATTTGCGGCGGACCACGGCTTGGCCTTTTACCGGCGATTTGCGGCTAGTATCGGGGACTTTTTGGTGCCTCACGGCCAGTTGTTCGCAGAGATTGGCTATCAACAGGGACCGGCCGTCAAGGCAATCTTCACGGCGGCCTACCCGCAAGCCACGGTAACCATTAAGGCGGATATCAACGGTCATGACCGGATGGTGCGCGTGCAATTGTGAATTTAGGATGGGAGCGTAGAAATCAGTATGGAAACAAAGATTTTTCAACCAAACGAAATTGATGAGGCCGCGGCCGCAATTCGGGCAGGACAACTAGTGGCCTTCCCCACGGAAACCGTCTATGGTCTAGGAGCCGATGCCACCAATGAGGCAGCGGTTAAGCAGGTTTACATCGCCAAGGGACGTCCGAGTGACAACCCCCTGATCGTGCACGTGACCGGTGAAGACACGGTCAAAAAATACGCCGAACCACTGTCAGATAAGGCTGAGGCCTTGATCAAAGCCTTTTGGCCCGGTCCACTGACGTTGATCTTTAAGCTCCAACCCGGGGCCTTGTCCAAGGCCGTTACGGGTGGCTTGAATACGGCCGCCTTTCGGAATCCTGCGAACCAGGTCACGCTAGACCTGATCAAGTCCGCCGGCGTGCCGTTGGTGGGACCCTCTGCCAACACGTCAGGCAAGCCCAGTCCAACCTTAGCCAAGCACGTCTACCACGACTTGAATGGTAAGATTGCCGGCATCCTCGACGACGGCCCAACCAAGGTCGGGGTTGAATCGACCGTGCTGGACATGTCTACGGACATTCCAACCATTTTGCGGCCGGGTGGTGTGACCGAGGAACAGTTGGAAGCCGTCATCGGGACGGTGCAATCCAACCATCACAAGGTCGGCAAGGGTGAGATTCCCAAGGCCCCAGGGATGAAGTACAAGCATTACGCGCCAAACGCACAGGTCACCATCGTGGATGACGAAGCCGATTGGCCAGCTGCTTTGGCCTGGGCCGCACAACAGACAGGGACGATTGGCGTTATGGCCCTTGACCACACGTTGGCCAACGAAACGTTACCAGCCAACACCGAGGCCTTTTCGTTGGGCGCCGACATGGCCAGTGCCAGCCACCGCTTGTTTGCGGGACTGCGGCACTACGATTTGGAATCACCCGTGACCGGCATCTTGGCCCAAGGCTTCGCGGCCGAAGGATTGGGTGCGGCCTACATGAACCGGTTGAACAAGTCGGCCGGGCAACAACACTTTGAAAAATAAATTTTGATTAATAGCTTGGCTCGAGACGCGGTAAACGTTTCGAGCCTTTTTTGTGCACTTTTCTAAGTTAGTTGGGCGGCTATCAAAACCAGGAGCGCGTAGTTGTTTCCTGAGCGGGGAGAGCTTACGCTGATGAGTGGGGCGTTGCGGGCAAATGAGGTCGTTAGTCAGGTCACGCTTGCCAGTGGGCAGAACGACGCGTTATAAAATAATAAATAGTGCGAAGTAGTCCCGCTGGCGGTCAAAGTTTGGTAGAATAAAAATAATCACAGTTCAGGAGGGAACGCCATTGAATTTTAAAGAAAAAGATCCAGAATTATGGGGCGCCATTGCGAAGGAAGAAGAACGTCAAGAAGATACCATTGAGTTGATTGCTTCCGAAAACATCGTGAGTGAGGCCGTCCGGACGGCGCAAGGTTCCGTGTTGACCAACAAGTACGCCGAAGGTTATCCGGGCAAGCGTTACTACGGTGGCACGCAGTACATCGATGTTGTCGAACAATTAGCCATTGACCGTGCGAAGAAGTTGTTTAATGCCGAATACGCTAACGTGCAGCCACATTCTGGTTCCCAGGCCAACCAAGCCGTCTATGCGGCCTTCCTAAAGCCTGGCGACACCATTCTGGGGATGGGCCTGGATGCCGGGGGCCACTTGACGCACGGCGCCAAGGTCAACTTCTCTGGAAAGATTTACAACGCCTATAGTTATGCCCTCAATCCAGAGACCGAACTCCTGGACTACGATATGATTCGTGACCTAGCCAAGGAGGTCAAGCCACAGATGATTGTGGCCGGGGCCTCAGCTTATTCCCGCATCATTGACTGGAACGCCTTCCGTGAAATTGCGGATGAAGTCGGCGCTTACCTGATAGTTGATATGGCCCACATTGCCGGGTTAGTCGCCGCTGGCCTGCACCCAAGTCCCGTGGGGATTGCCGATGTGGTGACGACCACGACGCACAAGACCTTACGTGGCCCTCGTGGGGGACTGATCTTGTCTCAAGCCGAAAATGCCAAGCGCATCAATTCCGCCGTTTTCCCTGGAACTCAGGGTGGTCCACTGGAACACGTGATTGCCGGGAAGGCCGCGGCGTTCTTTGAAGACCTCCAACCAGACTTTACCGATTACGGCAAGCAAATCATCGAAAATGCCCATGCCATGGCCGATGAGTTCAGCAAGGCTCCAACCGTGCGCGTTGTTTCTGGGGGGACGGACAACCATTTGATGACCCTGGACCTCTCAGCAACCACGCTGAATGGGAAGCAGGCCCAAGAATTGTTGGATAGTGTCATGATCACCACCAACAAGGAAGCCATTCCTAACGAAAAACTCAGTCCGTTCAAGACTTCTGGCATTCGGTTAGGGACGCCAGCCGTGACGACCCGTGGGTTTAACGCCGACGAATGCCGCGAGGTGGCCCGTTTGATTGTCCAGACGGTTTTACATCCAGACGATGAAGCCAGCCTGCAGGATGTGCGCGAAAAAGTTCACGCATTGACCAGTGCCCACCCGTTATCAGTTTTAGACTAAAAAAATTGCAATAAAAACGTTTTCATTACAAATTAGGCGTTTTGGTAGCGGAAATCCATGGTACAATTGTAAGAAATCATAAAGGAGCGCTCATTCATGGGAAAGTTTCAAGTACTTGACCACCCGTTGATTCAACACAAACTGACAATTATCCGGAACAAGGACTGCGGTACCCGCAGCTTTCGGGAGGTTGTCAACGAGATCTCGACCTTAATGGCGTACGAAGTGTCACGCGACATGCCATTGAAGGATAAAGAAATCGAGACACCAATGGGCAAGATGACTGCCAAGGAACTTTCAGGAAAGAAAGTTGCCATTGTTCCAATCTTACGTGCCGGTATCGGTATGGTTGATGGAATTTTGGAATTGATTCCAGCTGCTAAGGTTGGTCACATCGGGATGTACCGTGACGAAGACACCCTGCAGCCTCATGAATACTTCTTCAAGATGCCTTCTGACATCAATCAACGGCAAATCTTCATCGTTGATCCGATGTTAGCAACTGGTGGCTCAGCCATGATGGCAATTGAAGCATTGGAAAAGCGTGGCGCCGATCCTAAGAACATGAAGTTCGTGTGCTTAGTTTCCGCACCAGAAGGGGTCAAAGCCTTACGTGAAGCTCACCCAGACGTTGATATCTATGCTGCAGCGTTGGATGATCACCTGAACGAAGATGGCTATATTGTCCCAGGTCTCGGCGATGCCGGTGACCGCCTGTTTGGAACGAAGTAAACGTCAAAGAGATTCGGCCTTTTGGGCTGAGTCTCTTATTTGTTTGAAAAGAGTGCGGAACGAGCCGCTTAGACGCTGAGCATTAACGTAGCTAAGAGAATAACCCTGGGCTTGGGTTATTTTCTTAGCTGGGTTAAGCGCAGGCGTCTGGCTCGTGTAGCACGTTTCGGAAGAGGCCAGGGTCGAGGATAGTAAGCGTGGAGAACTAGATTAACGCTCTAAAGCAGTCGTAAGTGAACTATCTTGAACTATTTTTTAGCTAGGGTAAGTCCCCAGCATGTAGGCCACGTTTCACTGGCTACAGCAAGACGGGTCCATCTCAGAAAATAAGCAGTCTAAAATAAGCGTCAACAGCCCACACGCCAATAGCCCTTAGAACGTCACTAAGCGATTTCACCCGTAACACCTACCATTATGGAAGAAACTGGTTAAAAGCGTCAGTTAAGCCCCACAACTGCTCTGAACACGATGTCCATCAGTTTGTGAAGGCTCAGCGACAAGTTGAGCCTTCATATATAGTAGAACGGTGATAAAATTGTTTATTTGGTGAGTCATTTAACGACTAGATCCAGTCGGTCCGCTGAAGCGACTGATTGGTAAATAGTTGTGGGCGAAAAATGGTCTAACCAGAAATTTTTTTATCTTGGCGAGTGCGCACGCAACTACACGGTGAAACCGATATCAATCCTTTTATAGTCTGAACTCCAGCTCATTTCACATGAATGTTCAGAGTATGAAAAATTGTTTTGTCTTTTATCTGAATTGGTGGTATCATTTCCAGTGTATTTGAATGGAGCGCTCGCTTCGTTCACTATTCCGCGTTTCTTGCGAGATACCCGGCTTTGTCGAGGGATTTAGCTGAGGAAATGCGTTCATATAGTGTGGAAAAGAGGTGATATTCGGTGAATGGTGATCCAGTTTCGACCTTCCAATTTTTGGGGCTGACATTTAGCACTGCCAACGTTGTATCCGGCCTTATTGTTTTTGCGCTGATCGTTGCAGTTGTTTTTTTCTGTTCTAGAAAATTGGCCATGAAGCCATCCAAAGGGCAAAACTTCTTGGAATGGTTGATTGATTTTACCAATGGAATTTTGAAGGGGTCCATTCCAGCCGACGATGTCGGTAAGTTTGGCTTGTGGGGATTCACGTTATTCTTCTTCCTCTTCCTGTCTAACGAATTGGGATTATTCATCCAAGTGGCAACGCGTGGGGGTGCGACAATCGTTCGTAGTCCAACGTCTGACCCAATTGCGACATTGACGTTCTCGTTGATGACCATGATGGTTGCGCAATTCGCAGGTGTTTGGAAATTAGGATACAAGCGACACTTCACAAACTACCTGAAACCTTTCGTGTTCTGGCTTCCTATCAGTATTTTTGAGGAATTCACGAACTTCCTGACGTTGGGTCTCCGTATTTTCGGGGTTATCTTCTCTGGTGAAATGCTATTAGGGGTAATCTGGGATCTGGCAGCTTCACACGGTATTGCAACGATGGTGGTTGCGGTACCAATTGAAATGGCTTGGCAAGGGTTCTCTGCTTTCTTAGGGGCTATCCAAGCGTTCGTCTTCGTTACGTTGTCATCAGTTTATATTTCTCAAAAGCTTGAAGTCGAGGAATAAGTTTTATCTAATTTAAGGAGGAAACACAGATTATGGGAGCTATTGCAGCTGGTATTGCTATGTTTGGTGCCGCCGTTGGTGGTGGTATCGGTGACGGTATCGTTATTTCAAAGATGCTTGAAGGTATGGTTCGTCAACCAGAATTATCAGGTCAATTACGGACGAACATGTTTATTGGTGTTGGGCTGGTTGAAGCCATGCCTATCATTTCCTTCGTTGTTGCTTTGATGGTTATGAACAAGTAGTCACAATCACAACGAACAACCGGTAAAAATTGTAATTATCTGATAGCAAAAGGAGGTGTCAATAGATGCTCTCACATTTAGTGATTGGTCAGGCGCTTTATTTTGGAGATTCACTTTTCTACATTGTTACGTTCTTACTTTTGATGTGGATCATTAAGATTTTTGCTTGGGGTCCAGTGACGAAGATGATGCAGGATCGGGCTGACAAGATCAGTAATGATATTGACTCAGCTGAACAATCCCGTAACGATGCCGCTGACTTGGTACAACAACGCCAAGCAGCCTTAGCAAATTCTCGTTCAGAGGCGCAAACGATTGTAAACGATGCGAAGACCAATGGTCAACAACAACGCGAACAAATTGTCACGGCTGCGCAAGCGGATGTTCAAACAATGAAGCAAAATGCCCAAAAGGATATCGAACAAGAGCGTCAAGACGCTTTGTCCAATGCCCGGAACGATGTGGCGGATTTATCTATTGAGATTGCTTCCAAGATCATTCAACGAGAATTAAAAGGTGACGACCAAAAGGCATTAATTGATTCTTATATCGAAGGGTTGGGGAAGCAACATGAGTCTTAATAGGGCAACGGTAGCAAAGCGCTACTCCAAAGCATTATTTGAATTGTTGTCCGAAAAAGACCAACTGGAGTCAGGCTACACAGAGATCGAAGAACTTCGGCGTATCTTCCAGGACAACCCACAGTTGAGCACGATGCTCTCAGACGCTAGCCTGCAGGTTGCTGAACGTCAAGCCTTGATTCAACCATTGTTGGACCAGGCTTCACCGTACATCAAGAACCTGATTCAGATGGCTTACGACTATGGTCGGATGGAAAACTTAGTCGATATCATCGACGCTTTCCAAAAGCTGTATGATGAGGCCCACAACACGGTCTATGCTGAAGTGACGACGGCAGTCGAATTAACGGCTGATCAGAAGTCACAGATTCAATCCGTCTACGCCAAGCGCGTAGGGGCTGACAAGGTGATCTTGAGCAGTAAGATTGATCCCGCCGTTATTGGTGGCGTCGTGATTAAATCTGCTGATACGGTTCTTGACGGTAGCTTACGAACTAAAATTAATCGTTTACGGCAGCAACTGCTAGCATAACGAATTCGGTGATAAAGAGGTGAAACTTTCATGAGCATTAAAGCTGAGGAAATCAGTGCTCTAATTAAACAACAATTAGAAAGCTATAAGGATGAAATCTCAGTTGAAGAAACTGGTACGGTTACTTACGTTGGTGATGGTGTCGCTCGGGCCCACGGTCTGAACAACGCTTTGCAAGGTGAGTTACTGTTGTTTGACAACGGGGTTTATGGAATGGTCCAAAACCTCGAAGCCAGTGACGTTGGTATTGTTATCTTGGGTGATTTCACTGGAATCACTGAAGGCGATACGGTTAAGCGGACTGGCCGAATCATGGAAGTTCCCGTTGGCGATCAACTGATTGGCCGGGTTGTTAACCCATTAGGTCAACCAATTGACGGTAAAGGGGACATTTCCACGGATAAGACCCGACCAATTGAACATAAAGCACCAGGGGTTATGGACCGGCAAGGGGTTAGCGAACCTCTGCAAACCGGGATCAAGGCCATTGATGCCTTAGTTCCAATTGGACGTGGCCAACGGGAATTGATCATTGGTGACCGGAAGACTGGGAAGTCCTCCATCGCTATCGACACGATCATTAACCAAAAGGGCCAAGACATGATTTGTATTTATGTCGCTATTGGTCAGAAGGCTTCGACGGTTCGTGCACAAGTGGCTACGCTGGAGAAATTTGGCGCCATGGACTACACCATCGTCGTAACCGCTGCACCATCTGAACCAGCCCCAATGCTGTACGTGGCACCATATGCCGGTGCAGCTATGGGTGAAGAGTTCATGAACAACGGCAAGCATGTGTTGATCGTCTATGATGATTTAACCAAGCAAGCCGATGCTTACCGTGAACTTTCTCTGATTCTGCGGCGTGCGCCAGGTCGTGAAGCTTACCCTGGTGACATTTTCTACACCCACTCTCGTTTATTGGAACGGGCAGCTAAGTTAAACGATAAACTTGGTGGCGGTTCAATGACGGCCTTACCTGTCATTGAAACCAAGGCCGGTGACGTTTCTGCTTACATTCCAACCAACGTTATTTCCATCACCGATGGTCAAATCTTCCTGAACAGTGATTCCTTCTATTCAGGTGTTCGGCCAGCCATGGATGCCGGGACTTCTGTTTCCCGGGTTGGTGGGGACGCTCAAATCAAAGCGATGAAGAAGGTTGCCGGGACTTTACGGTTGGACTTATCTGCCTACCGTGAACTGGAATCCTTCGCACAATTCGGTTCTGATTTGGATGCCGCTACCCAAGCGCGGTTAGCACGTGGGGCCCGGACCGTTGAAGTCTTAAAGCAAGGCTTACACGAATCCGTTCCTGTTGCTAAGGAAGTTATTATCTTGTTTGCTTTGACACATGGTCATTTGGACAAGCTCGAAGTTGAGGACGTTTTACGTTACCAAAACGAGTTGTTTGATTACATGGACGCCAGCCATCAAGATCTCGAAGACACAATTACCACGACTGGGAACTTGCCAGAAGGCGACTCCCTGGAAAAGGCCATTGCTGAATTCGATACGACTTTCCAACCAACTGCCAAGGCCGACGACTCGGCTAATTAAGATACTTGAAGGAAGGATGGTGAGAAATAATGGCTGAATCAATTCATGACGTTCAACGTCGAATTAATTCCACGAAAGCGACCCGTCAAATTACGGCGGCGATGCACATGGTTTCGACGGCGAAGTTAAATAAGATTCAGAAACAAGCAGTCGGCTACCAAGACTATGTTTCTAAGGTTAAGGCTGTCGTCATGCATCTTTCGCAGTCTCATCTGTTGGATAATTCCTCAAGTAGCCTACAGTCGAACCGTCCAGTAAAGAAAACCGCATATTTGGTGATCACCTCCGATCGTGGTATGGTGGGAAGCTACAATAGCAGCGTCTTACGGGATGCCAATGCGTTCATTAAAGAACGGACGCCTAATCAAGACGACTACATGATTTTAGCCGTCGGCGGTACGGGTGCTGATTTCTATCGGCACCGGGGCGTTAACGTGGCCTATGAATATCGTGGGGTCAGCGATGTGCCTGAATTCAATGAAGTTCGGGAAATTGTGAAGACCGTAACCACGATGTTTAACAACGAAGTGTTCGATGAACTCTTCGTGTGCTACAACCATTTTGTTAACCGAATCTCATCTCGTTTCCGGGCTGAGAAGATGTTGCCAGTCGACAAGGAAACAATGACGACTGATGCGGCAAACGATACGCAAGCATCGCCCTTAACGGCTGAATACGACACGGAGCCTTCTGATGAAGCTGTGCTCCAAGTTGTGTTACCGCAATACGCGGAAAGCTTGGTTTATGGTGCGATCTTGGACGCAAAGACGGCCGAACATGCATCAAGTACCAATGCGATGCAGTCTGCTACTGATAATGCCGATGATTTAATCGCGACGCTGCAACTGCACTACAACCGTGCACGTCAAGCACAGATCACGACTGAAATCACCGAAATTACCGGTGGTCAGGAAGCCTTAAATAATTAATGACGGGAGGAATTAACGAATAATGAGTGCTGGTAAAATTGTTCAAGTTATCGGACCTGTTGTCGACGTTGAATTCCCGTTGAATGATGAATTACCTGACATCAACACTGCCCTAAACATCAAAAAAGATGATGGTAGTGTCCTTGTAACCGAAGTTGCCTTGGAATTAGGTGACGGGGTTATGCGGACCATTGCCATGGACGGTACCGATGGTCTTCGTCGGGGACTGGAAGTAGAAAACACTGGTGCTTCTATTTCTGTTCCTGTCGGTGACGACACACTGGGTCGGGTGTTCAACGTTCTCGGAAATCCAATTGACGGCGGTGCCGAATTTGGACCAGACGCAGAACGGATGCCAATTCACCGTGATGCACCTAAGTATGACGAATTAAACCCTTCAACTGAAATCCTGGAAACGGGTATCAAAGTTATCGACTTGCTCGAACCTTACGTTCGTGGTGGGAAGATTGGGTTGTTCGGTGGTGCCGGTGTTGGTAAGACCGTTTTAATTCAAGAATTAATTCATAACATTGCCCAAGGCCATAACGGGATTTCCGTCTTCACCGGTGTTGGTGAACGGACCCGTGAAGGTAACGATATGTACTGGGAAATGAAAGGCTCCGGGGTTCTGAAGCAAACGGCCATGGTCTATGGTCAAATGAACGAACCTCCTGGTGCCCGGATGCGGGTTGCCTTGACTGGTTTAACGATTGCGGAATACTTCCGTGATGTTAAGGGCCAAGACGTTCTGTTGTTCATCGATAACATTTTCCGGTTCACGCAAGCCGGTTCTGAAGTTTCTGCCCTCTTGGGTCGGATTCCTTCAGCCGTTGGTTACCAACCAACGTTGGCTACTGAAATGGGTCAGTTACAGGAACGGATCACGTCGACGAAGAAGGGGTCTATCACCTCTATCCAAGCCGTTTACGTGCCTGCCGATGACTATACCGACCCTGCTCCTGCCACGACTTTCGCCCATTTGGATGCTACGACCAACTTGGAACGGTCTTTGACCCAACAAGGGATTTACCCAGCCGTGGACCCATTGGCTTCAACGTCAACTGCTTTGGCCCCTGAAATCATCGGCCAAGCGCACTACGACGTGGCGACGGAAGTTCAACATGTCTTGCAACGGTACCATGAATTGCAAGATATCATCTCTATCTTAGGGATGGATGAATTATCCGATGAAGAACAAACGATTGTTAACCGTGCTCGGCGGATTCAATTCTTCCTGTCACAACCATTCTCCGTGGCTTCACAGTTTACGGGTATGGAAGGGAAGTACGTCAAGCTCGATGACACGATCCGGAGTTTCAAGGATATCCTCGATGGTAAGTACGACGACCTTCCAGAAGATGCTTTCCGGAACTGTGGTCCTATCGAAGATGCTGTGGCCAAGGCTAAGCAAATGAATGACGCCGTTGCCAACAATTAGGGAGGGATTCTAATTGGCTGATAATCAATCAGTGTTATCTGTTAGTATCGTTACCCCTGATGGCCAAGTTTACGAAGGTAAGAGCGACTTATTAGTTGTGAAGACCACGATTGGTGAACTTGGGATTATGTATAACCACGTGCCGCTCATCGCTTCTTTGGAAGTCGATGAGACGCGGATCAAGTTAGGTGAAAACGAAGATAAAATTGCCGTTAACGGTGGTTTCTTGGAATTCTCTGACAACGTGGCGACCATTGTTGCAGACAGTGCGGAACGTCAAGACGATATTGACGTCAATCGGGCTGAAAGTGCTCGTAAACGTGCTCAAGCAACGATTGAAAAGGCCCACGCCGCGCATGATGCTGACTCCCTTGCACGGGCTGAAGTAGCATTGCGTCGAGCTGTTAACCGGATCAACGTCGCTAAGCACTAAACTCTTAAACAAATTCTTGTTTGAACGGTCCATCGCCCTTGGCGATGGCCGTTTTTTTTTTGCGCTTTGGTTTGCGCTCCCGGCGGCAATCTTCGCTACCGCTGCTGTGGGGCACGACTGCGCTCCCGGCGGCAGCTTCAAGGTGCTCTGCTGTGGGGCACGATTCCAGCCTGAGGGGCGGTCTTCCATCTCGCCTGGAAACCTCGCAAAGGGCGCAAGTTCCCCAGGTCGTCCCATGCCCTAAGCTGAGTGAGAAACCTCGGCTAATGCCATCGACACAGCTGAGTACCTTGAGCCGCCTCTGGTCGCTCACATGGTGTAGGAAAAATCGTCACGGTTAGTTCATGGTTTAGTTGTCGTCGTGGGAGAGAAAGTTACGACTGTTGTTTAGTGTTCCTAATGTTGGTTTGATTGTGCATAGTCCGTCAAAGAAAATGGTCGTTGGATTAGTCTTTTGTGTGCTGGGTTTACTAACACTGAGTGGGTGATTTCAGATTTGCTGGTGCTGGATGGTTGTCAATTTTCCTCCCATGATGATTTTATATTTTGTCTGCGTGGAGAATAATTAATCTTTGATTGCCTGATGATTAGTAGGGGTGAGACGCCATAGCCGAGAAAGGCGGGGACTTTCTGGCGGGATTCTGTGTTTACCTGAAAATTCGTTTTCAGTCGCGAAGTAAAATTGGTAGCACAAGAAAAAATGGGTGATACCTGTGCTAATTGGTCTTATTTTGGGCATGAGCGTCAATTTTCAACGACTAGCCAATGAAAATTGCAGGCAGCTTTTTGGTCGACACTTTTTCGGTTTTAGCTGTGGGCCTTCACCAAGTTATTTCGGGATTGATTTTGTTGTGAAAGGTTGTGCAAATCACAAGTGGTTTAAGGTATGTACGGCGTGGCTAGACGCGTTTTCAGTTGGCAAAGTAAATTGGCGGTTTAACGGTTTATCCGATGATTTAACCAATAGTTTGTTCAGTTTAATTGGTCAAATAAAAAAATTGTAATATTACAAACGCCGATTTTATAGGAATCTCGGGGACAAGTCCGAAAATTTATGCTATAGTTAGTGAGAATGTTTAGAAGGGATTGAGGGAATGTCACTCATTGGGTTACAGGGAATCTTAACGATCATTAGTCATTTGTTTTTTATTGGGATTGCATTTTGGGCAATCTCTGCGTTACACATTGAACGATTAATGACGTTCTATCCTCGGCAGTCACGGGTCTTGATCGTGATGCTGTCCGTTGCCATTGGCTTCGGGTGTAGCTCATTCTTTTTGGACTTCATCGATAACGTTCGTAACCTGGGCTATCTGTTACGGTAGACCCATAAAAATCTCTGGAGGTATCCCATGGAAAAAATTATCGTTCATGGTGGGAACCGCTTAACTGGTGTGGTCCACATTGAAGGGGCCAAGAATGCTGTATTGCCAATCCTGGCAGCATCTATTCTGGCCGAAGATGGACGCACTCATTTAGCAAATGTTCCGGTTTTGTCTGATGTCTATACGATGAATAAAGTCTTACGCTTCTTGAATTTAGGCGTCGATTTTGATGAAGCCAAACGAGAAGTCACGATTGATGCAACGAAGCAAGTTTCTAGTGAGGCGCCGTTTGAATACGTCTCCAAGATGCGGGCATCAATCGTTGTGATGGGGCCACTGTTGGCCCGCTTGGGTCATGCCAAAGTGGCGCTGCCTGGTGGCTGTGCCATTGGGACCCGACCAATCGATCTGCATTTGAAAGGCATGGAGGCGCTGGGTGCCCGCATCGAACAACACGATGGGTACGTTGAAGCCTTTGCCGACCACCTCAAGGGAACGCATATCTACTTAGATTTCCCAAGTGTAGGTGCCACGCAGAACATTCTGATGGCGGCCTGCTTGGCTGAAGGCACGACTGTGATCGATAACGTTGCCCGTGAACCGGAAATCGTGGACCTTGCTAACATCCTGAACAAGATGGGTGCGCACGTCCGTGGTGCCGGGACCGAAACGTTACGGATCGACGGCGTTAAGAAGATGCATGGGACCGAACACAGTGTGGTTCAGGACCGCATCGAAGCCGGCACGTTCATGGTGGGTGCTGCGTTAACACACGGGAACGTCTTGATTCAAGACGGTATCGTGGAACATAACAAGCCTTTGATTTCTAAATTACAAGAAATGGGTGTGCAAGTGACTGAAGAACCCGCTGGTATTCGGGTTATTGGGCCAGATAAGCTCCAACCAACGGACGTCAAGACCTTGCCTTACCCGGGCTTTCCAACGGATATGCAACCGCAGATGACCATCTTGCAGTTGGCCGCTGAAGGCACGAGTACGATGACTGAAACGGTCTTTGAAAACCGTTTTATGCACCTGGAAGAGTTACGGCGGATGAACGCTAATTACCAAGTGAATGGGCGGACCGTTGTGATGCACGGGCCAACCGATTTCAACGGCGCCGAAGTGGCGGCCACTGATTTACGGGCGGCCGCAGCCTTAGTCCTGGCCGGTTTAGTTGCCGACGGGTACACGCAGGTCACGAACCTGAAGTACCTGGACCGGGGTTACTACGACTTCCACAAGAAGTTGACGGCGTTGGGTGCTGAGGTCAAGCGGGTCACTGTCGATGACACTGACGCGGTGGTCTTAAAGAACTCGCACGTGAATAACTAGCAATTATCAGGGGTGGCAGTGATGCCACCCTTTTGTTATCCTTGAAGCTAGGTCGTCAGTTTTTTAACGGCCAGGGGACGGGGAACACCCGTGATATTTTGAGAAACCGTTTAGAGTTCACGCGGTTTATGGTATAATGAAATGTTGAAAATTGGCATTAAAATTCAGGAGGACGCATAAGTATGGCGAAAGACATTGGCATTGACCTAGGTACGGCGAACGTTTTAATCTACGTGGTCGGCAAAGGAATCGTATTAAATGAACCATCAGTCGTAGCAATCGACACGAAGACTGACAAGGTATTAGCAGTGGGCTCCGAAGCCTACCGGATGGTGGGTCGGACACCTGGTAATATCCGGGCGATTCGTCCGTTGAAGGATGGGGTCATTTCTGATTTCGACATTACCGAAGCCATGCTCTCCTATTTCATCAATAAATTAAGTGTAAAGGGCTTCTTATCCAAGCCTAACATCATGATCTGTGCCCCAACCAACATTACCGAGATTGAACGGAAGGCCATCATTCAGGCTGCCGAAAAATCCGGTGGTGCCAAGGTTTATTTGGAAGAAGAACCTAAAGTGGCGGCCTTGGGTGCCGGCATGGATATCTTCAAGCCTAGCGGTAACATGGTGATCGACATGGGTGGTGGGACCAGTGATATTGCCATCCTTTCCCTGGGTGACATCGTAGCTAGCCGCTCCATTCGGGTCGCTGGTGACCGGATGAACACGGAAATCGTGAACTACCTGAAGCATAACCACAACCTGATTATTGGGGAGCGGACCGCTGAAACCATCAAGATCAAGATTGGGACAGCTTATCCAGAACCCGGTAACGAAGAAAAGACCATGGAAGTTCGTGGCCGAGACTCCGTGAGTGGGATGCCAACCACGACGACCATTAACGCCGCCGAAGTGGAAATCGCGATTCATGATTCAATCGAACAAATCGTGTCCGCTGCCATGGCCGTGTTGGAAACGACACCCCCAGAATTGGCTGCTGACATCATCGACCGCGGTATCATGTTGACTGGTGGGGGTGCCTTGTTAGACGGCATCGACAAGCTCTTCTCCGAACGATTGACGGTTCCCGTCATCATTTCCGAAGACCCACTGGATAACGTGGCCAAGGGTGCTGGTGTGCTCCTGGAACACATGGACACCAAGACGGCTAAAGAAAATAACTAATTACGCTTAAAGCAAAGGGGGCCTGGCGTTGCGCCACATTCTAACTTGGCTCGTGCGCGGTTACCAACGGTGGATTTCACCGCTGTTTCCGCCGAGCTGTCGGTATTACCCGACGTGTTCGAATTATATGTTGCAGGCCTTGGCCAAACACGGCGCGCTGAAGGGCGGTCTGATGGGCATTGCCCGAATTTTACGCTGTCATCCGTTCGTACGGGGTGGCGTCGATCCGGTGCCGGACCATTTCACGCTGAAACGCAATGTGGCGGCTGAAAAAGCCTACCGCCAAGCCATGAAGTTAGATGAGGAACACCCAGAATCCCTCAGCAAATAAAGGAGAGTTGGCATGAGCAAACGAGAAAAATCTGTACAGGTAACCATTGATGAGCAAAAGCTCCCAGACGGTGGCACCATGTCCGTGCTGAAGATTGGCGACGAGACTATCGGCACGGTAACCCCAGTGGAAGACCGGCTAGAAGCCCAACTGAACGACGGGGACGTTTACCGCGTTAAATCCGTCGATGAGGGTGTCGAGTTGCTATTAAAGGACTACCACCTGCACCGCGGTTAATAAATTTTGGTAAAGTTGGCCGGAGTGAAACGTCGAATTTCACTTCGGCCTTTATAATTGAAATCAAAACCTAGTTTGAATTAAGGAGCAATCATTGTGGCAAAGAATGCGACAGAAAAACGGGGCGAGACGGAATCACGTATCGACTGGGGCATTATCTTCTGTGTCCTCATGTTGGCGTTGATCGGTGTCGCTTCGATCTACGTAGCGGCGACCCACGATAGTAGCGCCACCAGTATTACCTCTGCGGTGGTGTCCCAATTGGCTTGGTACGTGATTGGGTCGGTCGCCATCATTATCATCATGCAATTTGATTCGGAGCAACTGTGGAAAGTAGCGCCTCTCTTATACGGCTTGGGAATTTTCCTGCTGCTGGCGGTGTTGGTCTTCTACAGTCGGGCTTACTACATCAACACGGGTGCCCGGAGTTGGTTTGCGATTGGGTCGCTGACCTTCCAGCCCTCCGAAGTCATGAAGCCAGCGTTCATTTTGATGCTGGCACGGGTCGTGACGGAGCACAACAATGCCAACCCGATTCACACGGTGCGTACCGACTGGGTCCTGATTGGCAAGCTGATTCTCTGGACATTGCCAGTGGCCTTACTGTTGAAATTGCAAAATGACTTTGGGACCATGCTGGTGTTCTTCGCCATTGTGGGTGGGGTCATCCTGGTTTCCGGAATCACTTGGAAAATCATTGCTCCAGCCTTTGGCGCGATTGCCGTTGTCGGGGGGACCGCGTTAGCGCTGGTCACAACCGATGGTGGGCGGAAGATTTTGGAAAAGGTCGGTTTCCAGGCCTACCAATTCTCTCGGGTCGACACCTGGTTGCATCCCTCACAAGATACCTCCAATAACGGGTATCAGTTGTGGCAGAGTATGAAGGCCATCGGTTCCGGGGGCCTTACCGGGACGGGCTTCAACGTGTCACACGTGTACGTGCCCGTGCGTGAATCCGATATGATTTTCTCAGTGATTGGGGAAAACTTCGGGTTCATCGGCGGTTGTATCTTAATTTTCCTCTACTTCCTGTTGATCTACCAAATGATTCGGGTCACGTTCGATACCAAAAACGTGTTCTACGCTTACATCTCGACCGGGGTCATCATGATGATCCTGTTCCACGTGTTTGAAAACATTGGGATGAGCATCGGGCTGTTACCACTGACCGGTATTCCATTGCCATTCGTCAGCCAAGGGGGATCCGCGTTGATCGGGAACCTCATAGGTATTGGCTTAATCATGTCAATGCGTTATCATTATAAGAGTTACATGTTTAGTCGTAACGAATCGTTTAAGTAGAAGGAGATTATTTTCATGAGTGAAATGGTAAAGTACTTCTGGACGAAAGCAGTTAACGACGGCACTCGGATCGGTTTAACCACCGAGGGTCAAGACGAATTAGGCACGATCAAGTTTGCCAAGTTACCAGATGTTGGCGACGACGTTAAGAAGGGTGAAAACCTGTTGAGCGTTGAAGCTGACAAGGCGGTTTCTGACATTCCTAGTCCCGTTTCCGGTAAGGTGACGGCCGTTAACGATGCTTTGGCCAACGATTTCGATGCTTTAAACGGTAGCGATACTGATGCAGCTTGGTTTGTCGACGTTCAAGAAGACTAATCCTCGCTGAATACCAGAGGCTGTGACATAACTAGCCTCTGTAGAACAAAAATAAGGCACGAAACCGAACTTTGGTTTCGTGCCTTATTTCC
>NZ_BOLM01000021.1 GCF_016861605.1 Levilactobacillus wangkuiensis
CTCATCGATTGTTGTTACTTTATTTGTTATAAAAGCGAATTGACTTCGCAAATATTGTTTGGGTTTGATACCAAGTATCAAACCGCCCTACACATATTTGGTTTGTCGAAACAATGTTCAGTTTTCAAAGGTCTACCAGTTATCATCGAGAAGCAATCGCTCCGTGACAACTTTTAAAGTATATCATGTCGTCTAAATCGTGTCAACATCTTTTTTCAACTCTCTGAATATTTATTCAATACTCGAAAAATCAAATTCAATCTGATTAGCACGCCTTGACAACATTAACTATTTTATCAGTTACGATTTAACTCGTCAAGCACTAATTTCAAATCCTGATTAACTATTCAAGAATCTGTTATTTATGCATGAGCATTGCCAAATCAGCAACAGGTAATATCTTATCAATTATCTGCACTTCGGTCAAGGGAATTTATCAAGAAAAACAAAAAAGAACCCAGAAATTAATCTGAGTTCTCTAAAATTAGTCTGACGGTCGGTTCACCTACTCAGCAAACCGCTTAACCGATGTCCGCTGACGACGCGTTGCCATCTTAGCTAAAAACTGTTCCAAGATGTCGACCATCACGTTTTCATCGGTGGCATCCGTCAAAGCGACCTTGGTCCGTGCAGCGTGCGGAATGCCCTTTAGATAATAGGCCACTTGGTTACGAAAATCTCGTGGCCCCTCTTCTGGTCCCTTGGCCACACATAGCTTATGCAGGTGTTCTTCCGCCGTCGCAACTTTCTCTGCCGCCGTGGGCTCCGGTAAAAGTTCCCCCGTCGCTAAATAATGATTCACGCGGCGTAGCAACCACGGGTTACCTTCAACGGCCCGACCAATCATCACGGCATCCGCCCCAACTTCATCTAACATGCGTTTCGCATCCTGGGGTGTCCGCACATCCCCGTTTCCCATAAATGGAATCGACAGGTGCTGGGCAACCTGGGCCAAGATATCCCAATCCGCTTGGCCCTGATACATCTGCTTCCGGGTACGTCCATGCATAGCGACCGCTGATGCCCCGGCGCTCTCGGCAGCCAATGCATTTTCGACCGCTAAAATATGGTGATCATCCCAGCCCGTGCGCATTTTTACCGTGACGGGCTTTTTAACGGCCGCGACAACTGCAGCCACCATGTCGTGAACCTTCTGCGGGTCCAGTAACCATTTAGCCCCGGCATCCGTACTGACGACCTTATTGACCGGGCACCCCATATTAATGTCGATAATATCGGCTGGCGTCTCTTGATCGACGTACTGGGCAGCCTGCACCAGTGTCTCCTGCGTGCCCCCAAAGATTTGAATGCTCATTGGATGCTCTCTGGGATCGATCGCCATCATATGGAGGGTTCGCTGATTATGGTAATGGATGCCCTGACCCGAAATCATTTCGCATTCCACCAGGCCTGCACCGAACTCTTTACAAATTTGGCGAAAGGCGACATTGGTCACCCCTGCCATGGGCGCCACAACGACCCGATTAGGAATTTCTACATCACCGATTTTCCACGTCATGGCCCAGCCTACTTTGCTTGAGCTTGCGCGAGAATTGTCCGCAGATCATCCTCGGAGTATTCATACTTCGTCCCACAGAAATGACAAACGGCTTCGGCGCCGTGATCTTGATCGATCATTTCTTGGAGCGCATCGGGTTGGATGGATGCCAAAGACTTGGCAAAACGGTCCTTAGAGCAATCACACTTAAAGCTAACTGGCATCTTCTGCAAGATTTTGATTTTTTCATCCTTGAACAACAGTTGTAGAATCTCTTCGGGGGTTTGACCATCCAAGAGTAATTCAGAAACCATTGGCATTTCCTTTAGGCGTTGTTCCAACCGGGAGATGGCTTCATCGGAAGCACCTGGCATGGTTTGAATCATGAACCCACCGGCAACCTTAACCGTGTTGTTCGGTTGAACGAAAACTGAGACCCCAACGGCACTCGGAATCTGTTCCGATTTGGCCAAGTAATAGGTAAAGTCTTCACCCAACTCGCCAGAGATCAAAGGCACTTGACCGGTATAGGGTTGACCGAGTCCTTGGTCCTTAGTCACCGTCAGCATCCCATTGACCCCAACGGCCTTCTTTACATCAATTTTATGTTTTTCATTTAACGGTAAACTGATATGAGGGTACTGCAGGTAGCCCTTAACCGTTCCGTTAGCATTGCCATCAGCCACGATAGCCCCAACTGGGCCATGACCGTTGACCTTGACCGTTAAGCTTTCCTCACCCTTTAATAGAGAAGTTGAGAGTAACATGGTCCCAATCAGGGTCCGCCCTAAGGCTGCCGTTGCGGCGCTCCAGGTGTCATGTCGTTGCTGGGCTTCAGCGACCGTCTCCGTGGCATCCACCACGTAGGCCCGGAACATCCCATCATCAATTAAGCTTTTTACTAAATAATCTGCCATACGTTTAAAACGTCCTTTCGTTCAATTCATCATGCCCTACATTACCAGAAACCACATTTTTTGCAAATAGAAGCCTTTTCGGGGAGCAGTCTCTATTCCCTATCTCCTATCTTTGGAGACAGCAAAAGGAGCGAGATCCGTGATCTCGCTCCCCTAACGTGACTATTCGGAATCGTCGGTATCCTTTGGATCATCGGCTGCCGAACTAGCTGCTGAGTTAGCCTGTGAAGACTCACTACTTGCAGCGGACGAAGCTAACTTGGCTTCCGTAGAAGCTTGCCGTTCTGCTTCGCGCCGTTCTAATTCGCGCTTAGATTCTTCAAACGTTGCCGCCTTTTCGCTTGGAAATTCGTTATTGCCGTCCTTTTCAGGCATCTTCCCAGTGTTAAACAAGCTGAGGATTTGCTTTTCGTCCAGCGTTTCGTATTTCAGCAAGGCATCCGCAATAATCTTGTGTTCTGCTTTATGTTCTTCCAAAATCTTCCGAGCAGTCTCGTGGGCCTCTCCGATGATTCGGCGAACTTCAGTATCAATTAAACTAGCGGTGTGTTCAGAGTAACTTGGTTGGCCAGGGTAACCCGCACCAGCGAATGGTTGGCCGCCAGCACTTTCCAGTGCAACGGTCCCCAAGGCGTCACTCATCCCATACTGGGTAACCATGGAACGGGCAATTTGTGTTGCCTGTTCAAAGTCATTGGAGGCCCCAGATGATTCGGAGTGGAAGATTAACTCTTCAGCCGTCCGACCACCCATTAACCCGGCAATCTGTTCCATGGCATCCTTCTTGGACATCAGCATTTGATCTTCCCGTGGGAGCATAATTGCATACCCGCCGGCACGACCACGAGGGACAATCGTGACCTTGTGAACGACTCGCGCATCGTTTAACACTAACCCGACAATGGTATGTCCGGCTTCATGGTAAGCAACAGTCTTCCGTTCTTCAGGACTGATGACCCGGTCCTTCTTAGCTGGTCCAGCGATGACTCGGTCTTCGGCTTCATCTAAATCAGAAGCGTCAATCTGAGTCTTATTCCGCCGTGCGGCTAATAAGGCAGCTTCGTTCAAGAGGTTTTCCAAGTCGGCCCCGACAAAGCCAGGGGTTTGCTTAGAAATTTCTTTCAAATCAACGTCGTTAGCTAATGGCTTGTTCTTGGCGTGAACCTTCAGAATCGCTTCACGACCCTTAACGTCTGGCCGACCAACTAAGATCTTCCGGTCAAAACGACCTGGCCGCAGTAAAGCGGGATCCAAGACGTCAGAACGGTTGGTCGCAGCCATCACGATGACGCCTTCACTCCCAGTAAACCCGTCCATTTCAACCAGCAATTGGTTCAACGTTTGTTCACGTTCATCGTGGCCACCGCCCATGCCGGCACCCCGTTGACGACCAACCGCATCGATTTCATCAATGAAGATGATGGAAGGAGCAGCCTTCTTGGCCTGTTCAAAGAGATCCCGCACACGACTAGCCCCGACACCGACGAACATTTCCACGAAATCTGAACCAGAAATCGAGAAGAATGGTACCGCTGCTTCACCAGCAACGGCCTTCGCCAGCAACGTCTTACCAGTACCAGGAGGACCCTCCAGCAAGACACCAGATGGTATCCGGGCACCTAATGAAACAAACTTACGTGGATTCTTCAAGAACTCAACAACTTCGACAAGTTCTTGCTTTTCCTCCTCCTCACCAGCAACGTCAGCGAAGCGAACCTTGTTCTCTTTGCTATCGGCTGGTTTGGCCTTACTCTTACCAAAGTTCATGACTCGGCCATTGCCGCCGCCTTGGCCGGCTTGACCCATCATCATGTAGAAGAAGAAGATGAAGATAACCAGTGGTGCTGCATAGACTAACAAGTTAATCCAGAAACCACTCGACTCTTCTGCTTTGGTGTTGACCTTTACGTTGTGATTCTTGGCGGTCTTGTCAATCTCGGAAACCGTCGAGTTATTCGTTAAGACTTGCGTGGTGAAGCCCGTCACAGCGGTGCTTTGAGAACCGCCAAGACTGAAGCCGGTATTGGTTGAGCGCTTTTGCGCGTTCCGATACTCACCGGTAATCTTGTAAACTCCCCCGGAAGGTTGAATGGAGAAATTCTTGATCTTATTCGCATTTAAATCTTTAACGAACTGACTCGATTGGATTTCTTGGGATTGTGAGCTGTTGTTGTTACCGTTGAATAGGTAAACAACACCAATGACCAACAAGAAGATCACAATGTAAAATAGACTATTACGGAACAGCCCATTTCGTCGATTATTCATGTCGTGCCTCCTTACTCACAGTTCCCAGCATTAAGATAGGAACGAAATTTAGGGCTCATGCCCTTTTACTAAATAAGATGTTATCACAATTGACTATCATTGACTAATTATTTATCTGAATAAACTGAGGGCTTCAAAACACCCACGTACGGAAGGTTCCGGTACTTTTCTTCGTAGTCCAAACCATAGCCAACTACGAACTCACTGGGAACGTTAAATCCAACGTAATCTGCCTTCGCTTCAACCACGCGGCCACTAGGCTTATCCATCAGCGTGCAGACCTTGATGGACTTGGCATTCCGGTCCTTTAACAGGTCTTCCAAGTACTTCAGTGTCCGGCCAGTATCGATAATGTCTTCAACTAACAAAATATCACGACCTGAGACGTCGGTATCCAGGTCCTTGAGTAACTTGATGGTCCCAGAAGAGGCCGTGCCCCCGTTGTAACTAGAAACATCGATAAAATCAATGGTCGCGTAAATATCCATGTCGCGAATCACATCGGTCATGAACAAGATAGCCCCCTTTAACACACAGATAATTAAGGGCGTCTTGTCTTTGTAATCCTCGGAGAGTTGGGTGCCCAACCGTTTGCAGGCTGCGGCAATGTCTTCTTCACTATATAGGACCTTCAAAATATCGTTATTCATGCTGTTCCCCTTTCGCCTATTCATGCTTCCAAACAATATGATAGTTTTTTGTGTGCGGTCGTGGTGGCCAAACCGACCACTTCACGCCAAGCACCGCCAGGAGATCTCCCGTTGCCGTGACCAAGACCTGCTGGGCAGGTCGCTGGTCGCGGGGCACCTTTGCGTTGATTAAAACGCGCCGGACTGCTTGATGATGACCGGTTGCGAGTCGCACCTGATCATCGGCCTGCCACGGTCGAACCATTAACGGTAATTGATTCGCCGTCAACGCCACGGTCGTATGGGGAGTGTGTTCCTGAAGGCGGCTTGCCGTGAAGCAACCGAGTTGCCAGCCGTTACCAACTGGCCGCCATTGGTTTAAGTCTACCATAAATCTAAAATGTTCCACGGATTTTTGCTGTAAATTTTTTATTGGTAAAAATTGAAACCTTTCATAGTCTTTATAAAAGGCCCAACCACCCGCAAACGACACCGTTCCCGTCGGCCGTTGGGAGTTGGCTAACAGCTGTAAGCACTGGGTGATGCGCGACTCAATGGTCGATTCTGCCGGTGCAACTCGCTTAATAAATCGACTCAGTAACAGCCGCTGCTCCGCCACCGGCCGGGCTAACAATTTGGCGCCATCCCCGGTCAGGGGCGTTGCCGCCACCACGATATCCTGAAGTGTCGTCGCCAAGGCTCGTTCCGCCACCGCCAACGTCGCCTGCAACTGCTCAGCGTACGCTAGCAAGTGCGAAACGACCTGGGGATTCTCCCGCTTGAGTTGCGGCAGTATCTCGTGGCGCACCCGGTTACGACTAGCCACCAGTTCCTGGTTCGTCTGGTCCTCATACCAGGGGATCTGGCGTTGCCGCGCGTACGCCACCAGCTGCGCCTTGGTAAATGGCAGCAGCGGATGAATCACCTGTCCCGAAGCCAACGGGCGGCTGGACGCCATCCCCGTCAATTGGGTCAGATCACCGCCCCGGATGAGCTTCAATAGCAGGGTTTCCGCCTGCTCATCGGCTTGATGGGCCGTAGCAACCCAAGCAGCGCCCTGTTGGGTCATCTGTTCCGCAAAAAAATGGTAGCGAAACTGCCGAGCCGCCGCTTCAATCCCGTGTGCCGGATGCTGGTCAGCTGGCCAGTCAGTCTTGACCAGCGGCACGTGATGCGCCGCACACCAGCGTTCCAGGAAGACTGCCTCCGTTTGGCTTTGTTCGCGCAAGTGATGGTTGACGTGAACCACGGTCAGTGCGGGCTGCTGGTCCGCCGGCAAGCCTAACAGGAGGCTCAGCAGAACCATGGAATCGACACCAGTCGACACGGCCACTAGCCCCCGTTGCTGGGAATCAGCCCATCCCTGTGCTTGAAAATTCTGCTGAAAATCTGTTGCCAGTGTCACTGCCATGCCCCCGTTTCACGTTACCTTTGTTAAGAAAAAGGGCCGCACGAATGCGGTCCTGATTAAAGACATTTAGCTACGCCGGCCACCACGACCGCCCCGTTTGCCTTCAGTATTACGTTTAATCGTTGCCAAACGGTCCTCACTTTGCTTCAAGAACCCTGACATCAAGTCGTCGAAGCTTTCTTCATGTTTAGCCGAGTGATGACCCGAGAAGCGGCCATTAGCTGAACTGTGATGTGGCCGGGGACCGTTATTTTCAAACCGACGGCCATGGCCGTTGCTTTCCCCGCCATGATTACCACCGTTGCCGTGGAACTCATGGTTGCCGCCACGATTATTGTTATCGTGATGACTGTCATGATGGTCATTGTGGCTGTGATGTGGCCGCTCTGACTCTGGATGATCCGTGGCCTTACGAATCGACAAACCAATCTTGCCGTCATCGCCCACGGTCAATACCTTAACCGTTACTTCGTCACCAACGGATAAGACGTCATGGATGTCCTTAACGTACCCGTCAGAAATTTCACTAATGTGCACCAGCCCGGTCTTGTGGTCACCTAAATCAACAAATGCACCAAAGTTCGTAATTCCGGAGACCTTTCCGGTAACTTTAGCTCCAACCTCGATTGCCATAAACAAGAAGTTCCTCCTTAAAATAAGTGCTTTCAGTATAACACAATTCTTCCCAATCCCACACGTCGACATGAAAAAAATAAAGTCCTTTGACCAACTCGCCATCCCCAGCCAAAGCCTGTTAAATTAACTTTCAAGCTAATTAGTCACTGACGCGAATGATTTCCCTGACTAGCAAAAAATCCGACAGTTCTCATGAAAGCGAACCGCCGGATTTTAATTGATTATTTAGCTGTCACATCGCTAGCGTGATCGCCAGGCAAACTATAAATCGTTTCGCCCGACTTAGAATAGTAGTACTTAGACCGAATCAACTGGGCCAAATAGTCTTTATCGTTCAACTGTTTGATCTCTTGCTTGAGGTCTGCGTTCTTGGCCTTGGTCTTGGTCAAGGTCCGCTCACTCGTTGCTACCTGTTGATTGACCTGATGCAGACTCGCGTGGGTCCGAATCAATTGGACACCTAAAATAATCGCGAAGACTGCGAAGACCACTAGGATTCGAGCAGCCCGCCGCACGCGCCGATGACCCAGCCAACGGGTATGGTGCTGCACCGCCTGCTGATGCTGAATCTTTCGCGTATAGTCATTGTCTAGCCGTTTAATTTTTGCCGTCGGTTTCGCGTCAGCCATGCCACTCACTCCTCCATGTTCACCAGATGATTTAACTTGAGTATAGCAAGTTTCAATTTAGACGTCTAGCTAGTTAAGCATATTGTAAAACATTCGTCACATTAGTCGCTTAAATTCGCGGTGTTGACCCGAAGAAAGCGCCTAATAATCACATTCGCTATCTCCGACTTCCCAATGACGTCTGGTAGGTCAGCAACCTAACTTACCCCACCACAACGAATACCTTTTCGGTCGCTAATTATTCTTGCCGAAAATCTTGGGCGTACTCTTCCTTCACGATGGTGTACATCCGTTCGGCGTCGTCCTTCTTCGTAGTTTCCAAGAGTTCATCGACTTGAACCGTCAACGTCTTGTTCCCAAACTTAATGACCAATTCATCCTTAGGGGCCACTTCAGTCGAAGACTTGGCAACCTTCCCGTTGATTTCAATCCGGCCCTTGTCAGCAATTTCCTTAGCCACTGACCGCCGCTTGATGATTCGAGAAACTTTCAAATATTTATCTAATCGCATATTATTTTCCTCCGTGTTGGCTAAGTTTCTGCCATAATCGTAAAACTGTTTCTGCATGCGGAATCGCTAACCATTCCCGCACACTGAGTAACTGCCAACTGAGCGCCAGGCCCAAGAAGATGGCCACCCCAATGGGAATGGTGATCAAGAGACCCACGCCGGCTGCTAACCGCCCCGTCGCCAAGACTGGCCACCAATGCTCCAGGACCACCACGGCAACTTTTACCCCAGCTACCATCAAGATGGTACAGCCTAGCAAGGTGCGAATGTAGTTGCGCGTCCAGATACCGGTTCGCAGCGTGACGGCCGAGCCGTACCAGATCACCAGGAACGTCACGCCCAGGCTAATGACCGTCAGCCAACTGGCGCCACTCGCGCCGAAGTTGACCACGGCCCAGTGATTGGCGACTGCCTTCACCACAAGGCCGGCAACCAACGCCACGACCGTGAGCCGATAGCTATTCTGACTCTGTAGCACACTGTTGTAGGTCTGAATCAGCGTTGCCAGGATAATGCTCATCATGTAAACGCCCAGCATCCAGCTCCCCGTGATGTTGCCAAAGAGGAGCCGGTTGATCCACGGCATCAGACTGATCAGCCCCGCGGTCGCCGCCGTTGCAATCATTAAAGCGATGCGCATCATGGTCGTCGTCAGGCGTTTAAACGCCTTGGGCCGCTGCTGATGTTGCGCCTCGCTCAGCGCCGGTAACAGTGACGTGGCAAAGGCGACCGCCACCACCAGGCCCAATTGGACTAACGGTTGGGCCCGGTCGTAGACCCCTTTCAGACTTTTGGCGGCTGCATCGGCCATGCCACCGGCCACCAGGCCATTTTTAACCGTAAATGAATCGACCAGTTGTAGCAGGACCATCATGGCCGTGAGGAGACAGAGCGTCCCCCCCTCGATCAGTAGCCGTCGCCCCAAGTGTGGCAGACGCCAGCCAGTCCGAATCTCGGGTTGCCGCCACCGTGGTAGCACAACTAACGCTGCCACGGCCGCAATCGTGCCCCCACTCAGCGCCCACATGCCCATCCGGTAAACGGACCAGTCATGGGTCACTGCCCAGCCGGCGGCCACTAGAATCACAACGACTCGAACCAGTTGCTCGACCACCTGTGACCGCGCGGTGGGGAGCATTCGAAACTGGCCTTGGTGGTAGCCCCGGCCGACCGAAAGCTCTGGCATTAATAGGAACATCCACGCCACCATCCGAATCAGTGGCGCTAGTTGGGCATCCCCCATTGCTCGGGCAATACCAGGCGCGCCCACCATCAGGCCGCCGAAGAGCACCAGTGCCAGCGCCCACACCCAGCGATAGACTTGCCGGGCCACGGCCTGCTGACTGGGCAGGTCGGGTGCCTCCGCAATTAGTTTGGAAATAAAGACGGGCAATCCACTCAGGGCAAAGGTCATGCCAATGCCGTACAGGGGATAAACCTGTTGATACACGTAGAACCCGGTGTTGCCGACCATGTTTTGAAAGGGAACCCGGTAGACCGCACTCAGTAGCTTCGTAATGAACGCCGCTACCGAGAGAATCAGGGCACCCTGCAAGGTCGTATTTACGTTGCGTTTGCCCATGGTTCCTCCTCCTGCCCAAAGTCAGACGTCTTAAGCCTGTTCTTTGGGTTCTTTGTCGTCCGCCTTTGGTTTCGTGGTGACTTCCACAATGTCTCTGAGGGCCGCCATGAACTGTTGCACCTGCGGCAACCAGTCGTTGACCGTCATCTTCGGTTGGATGACTAACTTCACGTGGAGGCGGTCATCGGTAATGCCGACCGTCGCCTTCAGATCCGTAGCTGCTAAGGCCTTGAAGACATCCTCACCGCCCAGAATATTGGTCCCACGCTTAGAAATCGTGACAAAAACATCCCCGTTGACGCGGCGAATCTTATCGACTAAGGCTAAATCCGCCGCCAGTTTCAATTGACCAATCGTCAGCAGTTGACTGACGGCGTCCGGGTAGTCCCCGAACCGGTCGATGAGGTCCGCTTGAATCTCACTGACCTCATCGTCATTCTCCAATTGGCGAATGCGTTTGTACATTTCAATCTTCTGTTGTTCGTCTTCGATGTAGTCGCTGGGCAGGTAAGCCTCAACACCCAGTTCGACCGTGGTATCGGTCTTCGGCTGCGTTTGCTGCCCACGCTTCTTCGCAACGGCTTCACTTAACATTTGCGTGTATAAGTCATACCCGACGGAATTGATGAAGCCATGTTGTTGCTTACCAAGCAAATTACCGGCACCACGAATAGATAGGTCCCGCATCGCAATCTTGAAACCGGAACCCAATTCGGTGAAGTCCTTGATGGCCTCCAGCCGCTTTTCACTGACCTCGGTCAAGACCTTATTTGGCTTGTACGTGAAGTAGGCGTAAGCCACCCGGTTGCTCCGGCCAATTCGGCCCCGCAACTGGTACAGCTGTGACAGACCCATCCGGTCCGCATTTTCGACGAATAACGTGTTGGCGTTAGGAATATCAATCCCGGTTTCGATGATGGTCGTCGTGACCAGCACGTCGTACTCCCCTCGCAGAAAGTCAAAGAGGACCCCTTCAAGCTGGGCCTCCGTCATCTTCCCGTGAATGTAGCCAACCCGGGCTTCTGGGACCAGGGATTGCACCTGACCGACCGTCTTTTCAATGTCATCCACCCGGTTGTGCAGGTAGAAGACTTGGCCGCCCCGTTGCATTTCCCGGCGAATCCCGTCCTGAATCGCACCCGCGTTTTGTTCCATCACGTAGGTCTGAATCGGGAACCGGTTGGCCGGTGGCGTTTCGATCACTGATAGGTCCCGCACACCCAGCATGGACATGTGGAGCGTCCGGGGGATGGGGGTCGCCGTCAGCGTTAAGACGTCCACGTTGGCCTTTAATTCCTTCAATCGTTCCTTATGCTTAACCCCAAATCGCTGTTCCTCATCGACCAGGACCAGGCCTAGATTCTTAAACTTCACGTCCTGTGAGAGCAACCGGTGAGTGCCCACCACGATATCCAGCTGACCGCTCTCCAAATCCTTGATGGACTGGTGGATCTGCTTGGTCGTCCGGAACCGCGAAAACATTTCGACATTAATCGGATAACCCTCGAATCGACTGACCATGGTGTCGTAATGCTGTTGCGCCAAAATGGTTGTTGGGACCAGGAAGGCCACTTGTTTGCCCGCTTCGACCGCCTTAAAGGCCGCCCGCAAGGCGACTTCGGTCTTCCCGTAACCCACGTCACCGACTAGTAAGCGATCCATTGGCCGGGGTTTTTCCATGTCGTGCTTGACCTCTTCAATGGTCCGGAGTTGGTCAGGCGTTTCGGCATACGGAAAATCGTTTTCAAAGTCCGTCTGCAGACTGTCATCGACGGGGAAGGCAAAACCCTTTTCAGCCGCCCGCTTGGCATAGAGGTCGACCAGCTCGTCCGCAATATCCTCAATTTTAGCCGCGACTTTTCGCTTGGTCTTGGCCCACTCGGAGCCGCCCAGTTTGTTGATACGAGGCTTCTTGTCTTCTGAGGAAACGTACTTTTGAATCAGATTTAACTGGGTGACCGGAATAAACAACTGCGCGTTGTCCTGGTAATCGATGGTCATGTAGTCCTGATGGACCCCATCGACTGTCAGCGTCTGCATCCCGATGAACTTCCCAATCCCGTGGTTGACGTGCACGACGTAATCGCCGGGCTTCAAGTCGGTATAACTCTTCAGCCGTTCGGCGTTCGCCATAGTCTGCCGCCGGGCTCGTTTCTTCGTGATTTTCTGGAACATTTCGGCTTCCGTGATGATCACCAGGTTGGCCTCGGGCAGTTCAAACCCGGTGCGCAACCGCTCGGGCACCAGTTGGGTCAGATTAGGCTGGAGGTTGGCAGACTTAGTCAAGACGACCTTGATTTCAAAATCGTCCAACGTTTGTTCAATCTTTTCCAACCGTTCCTCGTCTTGAACCAGGAGCACGACCGTCTGGTTTTGCTTCTGCCAGCGGTCGATTTCCGTTTTCATCACGGGGAGTTGCCCAAAGAACTGTTGCATGGCGCGGGTCGTGATGTTGGTGATGGCTTGGAACCGCAAGCTCCCCATCCCCTTCTGGAACAGGGCCAGCATCAGCTGCGCGTGTTTATCTTCCTTCACAATGGGGCGCAGTTCGCCGCCAAAAATCTGTTGTGCAAAAATCTGGTGGTGGCTCAACTTATCGGTGGCCCAATTGGCTTCATCCTCTAATAATTGCCGTTCGGCGTCCTGTAAACGCGAATAGTCCCCGAACAACGCCAATCCATCAGCCGGTAAGTAGTCCAGCAATTGATTGTGTTCTGGGAATAAATAATCCGCAAACTCCATTAGCTGGGGATCGACGGACCCTTTTTTCAGGCCATCGATCAGCGGTTGGACCTGATTCGTCAGACTCGTGGCCGCATCCGCTGCCAATTTACCAGCCTGCTTGGTCAGTTCCGCCGTCAGGGCTGCCGCACCCGCCGTCCGTTCCGCCGCCGTTAAAATGAAATCGGTCGCGGGCAAGACTTCAACCGTCTCAGCATTTTCGATACTGCGTTGGGTCGCCGGGTCAAAGTAACGGAGCGAATCGACCTCGGTATCAAAGAAGTCCAGTCGAACCGGATAATCGGCCGCCAGCGGGTAAATGTCCACGATGGACCCCCGCACGGCGAAGTCCCCGGGGCCAGCCACCAATTTCTGGTGGGCATAACCCATAGCAAACAACCGTTGTTGCAGGTCTTCCAGGTCAAAGTCGTCGCCGACCTTAACGGTAAACCGAGCCGCCGCGAAGTTGGCTGGTGCCGGTAAGAACCGTCGAAGTCCGGACAGCGCCGTCACAATCACGACGGGATGGTCGCTCTGCAGGGCCCGTAAGGCATCGATCCGTGATGACCGGTACTCGGGCGAGCTGGTCGCCACTTCCGCCGCCAATAACTCTTCTACTGGAAATTCAAATAACTCGTCGTCCCTGAGCAGGTTCGCCAGGTCATCGACGAGTTGGCCCGCGTGATAGAGCGTATCCGTCACGTAGACGATTGATCGTTGTTGATCATGGAGCAGGCTGGCGATGAATAAAGTCTCGGCAGAACCGTTAAGTCCGGTCACCAGTTGGCGTTGACCGGGCGCTAACGTCCGCTTAATGTCTTTAAACTGCGTCGTCTGCGTCATAAATGCTTCTAAATTCACGCGATAACTTCCTATCCTAGTTGTACAGGTTCATCAACTGAGTAAATTCGGTTCCCTTTAACCAGTCGTCCAATGCTGCAACAGCCTTATCCGTTGCCTGGTTGAAGAGGGGTTGTTGGTCCTTGGTAAATTTACCCAAGACATAGTCAACCACGGTGTGTTGTTCGGGATGGGCGATACCGACCCGTAACCGGGCAAATTTTTCGGTCGAGACGTGGGCGATGATGCTCTTGATGCCGTTGTGACCCCCAGCAGAGCCGTGATCCCGTAAGCGAATTCGGCCCAATGGCAGATCCATGTCGTCGTGGACCACGATGATGTCTGCCACGTCGATCTTAAAGTAGTTCATGATGGGATGAACGGCCCGGCCAGATTCATTCATGAACGTCGTGGGCTTAACGACTAACACTTTTTCACCGTTAACCATACCGCTGCCGTACTTGGCGTCCATCTTCCGCGTCGTCAGGTCAATGCCGTGTTCCTTGGCAAAGGCGTCGACAACCATGAAACCGGTGTTGTGCCGCGTACCATCATACTGGGGACCAATGTTTCCTAAACCAACAATCATTTTCATTTTTAAAATTTTCTCCCTTAAAGCTGTGTATTCCGAGCTAGAGACAAAAGAGCTGGACGGGAGCCATTGCTCCCCGTTCAGCCGCTCAGGTTATCTTTTTGTGTCAAACTTACCATCTGTCAGTATAGCATAGTCCCCCCTGAACTTCACGCATCCAGCCCGGTTTCGCAACGGTTTACCACGCCACGCCTGACGAGACTGCCAGTGATCGATTATCTTGTTCACGATAGGTGACCACTCCCCCGTTAATCTCGCTTTCTCTAGTCTCTCAGTGACCGGCCCCGTTCACCCGAAAATGCCCCGGCACAATCACTGCCGCTAGGTCCGGTGAAACACTAACCGTCTCGCCCCCGTTTCGGTAAACTTTCACATTTATTTTCCTTCATTAAATCGCGCGAAATTCCAGTGTGACCGTTTTTACCCGTTTTCCATGTGAAAGTTTTCAGGCGCTTTCACGATTCACGACCACGCCAGTTTAACGAGCTTGTGAAAGTTTTTCGCTGTCACCGGCGGCAGACCGGCTATTCTTTAACGCATTGGTCGAGTGGCTGGTTGCGTTATTCACGTAAGGATTGCTCAGTCAAGCAATCAGCCAGCATCTTAAATACAAATATCGCTATACCGGGATTTACCAGTACTTTACACGGGTCATCTCCCCCACTCCTTTGCCCAAATTCACGAGTGCTTTTCCACAAATTGGTCAGTCACTGAAAAGATAAATGATATTTTTCACAAAATTTTGGCTCACGCAATGGCTTTCATCCTTTTAACATGGTATACTAACTCACGGGTATTATTGCGTACCTTGATGTCAAAATACTTATTTGGAGATGAAGAATTTGACTACTAAGACTCATCAAAAAGTTGTTTTAGTTGGGGACGGTGCTGTTGGTTCAGCATTCGCCTACTCAATGGTAAACCAAGGATTAGCAGAAGAATTAGCTATTGTGGACGTTGTTAAGGAACGGACTGAAGGAGACGCTCTTGACCTTGAAGATGCACAAGTCTTCACCGCACCTAAGAACGTATACTCTGGTGACTACTCCGACTGCAAAGATGCAGACGTTGTTGTTATCACTGCCGGTGCCGCACAAAAGCCAGGCGAAACTCGTTTGGACTTGGTTAACAAGAACCTTAAGATTATCAAGGCTGTTGTTAAGCCAGTTGTTGATTCCGGCTTCGACGGAATCTTCATTATCGCTGCTAACCCAGTTGACATTTTAACTTACGCTACTTGGAAGTTCTCTGGTTTCCCTAAGGAAAAGATCATCGGTTCCGGGACTTCATTGGACACTTCTCGTCTGCGCGTTGCTCTGGCTAACAAGCTGGATGTTGACCCACGGAACGTTGAAGCTTACATCATGGGTGAACATGGTGACTCCGAATTCGCCGCTTACGACGAAGCTACTATCGGTTCAAAGCCATTGAAGACCATTGCTAAGGAACACGGCATCTCAGATGACGACTTAGCTAAGATCGAAGACGACACTCGTAACAAAGCTTACGAAATCATCAACCGTAAGGGCGCAACCTTCTATGGTGTTGCTACCTGCTTGATGCGGATCACTAAGGCTGTTCTGCGTGACGAAAACGCCGTATTGCCTGTTGGTGCCCCATTGAACGGTGAATATGGTTTGGACGATATCTTCATCGGTACTCCTGCAATCATCAACGCTAAGGGTATTGAAAAGGTTATCGAAGTCCCACTTTCAGACAAAGAAAAAGACTTGATGGCTAAGTCAGCTGCTACCTTGAAGAAGGTTACTGCTGATGGTTTAGCTGCTCTTGAAGGCTAAGCTTTAGCTTAAATTTTCGAATCGTCGTTCCCTTGCGGAGCGGCGATTTTTTTGTACCCATTTTTTTGACGCCACCCATGCTGGCAAAAGCTGAGATTGGCTTAACGCGGTCTGCCGTGGCTTTTGCATAAGCGCATGCGTGTACAATGATTAGGTCAAAATAATGCCTCAATTGTTCCTTGACGATTTACTCACTGACTATTTTAATTCATTACGAAGAAGAATCCCGTTAAATCGGCGTTTATCTAGTGTTCAAGACTAGATGTACACAATTAAGTTAGTTGCAATGGACTCACCCAATTTTATTTAGGGCACCCTTACCTTTAAAAATCGTCAATCTGTGACTGTGGTCTATTAATCAATTAATGGTCAACCGCCCGGAATAACCACGCCTGAAATTTTTTTAATTCTTTTAGATGCTGATATGAAAGTAATGTAACCGTTAACATTAATGCTTCTACGTTGCGATTTAAGGTAGTTTGAAGTAAGCTTGGGGTATGCTATTGGTGATAGTTAAGCATGACGACTTTTCCTCCACTGGCTATTTTAGGAGGTCACACCTATGAAAAAGAAAAACGCCTTCGTGATTGGCATCGTTACCGCTGCTGTAGCGGTCGGTGCCATTTACGTGGGACAAGCCTTACACTATTCTTCAGCTCAGGTCTTCTTCAAGGACACTGAGATTGCCGGCGTCAACGTCGGTGGGAGCACGGCGAGCCAAGCGGCCACCAAGTTAAAAGCGGCTCTGAAGGATCAGCAGTACACGTTAAAAGACGGCAGCAAGACCGTCACCACGATCAAAACGAACCAGGTCGACTTGAAGGTCACGTCACAGTCGGCCCTCAAGCAGCTCATCAGTAAACAAAACGTTTGGAGCTGGCCCGTTCACGTGACGACCGCCACGGCAGATAGCATTGCGCTCAACGCCAGTGACGAGAATCAAGAAAGTGTCCAAACTTTGGCCACTAAGATTGCGACCAAAGCGAACAAGACGCGGACGGCTGCTAAGGACGCCACGTTCAGTTACCAAGATGGTTCTTGGGCTGTGACCAAGGAACAAAAGGGTAATCAACTGGACACTGACAAGTTAGCCAAGTCCATCACGACGGCCATTGAACAGGGATCGACGACAATCAACGTTGCCGGCGATTACATTCAGCCTAAGGTCACGACCACTTCTGCATCATTTAAGGCGGCTAAGACCAAGGCCACGGCCATCACCCAACAAACTTACGTCTACAAGCTCAGTGGTCACAAGATCACGGTCCCTAGCGAAACGTTAGCTAGCTGGGTCACCTTTAAGGGCGGTCAGTTGGCAACGGATGACGCTGCCATCAAGACTTACCTGACTAAGTTAAGTACAAAATATGGTACCATTCATAAGACACGGACATTTAAGTCCACTAAGCGCGGAACGGTTAAAGTTCCTGCCGGTCTGTATGGCTGGAGCATCAAGGTGAAAACCGAGACGCCAGCGCTTAGCAAACTGGTTCTGGCCGGTAAAGGCATGGATCGCACCCCTGCTATTCAAGGGAGCGGCTACCACAATAACGGCACAGACATTGGCAAGTCTTACGTTGAAGTTGATAAAGTCAATCAGCACATGTGGGTTTATAAAAATGGAAAAGTCGTCGTTTCTACTGACGTTGTAACCGGATTACCAACCACGGCGCACCATACGCCTGATGGAGCTTGGGTCATCTGGAGTAAGCAACGGAACACCACATTACGAGGTCAAAACGATAACGGTTCCAGTTACGCATCCAAGGTTAAGTACTGGATGCCAATCGATGATACCGGTGTCGGGATTCATGATTCGCCATGGCAACCACAGTACGGTGGGACCTGGTACAAGGCACACGGCTCACACGGCTGTGTGAACACGCCACCTTCCAAGATTGCGTCCGTCTTTGCGAACGTGAAGGTCGGGACCCCCGTTCTGGTCTTCTAATGGAAATCTAAAAAAGTTGCGTTCACCCTTAACGGTGACGCAACTTTTTATTTGGTCGTTTAGAAAATCATGCCGATAGCCAACAAGACCAAGATCGCCACGAAGGCCGCTAGGGTCCAGTAAAGCCACTTCTTCGTGATAATTGGCTTGTTATCGGGATCATCTGTATTCTTCACGAGTCCACCCTCCTTAACCACGCTTTCTTTTATTTTACCACGAAATTCCCCGAAAATTGCTACCCGTTGGCGGGTGAAATATGGTATTATTAGAAGAGATTATTAGAAGTTTCTAATTTTAGGAGGTCATCTGCTATGCTGCTTAAATCCCTAGTGAAACCGAAAGAACGCTTAGTTACGGTTCGCGAGGACGTCACCTTGGAACAAGCCTTAAAGGTCTTGGAAGACTCGGGCTATCGATGTGTGCCGATTCTAGATGAAACGGGGCAAATTTTCCGGGGGAACATCTACAAAATGCATATCTATCGCCACAAGTCTCGCGGCGGCGACATGCAGCTCCCAGTGACATCACTGCTGAAAAATGCCACGAAGTTTATTTCCGTTAACGCGGCCTTCTTCAACGTGTTCTTCTCCATCAAGGACCTGCCTTACATCGCGGTGTTAGACGACAAGAATGCCTTCTATGGTATCTTGACGCATACCCGGTTGATGGACATGCTGTCACAATCCTGGAACGTGAACATTGGTAGTTACGTGATCACCGTCGTTTCAGCCGGTGAACGTGGTGACTTGGCTGGGATGGCCAAAATCATCACCAAGTACACGTCAATTGCCAGTGTCATCAGCCTGGACGCCCAGGAAGGCGAACTGGTTCACCGGACCATGTTCACTCTTCCCGCTGAAGTTGACGAAGAAAAGCTTGATCGGATTGTCAAAGCACTGGAACGCAAAGAATTCCACGTTCCTGAAATTGAAGATCTGCGTCACGAAAACTAGCTCTTTTAGACCCGCGGCATTTGCCGGTGGGTCTATTTTTTACACGAAAAAACGGTCACCCACAAACCAACTGTGCGTGACCGTTTTTTGACGTGCATGACTGCTATGTACTAAATCTACTTCGCTTTTTTCTTACGCGCCTTGTCCACCAAGCCGATACTCGTTGCAAGGGCAGCATCTACTGCCGCCATGGTCTTGACATCCAAATGGGTCACCTGGTCTTTCAACCGTTGTTTATCAATTGTCCGAATTTGCTCAAGCAAAATGACGGAATCCCGCTCAATTCCGGTTCGTTCAGCCGAGATGCCCACGTGTGTTGGCATCTTTGGTTTCTCGATCCGAGCGGTGATTGCCGCCACGATTACGGTCGGACTATAGTGGTTCCCCACGTTGTTTTGGATGATTAACACGGGGCGCATGCCACCTTGCTCCGAACCAACGACTGGTGATAGGTCGGCGAAGAAAACGTCACCGCGTTTGACTTCAACACGGGCCATGGGCCGCCATCCCCTATCTGATTAGATTTTAGTTCTTAATTCTTGATCTCGGTTCTACGAAACTGGGTTAACCGCCGTTCGGCTTCCTCTTCACAGGGTGTAAAGGCCCGGGCTAAATCCCGGTTGATCAGAGCCATCGCTTGGTATCCAACAATCAAAGCTAACTTGCGTGCTGCCGCCGAATGCAGTGGAATCAGTGCTTCATGCCGCGCATTGCGGGTAATGTGGAGTCGTAATTGTGGTTGATTTAATTGTTGTGACTGAGCCATGAATTGCCCCTCCTCAAGTTAATCACTTCGTCTCATCTAGTTTACCACGAATCGGCAATTCAGGACACAATAACACCGTAAATTAATGACGGTAACACCGCGGCAACCGACTCGTGAAACCGCAAGCAATTTCGTAATGAATCGTCCCACAATAGTCCGCCACGTCCTGAAGACTAATGGTCTCGTCACCATCACGACCGACTAGCGTGACTTGGGTTCCGCGTTGATATTCAGCGGGTAAACGCACCATTAGTTGGTCCATGCAGACCCGACCAATAATTTCACAAGGCTGGCCGTCAATTAGCACGTGAAAGCCTTGTAACCGGCGTTCGTAGCCATCGGCATACCCAATCGGCACCGTGCCGACCCATTCGGCTTGGCTGGCCGTATAGGTCGCGCCATAGCCCACAGACTCACCGGCCGCAACCTTTTTTACGTGGACCAGTTCACTGGTTAAACTCATCGCTGGGTGTAAGGTATACGGCAGTTCAACAGCCGTTCCCGAAGGATTCAGGCCGTAACCAGCCACCCCAAACCGAACCATGTTGGCATTGCATTCCGCATGCCAGAGACTGGTTGCCGAATTTGACACATGAACGTAGCGCGGCATGTGGTCCAAGGCGCCCGTCAGTGTTTTCCAGGTTGTGACTTGTTGCTTAAAGTAACGGTCATCTGCACTGTCAGCCGTCGAGAAGTGCGTGAATATTCCTTCAAAATCAAGGGTATCGTTGTCATTTAGATAAGCCACCGCTGATTGCAATGAGGTTGGGGTCTTGAAACCGATCCGCCCCATCCCGGTATCCAAGCCTAAGTGAACTCGCAATGGTTGGGCCGGGTGGGCCAACGTCAGGTACTCGTTAGCTTCGACCAGCCAATCCTGTGCGGCAACGGTCGCCGAGATTCGTTGCGTCGCCATCAATGGCGCATCAGCGGGATCACTGACCCCTAACACCAGAATTGGCTCGTTGAACCCGGCGGCCCGTAACTCTAACGCTTCATCTAAAATGGCCACACAAAAGCCCGTGGCCCCCGCATCCTTAGCCGCTTGCGCCACCTGAACTGCTCCGTGACCGTAGCCATTTGCCTTAACGACCATGAACAGGACACAGCCGTCCGCTAACCGTGAAACCGCCGCGTGAATATTTTCTCTTAAAGCCTGCCGATCAATCACTAACTGCGTCGGCCGATGAACCCCAACTACCATGACTAGTTCCCTCTTTCTAAGATGACCTGAGTCATCACCAGCGTGGCCGTATGTGAAATGGACACGTGAGCGACTCCCCCGAATGGATGACGAACCACGATTGGTTGCCCAGCAGCGTTGTCCAGAATCTCAACGTCTTGGAACCCCACAGCGGCCCCGATTCCGGTCCCCATGGCTTTACTGTAAGACTCCTTAGCTGACCACCGACCGGCAATGTATTCTACCGCTCGTTGACCACTCAACCGTTGATACGCCTGCAACTCGGCAGCCGTTAAGACTTTGTTCAGAAACAACGGCTGTCGCGCGACCACGTCTTTGACCCGGGCTAAGTCCGTAATATCAATGCCGGTTCCGTAAATCATGGCGTCACCTCTCCTATAATGTCTACGTTATATTTTAGCACAGCACCCCCTCATTGACCCCCACAACTTAACCGGTTAAGCCGAATCTTAACTTAATTGCAGAAACATTTCGACCTTTAAGTATGTAAAAAAGGAAAGCGTCTCTCTGTCCGCTCTCCTTGATGAACTATGTTATGTCGTATTTTAGTGTAACACCGCCGCACGTAACCGCAGTTGCGCAGCTACGGGGCTCCGGGTCGGCATGGCATCTGCCGGAAGAACCTCTACTTGGCCGCCTAAACGGCTAACCAAGAGGGCTAAATCGTTGTACAAGTTATTTTGCCGGCTCAGGGCGGTCGTGGTTAAGACCTCACCCTTTTCCGTCAGGTGCCCAGGTTGACTGGCATCCTCACGCAGCCATAGTCGGAGCACTTGCCCCTGAACCGTGGCGGTCGCGAGGGCCCCCAAGTCTGACACGACCTGTTCACCCTGCCGCGCTTGTTGATACGCGTCGTGGCGAATCTGGGTGGCCTGCACGTGCCGTTGCTCAGTCACGCTGAGTGTCAATGCCGCTAAGGTCTGGTTCGCCGCCGCTAAGTTGGGATTTTGCACCAATCGGACCGCGGGATCCAGATACGCATTTTGCGAAATTTTCCGGAAGTTCCCCTGATCACTGGCACTCGCCACTAAGATCAACGGCACCTGATCCAGATTGGAATAGTGTTGGCTCACGTAGCTGTCAACCATCATGTAGTAATTCCGCAAGTCGGCGGCCTTGGCCGTATCGAGGGAGCCCGTCCCACTGTAATGGGTGTGCTCGCCCGCTGACCGTTGCCAACGGCCCCGTTCGCGTTGCTCAGTCCCTAGTGCGTGATTCATGGTTGCTGGGGCATCAACGGGCAGATTGACCAGTTCCGGTCGCCCACTCCGCACCTGCGCTAACTCAAAGGACTTCTGTCCCAGGAGAAGCAGGTCGTAGTCACTGGTCTTGTCCCGGGCCTGTAAAATGGGCAGAACGTTGGGCTGGTAAGTCACCGTGACCGTTGCCGACACTGGTGAGTGGAGCCAGTAATGATAACTATCCGTGGCCCCCGCCATGATCAGCAGACCACTCGCACTCCCGTTAGTCAACGGACCGTGGTCAAAGGGATCAAATGCATCCGCGTAAGCCGACCACGTTCTGTCAGGTGCAACGGCAAGCAACCGTTCCTTCCCTTGTTTAAGCAAACTCTTGAATTGGGTGCGGTCAGTGGCCGGAACACCCGTAACCGGTAGAGTCATGGTAACGAATGGCCCGGGCTGAGTGGCGAGCGTCAGTGCAGCGTGTAAGTCAAAGTGATTTGCCATGTAATTAACCTCCGTGGTTATTGTCATAAGTTTTGTCGTATCAATTCGATAAGGAAACTATATCATGTTCGATTTTAAATTGCAACTAATGTTTTTGATTAAAATACATTTATAGTGTGAATTTATTGCACGAACGTTGATTTATCGGCTTTTATTTTAGGTGAATTTTTTTGAAATTTTTTTCAGATTTAGTCTGATCTAAGTAATTTTCTAGCGGCTGTCTGACCAAAATCGGGGAATTCTTCAGATTGGTGAACGAACTTTCCTATTGCTGCTGCCCCTTCAGTTTAAAATTCAGGCAACTAGTTCCCTGCTTACTTAACTTATCTCAGATTTTACATTCTCCTCCAATCTTATATCCCAGTCCTGGCAGCTTCTGAAACGCGTTACGTAGGGCAACTGGTTCCGCTTAACACCGAAAAGCAAAAGTCCCAGGATCAGGGACTTTCACTTTTCGCCGTTAATGCTCGCCAGTTAACCGCCCTGCTCCACGCTCTCTATACAAAAAATCCCCACCAGTATGCGACTGGTGAGGACCCCTCTAATCAATTTAAATGAAACTAGTCTTTCTTACGAATGGTGAAGCCGCGGCTGCCACCTTCGTTACGCCGACCACTGTTGCCACCGTTGCTACGGTGACTCCGGTTGTCACCATGGCTCCGTGAATCATGGGAGTCGTGGTTGCGAGAATCATGGCCGCGTGAACCGCCACGACTGCCGCCACGTGAATCGTTGTTCCGATGGCCACGGTAGCCACCGCCGCCGTTACCGCCACGACGATGATTGCCACCACCGTGATGGTAACCGCCACCGCCATGACCCTTGCCACCGCGCTTAGGCAATGGACGTTCTGGCGTGATCTTAACAGGAACCTGACTGCTGTCCTTGGTTAAGTCGTTTAAGAGCGCGGCAACCAAGTCTTCAGCATCGTATTGGCTTAAGAGGCTTTCAGCCGTCTTAGCGTACTTTTCAGTATCCGTCTTGCTAACTAAAGCGTCAACTTCTTCTTTAGCAGCGCCCAGTTGGCTAACCAGGGCTTCTTCATCCGAAGGTGGCTTCAAAGGCAGCATACGCACCTTCGTCAGCTTTTCAATTTCACGCAAGTAATCCATTTCGTTAGGCGTTACGAAAGTCATGGAAACCCCATGCTTCCCGGCACGACCGGTACGGCCGACACGGTGAACGTAACTATCAGGATCTTGTGGAATATCGTAGTTATAAACGTGGGTCACGTCATTGATATCGATACCACGGGCAGCCACATCGGTTGCGACTAAGATATCTAACTTACCATGACGGAATTCGTTCATGATTTGGGTCCGACGCTTTTGCGTCAAATCACCATGAATCCCAGCAGCGTTATAACCACGAGCTTGCAAACCGCTTGAGATTTCATCAACCCGGCGCTTAGTCCGCGTGAAGACAATCGTCAAGTCTGGTGATTGCACGTCGAAGAACCGTGTCATAACATCAAACTTTTCGAAGTCACGTGAACGGACGTAGAATTGATCGATCAAGTCGGTCGTTAATTCCTTGGCCTTAATTTTCACGTGCTTAGGGTCTTGCATGAATTGGACACCAACCCGTTTGATTTCGGGAGGCATAGTTGCGGAGAAGAGCATCGTTTGACGCTTTTCTGGCAATTGCTTGATGATGTCTTCAATGTCATCCAAGAAACCCATGTTTAACATTTCATCGGCTTCATCCAAGACCAGCATTTGCACGTGGTCCAGCTTCAGCGTATGACGACGAATGTGGTCTAATAAACGACCCGGGGTCCCAACAACCACTTGCGGGTGGTTCTTTAAGGATTTGATTTGGCGACGAATGTCAGCCCCACCGTAAACGACTTGGACGTTAGCCCGTTCGTTACGGCCTAATTTATAAATTTCTTCTTGGGTTTGGATAGCAAGTTCACGTGTTGGAGAAACAACCAACGCTTGAACGTTTTCGTTGCTCTTATCAATCTTTTCCAAGATTGGTAAAGCGAAGGCCGCAGTCTTCCCTGTCCCGGTTTGGGCTTGTCCAATCACATCTTGACCAGCCAAAACCATGGGGATTGTCTCGGCTTGAATTGGGGTCGCTTCCTCGTAACCTGCTGTCGTAACTGCTTTCAGTAGGTCTTCGGAAAGACCCAGTTCTTTAAACTTCAAAAATAATTTCCTCCTAAATGGGTACGTCGCCATAGTGCCTCAGGGTTCTTGGAAAAAATCCGTTTTCCGTGGTGCGGACTGTGATTGGCTATGACGGGATAAGTTCGTTTCATAAATACAACTAAGCCATCATACAACGCTGAAACAAAATAAGCAACTCCCACGACTTGTGGAAGTTGCTTATTTTTCAGTTTAATTTTCAGTAGAATCCTGTAATGCCGCCAACACTTGCTCCAAATGAATGCCGTGAGATCCCTTTAATAAAATCTGATCATCGGCAGTTAATTGCGCCTGCAAATCGGCTGAAAGCGTTGCCAGGTCGGCACTTTCGTAATGTGACACTGGCAATGTTGGCGCCTGCTTAGCGAGTGCATTTTGCAGTGCGGCCATGTGTGGCCCAACCAGGTACACATGACTGATGGCCGCTGGATCAATGGCACTTGCCAGACCGGCATGCATGGCATCCGCCTGGTCGCCCAGTTCCAACATGTCACCCAACACCACGTACCGCTTACCCGTGACCGGGGTCTTCGAGAAGGCCGCTAAGACTTCCTTGACGGCCGTAGGATTTGAGTTGTAAACGTCACTCAGAATAGCGGCACCGCTAGTGCTCTGCACCCATTCAGCCCGGTTCTCGGTCAGACTAACCGTCTTCAACGCCCGTTGCATGTTCTCGGGCCGAATCCGGTAGATATTCCCCACCGTTAACGCAGCCAAGGCATTATTAACGTTATAGGTCCCAATCATGGGAATCGTGAACGTCAGGTCTGGCCATTGGTTCGTGGTAAATTGGGTTTCCGTGGACGTCCCATCAACACTCGTGGCGTTGATGGTGTCCGTCGCGGTTTGACCAAAGGTGAATTGCCGTTGACTCAATTCGGCCGCCCGTTCCTGCAGTAAGGGTTCGTCGCCATTGTAGACGAAGATGCCGTCGTCACTTAAACCATGGGTAATCTCTAGCTTGGCGTCCGCAATCTTGTCGCGGGTCCCGAAGAACTCAATGTGGGCTTCACCAATCATGGTGATGACCGCTAGATCAGGTGAAACTAGTTTACTCAAGAAGTCGAGCTGTCCTGGCCGGTCCATCCCCATTTCAACGACCAGCATTTCTGTATTGGGTTCCATGGAAAGCACGGTCATGGGCACACCAATTTCGTTGTTAAAGTTGGCGTGGGTCTTAGTCACGTTGAACTGTGTACTCAGGACAGAGGCAATCATATCCTTCGTCGTCGTTTTCCCGTTACTCCCGGTAATGGCAACGACCCGGGGATTAATTTTAGATAGGTAATATTGCGCGAGCGCTTGCAGCGCCTTTAATGAATCAGCGACTTGAATCACTGGAAAATCGGCTGGCGCAGTTGCGAGGTCGCGGGCCCAAAGAGTTGCCACGGCACCGTGGTCGATGGCCGACTGAATAAATTGATGACCGTCTTGTTCACCGGTCAATGGAATAAAGAGGCCGCCCGGTTGCAGGTGACGACTATCAAAAGCCACGCTCGTTACACTAACACTACGCCATTGTTCGAAATCATTGATTGCTCCAACCGCATGAGCAATTTCAGCAAGCTGCATCTTCATGTTTTCTACTCCTAATTAACGAAGCGATCCCCTCGACCGCCCCGGTTTCAAATTACTAGCCAGACAGCAGCGTGGCCGTCCGGTTTGTTCCGCATTAGATTCTGAGTCACATTATACCATGGATTGCCATCGGCTAACTTAAAAGTCCTGCAAAAACTTCCCGGTTGCGGACGCAAAAAAGGAGCCAGACACCGGTCCAGCTCCCCTTAACACGTCTTAAATTAAATCGCCAACGTCACTAAAAACTTGGTTATCGTGAATGCTTAACGCCCATTCACGCGTGGCTAGATCGTAACGCAGACTCGCCACTTCTCGGGAATCCGCATAAACTTCTTCCTGTGAGTACCAGGTATTTTGCCGTTCTGGATGGGTAATGGCCCGTACCGGAATCACGTAGATGCGGTGGCGCTCAACCAGCTGGTCAAAGGCCACGATCATGCCGTCGAGTAAGCCCTGAATCAACTGCAGTAAAATTTCGTGCGGCACATCTGAAATTGCTAATGGCCGGGCAAAGACCCACCGGTTGTTGTGCATCGACCGCAAGTGGCGTTTGATGCTAACCTCCAACACGTGGTCAAAGTCTGACAGGTGCCGATAGTAGGTCTTGTAAAAACCGTCCCGCAACGTCAGATACGCATACTCATTTTGAAGCTTGGCGTAAAACGGCGTTCGCAGGTGCGTCTCCATGTGTGCTAGGTAAAGGAGCTCAGCAATTTCGCTGGGCAATAGAAAGTCCAAATCATCGCCGTGCGCGTAGTCCAACCACTTCACAGGGTGCTCGTGTTTGGCTAACAAATAGCGCCGAATCTGCGCTTGTCCCGTCACGGTCTGCAACCGGGTGTGCGGATTAATTTCCACATCGTTACCCGATTCTTCGTTCAGCAAGAGCAGTTGGTTGGGGATGGCTGGCACCCCATTCAAAAAATCAGCTGGTGAAATGCCCAACGAATAGATCATATTCGTAACGGGTTCTAGACTCAAATAAATAAAATTTCCGCGCATGGTCGCACACTCTTTCCCCTAGTTTCAATCACACTTAATTGTACTACGAAACCGGCCACAACCGCTCACTATTTTTACATTTTTTCTAACCGGGCAATCCGGTCAGCCATTGGTGGGTGGGTCGCGAACAGATCCGCAAACTTTTGCTTGTGTTTGAAGGGGTCACTGATGTAAAGGGCGGCACTGTTCGGGTCGGCCTCTTTCATCGGTGCGCTATCGTCAATTTTCTCTAAAGCACTGATTAGGCCTTGTGGGTTCCGCGTCAGTTCAACGCTAGAGGCATCAGCCAGATACTCCCGGTTACGGGACAACGCCATCTGGGCAATGCTAGCCGCAAGTGGGGCCAGGATAATGAGGAAGACTGAGATCACCAGTCCAATCACATTACCGCCTGAATCGCGGTCATCACGTCGCCGACTCCCGCCCCACCAGAACCAGTTGCTGGCAAAGTTGACCAGCAAGCTGATTGCGGCGGACAGCGCCAGAGCAATAGTTTGCAGGCGAATATCATAGTTCCGGACGTGAGACATCTCGTGGCCAATGACGCCTTCCATTTCCTCACGATTGAGACGTGAGAGAATGCCGCTGGTCACCGCGACTGCCGCGTGTTCCGGGTCGTTACCGGTAGCAAAGGCATTGGGACTGGCATCGTCAATAATGAAGACCCGGGGCATGGGAACCTGAGCTACCATCGCCATGTCCTCAATCATGTGCCACAGCTGCGGTGCCTGACTGACATCCGTAATTTCACGCGCATGGTTCATACTCATGACCACATTAGTCGACTGACTAATCATAATCAGCATGTACACAACCGCGACGACTGCTGCAATCACGGTGCCAGAAATCCAGCTATTCCAGAAAAGGTAGCCTAAGGCCGCGCCAATCGCTAGGGTCAGCACCCCAAAGCCAAACATGACGTAACCCGTTCGCCGTTTATTCATGGCAATTTGGTCATACAACATGTTATCGCCTACTTATCTTGGCCAAAGTCATCGAAGTTAACCTTCGGCGCCGTTTTTTCTTCTTCAGGAACTTGCAGGTAGTCGCTCTCTTGGAAATGGTGAACCTTAGCGACAATGTTACTTGGGAAGGATTGAATCTTCACCGTTAAACTGGCCACGGAACTGTTATACAGTTGCCGAGAGTAGGAAATCTTGTTCTCGGTGTTGGTTAATTCTTCCATTAATTGGGTAAACTGCGTATTAGCTTTCAGGTCTGGGTAATTTTCAGACAAAGCAAATAATGACCGCAGCGTCGTCGAAAGTTGATTAGAAACTTCCATTGTTTGTTGGTGATCACCAGCTGGCACTTCAGTCAGTTGGTTCCGCAATGCAACCACCTTTTTTAACGTTGACTGTTCGTAGTTAGCGTACCCCTTGGTCGTTGAAACCAAGTTGGGAATCAAATCATTCCGCCGCTTTAACTGAACATCAATCTGACTCCATGATTCTTGAACGTGCGTCCGGGTCCGAATCAAGCCGTTATAAGAACTAATGTACCAAACGACCAATAAGACCAGCACGATGACTAAAATAATTGCTACCATATGTGCACGCCTCCTATTTTTTCTGGTACACTCATCATAACAAACGGTCAAGGCGGACTCCAGCAACTACGCCCGTCTTTACCATTAATTAGGAGGTTACCCCATGCAACACGTTCTGTTTGTTTGCCTTGGCAACATTTGCCGTTCCCCGATGGCCGAAGCTATCTTTAATCAGCTGTTGGTTGACCGTCAGCTCACTGATAAGTTTGCGGCTAAGTCGGTAGCTACCAGCCCGGAAGAGGAGGGAAATCATCCCCATCCGGGTGCCTTAAAAACCATGCGTGCACACGGTCTAGATGCCAGTCAACACCGGTCACGGCCCATCACGGACGCCGACTTTGCGTGGGCGGACACCATTATTACCATGGATCACAGTAACCTATATAACCTACAACGGTTAGCCCCTTCTGTGGAAGATCAGGCCAAAATCAAGTTGTGCTTGGATATCCTACCCGGTCGTGAGGGTGAGGCCATTGACGACCCTTGGTACACCCATAAATTTGAACTGACCTATCAGGAACTGGCAGAAGCCTTGCCTGCCTGGTTAGATGCGTTGACTAAATAAGCTACTAAAACCTTAGCCCGGCTTGAATCGTGACTTGATTCAGGTTGGGCTATTTGTGTGTATTAGAGTGCATTCTTTAATTCCCACGTGATTTGGCCTGAGTATTGGCCCGGGATAGCACTTGAATTCAAGTGTAGTAAGAGTCCACGGGGGCCTTTACAATCACCTGCGATGAGGGTTTCATTTGGAGTTTTGGTTTCGGGCTTTGTCTCCTGACTAGTGGCAATGACAATAGACTGTCTAGACAGGTCTTTCCATTGCTCAAGGCCAGGCACCACCACCCCCTGTTGTGTGGCTGGTGCAACATAGGTGAGCTTCCCGTCTAATGCCCGCTCCTCATTTTCAGTCATCAGTGTATCTGAATTCAGCGATGCAGTTAATTGCCATCCTGGTCTTGATTTCCCGGTATCAATAACACTAACGTTAAAAGTTTCTTTGGGGTAAATTTTCTCCGACCGACCAGTCAGAACACACTGACCAAACGTTAAGTCAGGATCAGCAGACAATTCCAACAACCTTTGCGTAATCGTATATTCCAAGACATTGGTACTATTAATGCCATTAGCATCAGATGCGCTAACCTTCAACTGAGTCGTCTTCGCCTGCAGCTGATCACTTGGTATCTTAAGCGTAAAGTTTCCTTTCTCATCCATCTGTATCTTCGCATCTAAATTAACGTGTAACTTAATTCCGTCCAGTCCAGATAACCGAGAAACTTTTCCAGTTAGCGTAACATCTTTACCGTCACTCACCACCATGTTCCCGGTAACGCTGTCGCCTGTCCAGTGCAAACTGATTGGATCATCGACCGATTTCACCTTGAAGCCATTTAAAGTTGCCGTTGTCACCGCATTTTCACCAATAAATTTACTGGTAGTTGCCGGCACGGAAGCCACCTCTCGCGTAGAACCAGTTTGAGGTGCTTTTTCTGGTAGTACGGCCTGCCCATTCAGTGACAAAGTCGCATGCTGATTATCCTTGGGTGTTTTGCCATTTTCATTGATTGATTTATATAAGTCATGAGCCAGTTTAGTCTTAATATCCTGTCCCTTGAGATCGCTCAAACTAAGATTTTCCGTTTGACCGTTGGCATACGTAATGACCCCATTCGTAAAGCTCAGATTTTTAGGTAAGTCGATGTTAGCTTCCACGTTTCGCCACGGTTCCCAACCACTAGCATAGCTCAGATCATAATCGAGCTTGACCTGATGCCCTGCTTTTATACTATCATCTGGCTTCACCACACGATTATTATCAGTGGTATCTGTCAGAACCGCCTTAGCATCCACATCTACTAAACCGGGGACCTTTTCAAAGACAACTAAATTGCTTTCAGAGACATCCCCAGTTGACCCCGTAAATCCCCAACGAATTAACCCACTATTATGCGGATCGATTTCATTTAAGTCCACGTTCTCCTTCGTGTAGGTCCTCCGATTTTCTGGTGTATCTTCACCAGTCTCCGCATCTTTATCATCAAATGTATAACTCATGCTCTTCTCCACATGATTCCAAGATAATATTACGTGATGCCAACGACCATTAGATAAAAAGTTTGGACCATTAAAAAGAACACCTTCGTGTCTCATGGTTGCATAGGGGATTTCGCTAAAATTTGGATGATGCTTAATCTGATAAGTTTTTTCTTTACCTGGGTAACCTGAAGCAATGTGTTGACTTCCGTGAGCAATCGCAACACCAGATTTAACAAGATTTCCATCAACCATTGAGACACCATCCAAACTGCCTTCGTCAAAAAAAGACTGCTGTCCTTTTTTCAGCTTTTCTTTTAACTCACTTTCCCAAACCTTATTTGAATACGTATCAAATTCCAATGCCCAACTATTCTGAATAGCCCTTCCTGCAATCGTTTTGGCATCAGGCAGTCCCTTCCCGGTAGCGTCTCCCCAAACGCCTAATGTCTCACCGACAGCAGGGTTGTGATTTTCATCCAATGCACTAGCACTTCCACCACGTGGATCATTTTGCATCACAAAAGCCATACCATCGCCCGAAGAGAAAGTACGACCGTCATCAAAAAACATCCACATAGATGCCGTCTGATCCTCGTTCAACCGCATGGCGGCCTCATCCTTCGTCCAAATCGTCCCTAATTGTTCTGGTCCATTAGTCAAATAGACCGCCTGATCACTCCCATATCTGGTGTCGATTAAATGTGCGGAATTGTTTGCAACACCACCAACCTTAAAATAACTGTTGATGTTAATTCCCTGTGGTGCACTATTTTGAATCTCTTTCTGGGTCCAATGATCTTGTGCTCTAGCCTTAATCTCCCAGCCAAAACTAATCCCCATCAGCCCCAAAATAACCCCTAACAAGACGTGTTTCAAAAACATGTCAATCCCCCCAATTTAAATCAATCTGCCAAGCAACATAACCGGTCAAGACTACCTCACCCTATCACGCTGGTTAACACCAGACGTCAATCTCAATTTCAATCGTTACGGTAGTTCCCCGGTCGCAGCCATTAACGTTGCCCACTGATTTTCACTATCAGTGACTTATAACATTTATTATATTATCACCCGTGTAATAATAACCTCATGTACCATCTGAAATTAGTATAGCACATTCACCACCAAAGTTAAGCAAAAATGTTGATATAACAATATTTATAAGAGGTTAAGGTACAATTCAAGATACTCACTTTTAGCTGGATAAGAGTTTTTAACCCAAGAAAAAAGAGCCCAGTCACCCAGGCTCTCACAACGTTCTTCTATTTAACAGCGTCCACAAAGCTCCAGGTCACCGTACCCTGATAACGGCCTTCAGCGGCACCACTGCCAATATCTAGCAACAAGCCCCGACCACTATCCCAATCGCCCGACACGTTGGTCAGGTCGTTGGCGCTGGTCGTCGTGCGATCCATCAGAACCTGGTTTCCCGCGCTTAGGTTAGCGGCAGTTGTCCCATCCTGATACATCAGGCTTGCCGGCAACACCGTACCAGCACCATCCGAACCAGTCGTAAACGCCGAAGCCGCCGCCTGTAAGGTCCAATGGCTACCGGTTCCCCGGGTGTCACGCACATCGACATCCCAATCATCATTAGCCGCCAATTGTTGGTGCTGCCCGGTCAGCGTTCCACTAAACGCAATCGTGGGGGCCACGGCCAATTTCAACGACCCCTGCGTGATGGTATAGCTCACGTCGTTACTGTTATTGCCCTTACTATCGGACGCGTACAGAATCAGCTGGTTACTCTCGGCTGTCAGTGCTGAACTGGGCACCGTGTAGCTAAAGGTTCCGCTAGCATCCGTGTTCTTCAGCGTGGTCACCGGTAGCTCTTCGCCGTTCAGTTCTCCGTGCAATTTGATATTGCTGTTGGTATCCGCACTCCCGGTAACGTACGAGGCCTTGCCAGTCAACGTAACCGACTTGCCAGCGGTCGCCGACGTTGTGCCAATCGTGTTGCTAGACCCATTGGCACTGTCGCCGGTCCACGCCAGGGTCATGGCACTATTGACGGCCTTCACGTTAAAACTATCTAATGTCGCCGAAGTCATTGCATTATCCCCGACAAAATTACTGGTCGTAACTGCCGTGCTCGTGGTCGTTCCCGCAACCACTGGCTTACCTGAGCTATCAACCGGCGCCGCCTTGCCATTCAAGGACAGGGTTGCCGTCGCGTTGGTCTTGGACAAGTTCTGGCTTAAAACTGTCTTCAGACTTTGACCACTGAGACCACTCAAGTCGATGGTATCCTTTTGCCCGTTGGCGTAAGTAACCACGCCCGACGTAAAACTCACATCCTGAGGTAACTTCAAATTGGCAACCACGTTTTTCCAGTCTTCCCGACCACTCGCATAGGTTAGGTTGTAATCGAGTCGTACGCGGTCACCAGAATTAATCGTCGTTCCACTAGTCACAGCGTTACCACTAGTCGTATCCGTCAATTTAGCTGTCGAGTTGGCATCAACCAGGCCAGGGACCTTTTCGAAAATGACCAGGTTATTCTCCCAGCTTCCTCCAGTCGATCCAGTAAAGCCCCAGCGGATTTTTCCAGTCCCATCCGGATCGATTTCTTTCATATCGAATTTATCGGTCGTGTAGCTCTTGGCGTCACTCGGCGTCGGATTACCAGTAGAGGCATCCTTATCATTAAAAGTGTAGGTCATCTTCTGAGCCGTGTGGTCCCAGAACAAGCTCACGTGATGCCATTCGCCATTTGCCAAAAAGCTGTTTCGATCATTTAGGACCCCCGTATGATTCATAGTAGCGTAATGCAATCCGGTTGTTCCTAAATTATTAATTTTATAGGTTGACGCTTTCCCAGGATAACCTGAGGCAATGTGCGGATAAGCACTAGGAATATCTTCATCAAAAAATGAAGAGACCCCTTTCTGCAACAAACCTTCCTTCTGACTATCTGCGGCATGGTTATTAAACGTATCAAATTCCAGTGCCCAACTGTGCTGAATCGCACTAGCAGCTAGTTTACTCGTGTCGGTAAAGGAACTGTTCGCATCATCCCCCCAGACACCAAGCGTTTCACCCGTTGCGGGTATCCCAGCTGGATCCGTCGCACTGGCTTTAATGCCACGCTCATCATTTTGCATCACAAAAGCCATCCCATCACCGGAATAAGACGTATTCCCGTTATCAAAGAACATCCACATCGACGCCGACTCGTCTTCATTTAAATTCATTTCAGCCGCGTCACTGGTCCAGATAGTCCCCAATTGACTAGTACCACTAGTTAGATAGACTGCCTGGTCTTTCCCGTGTGGTGTTTCTGCCAAGGTCGCCGCGTTATTGGCAATATCCCCTTTGTCAAAGTAACTGCCAATCTTGATGCCTTGTGGCGCTTTATTCGTAATGTCTTTTAATGACATTTGGGCTTGTGCCGAGGTCTCCCACCCCAGGGTCGCCCCCGCCAAACCAATCACTATCCCCGTTACCAACCGCTTCAACTTCATTTAAGTCACTCCTTAAGCGGAAACTTCCGCCGTGCTCCGATATTTTGTCGCCCTAGTCATTAATCGCACAAATAGTTTTGACTGGTGAAAAGATATTAACTTTTCTATCTAAGAAATACTGATTTAGCAACCTTTTAAAACTAATCAAGGTTCAAAACACTAGTCAATATTTTAAAGACTCCCCTAGAACAGTCTAGCTATTAACTAATATGATTATATTCGGTTTACGAGAGAAACACAACCGGAAAGCAATAAATGTTTCCACCTGTCTAATCAAGCAGACAACCATTCGCGGTTTAATAGTATTCCACCACCAACACATTAAAAAGGACCTCAGTTTCCACAACTAAGGTCCTCTAAATGACAACTAATTAAATTTTTAACGAGCCGGCAACCCACGAGATAATCAGCCTATGTCGGGGTATCACCCAGCGTCCAGGTGATCGTGCTGAAGTACGTGCCCTCGAGCGCATCGGAATGGATATTCAGGAATAACCCTTGCGAATCGTTCCACTCATTCGTGATATTGACCACATCGTCATCCGAAGTCGTCGTGTGACTCAGCACGTCAACCGCCCCACTCATCAGGCTACTACTGGTACCATCGCTGGTCACGTAAGTCATGTCCGCAGAAAGGTTCCCCCGTAGCTTAGAAATGAAGGGGGTCGCACTCGCCGTCAAGGTCCATTGGTCACCAGTACCCTCGGTATCATCAACGGTCACATCCCAATTACTATCAGGCGTCAAGGTCATTTCAGACCCGGACATGCTCTGCGGATCATCGCTATTAAATGAGGACTTCGGCGAGGCTACCAAGCTCCGAGACCCCGCCGACAGATTTACCGTCTCACTCACGTCATTGGTCGCATGCCCCTTACTATCCGTCGCGTACAATGTCAGCACGTTGTCTTGACCCGCAACCAGTGCGCTAGCTGGAATGGTGTAAGTAAAGGTCCCGGCCGCATCACTGTTACTCAGCGTCTGCGTCTGAAGTTCCTTACCGTTTAAGACCGGATGGAGCGTCAGACTGCTGTTCGGGTCGGCGGTTCCCGTAACGTAGGAGATTTTCCCCGTCACCGCAACATCTGCCGCCTTGGTCAGTCGTTTGCTGGCCGTCGTGTTATCTGAATCAACGCCATCCCCCGTCAGCGTCATGCTAACAGTGGCGTCATCGTTCTTCTCAACCTTAAAGCCCGTGAGACTCGCCTGCGTAATCGCATTCGAACCATTAAAGTTGTTGTTCGTCGCGGCCACGGTGGTTTCGCTACTATTGCCGGCCACGGCCTTCCCACTCAGTGAAATGGTGGCGCCGTCGTTATCACTGGACAGTTCCTTGCTCAAGGTCTCACTGAGGGCCTGTCCGGCACTACTCTGCGTATCCAGGTCCGTCACCGTTTGCGTGTCTCCGTTAGCATAAGTAATCGTCGCGTTGTTAAAAACAATATTGCTGGGCAACTTCAGTTTTGCCTGAATGTCCTGCCAGGAATCTCGGCCCCCATTGTAATTCAAATTGTACTTGAGGTTCATCCGGTCACCGGCATTCACCGTATCACTGGCTGACGTGATTTCCTTGTCGCTCTGCGTACTGTCCGTTAACTTGGCCGTCGCACTCGCGCTGACCAACCCAGGCACCTGTTCAAAAACGACCAGGTTATTTTCAAAGTTGGACCCGGTTGACCCCGTAAATCCCCAACGGATCTTATTGTCGCTACCTAGATTGAGCTTATTCTTATCCACTGTGACCGTTTGCGACAGTCCCGTCTTGGCGGCCCCAGTATCGGGATTCTTGTCGTCAAACGTGTAGGTCATTTGACTACTCGACGCATCCCATTTCAAAGTTAAATGCTTCCAGGTCCCAGTCCCCAGGAGGTTGAAGCCATTGGTGATCACACCCAGGTGGTTCAGCACCGCATAAGGATAATTGTACGTCGTGTTCGTTGGTGTCAGATTCAAAAAGCCCCCGTACGTGGTCACGGTAATGTTCTTTCCCGACAGATCATAAGAAGACTTATCTCCCGGGTAAGCCGAAGCAATATGCATACTATTTTCATTCAAATCAAATTGGTTCGCCGAATTAGCCGAATTGGTGAAATAACTATCCCAGGTTTTCTTCTGGTCCGCTGCACTGTCATCCGAGTCCGTGCTTGGCAGACTTTTGTTGGCATAGGTGTCAAATTCCAACGCCCAGCTGTTCTGAATCCCGGTTGCGGCTAAGTCCTCAGCACTCTTGTACTTTTCATTGACGTCATCGCCCCAGACACCCAACGTTTCACCAGTTGCGGGCGTGGGATTTGATTCATCACTAGTATTGAGGGCACTTGCGCCGATTCCCCGTTCATCATTTTGCATGACAAAGGCCATCCCATCACCGCTCGAGGTAAATGAATTCCCCGTGTACAGCCACATCGACGCCGTTTGGTTCTCGCTTAAATCCATTGCCGCGGCATCACTGGTCCAAATCGTTCCCAGCTCATCCCCGCCGTTCGTCGCATCCGTCAGCTGAACGGCCTGATTTTTTCCGTGATCCGTATCTGAAATTTTAGCTGAATTATTGGCGATTGACCCCTTTTCAAAATAACTATCGATGGCAATCCCCTGCGGCGCCGTATTCAGTGCGGCAGTCACATTTTCCTTGGTTGAAGCGAGCCCAGTCATTGTCTGCGCGCCGAGTATCGTCCCAAACGCCAATACCCCTAATGCGATTGCTTTTAACTTCATGTTCGATCCTCTCCTACTGCTGAAAAAGCCCGCTGGTACTAGTCATCCCGGCCAGCTTCTCCAACCTAAGCGTCACGCTGCGAACGTTGTATAGTTCAATAACTTTTCTAAAGGCTGTTCTTAGCGACAACCGGTTGCAATTGCGATTAAATGAGAACCCGCCGCAACCATTTCGCATTTGAATAAAAAATATTATAGTCGTTTCCCGTCATTAAAGGCAACCCGAACCATAAAGCTAGCTTAAAGTCTGTTTAGGTTGCCCAGTGGTTGGGCGACGCTTCCCGTCAATCAACCTAAAAAAGGACGACCCTAACCTTCACCCAGTAGGGCCGTCCAGATTTGAAAACACAATTTTGTTACAAATCATCTTAATTTCGCCGAACAAAAAAGGTGCCAACGCCCGACCCCCATCCCTGAAGGTCAGCCATCGACACCTGTCCGTCATTCATTTATTTGGGACCCGAAGACAATACCCAATTAATTGTGCCACTGTAGTCCCCAACAGCGGCACTACTATTCAAGTCCAGCAGGATTCCGGTATTGGCCGACCAATCCGCAGCGATATTGGTCGTCTGTGCTTGACCATTAGCCGTGCCACTGGCAATCAGAGCAGCATTGCCACTCGTCAGCTGAGTTATCCCGCCGTCCTGATCCTTATAGATGAGGTGACCATCCAACTGCTTGCCTGGCACATTGCCACTAGTCAATCCGTCTGTCGTTGCCGTTAGCTGCCAACTGGTACCGGCAACCAGGGAACTGTCCACGTTCAGTTGCCATGGACCACCTGTCTCATCACGAGCAACGTCCGTAATGGCCCGTCCAGTCAGCTGGGTCGTGTCAAACGTCAGGTCGCCACTGGTGGTCCCAAAGTCCATGGTCCCGCCGGTAATTTTACCCGTTCCACTCCCCTGATAGCTATTGCCAGCGGTTTGTGCGGTCGCACTGACCTGCAAGGTCGAGGTTCCCACCGGTACTTTCGGAATCGTTACCTTAAAGTCGTAGCCACTGTGCGTATTAGCCGTCGTGTCTAATTTCACGTTATCGCTGGCGATGTCAGTGGTCGTGCCATCCGGTGCGGTCAGAACCGCCTTAAGCGTGGTATCTTGCCCGTTGACCAGCTTATCAGTCGAGGAGATACTGCCGGTCACGGTTCCCGTCGTATTGGCATTCGCTGCCGTAGTCGGCGTCACCGCGACTGTAAATGGGGAAGCCTTGATATCAAATTCCGGTGTCACCGTCTTGGCAATCGCATTATCCCCGACGAAGCTCGACACCGCCCCGGGTGACTTGACATCCTGATTGGCGGCCGTCCCCTCCAGCGTGATAACCGCCTGCTTGGGAAGAGCATCTTTGTTTCCGAGGTCGTGAACGTCTACTGCCAGTTGATTATCGCTCTGGGTCGTCAGTGCGAGTGGCGTAATCGAACCGTCTGGATAACTAATTCTTCCACTCGTCCAATTAACGTTGGTTGGCAAGCCTAGCTTTCCCTTGATACCGGTCCAATTGGCGCCACCACCCAGATAATTAAGCGTATATGTGGCCTTAATTTTATCATTGCCATTCACACTCGTCGTCGGATTCGTAGTGGTAATTGCCGAGTTGGTCGTTTCATCTGTTAAAGCAGACGAAGCACTCGCATCCACCTGTCCAGGGACCTGTTCGAAAGCGACCATACTGGTTTCCGTGTCCGTTGCCCCAGTCGTTCCGGTAAGCCCCCAATAGAGTTTCGAATCGCCCCTAGAGACACCTAAACTGCTAAGATTGATTTTCTCTTTCGCAAACGTACCGCTATCCATTTTCTGAGGTGCCCCGGTCGTCAAGTTACGATCGTTAAAAGAATACGTGAGCGTTCCCGTATTCGAGTCATCCGTCGGCGCCTGATAATTCAAGGTTAGGTGATGCCACTTGGCATCTGACATGAACCGATCGCCAAATTGATCACGCACCAGGCCGTGGTGAACCAACCCATAATAGTTATAGGTGCCGTAATTATACTTCGTTTGAAAAATTCCAGTCGCGCCCGTATAGTACCTTCCCGTTTGTTGATAGGCGAGATAGGAACTAGGTTGTCCTGGGTAGCCCGAAGCAATATGTTCACCTTTGATAGTCTCATCGACATTATCGTTATCACTATCGGGACTATATCCTGATCCCAAAAACTGCTTTGTTGGCGGATCACCTGCCTCTGTCATTCTTCCCACATCAAATGAGTCCGGCGTGGTCTGGTTCACAATCCAGTTGTTAGCCGGTACTACCTGATCCACACCTGTATCGAATTCCAATGCCCAGCTATTAGGAATCGCCGTATCTGCCAAGTCTTGCACGGTCCCATTGGCCGTTCTAGGGTCAACACCCCAGACACCCAGAGATTCACCCAACCCAGAAAAAGCCGTATTACTATTCTTATTCAACACAAAGGCCATCCCATCACCGGGGGTAGTGCCACTAGTCCCAATATAAAACCACATTGAAGCTTGCTGGTTCTGATACGCGTCAAAAACGGGTTTACTGGTCCAAATCGCCCCACCCTGATTGGCACTACCATCCTGCGTCAGCGCCACGGCATCCCCCGTCGCACTGGTTTCGAACACCGCAGAATTGCTAATGGAACTCTGGGGACCAATTTTTTTTGGCAAATTGAAATAGGTGTCGGCCTTAACTTTTAAGCCTTGGGGTGCCGATTTAATCACATCGCCTGGCGTCGCATCCAGCGCCTCGCCGACAATCGTTCCGTGCCAGAGTTCCCAACCTAAACTAGCCATAATCACCCCAAAAACCACTAGCCATTTTGCTCGTAAGCGCATGCAAAATCCTCCCTCACAATTACGGTGCCTGTGACAATAACCAACAAGCCCCGACGCAAATCCAATTTAAATTCGTCTAGATAAGCAATTTATCCCCCAATATACCTATAGTCAGCTTTAGTAATGGAGGAAAACTTACTTTACAGTTAAAATAGCATTGTGTAATATTTAACCACCCTAATAAATACAGTATAACATCATCTTTTGCCGAAATTAAGTCATTCATGGCGCCAGTTGCGGGCCAAATAAAAACCACCACTGGTTAGGTTGCTCCCCCTAAGGAGGCCTACAGTGGTGGTCTTAATCTTGTATTTGTCTTAGTGAACCGCGTTTGACAGCGTCCAGGTCACGGTGCCCGAATAATCGTCCTGCAAGGCATCGCTATGCGTTTTTAACAACAGGCCCGTGTCACTCGACCAACTATCGACCACGTTCGTCGTTGCGCTCCCATCGTCCGCATGCGTCAAAACGGTGGTCGCCGTTGAATTGAGCGTCGTCGCGTTATGGTCAGCATCCACGTACACCAGATTGCCTTTCAATTGGTTACCTGGCACATTAGTCCCTGTAAATGGCGTGGCACTGGCTTGCAACGTCCAACCGCTGCCACTGCCCCGGGTATCGTCAATGATCAGCGACCAGTCGTTGCTGCGTTGAATCGTCTGCGCCTGACCCGTCAAGACCGTCTCCTTAAACGAACTCTTGGGTGACACCTGGCCGAAACCAAAGATGCCCACGTTGATGGTGACCGTCACAGTTGGAGAGGAATCCCCGTAGGCGTCCACGACATACAGGTCCACCGTGTTGGCCCCATTCTTCAAATCGCTCCCCTTGACCGGCAAGCTGAACGTTCCGCTATTACCGCTGGTCGTAAATTTACTGGTCGTCTCCGCACCGCCATTGATAGCACTGTGCAGGGTAAACAGCCGATCACTCGGCATCGTCCCGGTCAACGTCGCCTTCCCGGTAATGGTCGTCGAATCGCTTGGTGCCATGCTGACGGCCGCATTCGAGGTCAAGTCAAGCGCCATGATTCCGGTCGTTTGAACGATGCTAAAGCTAGGCAAGTCGGCCGTGGCAATCGCGTTACTCCCCCGGAAGGTACTGGAGCTAGCGTCGACTGACGCATTCACGTTGTCGGCCTGACCGCTCAACGTGATGGTCGCGGTTCGTCCGCCACTGCCATCGCTGGTATCCTGATTCAACGTTTTAGCCAACGTATAATCCAACTCCCGACCATTTAAGCCGTCAATCGGAATCGTGGCCGAAGTTCCATCCGCGTAGGCAATATTGGCCGTGCGTAATGTCACGTTAGCGGGAATGTTCATCGCGGCCTGAATGTTCTTCCAGGCGGCTCGCCCCTCATTATAAGTCAGTTTGTATGTCATCTTCAGGCGGTCGCCACCCGTAATCGCTGTGCCGGTCGCCAGCTGTTGACCGGCCGTCACGTCAGTAATCGACGCCGAAGCGGTCGCATCGACCAGCCCAGGAATTTGCTCAAAGACGACCAGGTTATTTTCATATTTATCACCAGTGGACCCGGTAAAGCCCCACATCGCTGAGGTGGCCGTGGGCTTTCCCTCGGGCGTTAATTTAGCCGGATCAACCTCATACGAGTTGCTTTGCCCCGTCTGGTTGGCGCCGGTCAACGGGTTCTTGTCATTAATCGTATAGGTCATGAGGCCCTGGGTAGCGCTGCCAGTTGGGGCCGTATAGGCCAAGGTCACGTGATGCCACGAGCCATTGGTCAACGTGGGGAGATTAGGGACCAGGCCCTGGTGCTTGAGGACGGTAACGTAGGCATCCGTGGTCCCGTTATTCATTGAGGCATACCGCTTGGCATAAGTCCCACTGACGGCTGGATACCCCGCAGCGATATGCTGTTTGGTCGTGCCGGCATCTAGCCCGGCATTGGCGGTGTAATAATCAAAGTCGGTCGCGTTGGCTTGGTTCGCATTGATGCCTTGATTATTGATAAACGTATCAAATTCGAGCGCCCAGCTGTCCTGAATGGCCAGCGCGGAAATCTTACTCGTGTCGCCCGATGTCAGATAGTTGTAAGGATAGCCCCAGGTCCCGAGTGTTTCGCCTCGGGCCGTCGCACCGGTATCGGTGGTCGCCGTGGCTTTGGTCCCCCGGGGATCATTTTGCATGACAAAGGCCATCCCATCACCCATTTGATTATTCGCCGTGTTATTTCCAAAATACATCCACATCGAAGCCTTTTGGTTCTTGGTCAAGTCGATGTCATAATCATCCTTTGCCCAAATCGTCCCCAATTGGTTGTGGTCATAGGTCAGTCGCACCGCCTGAGTTGGGTCGGTCGGACTCTTGGGCGCCGTCACTGAGGCCGAGTTAGCGCCGGTAAAATTCCCCGGCGTGAAATACTGGTCGATGTTCAAGCCCTCTGGCATCGTGGACAACGCACTGTCGTAGTCCGCATCCGTGGTATCTGCTCGTACCGTGCTCGTTTGCCAGGCGACTAACCCCCAAGTCAGCAGCAAGGTCAGCACACTGGCAATTTTAACTTTTAGTCGCATAAGCTTACTCCTTCCCCAACTTTATCCCCAAGTTACGAGGCCTGTTTTCACATCGTAACAAATTGTGACGTTTCTGAATTTTCGTGGTAATCAATGCCTTTAAAAAGGGCTAGTCAAATTGATTATCAACTTCAATATCTAATCCCATTATACGATGTTCTGCCCACACATTGCGGGTTCCACCCGTTTTAGGGGCAGCTTGTCCCCACTAATTTAGACTTATTCAGTTAAGTAAACTTACCTACATTTTTGTGCGTGGATCAAGCAACATCCTGTTTACCTTTAGACGCAAAAACGCCGTCAATCCAACAGCACAGGCTGTCAGGTCGACGACGTTTGCAATTTTTATTTATTTGGTAGTATCCGTCTTGTCAGTGGCAGCATCGTCGTCATCATGACGGCGGTTCTTCATTAACAAGTAGATGATGATCAGCAGCAGCAACAGGATTAAAATCCCACCGGCCACGAACCACCAGAGGTAGCTCTTTTGTTGTGGCGTGTTGATCTTATTCTTTAATTGGTTGATTTGGGCCTGGGTGACGTTAAAGTTCTTGACGAAGTGCCAGTGGTAACCACCCTTAGCATAAGCATCGAGGGTCAACGTGTATTCGCCGGCCTTTAACTGCGTGCTGCCCCAAGGAATGGAGTAGTTGAAGTTAGAGTTAGGCGCCATGGACATGTTGCTCTTCTCGTTGCTCAACACCGTCTTGGTTTCATTGGCCTTGGTGACCTTGGACTTCACCTTTAACTCGCTCATCAGACCCGGACGTGGGTTTTGTAAGTTTGCTTGGATTTGGTTGTAGGAGTTGATCTGACCAGCCTTGACCGCGTTAAGCTTCATGTCGGGGGCAACGTCAACGCTGCTTTCCCGTAACCGAACCCCAATGACGTAGGCGAAGGCGTTCTTGATGGTGACACCCTTCTTTGCACTGGAACTGTCATCATTGGTCAGTTGCTTAACGTAAACGCCCCCTAAGATCATCCCGTCAATCGTCTTGGCAGGCATGGTGTAGGACACAGAGACCTTCTTGGTACTCTTAGCAGGGACGTTGACCTTTTGGGTGCTGTCCTTGCTGAAGACGTCCTTGATGCCGACCTTCAGTGAGCTATCCAGGGTTGGATTGGCCTTACTGTAGTCGATGACCCCATTATCGTTGGTAATCGCTTGATTGACCCCAACTTGGAATCGTTTCATGGACTTACTCGTGTTGCGGATCACAATCGTCAATTTCTGCTGTTGCTTAGGCTTGACCCGCAAGGCGAAGTACGTGACCTTCTTGTCGTCCTGGTTCTTTGGCAAAATGGCGCTTACCGAATAGCCCACGCTTTCGGCCTGAGCAGTCTGTTGATACCAGCCAAACGCCATCAGTAACGTCCCTAATGTTACTAAAATCTTTAGCCAACGTTTCATGTTTCTCCCAACCTCCATAAAAACTCAACTTTATGTTCATTGTAACAAAGAATGCGGTAGCTGTCGCCACCGCATTCACTATCTTTAACATTTTTAATGTAGCCCGATTTAAAATTGAAGTGCAACACCCCTTAAGACATTAAGGGTAAACAAATAGGCCATGGAGACCTATACTTTT
>NZ_BOLM01000022.1 GCF_016861605.1 Levilactobacillus wangkuiensis
GGCAAACGTGTCCCCTTGGATTTAGACCCCAGCTTGTCCCCTAGGGCTTTAAAAATCGCACCGGCCATGATATAATAATCATTAATTAAATTACTTTTGTGGCGCTCACCGATTACCGTCGGTGGGTGTTTTTTTGTATGTATTTTAATAGTCTCTTTGCTTAGCAACCTCTATGCAGTAAGAGTAACCCTTAAGCTGTGGCTTGTCAACTTTATAATAAATTATAAATAATAAATTATTTATTTTAAATTACTTATTATTTATTTTAAATTACTCCGTGCTTGTGTTATTCTAATCTTATTAGGAGGATATGCTATGAGCGCTAAAACGTTATTACATTTCAACTTTAAAGGTGGCGTAGGTAAGACCACATTGAGCGTCATGAACACATATTTATTAGGCTCTAATAAAAACAAGGTTTTGCTAATTGACCTTGATCCGCAGGCTAACGCAACTGAAATTATGAAAGCTACTTTTAACAAAGAAATCGAACCAACTGTATCTCTTTATAACGGGCTTCTAAATTTTGATCTAAGCAAATCAGTAGTTGCTCTGACTGATAATATTTCAATAATTCCAGCTGATTGGGAACTAAGCTTATGGCCTGGTAAAGCTGAAAAGATTAAATCTCATGATCGCATGCTTATACTAAGCGAGCTGATTAAAAAATTTAAGGAACAATTTGATTACATTATCATCGATGTTCCACCAACACTTTCAATTTTTACTAACAACGCCATCTTAGCCAGTGACTATATATCATTAGTATTACAAACTCAAAAACAAGCTTACACATCCGTTCTTAAAACTGCTCAGTACATGTTTCAATTAAAGAGCGATTATCAAGCATCATTTAACGTTGCCGGTGTTATTCTTTATCTCGTTAAAAAGGACGCCAAAGTTGATAAAGAAATAACGCAAGCCGCCGTAGATTCATTTGGAGATGCTGTATTTGCTAACAGAATTTGGCAACAAGAGCGAGTTAAGCTTTTTTCAAATGAAGGAATTAAGAATGAAGACCATTGGGATAAACGAGCAATTGGAATGTACGATATGGTACTAAAAGAACAATTAAAGCGGATTGGAGAAATGGAAAATGGCTAATGACTTTTTAGGCAAGTTAGCAAAGCAGGCTAACCAACAACTAGGCGATAACGAAAGCCCATTTAAGCAAAAAAAAGAAAGCACTCGTCCAGTGCAAGTCCGAGAAACCACTTACAAGCAAGTAAAAGACATTGCCTATCGACAAGAATCCAAGATAGTTGATGTCATAGACTCTATGCTAAAGTTCGCAATCAATTCAGACGAATTTAATAATAAATAATAAAAAATAAATTATTTATTTTTTATTATTTTATCCATGCTTACGTGCTCTCAGACAACACGTTCAGCTTTTAGACGTATACTTGTCCGTTTAAATGAAGCAGAATGCACACAAAAAAAGCCACCCACCTCGTAATGAGATGAGTGGCCTTTTAGTTGTGCCAATTTTGTAGCACTATTTATTTTTTAATTCACGTACATCGCCTTCGACATTGTCTAAGCGTTCGTTGATAACTTTATGCTCGCTTCTGCTAGTAATTAAATCTTCACGCAGCGTATTTTGCGAATCAAACAGCCGCTCAATTCGCTGGCTGCTATGCTCCATGCTTCTAGCGATCTCTTTCAGCTGTTCGGTAAACGGCTTCATAATGACCATCAAAGCTGCATAGATACCCGCGACTATGGCCAAAGCCAAGGTGACTAGTTCGATCCAGCGATCAAAGGTCATTGCTTGCCACCCGACTTTCTAACCAGCTTCACGTAGTCCTTGTTAGCTGAGATGTAACCAACGTCCGTCTTAATCCGGTACACCTTACCGTATTTAACAGCCTTACCATAGATTGTACTTCCCTTGGAGAAGTGAATACGGCGCTTATTAGCCTTGTCTAAGGCTGGCTTACCATACACGTTAACCTCACTGGTAATCACCTCGTACAGGCCGTTATCAGCCCAGTATGAGGCTTTCTTAGGCGTTGCCTTGGTAGCCTTACCTGAAAGCTTACCATCAAAATCATGGCTGCAATCCACCCCATGCCCATTCCAATTATCGGTATTTTGCCAGGCATTGGCGTCGTTTACTCCTGGCCCATAATTATTATAGGCTGCTACCCAGATTGCTTTATCAACTAACTGGTAACGATTAATCCGGCCAGCATTGAACCAGCTACCTGAACCGTACGTAATCACATTCTTATACCCGTGACTAATCAGGTATCGAAGGAATACGTTAACCTGGCTGGTCGTTGAATAGGGTAAGTCGGGTGCTTCAACATCAATGGCTAATACCGTGGACTTATCTAAGCCCATTTTCTTCACCCAAGCCAGAAAGTATTGAGCTTCAGCCGTTCCCCGACCATGGAAGAAATGGTAAACCCCAACGGTATCAAATACTTTGAATCCATTAGCAATCTGGTTACCAGCCTTGGGACTGAGATATCCAGTACCTTCTGTTAGCTTGACCATAATCCCATCAGCGCCCCAACCTTTGAGTTGTTTCAGGTAGGCCAGAGAATCAGATTGGTACGATGATAGGTCAACAATTTTCTTAGTCATTGCTATCAGTCCCTTCTGATGGGGCAATGACCTCCGTTGGTGCCGGGGTAACTACTGGGGCATGATTATCCCCACCGGCTACCTTGTAAGCTTGGTAAGCCTTCTCAACCAGTCCTGAGATTGTTTGAACATCTAGGTTGAAACCATTGGCCGTTAATTGAGCGTTGACGAAGCGGATTGCTTCCTGCTTCCGGTCAGATAAGGATAAGCCAGCCATGACTGCCATTTCTGGGACGATGGTATTAGCCAAGTTTAAGCCAACTTCTAAACCTTGCTTAACGTGAACGTTCTTCTCCGTCTGTACCTTGTGAGTTAAGAGTGGCTTAACCAACTGGTACACGGCGGGAATTAATACCATTAAGAAGGCAAATACTCCCACATTATTAAGCCAGTTGAACACATCTGTAATTTCTTTGAACATAATATTCCTCCTAATTTTGGGTAAATTAAAAGCACTGACTAACTGGCTGAGTGACGCTAGTTAGTGGTGCTTGTTGTCGTTGATTGAGTTGTTGGTGCTACATATGCTTTGCCAGTGATCTGCTTGTATTGATCGGAATTAATGAATCCATGTTCGACATACCATTCAATATTTGGATATAAGTAACCGAGTCCGTAGAAAAATGAAATTGTATCAAAGTCCATTATGATTACCTCCTAATTAGTTGCAGCTGTATCAGTGCTTTTAGCAGCCACTTGTAATTGCGCCAGTTGGCCACCAATTTTTGCCATTGCCTTATTAGCTTTGTCAACCGTTACTTTTAGCTGTGCTTGGGAACCACCAATTTTAGCGGCCGCCTGAGCGGTCTGGCCTAGAAGCTTTTTGTATTGAACGTTTTGGTCACTGATGGTGTCAACCTGTTTAAGCACTTGAGTATGCGGGTCATAAGTTACTTCGGCGTCTGGATCATCCACACACAACATTTGTGGATTACCGTCCGAACCTATGATTTGTTTGCCATTATCATCTAGGGCCGGCGTTTGCTTCATCTTGACCATCTTCCAACCGATATATTTGTCTGCCCCGTAGGGCACTGGATCTAAGGCGTACACGGCATAACTGTCCGGCTTATCATCTGCTGCGGTTGCGTAAATTGTTTTCATGCTTGACAATCTCCTTTGCTTTTTTTATCGAACAGTTGGGTTTAACATACTTATGATAGAAGCCATATGAGTTGGTGTGCTTTAGCCAGCCCCAGTAGCTAATCATACTGGCCGCATCATGATACGTTAGGCGGTCTTTACGCCCAACTTTGGCGGCCTTCCGACGAATCCGGAGAGCTAAATTACGGCGTAAAGTGACATGGTCTCGGTAAAACCGATAGCCCAGAAAGTCAATCGGTCGACTGTCAACTCGAAAAAGCTGCCAGTTAGGCTTGATGACTAGTCCTTCGGATTTAAGATAGGCATCCATCTGGTCACGGGCTCGATGCAACTTCTTTTTGTTACCACTCAACATGACTAGGTCGTCCATATATCTGACGTAGTACAGTACCCGCCAGTCGTTTTTTACCTGATGATCAAAATCCTCCAGATAAAAGTTGGCCAGCCATTGCGAAGTATACAACCCTAGTGGTAATCCCGGTGAGTATGAGTCAATAATCGCCCCCAATAGTCGTAAAACTTGCGGATCTTTAAAACGGTGTTTCAGTTTTAGTTTCAGAATGTCCGTGTTGATTGAAGCGTAAAAGTGGTGAATATCCATCTTGAGACAATACTTGGTACGTTTGGGGTCGTTCTGTAACCACTTTGGGATCACCTTGCGCCCCTGAGCCATCCCACGGCCGGGAACGGTGGCCAGATTGTACTCATACATACTTTTTAAAAAGATTGGTTGCAGCACCAACATAATCGACCAGTGAATAATTTGGTCCGGGAAAAACGGGGTTGTGGTGATTTGACGGTCCTTGTCCCGATCATGGGTCGTCCATGTTTTGACTTTGGCCGGCTTGAATTCACCCGACAGCAATAAACACTGGATCTGCTGAATCGTTTCTTCTTCATGGTTGAGTCTTCGGCTCACCGACTTTAGGTGCCGTTTCCCGATGGCCGCCTGGTGCAGTGCTAACTTAATGGTTTCCGGATCTGCAATATCATGGATCAAATTACCATAGCGTTTCAATCAATCACTTCCTTCTGAATTTAAATGACTTATTAACCTCAAGAACTTTCAATTTACTTACTAGCCCCTGCTTTGTAGCGGCGAATTTTTACCAAGCGGTACGGAGTCGTTGATGCGTTACTTGTGTTTGCCATGTTTCAGTTAATATGGAGGCGAGAGCCGACATCGGAGTTCGCGTTAGTCGACGAGTTGTTGCCATTCCAGTACCAAAGACCGGAGTTGCCAGCGTCCCAATTCCAGCTGCCTGCATCAACAATCCCAAAAGTCCTGGGGGAGAAATCCCCCAGTCCCCCTTACAAAGCCTTCTTAAGGAGGCGAGAGCCGACATCGGAGTCCGCGTAAGACGACGAGCCGCTGCCATGCCAGAACCAAAGACCGGAGCGGCCAGCGTCCCAATCCCAGCCGCCACCAGTGTTGACCACATAGTTACCACTGCCAACAGCACTGCCATAGTCATGATAGTAAGTATTGTATGAAGCACTATTGAAAGAAGTTGGCGCCGTTACTCCAGGGTGCTCCTTATCAAATCCAAGGCCAGTAATATTTGTATTATTTGAATCAATTAGTGGATAGTTAACTTTGTAGTACGGATACGTAAACGTATCCGAAACATACTTGGTTGCGTCATCACACGAGTATAGAGACAAGTTACTAATGTTTAAGCCGTCTGTCCACATTGCCAAGTTGCCATAGAGATTTTCAATCCCGCGGTAAGTCATTGATCCATAGCCATTACTATGGTTAACGTTGCCGGATGATCCCTTAACACCGTCAGCGGCGCCAGCAACTTCTGCGCCAGACAGTACGTTATCAGTAACCCCCTTCATAATTGACTGGGAATCGAGAGTAGCGAATTCAATCGTGAACATAACTTGCAAGGCGTCTAGTGTATGCACGTCCCACAAGTGATAGCCCTTCTTACCATTTGTGTTATTAGCAACTGCTGAACTTCTTAGCTCAACAATGGTTTGGTTAGCTGTTGGCGTAGCTCCAGTTTTTGACTGTAATTTGCCTGAAACGATCGATCCTTCGTATCGGGAAACATCGACATAGTCTAGCTCTTTATTAGTGTCAAAATCATAGAAGCAGTTTGGTAGATACCAGTCATCGCCTTGCTTAACCAACGAAACTTGCCAAGTACTTGATGGTTTATTTTGGGTTTTACGGATATAGAATTTTGGTACGCGAACAAACGCGTTGCCATACGAATCGGTAACGGTTTTGTCCATTAATCCCCATGGGCCACGAGTATCAAAGTCGTTTTGAGCGCCATTGATACCGGCTTTTAGACCCACCGCAGCATCGGTCCGCTGTAAGGCCCCAGATGAGGAGCCATTCCAACTAACGCCGTAAATGTTACCGTCTACGGTTGGCAATGGGTCACTGACCGTAAAGTAGTCGCTTGACCCGACTGCATTTTCAGCATTAACGCGGAACAAGTAATCGCTTCCAGCTTCAATGCCATCAGTAACCGTCCCAGTAAGGCTGTCGGGATTTAATGCGACTTTCGTCCAGTCTGTGCCACCTTGCTTTTGATACTCCAGACTGTATCCGGTGATTTCAGAGCCACCATCACTTTTTGGTGCTATGATCGTGTAGTCGAAGCCTTTTTTGCTAACATCGTACTCAGCCGTCAGTGACGGGATTCCTGGTACCTTCGCCGTTAGACTCCATTTCCATGTGGTTGTAGTACCGTTATAAGTGAAGCCCCACATCGCCCCGTCTGGACCGATCCCGTAGCCGGTAACTAAGCCGTCAAAATCGCAGAAATATTCTCCAATAAGCGAATGACCAGTTGGATTATTTTTAGCGTCAATGTCAACTAAGAGCTTGCCGGTATCTTTGGTGCCGATAATTGTTTTCAGTTCGGCATCTACGTCTTCCCCACTAGCAACCACAAGTTTAGCGGAGCCATCGTCACCAGTTAATTTGTGTTTTTGCCAGTTAGAAGTATCAGTAGTATGGACAACTTTGCTATCGTCAGCTTTGGTTGCAAGCTGTTGCTGTGTTGCATAATTGCTTAGGTCCACTTGCGTGCCATCTTTACCGGCTGGCCCTTGAGGGCCCTGCGGACCGGTTGCTCCATCTTTTCCATCCTTACCGGCTGGTCCCTGAATCTGTCCACAATCTTTCCACGCGTTATTCGTCCAGATATACAGTTCTTCGGCAACTAAGTAACCATCACCTTCACTTGCTGTTATGGGTAGTTGTGAAGTAGTGTCAACCTTACCTTTAATCTCTAGTCCTTGACCGGTATCCCCTTTTGGGCCTTGAATCCCTTGGTCACCCTTCGGTCCTTGAGGTCCAGTATCACCTTTTGCTCCAGTATCACCCTTGTCACCCTTGTCACCTTTCGGTCCTTGAATACCTTGTGGACCCTGAATTCCTTGTGGACCTTGCAATGTGGAAACTTGGTTAGTTAAGTCAGTCTTAAGCTGGTCGAATTCCTGCTGAAACTCGTCCAAACTCATAACCGGGATAACGTCACCAGAATCACTCATAACATTTTCAGTAATTGTGAATCCTTGTGGGTCATCACTTGGGAAGATGGCATTGTACGTAGTCGTTGGGGTAGTAGTATTAGTAGTTGAACCGTCATCTGTTAAGCCTTCTTGACTACCCGGGGTAATCAGGCTGGATAAGGTCACCCACACTTCAATTGTGTAATCATCGGGTACTAGGGCATTCATAACCTCAGCATCAACTGGCATGGTAATCAATCCAGCCAATGGTTGCTTAATCGTAGCCATATCAATCGACTTAGTGAATACATAACCGGTGTCGTTGGCAACCTTTACATCAATTGCTGTGGCATTAGTTAAGTCAAATGCTGAGCCATCTTGGGTAATCGCCAGATTGAAACTGGCTGTGGTATCGAGGTATTTTACTTCATTGTTACCATCAGTGAAGTACAGTTCTTTACTCACTTGCACCGCCTCCTAGGGCATTCGTGGCTTCAGTTTTCAACCGGGTTAGTACCAACTTCTTGAATCCAGCCCACATATCTTCCTTGGTTGACCCAGAGAAGGCTGTAGAAGCTTCATCAGCCGTAGCATCAAAGTTACCGTAGGCTTGGTGATTGGTACCACTAAAAACGACCGTGTAGGTAACGTGTGTGGTGTTATCGCTGTTCTGCTTGACATCTAAGCTTGTAATCATTGAACGTTCTTCCTTTCTAATTGTGAAATTCGGTAGCTGAGTTCATCAATTCGTTGGTTGGACTTCTTTAAGGCCGCCAATAAGATGGAAATGGTATTGGACTCGTTTAAGAAGTAATCTCCGTTTTCATCCGTGCTGATCATATCGTTGGCAATGCTTGCAGACTTTTTACCAATCGCATTAACATCATCAATAATCGGTCCAATATGTTGAGAATCAGCGGAGTTATCGGAATCCTTGTACTTCCATTTTTTGACATCGGTGTTCATGACAGCTGATAAGGCTTCATCTGGGGAGTACTCAGATACATCTCGCTTAGCAGATAAGGCGGACTTCAATTTTGTGCCGTTGGAATAAACATCAGCGGCATGGATATCTGTTACACTTCCACCACCACCATTTTGTTCTAGGTATAAGGCACCACTATCAGAACAGGCTATGGTATGCCCGCTAATTGATAATCCTTTGCTATTAATTCCATTTGAAACGTCTAGGGTGATAGCTCCGGTGTTGCCTTTGGCTAGCGTAATCATGCCACCGTAGATATCCGTTGTATTCCCATCAATTATGTTACTGGCTTCAAAGCCAGAATTACTCATCGTGAACTTATCTATCCCTGAATCAATGGTAATCGTGCCACCATTAATGGTGCTTCCAGATATATTTACACCATTAATATTCCCTGCTTGAACGTTACCTAAATTGGCTGATAAGGCTGACAGATATTCAACCGCCAAGCTTGTTACGTCCCACTTCTTAAGCGCCCAACTGCCACCAGAATAGATATACATACTAGTTGCAACGTCACCACTCATTACCAACCACATATCACCGGCGTTGTGTTCTTTGCCGTCATCGAATGGTGTGCTAGTGGATTCGATAATTGTGCCATCCAGTGAAGTTTTGAGGTTTTTAAGCTTATCGGCTAAGTCATCAGCGCTATTTGAAGCCATTTGGGCTAACTTGGTGGCTTCGTTAATATCCACTGAGCCTGTTGCTATAATCATCCTTCGACCACCTCCTGATAAGTCTCACCGTCATCAATGTTGAAAGAAGAATCGTCATCACTAGCACTATCTGAGTCGTCAGTATCATCAGGGATTACCACAGGTTGTTCTACCTCGGAGTTTTCACCCTCATCTTCAGCAGGATAAGTGACGGCTAAGTCCTTACTATCGTCACGGATACCAATTGGGATTGACCATAATCCAGAGTGACTAATCATGACGTTATGCGCAGCGTCTCGGTATTCACTAACATTGAAGCCAATTATTAACTGGTCATGAGCTAAGTCAGGGTATATCCCTTCTGGTTCAAAGTGGCCACCGTACTCAATCGGTACAGATAATTGAATATCTTGACTGGGTTCAATCTGGTAATTAAAAATGACTGACTGGGTAATGAGATTGATACACATTACTAGTCTGTCATCCTTGTTATTGACGTCCCCAGCAGTAAAGAAGGCGTATGGATATGCAATTGAATTGGCTTGAATGGTATTATACTTGCCATTGTTAGCCACACCCGAGGGTACAGGGTTCCAACCAAAGTCTTGCAATTTGAATCGGATAGTTGGAAAATAATTTCCAGCTTTCAAGTCGGAAATATTACATACTTCTACAGTTCCGTCCATCTGACTCCCAATCCATAGACCATTGGTAAGGTCAACGTTAGGCCGGACAAAAGTCTCCATCTCGCACCACTTAGTCACGGTGCTAGACCCACTATTAATCACGGCATGAGGCGTGTATGGGAAGGTTGCTAACCAATTCTTTCCCCCGCTCAAATCCTTAATCTGTGAGTAGATGAGGTTGTTGGCTTCATCGTAACCAAAGGAAGAACCATGTTGACCGCCTTGTACAATCATTGAATTAAGTAACTTGCCATTAGCGTCCCAATGTAGGTATTGGCAATCACTTACATTGGACTGATTTTGCTTTCCTTTGTAGGAATAGCTTGCCAGCACCTCACCATTACTCATTTTGTACGAGAATTGCAATGCCCCAACGTGATTATTGCCAAACTCATCAGGGTTACCATCAGTGGTCTCCCACAACTTCTTGAAGGTTCCGTCAGGGTTAACCCCGGTGTCTATCCACATTTCTGACTCAGTTTTAACGAAGGCATCGTCAATTGATACGACTAATGATCCGACAAATGGGGGAGTAATGGTGACTTCATAGCCATCTTTTGAGTGTTGGCTCTCCCAAGTCAGATTATGGGTACCGTCTTGTTGGACGTATTCCCAGTTGAAAGCCGCCGCTGATAAGAATGACGTAACATTCTCACCTTCAATGAACAACCTTGCAATGACTCGCTTAGAAGTATCAGTATTCGTCCATGATTGACCCAGCGGGGTAATTAAGCTGATACTAGCAGCATTTTGGTTCTTTTTGGCGTCTTCAAACAGCTTTTTTACATGGTCATTCCACCGCTGTTCCATATTTTTGATGAAATTGGGAGTAACGACTGTAACCGTTGAAAATTCCCCAATCACTACCTTATTCTGAGTCGGGTCACTCTCACTAGTTGTCCGTTGGATTACTCTGGCTTGCAAAGTTAGTACTGGGGACATTGTCAGGTCGATTACCTTAATGGTATCGCCTAGTTGAGCGTCAAAATCTGACGTTACATCAACGGAATAATTGACCCGAGGGTGATTGTACAGTCTGAGTGTCTTCAATCCCAGCGATAGTAAGGCATCAGGTTCACTGACAGTTGAACTTGTAATACTTCCTTCTAACCAAGTGTTGGCATCATTGTTGTACAGGGCGTTAGCAGAGGCATCAGTGACAAAGTTACGACCACCATTACCCTTAGCTTTACTGATTGAAGTATCACCGGAACCATAGACGTACAACTTGGTAATCAAGGTAGTATCAACTGTTTCCCGTTTAATGGACAGCATGTTGTCGCCGTAAGTGATACGTCTACCGGTATTCTGTCCCCGTTGGTCGGATAATTCCAAAATGGTATCAACCACAATCCCAGAACTATCTAATTTTACGTACCCATCGGCTTCACAATCGTAGGTCGTCAGGATTGTTTGAAGCAAAGTTTGAGAAGAACTCTCACCATCAATGGAAAAGTCTGAAAGTAGTCCAGAAGTTGCATTATCCACCAGTGTTATCCCTGTACCAGCAACAATCCAGTTCATAGCGGCCGGTAAGGCACACTCTTTAATCTCTTTTTTGGTGGGAATAGTCTTCCCTAATCGCCAGATTAAGAGGTTAATGGCATCGGCTGAAACAAGGTTAGTTCCAGAGGTGGTATCCATGGTCTCCTCAACGGTATATATCCGGTACACCCGCCAGCGGTCATTCGCTTGGTCATAAGCCGCTAAGTGATTGCCTACTTTCAGGTATTGAGCCGCTGGACTGTCTGCTACCATGGTGAGACCGGTAAAGGTATCATTCCATGACTTGCTGTTAGCGTTGGGGTCAGAGGTATTAGCTAGACTGGCTTCGGCAATGCTGTCGTTTGAGCTATTATCATCGGCAAGTTGTTGCTGAATAGTCTCACCCCAGAAAATATTCGTATCAGTTGACGTATCTAAGGTGGCGACTCGTTTGAGGTTTTTATCAAGAATGACGTACACACGTCTTAACTCCTTTCTATTTGATGGCTGGCTTGTACTCCAACGTTATATCTGAGTTGGCTGGGTCCGGAGTAAAGTGCATCTCTTGACTGACATCACCTTCAATTGGCGGGAAGGTAGATAGCCATGAGACATACTTATCAACATTCCTACCAGCCACGGTAACCGTGTTATCAGCAGAATCAATGATAATTTCTTCACCGGCGTGGGCAATTACATGGGGAATGTCATCGGGGTCATCTGATCCATCAGAAGTGTATATTTTGAGGTCGGTTAGCGTTTCAAAGTCAGAATAATATCCAACTGGTGGTTTAACCAAGTCTTCCTTAATATCATGTTTCATAAAGGTTGCGGCTACGTTAGCCAAGGCAAAGCCAAACTTGCCCGACTTATCTAACTTTTCAGTATGAATGTGAACCTTACCCTCAGTATTTTTTGAGAAAACAACACCAGTTTTAGGATTGAACTCGTTAATCTCAGCCACCCAATTATCATAAACCTTGCCACCAATGGTCTTCTTTTGACGCTCCAGCGAGAACTCACCAAAGAAGTTAGAATAAGCGTCTTTGTTCATGTACGTGGTCTCCATGACATAAGTCGTAATAGTTTTGGACTTAGTCCTAACCTTTGGCTTGGAAACCTTGGTAGATTTACGCTTACCGCCGGACTTCTTCTTGGTAACCTTCTTAGTTGCCTTTTTACGTTTCTTTTTCTTTTTCTTCTTCTTAGTAGCGGCCTTGAAGGATTCTCGTTGAAGGGTGGCTTGATACAGTCTGGCTGATTTAGCTTCGGTCTTAGCTTTGGAGGTAGTCTTACCTTTAACGGTCTTAGTTAAATGAACCCTTATATCATGATGATTATAGCCGTTAACTTTGTGGCCACCCTCGTTGTACAAAAGGGTGAGGTAATTGTTCCTATCTGTGGTGGCATTAAAGGAACTACCCAGTTGAATGTAACCACGAGGGTACCGACCTTCTGCATAATCAGTAATACCCATTCGTCCACATACATTGCCATTAGAGTCCAGCAGATAGCCTTCAACTTTTCCCATGGCCCGTTCATTTTCCATCCGCTTGATATGGTGGAACCGCATGGATACCTTCCAGTAATTGCTAATCTTGGGGATACCTTGGTGGATAATAACGGGACCGTAGAAGTCCTTGTGCTTGCCAGTAGTCCCCCAGTTGTAATGGCCTTTACTATCCTTGGCAACCATTAATGCTGAGGCTGTAGCGGTTGCTTTACCATCATTTTCCCCACGATATACCTTAATTGCTTGGGTATCCTGACCGGCTTGAAACCACGTACTCATCGAGTTGCATGGATCGTGTACCTGTAATTCTTGGTGAGGCGTTAAGCTAGTGACATGACCGTTAGCATCAGTAACCGTTGAACCATCATCAACATGGTACCCAACCGCTACATACTGGTCCCCTAACGTGTAACCAAAGTAGTACAGGTCAGTCTTTGGGATAATGTGAATTACCGGTTGAACAGCAGTGTTACCGGCTGGACTGATAATCTGCTCATTACTGGTGATCTTAATATCTCGTTGAGGTAGAAACCCTCGTGGATCAGCCAGCATAAAGGTAAGTGTAGTGGTGCAATCCTGTACCCCTTCATTGATAAAAGTGGGGGTAGGAATGGCGGTAAAGTGGCCATAATAGACTACCTCTGGCTGGTCGTTGAACCGTAACGGGTACTGAGTATCGGCGTCATCATGGGTATTAATTAGAGCCTTCGATAGATTATTCAGTATCCGGTTGTAATCGTCCCTATCAGTGGGGTACATCGTAATCGGAATATCTATCTGTTTTTCCCCATAACTATTGCCTAAAAAAACGCCCCCGTATCTACCGGGAACGTCTTGGAAGGATTCGGTTATCGTTGGGGCGATCGGCTTTGATACATGGTTGACCAGAACTTCCAAATCCTTGTCGGAATTGAAGCCACCGGTACCATTCTCATCAAAGGCATAATCAAAGGTATTAACATCATTGAATGCCATTTACATAGCCCCTTCCTAAATTTTTGCTTAACTTTATTTTTGTATTCATGCGATTGTATCCGTTATAAACATCATTAGCAGATACGACAGCAGGTACAGGGTTCTGTTGACCGGATATTAATTCAGCCATCAATCCGATAATCTCTTTACCTTGCTTAATCAGCTCGGATAAATCGGTTGATTGAGTTGCTTGGGTAGTGGATTGTTGTGGCTTATCCGTCTTAGCAAACTCTTTCATCGTTGAGTCCATAATCTGGTATGCTCGGGCACGTTTGGTAATATCCCATGGGACGATTGACTCAGTCTTATTGCCTTCTGAGATATGTGCTAGTTGGGCAACCCTTGATATGCCACCGTTAGCGTACCAGCCAATACTCTTCTCATGGTTGTATGCCTGAGTGATTGAATGATAATTACCATCATTGACGTACCATTTCATCCATTTCAATTGGGTGATTGGATTAGTCTTCCAGTCCGAACCTGATCGGGCCATCTTAGAAGCTGGTAAGGATTGAGGCAGTCCATAAGCACCAGTACCCGGATTGGTTGCCTTAGGGTTCCAGCCTGATTCCTTGGTAATGATGTAATTGTACATACCGTAATCAGATGTTGGGATACCTGCTTGCTTAAGCCAATGCATATGGTCACCAGTAGGCTTAGCGGAACTTCCAGTAGTTGAGGAATTGTCCCCAAACATATCAGCCAACTTGGACATAAACTTGAAGAAGCCTGAACCAACTTGAGACTTAATGCCCTTGGTACTGCCAGTTCCCTTCTTAGAAGAGGAGTCGTCACCCTTGCCACCATTCAGCTGAGCAATCCGCCGTAATCCGGCAAATCCACCCATGAATCCTTTGATTGGTGCAGATTTAATGCCATCTGTTGGGTTCTCGGCATTCCACATCCGACCAGCACCATTAGTAGAGGTAACAATACCTACGTGGTCACTACCACCGGAGCCCCAGAATGCTAAGTCACCGGGAACAGCTTTACCCCAGCTAACAGAATGGGTTGAGTTGTATTCAGGAACAGTTGTTGAACCAGATAAGGTAACCCCAATGTGCTTAAGGGCTTCATATACCAACCCGGAACAGTCATAGTAGTCGGGTCCTAAGCGTCCTTTGGTTTCTGAGTACTTGTAATTAGCCCGTTTAGAAAGCTTCATGGCTTCTTCAATAAACTTTTTACGGGTACCTGAACCAGTTGCTCCACCGTCTCCATCTAAATCAACCATTGACCAGAGGGAACTCCACCAGTTACCAGCTTGCTTCTTAACGTTATTGAACATACCTTTGGTAATATCGGCAACAACGCCAGCACCGGCCTTAGTGTAATTGAACATTGAATCCAGACTCTTAATCGGGTGAGCAATAATCTTCTCAGCAGTCGTGAAGAACTTCTTCAATCCGGTTGCCTTCTTGACTAACCAGCCAGATACATCACCGATACCTGAACCGATACCACTCATCAAATTACCGAACCAGTTACCACTACCTTTGGCAAAGTGGGTAATCCCTTGCATACCCATGAATAGCTTGGTCTCAGAGGCATTCAGAACCTCTGTACCAGCTGGTAACATGGCTTGGGTATTTCTACCCTGTACAATGCCAGATTGCCCGTTGGGAAGGAATACAGCCTCCTTGTTACCCGTCTCAGGAGAATCATTGCCATCGTTTAGTACCGCCATGGTTGGCTTAGTGATTGCCTTACGGTTACCAGATAAGATACCAGTACCAGTAGCAAAGTGTACATGACCAATATCCCCAATGGCTTTCTTCTTGCCACCAAAGGTATGAATAACACCATCAACCAGGTTAATACCCGAATTGATAATGTTAATCATGTCGTTCATACCATTTGAAGCCAGCTTTTTAAGGTCTTTCCATAACCCGGTAAAAATACCTTTAACACCTGACACTAGACTTTTCCAACCGTTGTTAAAACTCTTCTTGAATGCCCCTAACCAAGTACCCATAGATATACCGAATACCTTGGTATGCTTCAAATCCTTGTTCCAGTATGAATGAAGCTTGGACCGCATGTTATTCCAATGACTAGTCCAGGAGTGTGAGAAACTACTCTTGAAACTGTTGAAGTGGCTTCCCATTGAGCCGAAGAAGGATTTAGTATTGTGCACAGAAGTATTCCAAGAATGCTTCAAACTGCTACCAACTGCTGACCAGTGCTTATCCCAAGACTTTTTGAAGCTAGACTTAAACTTGTTCCAATTTCTGCTGATTCCATTGATACCATTCTTAACGGATTTACCAATATGGTCAGCCCATTTACCGATTGATTTACCAAGGTGGACAACGGATTTTACCGTCTTATTTACCCATTCTCTGAACGGCTTGATGTGCTTGTACGCTTCATAAAATCCCGCAGCCAAAGCCCCAATAGCAACAACTGCAATACCAATTGGATTAGCATCCAAGGCTACATTGAACAACCATTGAGCGGATGTAACAAGCTTTTGAACGACCACCAAATTTTTAATTACTCCGATAGCCTCAGTAGTTGCGGCAATGAATCGAGCAATCTTCGAAACGGCTAAAACACTACCAAAGGCAACGGCAAAGGCAGCGATTGTTTTGGTGTGTTTGGAAGCAAACTCGATAATCTTAAGGAATCCACTAGCAAGTTTAGCTACGCCACCAATCAGCCAAGTAAGTCCCTTCTGGGTATCCTTATTATTGAAGGCTTTAGCCATATCTTGAGCCGCTCTAGTAATAACAGGCAATAGCTTAGAACCCATCATAATTTGAAGCTGTTGACCAGCCATTTTGAATCTCTCTACGTTCATCTTGGCGTTATTCGAGTTCTTATTGGCCAATTTTTGGACGTACTCGCCTTTTTTGCCAGCCTCAGTAACATCATTCGTTAGCTTTTTAAGTGACCCATCATACTTAGTTAACACTTGTGCGGCTTGCATACCGGTTTGACCAAAAATTCGCTTCAAGACATCTGCTTTATCAGCACCACCAAGCTTCTTGGTATGGTCTTCGATAATTTTGAAGATTGCTGGCAGAGACTTGAAGTTTCCTTTTGCATCTTGGAAAACTTTGGTAGACTTAATGCCAATTTCTTTCAAAGCGCCCATAGCTGCATTCGTTGGGGAAGCCAAGCTAGTAATTGTCTTACGTAGACCAGTACCTGCCTTATCAGCTTCCATACCGTGATTAGACAACTCCCCCATTGCCGCAGAAGTCTGCTCAATTGAGAAGCCGGCATTTTTAGCCGTGTCCCCAACGTATTCCATACCTTTACCTAAGCTATGAAAGTCAGTAGCGGTAACGTCTGAAGCATACGCCAGATCATTAACGACCCGTTTTGTATTCTTCATCATTTTAGCCGTGTTATTGGTCTTCATGCCGAAGGCTTCAATCGCCTGTGAAGAAACCTTAATGACATCTTTAAAGTCGTCTCCGGAAGCCACGGAAGCTTGTAATTCTGACTTCATAACGGCGATAGCTTCGGCACCAGTATGACCACGCTTGATTAAATCTTGGTACTGTTCAGCAATCTCTTGCTGTGCTACCCCATACTTAACGGAGTATTTAGCGCCATCTCGTTGCATCTTAGAGACTTGGGAAATAGCCTGACGTGCTTTCTCACCAGAAGTAACTAACAAATTTTGATTGACCTGGTACACCTTGTTTAAATTTGTGGCCTTTTTGGCACCAGCAATCGTCGCAGCACCCAAACTAGTCAAACCGGCTGCGGCCGTAATTGCGGCGCCTTTAAATGCTTGACCAATATTCGCAATCCTGTGTCTAGCTTTGGCCGCCCCATCTGACATCTTAGCCATACTACTACTCATGGTGCCATACTTACCGGCTAATCGGCCGATCTCAGTTTTCTGTTTGGCCATTGAGGCAGTTGTTTGATTAACCCGAACAAGTTGCTTATTGTAGGCTTCACTGGCCCCACCAGAACTAGTCTTAAGCTTGGCTAACTCATTTTGCTGGATTTTCAACTGATCCGAAAGATTACGGTAGGACTCCCGTAGACCGTTAAGCTTAGCCCTACCAGCTTGGGCTTTATTTCCTTGATTCTCTAAAGCTTCTGCATAAGACTTGGAGACTGACGTGATTGACTTGTACCGTTCTTGCAAGTCAGCCAAGCCAGATTGATAATAGTCTACTGATTTTTTGGCACGGCCTTGTTGGGCAGTTAAGGACGCCATCTTATTCTCAGCATTAGCTAAATCCTTAGAAAGCCGAGCATAGTTATCACTGCCTTTAGTCGTTGAAGTATCAAGGCTTGCTTGACGCTCTTTCAACTTATCAATTTTGGCTTGTAAAGCTTGCATGGTCTTTCCAAGACCTTCATATTTAGCTTGTGCTGCACCCAAGCTATCATTTGCAGACTTCAAACTAATCTCATTAGCTTTCCATTCATTAGTGGTTGCTTTAATAGCGTTGTTCAGAGCTTTCAGACTAGAGGCCGCTGAGACGGTATCTAGCTTAACTTCGGTTGCCATTGTGTTCGATACTTTTGCCATTTATTAATTGCCTCCTCTTAGTCTATTTACCATTGCCATAGGGTCTTCAGCACGTTTATCTTTAGGCTTTGCTTGGTTAATTCTGATCAGTTCGTAATAGTCTTCTCCATCCAATTGAGATGGCAGTACCCCAGAATTAGCCATCATCTGTTGCTTAAAGTAGGCTTGGTCTTCTTGGGCATCTTCTAAGTCATGAATTAGAACGTTGAGACGACCTATTACTTTTTTGGGCTTTCTTCATCCTCATTTTCTTTCAATGTTTGTTGCCATTGTTCATCAGTTAATCCTTGAATCCGTGCCAATACATAACTGATAAAGTTTGACAATTCGTCCATAGTGACGGCATTCATTACCGTGTCTAATTCTTTTTCTGATAACTTTAAAACAGCTTGAAGGAAGCTAGTCATGGCTGTAACCGCCTTTTGAGACTGTTCCATGACAGTTAGGGGGTCAGCTTCTGAATCCAATTGCATCTTGTCCATCTTCAACATCAAAATTTGAAGATTAGTGGCTTCATTGACAACCTTTACCGTGGTTTTTACTTCTGCTGATTTTTTCCTCAAGCCTAGTTTGCTGATATTAATTTTCATTTATTTTTCCTTCTTATTTTTTATTTTGCCAAAGGTAATGGCTATGTAAAAAGCCACCCCATAAGGAGTGACTTAGAATGGTTCTATGATTTTACTGTTGTTGGGTTACTTGGCTGGGGTACTACTCGCTGTGTATCCACCGAATACTTCGCTCATCATAGCTGCTTTGTCGAATTCTGTGTCAGCGCTTGTCCAGATCTTGTATGGTTGGCCGTCAAAAGTATCGGCCTTCAATGGGTCCAATCCTTGATACGTCAGTGTGGTATTAGCATCGGTTTCAGCGTTGTTGTCCGTACCGTGGTTCATACCAGCTTCAATTAGTTGGCCGTTGGCAAAACCTTCATAAATATCCACACCACCATACGACCGGGAATGTACTAACATTGCAACGTGAGGCTTAGGTAGTTGACGTGTCCAGCCACCTTTGCCATCGTTAACGAATCCCTTTAACTTCTGCAAAATATCAAAGTTAATATCCAAGAATTCGAGGGCGACTTGGGGTTCCATTGAACCGTTTGATACCCGCTTAGGGCCGTCATTGGCATAACCGATTGTACCAGCAGCTTCCAACCCGGTTACGTTAGCTTGGGTAGCACCTTCTGCGTCTCCATCTACCAAGTAGATACCAGTGGCAGAAATACCTTTTGTAGCATCTGTAATAATGGCACCTGTTGAATCAATTAAACCAAAGGTGACATCTTTAACACCATGTGTACTCATTGATTAATTACCTCTTTTTATTTTTATATTTTTAAATACAGAAAATGTGGCTGTGACTTGTTCAGTATCTGGATCGACTACGTTGGGGTAGTGAGTAGCGATAATCCACCCATTATCATCAAGTAAGTTCATCAGTTCCAGCTGTGCATCTAATACATTGATCGCAACTGTTTTAGAAAAGAAAATCTGCACTTGAATTGACGCGCTAATCTCAGAAAAAGTATCGTTTTTATATCCAGAGAGTGGCTCAGTAACACTAGTAAGTAACACTAGCGTCTTTGAACCGCTTGTATCAACCACATTTGGTATGTTTTCTGGATATAATCCATCTATCCAGGATGGTTTATTTGCTTTGATAATCTCGTAAACTTGAGTAACCGGAAGTTTAATGAGAATCACCACCCGTCAATGCCTTATACTTGGCATATTCAGCAGCTAAAACCTTATCTTTGCTTGACTGAATGGCCGTATCGATAAAATGGTCGCCTTTAATATGCACCGTTCCATTATTAAGAAATAACGCGATTCTGGCATGATTAATTGGATCCTTCTCAAATCCTACCGTTGAACTTCCCGTCGCATATCCATCCACATCGTGATCGTCAGCAACTACCGCGTCCGCTAAATGCTTAACATGGTTCGTGTTCCGGCCATAACGATAATGTTTAGACTTGGTAGCCTGAAAATAACTATCCCGTAGTTGATCAGCGCCAGCCTTAGTAATCACTTGTTGCTGAACTTTATTTGGCACCTTCTTTTTAACTTGTAAAAAGTAATGCTGTAATTGCTCATCTAAGCTAACCATGCTTAGTCACCACCCGATGGCACGTGATTAAATCAAAGCCCTCATTTTGTAAGCCGTCATCTGCCGAGATACTGTCAATCTTGTACAGATCAGATCCGTGCTGAACTTGCAGCGTCTCGTTAACGGCCGGATTATGGCGAATAAAAAAGACCACTGCATTAGTGATCCCAGCTCCGGCTATGGTTAATTGCTGTTGCACATTCAACGACCACTGGCCCGCCCAACAGCTGAAATCTGCTGAAAATTGTTGAATTGGCGTGCCAGTATTCGGATTAACCTCGCCAGTATCAGCATCATGACCAAAGGCGATGCGGAACGTCATTCGTGAAGGATTAATTGCTTTGGTCATCAGCGATCGCCTCCATTTTAAGTTCATAGAGCCCTCTCAGTTGCCCAATGATCGAATCAACCGGTAGATTAATACTAATTGCCGTGGTTGGAACTAACGAACTCCGATAGTTATAGTAGGCTGAGGCCAATGCCATCACGGCGGTGTTAAATAAATCAACCACACTGGCATCTTCATAGAAACTATCTAATTCTGTGCCGATCGCCTGCTTGATATAACTTTCAGCCGTATTTAGGTAACCTTTTAGAAGTTCGTCATCAGCATCACCATCTAAGCGTAATGATAATTTCAAATCATCTAGTGTTGGCATTTAGCACTCTCCTTACTAATTATTACTTACCAGGTGTGGTTGTAGAACCTGCTGCAAAGTTCGCTGGTTGGTCAGCAATCGCCGCAAACGAACCCGCAACAAAAGCTTCGGTATCCGTTGGTTCAACGTCAAACCGATCAATCACACGAATCTTAGTTTGATCGGTTTCAAAGGCTCCGCCACCGATGTTTGTCGTCAGCAAGGACATGTTTTCCCGATCAAACAACGTCACAGCTTGTGATAGATCACCGTAATACAGTGGGTAAACTGGTGCCGAAGCCGTACCAGTGTTTGGCAACCACTTGTCGGCCACTTCGACAATTCGCTTTCCACGAATTAAATAACGATCGGGTTGTGTTGGGTCTGGTTGCAATAAGTAACGGCCCATTGCGTCCTTAACTTCTGACAGCACGTTAAACCCGGACGTGTTCGTCATTAAGACTGAAGTAGACTTGATAGCTGGATCAACGGCCGTGTTGATCATCGTAATGATGTCATCAAACTTAGCTAAGGTCGGCTTCTTTGGCGCCTTGTTCATTACTTCAATGATCTTAGCGTTGCGAGTAACTACAACCTTCTTGGCAATCCATTGTGATAGCCAAGCCATGATGTTGTCCGCCGTATCCTTTAATAAGGAGTTCGTCACCGTGCTAATTCCGGCGTAACGATGAATAGCGTACTTGATCAGCGTCAAGTTCGGATCATCATTGTCACCGATTTTAGCCGTTTCATCATCTAAGTCAGCCAACGGAGTAACGTCCGTCCACTTTTCCCAAACCCGTGACCCGGTCGGTGTTGAAACAGCTTCTCGCTTAACGTATTGTTGCAAAGAATCGTATTGACGAACTAACGTATTAATCGCAGTTTGAATATCTTGAGGGATCGTCAGCCCAATTGCATTACCCGATTCGTCAGTAGACGATGTGATCAAGTTCATAACCTTGGGATCACCCTTAATCATGCCTTGGAAGTTCTTAATGAACTCATCTTTGATGTCTTTTTCTTTATCATCAAGTGGAGTCTTGTCCTTATCATCCATATTGGCAATCTCTTGTGCCTTACGTTCTTCTTCCAATTGTGTGTGTAAAGCGTCACGACGAGCAACCGCGTTATCCCGTTCTGCAGTCATGTTTTTGAATTCTTCTTGGTTAAATTTATCATCTAAAACGGCAGCATTAAGCTTGTCATTTAGATCTGATACCTTTTGCCCTTGGGCAATCCAGGCATCGTTTAAGTCATTAATATTCGTAGCCATTAGTTGGCCTCCTCTTTATTTTTCCCCATCAAAATATCCAACTTGCTTTGCATTAGTGCATTAGCAGGTTGGCTTTCTTTAGGTTGTGTAAGTTTGGGTTGTGACTTGGAAATTAGGTTCATAAATTTGTTAATTGCCGTCTTGGAAGGAATCTCTGAAATTGAATTAGTGAATTGAGGTTGCTTGTCATCGACAAACATAATCTCGTCAGCGAAACCTTTATCCACTGCATCTTGTGCCGTCATCCAAGTCTCGTTTGCCATCAATTGCAGCACATCATCAGCGGCCATACCGGTCTTAGCAACATACGCTGCAACAATGGACTGATCAATGCTATCTAACACATTCGATTCATGCGACAGGTCATCCGCGTTGCCTTGGACGCCTGACCATGCCTTATGAATCATAATTTGTGCTGTGGGTGAGATAGAGACTTTGTCGCCAGCCATCGCAATCACACTAGCAGCACTAGCAGCTAAGCCTTGCACATTAACCGTGACATTTCCCTGATAATTTTTTAGCATCGTGTAAATTTCACTAGCAGCGAACACATCGCCACCGTTAGACGCAATGTCAACTTCTACATCATCATTAGGCCCCACACTATCTAACACATCAGACACGCTGGCTGGTGATACCGCTGGCATACCGAAAAAATGATAGAATGCCGCTGTTTCATTGTCGACCACGTCACCTTTAATCATTACCTTCTTCGTTGTTGTCACCTCCTTCCACTGATTGAATAGCTTCTGGCATATCCGCAGGAAAGTATCCTAGTTGTTGCAGTACCCATGTAGCTTGGTTGTTAGCAATTGTGCCGTCCTTAGCCAATCCAGATAGCGTTGTAGCAAAGGCATCGCCTAATGGATCAATTGCCGGCCGTAAATTGGCGGTGATAGTCGCGTTCAACTTGTTGTCTAGCTCCGATATAATACATTGCATATAACGGTTGAGCGCGTTGGCGTACATGCCTTTAATCTGGTCAATGCTGCTTTGCTGATCGCCTTGACCGTTTAAATAGCTATCCGGAATACCAAATGCTTTGGCAATCTGCTTGCTGGTCCAATCAGTCTGGCTTAGAAGCTTAGTTACATCAGCCTTCATTTCGAGTGGCTTATATTCTTCCAGCTCATCAATTACAACTGGTCCGCCATTTGACGTATTGACCTGCCTCATAAAGTTACGTGATCGACTAGCTTTCATTTTTTCACTCAACAGGCCGCCATGCTGAATAGATAGCACACCAGGCGCACTTATCGAACGTGCTAAAGCAGCTAAGGTTAAGCCATTGGAAGCGTCCTTAATCTGTAGCTCACTAGTTAGTGCTTCTAAGGGACTGATACCCGTTTGGCCGCCATTAATACTAGTTAAACGAATATGAATCATGTCGCCCTGTGGTACGTATTGCCGTACACCCAATTGGGCTTCATCAAAAGTTACGGTATAAGTTAGGCCGCTTCCATCTTCCAACAAGTACGTTTCAACTTGACTGGGCCGCAAATATTCCCAACGCATATCTAAGCCATTTGGATTGCGCCATCGGTACGCAAAGCATTCGCCACCTAGTAGTAGCTGGGCAAACATTGATTGCCAGAACGCATGACCATTGGCCGTGCTACTGGGATTGTTCAGAATTCCTTGTGCTCGTGGCATATTGGCACTAAGCTGTACCGTCGCTAAATCACCAGATAACTGGCTGACTACCGAATAAATATCAGAATTTTTTAACGCGTCCGTTGCACTGACATAATCACGTTGACCATTGGGGGTTAAGAAATTAACAATGTCACTATCTTCAACGGGCACATTTTGTACTTGGTTCTTAATCTCAGGTGGTCTGAAAACTGGCATTTTTAATCACCTCCTTTGTTCTGGGACGTGTTAATCACTTCTGACAGCCAGCCAATTACAAACAGTGTCACCGCTACTGCCATGACCCCCCACGGCTTGCCAAATAAAAAGGCCCCGTAGTCTGCCACAATTAGGGCACTTACGAAGCATAAAAAGTCGAAATAGTGCCAAATCATGGCAAAAAAGCGTTTAAAAATCATCAATATCATCTCCTAACAGCCCCGACTCTGGATTGTTAAACCATTCTAAGACCTGTTCCTTAGTCATACGTTCCACTTGCTTATCAGGATTGTTCACGTCTGAAAAGTCTTCAAAGTGATACATGGCTTGGAACAAGGCATCAATTAACGCATCAACTACATCAATTTTCAGTGTGGCCTTAGCCTTATCGACCTGTATGCCGATCTTGTCTTCATAAATCTCAGCATTCAGTAGCGCCTTTTCCATAATTCGATCATCAAGCCGGTCAACCGATCCCTCAACAAACATCTTTTGTAAAAACTTGGTTGGGTCTTTCAGTTCACTGGTTCGTTGACGAATAGCTTCTAACGGCCAACCAGAATTAAGCTCTAGCTGTTTGATAGCTGGTGTGGCGCCCCAGGCGTCATATCCAAAAAAGACTACTTCTAGTTGGTGACGCTCCACAAAATTTAGCAGCCATTGATAGACTTGTTCGTCATTAATCAGTCCTTGTGGGTGGCTGCTGATCGTACAGAAACCCTTTTGAGCTAAATCACGATAGTTGATGCCATCTTGTTTTTCTTTGGCTTCAATCGATCCAGCCTTTTGCCACGGGATAAAACTATGCTGGTAAATAAACCATCGCGGTTTGCCCTTAGCATCCTGATAAGGAAACACAAATGCCAAAGCCGTATTATCGCTGAACATTGAGTAGTCAAAGCCAATGTAGACTTGACGATCATCGAAACTAAATGATGGCACAATGGCTTTTTCAACGTCAGGCAGCTTGAGAAAGCTGTCCACTGATTGCTCTAGCCAAAGGTTAAGGTTCTTGTTCTGAAAATCATTAATCGTGCCTGACAACGCGTCAGAATCACGCTTATCTGTCAGCCCGTTCATTAAAACTTCATATTGGCTTGGTAAATCAAGCAAAGGATTACTTTTTACCCAAGTTTCCGGCTTAAACGTCTCGTCTAAACTGTCTTGGGCCCAAATCAATCCTAAGTACGTATCAGCATCACGCAAGTAGTCCTGTTCCATCGCTTGCTGAATCATGCGTTCATCATCATGAAATGGCACGGTTGGATCGGGATAAGCTGTTGAAATCTGAACAAATTGCTTATTACGCACCTTAACTTGGCCCGAAACAATCTTAGAAATCTTCTGCCGTGTTTTTACTTCGCCAATTTCATCAAAAACAGCCGTTGTAAAGTGAAACGAGTCGTACTGACCGGCTTCATGACTGATTGCTCGCAGCTTGTTGTTAGTTTTGCTCATCGTGACTTGATCGGCCTGTGAGGAAAGTGTCCGTGTATCTAATCCACTATCATGCATTAGCGTTTTAAATGGCTCAATGGTTGCGATCTTGGCTAACATCGACTTAATGTAACCCAGAATTTTACTAGTTTGTTTGTAGTTAATGGATGAGACTAAGTAATCTTGGTTAGATAGTCCTAGTGATTCAATTAAATAGCTATAGGCGGTGATAATTGCCATCAAGTACGTCTTACCTTGACCATTCAACCTCGCGCAACTGAAACAATAGCCCGTGAGAATCGCTTACCGCCGTCATCATTACGCCAGCCAATTAGCATAGCCATAATAAACTTTTGCCATGGCATGAGCTTAGTTGGTTCGCCTGTATCAACGTTCGGACAGATGGCAGCAAACTTAAGCACTTGGTCCACTCGTTTTACCGAGTAAGCAAACGGGAATTCAACGCTACCTTGTCGTTGCAAGTCTCTAATATGGCGAAAAGCCGCTAGCTTAATCAGATAGCCAGTAATTACCTCCTCATCCAGGACTTCAAAAGCATATTTTGTGCCCGGATCAGTGTATTGCTGGCGAACTTCTGAACAATCTAACGCTTGATAAGCTCCAATAACATCATGGGTTTGGGTTAAATCAATGCGCAAATTAATCACCTCCTTTGAGAAACAGTCTTTTTTATCATCCTAGAAATTCTTTCATACGATCACTAATACTTCGCTCGTCTTTGTGATCATCTAAGTTTAATTTGAGCAAATCACTACGTGACTTAGGAGATAGTCCCAATTCAGCGCCTAACTTTGTTAGATTCTTAACGGCTGAATCATAAATTTGAGTCATCGGGTTTCGCTTATAACCCACGAAGTCTCGACCAATTTTTTTACCGGTCTGATCTTGTAACGTTTTATAGATTGCTTGGACTTCACCGTTTTCCTGGATATGTTTATACGCATTGCGGTAAATCTCATATTGGGAAGCATATTGTTCCACAAGACCGCTATCAATGCGCTTAACTGGGGTATTATCCTCTAAAAAAGGCACTAATCGACGCCAAACGACCTTAGCTTGCCGTCCTAAGTAGGCTGGCGGTGTGCGCGTTAATTGACCATTGTTGACGTCTTTATCCGCTTTTTTCATTTTCTCTGCCTCCTTTCATTATTGGGTGACCCCCCCTACCTAAAATATTTCAAAAAACGTTTGTGTCACAAGATGAGGGTATTGTGTGCGCTCTTCTCGGCCGCTAATAGGGGGGCGGGGGTGATTTTTATTTAGCTTTCGATACATTACACCTGATTTTTGTATTATTCCTTAGAGTGCAAATTAGACGTGTTTAACTGGACAGTCAGACAATCAGGTGTGTTACCGTTCATCATAATTTTGCAGTCCGAATACCCGGTAGACCGTTTCCACAATCATCACTCCTTATTCATCAATACATTAATGGCACTCACATCGGTAATCTCAGCAACTTGTCTTAGCTCGTTGCCTTGGCTTGTGCCATAGTAACTTTGTTCCCAATCCGTCTTCATTCGGTGACACTTACCACAGATGACAGCAAGGTTATCAACATTAGCTTTCAATGTTTCGTCAAACTCAATCGGTACAATATGATCCACAGTCTTAGCAGGTGTGATAACGCCTTGCACTTTACAGTAAGCACACAAGTAATGGTCACGTTCTAATACTTGCTGTCTAAGGTGCGCCCATTGTCTTGTACGATAGAAGTTGTATTGCTGGCGCTTAGTGTCATCGCGATTACGTGTGACCGTGTTGTACTTGTGCGTGTAATGCTTATCGTGGCTACGTGCCCAACGCTCGCGGCTTGCCAGATATTCTGCTTCATGTTCATAGTGTTGCTTGCAATAGTGATCAGGAAAGTTAACCATGGCATGACATCCTGGTTGTCTACAGCATCTTACTCTAGGCATCTTCATCATCCTCAAACATTGCTGTGACGTGTGTATGCTGGAGCCTTACCCCACGTACTTCAGCAACAATTCCTCCCGTCGTGTTCCAACGGCCGTCAGGCTGTGTTTTTTGCCCAAATTAAAAGCCACCTCGGTATGAGGTAGCTTCGTATATTCGCTTATGTAGATTTGCTTGGCTGGACACTTGGCAAGCCAAGCGTAGAAGGCATCTGGATCCCACCCACCATAGTCCACTCCGGTGCTAACGTAAGGCGGATCACAGTAGACAATGTCATCCGGTCGAATGATTAGATCGTGATAATCCAGCGTTGAATATTCCGGTTGTTGCAGTCGTTCCAGTTGTTGCAGTTGGTCCAGTCGGACCAGTTGGCCCAGTTGTTGGAGGAGGTCATAACGACTGCTAATATTCATCGCCTCGCGCCGCCACTTGTGAAACATCTTATATTTCCCCGCAATGCTGGTTTCATTTTTTGCATATGAATAAAGGTCATCTAGTTTTGTTCCAGTATTCCCAAAAAAGAGTGCCCGCGTCAGTTGTAGTTTTTCTTTTTCGATTTTCTTTCCCCACAGATAGTCGCACATATTATTACTAAACGACCAGACAATTAAAACAAGCGTTCGTTCGATGGAATCGGGTTGGTTGTCCCGCCAGTTGTAAAACGTTTCGCGATCCATATACACATACTTCATTAGATCAAAATGAGGGTTATCTTCGATCAACGCTTTGAGCAAATTAACAACCGTTTTTCGCCGGTCATTGTAAACTACTGCGTTCCATTTGCCGGATGAAGCTGCTGTCAAGCTGATTGATCCGCCACCTCCGAACACGTCGATGAACCGTCCACCTGATGGAAATATGTCAATGATTTGCTGTGCCTTTTGGCCTTTGTTGCCGACGTACGGCAGGCCGCGCATCCACTTTTCTGAATTTTTCAATTTGGTTTCCTCGTTTTATCATCTTTCAACTGCATATTAAAAGCGCCATGCTTCTCAGCACGACGCTCACGCTTCTTCTTATCAGCCAACCAACGTTCTAAGTCACGATAGCAATGGTTCTCTGCTGGGCTAACGTATCCATACTCAGTGTGTTGCATGTAACCACACTCCCAACACGATAATGAGTAGCACCATCAGCAGGCCGAATATTAAGTTGTCCCGTTGATAGTTTCTCATTGCCATTACTCCAAACTAAAAGGCCGCCTCGTTTGAGACGGCCGTGTATGTGATTGGTGTGGAATCGAACCACACACGGGGTTCAAACCGCCCTCTTCTGGCAGGCCAACGCCAGTTACAATCACGTTATGGACGCTACAGCCTTAAATGAACGGGAGAGTCCATCTCCTTTAAGTTATTGCGCCCAATGGACCATGTAGGACTCGAACCTACGACCGAACGGTTATGAGCCGTCTGCTCTAACCAACTGAGTTAAAGGTCCAAAAGACCGGTTATGCAGGCCGGTCAATTTTATTTAGGAGTTTGGCGAGCTGAACATACGTTTAAATGAAGGGAGTCACCTCCCATTTTGTGATGCTCGCCAACACGTGCAACGGGAGTCGAACCCGTATCTTCTTTGCTCTGCCGTTGAGCTATGCACGTTCCTTAACGGTTTTCATCTATGATACTAATTTACACCCAAATTAGGGGCTAAAAGTATCAAAATAATATCACAATAGTATCGAATTAATATCATAATAGTATCATGATAATCTTGTATTTTTTCCAATTCAGTATATGCCTAGCATTTTGGCACACTTTTCAATGAATTCCTTTTTCAAAAGAAAAGCGCTGCTTCGGCTGCAGTTAACTAGCCCATTAGCAACTATTCCCTCTACACTAAGCCGTGGCCATTTTTTAAAATACAATTCTTTGATTATTACCTGAGTATCCTCGTCAGAATTGGCATAACACTCCTGAACTGCACTCTTTTTCCGTTTCAACATATTTAGTGGCCCATCTTCTTCTAGCTTTATTAATACTGTAGTTACACTATCGCCTATCATAGATGATCTGCCACCACCAACATTATCATCTTCCTGTTTTATTGGGTGGCGCAATTCATCTTCTCTAGCCTTAATTAACTTATCAATCTTAGGATAATCACGTAGAATATCCTCTACCGTTCTAATCGTTGATCGTTTCACCCGTCATTCCTCCATCTTAAGCTTATTTTAAGTTTGCTTTAATGTTAATGGCATAATATTTTGTTCGATGGCCACGGAGTAAGAGTTAATTTAAATAGCCAATTTGGGGTAAGGGCTGCCGGTAAGTGGCCCTTTTTCGCTGTCTAAAATGGCCGTGTAAGCTCGTGTAGCACGTTAGTAATCTCCACGCTGCTCATCATACCCAAAGCAATGTAAACTTCCTTAGGCACGCTGTGCTCGCTTAATCTGGATTGAAACTCGGCTAGCCCCATCAATACATCGTCTTCTGGCACCAATGATTCCAGATAGCTAAGCAGCATACGTTGGTTACCGTTCATTTCGTCTCGTGTTTTATCCATACGTCCTCCTACATAAATACCATTGTCAGCTCATGGATAACCTGGTTGCGTTCCTTAGCCGACAGCTTGTTAATCGCGTTGCGTTTGCTGTTGCTAAGATTGTTAAAGTGGTTGCCACACCACACTAGCGCCTGTGCCACATCGCCACCATAGCTTGCCATGCCTTGCAGCACGTAATTTCGATACTCGATCTGTTCGTGTGTCATCATTCGTCCTCCCAATCTCAACATCACTCGGTGCCACCTCAATATGCCTATGGCTGCCTTCAACTTTCATCATCGCTAACCGCCTATCACCACGAGTGATCCAACATAGCCATGTGGCTGATTGCTTAACGTGGTGGTGTCGGTGGTAATACACCTTATCGCCGTGCTTCATTGGCTGCCTCCATAGATAACGATTGCTGAAGGAAACGGTGCCGCATCTTTTGATTCACCATGCAGTTCAAATTTAAGCCGTCCACGTAAAAAATTTATTTGTGCTTTCCCAAAAATGAAATCATGCCAGTAGCTGGTGTCTGTTCTTGCTGGGATAAGTAGCACAATATAACCATCATTTTTTTCGAGACTTTCCTCATAAGCTTTCTTAACCCATTTTTTTAATTCTCTACCGTATGGTGGGTTTAAAAATAGGTTACCTTTAAGCTCATGCCATGGCTTAGCAAGTGAGTTGTCTTCCTCGCTGAAAAAATTCTCACATTTGGTATTATCAGAACTCGCTGCTAGATCAAAACTAAAACGGTACTTGTCATTAAGCTTCTGAAAAAAGTCATGTGGCGTTTCCCAATAATTCTTTTCTGATGATAGCAATGCATTATTCATTTTCACCCTCCAAGTCGCTTTTCTTAACAAACACGCCATCAATAATTTTTCCATCGCGATCTTTAATCGTGTTGTATGCTTCCTTGACACAATCATCAATCCTAAGCCCATTTTGCAGTGCGTAGATGGTCAATACCACGAAGATGTCGCCTAAGCTATCAATCTGATTATCTCGCCATTCCTTGTTATGTGCTTCAGCAAGCTCGCCAACTTCTTCAACTAGCTTGATTAATTGCTTGTCACTACTTGATTTATCAAGGCCACGATTCTTAGCCCATGCTTCAATTGACTTTACATAATCCATTTAATTAAATACCTCCATATTTTCAGCAATTTCTTTAATAACAGGCACTGTCACACTATTACCGGCCTATTTAATTCCTAGATGGAATCCACCAATTCCAGCAAATAGGTCAATTAATTTCACTGTTCTGCCTCCCGTAGCTTTTCTCGCATACAGTGCACCCAATCCTTGTCGCGACCCATAACACTAGCGACTCCTTGGTTGTTAGGACGATTCATATGTTTAACGTTGTATTTTAGCTGTATCAATTCATCTGGTGTGGCTTGATAATCCAATTCGTCACGTCTTTTCATTCTTCCACGTAATTGCTGTATATATTGCGGTGTCTTCGACCGTTCTTGTGCAATATATTTGTTGGTGTATCCGTGTAAAATAAGGTGGCGTAGAATCTTATTTTCAGCTGTGTGCTGTTCTTCAGTTTGACCGCGGACCTCCTTTTTAACATTTTCCGGCCAATCATCTGGATTGTCGCCATATTTGGCATAAGCAGCTCTGATTGCGGCCGCCATTTTCTTGTTTGATGACATAATCAATCGCTCCTTTCACGGCTCTGGATAGCCGTAACCACATACTCACCATGAATAAAGGCAACTTCAACATGTTCTATCTGAAATCCTAAGGGAGCTTCCGTGTGGGCCCGTTCAACCAGTCGATCTAAATTTGTGCCATGAAACACTTCCCATACTCGCTCAATCATGTAGTTTCCTCTTCCCTTTCACTATTCCGTTGATCTAGCTTAGCCATGCGCTGTTTAAGTGCTGCTTGCTGTTCTGGTGTCAGCTTTTTCTTAGTTGCAGTTGGTGCCTGTTCCGTAGCCCAATCTGGTAGCGTTTCTTTAGTCCTTACCTGCTTATTAGCCTTAAACTTCCGGTTGGCTTCAGCTGCTAGCCGATCATACTTATCTCGTAACTTCTTACCCGATAAAATGTTAGCTTGCCAAAAATCATTGTTCTGGCACCAATCCACCATATTATCCAGCTTGTCATAGTCCCGTTTATCTCGATCATGAGCTAAGCGAATATCATTTGCCCAATGCTGTAAATTAGGTTGCTTGAAATCCGGGTTATTCTCTCGGATTTTTCCTAAGAGATGTTGAGCAATTTGATAAGGCCGATCATCAGGTCCGTACTTCGGCTTGTCCGAATGCGGACTATTGTTTTTATTCTTATCTCTAATCTCTAATCTCTTATCTCTAATCTCTGGTGTACTTTTGTCGTACATTTGTACACTTTTAATTTTTTTAACCGATTTAAGCTTGTCACGATAGGCTTTAACCCGTTCAGCCTCCGTGCTAGATTTTCCAACAAAAAGTTGAATGTCATTCATAAAAATTGCTCCATCATCTAGCACTTCAACTAAGCCTAAAGCCTTAAACTTTTCGATTGCGTCTTTAACTTCGCCTACGCTATGGTTGGTAACCGTGGCCAACATTTCAGCCTTATATGGGATTCTATTTTTAAAAAGCAATGCGCCATTCCCTTGAAGACTCTTCAAATACATCTTTAGCAAAATATCAGAATAAACGTATCCTTCGTTCTTGCCGCTATTGTAGTTTTGAAGAATTTTTAGCTCGTCGCTTTCAAAAAAATTATCCTTTAGCTTTAGGTAATAGTATTTTTTGTTATCAGACATTTATTTACTTTCACCTCGGTAATTTCCTCTAACTCCAATTTTTCTCAACGTTTCTTCGTCCAACTTAATCCCGGCAACTGGAATGTGATACTTCTCGCCAAACGCTGTCGGCCCGATTTTGTGCCATTCTGTATGGTGCTCACGACACAAACAGTTAACTCGTAGTTGCGTATGGTCAAGATGATTCCGATCGCGGCCAGATCCAACCGTATCAACGTGGTTAATATCCGAATGTTCACGGCCACACACCATGCACCGACGATGGCGGCAACACTGATATTGGTAATATTCTTGCTCTCTCGGTAGCAATTCATAGCCTTGTTTGAACGGTACACGCCACGTAAACATGAAGTCGATAACTAGGTCGAGTAACACGTTAGCATCGCTCACGGACGATTCTGTCGTGTCTGACAGGCTAATCTCATTACCGTTGGTATACTCACGATATTGGCCATAAAACATTGCTTTCAGGAAGTCTTGCGGCACCACGAAGTAATCAGCAATATCATTTAGCAGGGCAAAGAATAGACGCCGTTGTTGTGGCCTAGCTTTGCGTGTATCGGCTAGTTCCCAATCCAGGTAAAGTTGGTCACGTGAACCGCTAACGGTCTCGATATGGTCTAAATTTGGCTGGTGGTCAAGCTCAACTAACAAGTATGACTTGCCATTACGTTCAAAGTATTTTGATCGTGACCGCTGCATTTAATCACCTCAAATCAGAATGGTAACGAATCATCGGTAATGTCAACATTGCCATCGTTGTTGGCAAACGGATCACTTGTATTATTTTGCGGCCGGTTGTTTTGACAACTACCGTTACCAGTAGAGTTTTTTGATTCCAAGAACGAGAAGTTTTCAACAATAACTTCTGTGACGTATACGCGTTGGCCTTGCTGATTTTCATAGTTACGTGTTTGAATAGGTCCTTCAATGCCGACGAGAGAACCCTTGTGGAAAAAGTTGGCAAAGTTTTCTGCCGACTTACGCCAGATAACACAACTAACAAAATCAGCTTCGCGCTCACCTTGTTGATTGGTGAACCGCCGATCAACGGCCAGATTGAAAGTAGCTACAGCAGTACCGCCTTGCGTATACCGTAAATCCACATCACGGGTTAGTCGTCCGGTCAAAACTACTCGATTAATCATTTGAATTCCCCTCCTCACTTTGTTTTTTTAATTGAACAGTCACTAGGCTGATCAGTTGGTTAGCACCATCATGCGTCAAGTCGTTGACCTGGCTAACGTTTAATTTTTCCAGATAACCGTTTCTAACAGCTTCAATTGGGGCGCTTGCTGCCTTACTCATTGCCTCAAACAATCCATTAAGTGTTGTGGTCTGCTGTTTAGTTACAGGCACGGGTTGACGATTGTTTTGTTGTGTACCATTATTCCTATAAGCTGGTTGTTGTGCCGTACGGTTATTAGGAGCCGCTTTAGTTGCCTGCTGTCCATCGTCATCTTTAGAAGCAGATACGCCAAATGCTGCTGATAAACTATATCGTCGTGCATAAGTTTCAGCAGAGCCGAATGCCTGCGCGTCTTTACGCTGCACTGGCATGCTAAGTGGATTGTAAATAATGTACTCGCCACTAGCATCAAACAGCATAGTCGTAATAGAGACACCATTAGGATCGCTGGTCGCTTCCTGCGTATAACCTAACGTATCTGGCAGCGCCCTATCTACTGCAGCGGTTAAGTCTTCCAAAGTTACATAATTCCCATAATGGCTTTTTCCATCTTTACTTGGTTGTGCTTTGAGTAAATTCTTACGGAATTGTGCCATACTAGTAGCCAAGTTTTTAATTGATTCGCTTTTTTCCATAACTTCCTCCTACTTAATCCGAATCGACCGCGTCTGTACTAACTTTGCGCCAGGGACCTCTTCACCATCATTGAGCGCCTGTTTAATGGCCGTTTTATCCAGTTTCTTTTCTACCTCGGTAAATTCATCAGGAATAATTTTATCGTCCGTCACAGCAACGCTAACGGGGTTATTTTGAATCCAAATAGATAAGTCAATATCTTTGACTTTGTCCTTGCCTGCTGTTTCCATTCCGTGCTGTAATGCCAATTTAAGCCGACTAATATTATTGGATAAAATACGTTTTCGGTCTTGGTCGTGGCTTATTTTTTCTGTCAGTTGCTTCTTGTCAGCTACCAGCTGTTTAATAACTTTACCGTAGCCAATTGCTTTATCAGCAATGCTGTCTTGTAAACTTTCAATTGTGTCAGCAAACAGTTGCTGATCTTCTGGTTTGGCACTATTTGCCAGTTCAACGACTTGCAATAAATTGCCTTCAAGTTCGTATAGATTCATGCTTATTCCTCCTCCAAATTGGGCGACCAGGCAACAAGCTCGTCGCTGATACTATATAGACGATCAATCTCATCATTGCTAAGCCGATCATTCTCGGCCAACAATTGAGCTTCCTTGAACAGATCAGATTTAATGTCATCTAGTTCAGCTAAATTAGTAACAACCACTGCCTTAGGCTGGAAACGGCTGCTTGTGTGTACCTTGACTACGTCCATGAGATCACCTCCGCACCTTTGAACTCTTCCATAATTTCCGCAAGGTTCCCGTAGTCATAGTCGATTGGGTCACCGTAGTCCTCATGTTCGTTGTCTAGGAAGTCGTGCATCGAAGCGGCGTCATCCATGACGTACCTGCCATCGTCAAGCGTCCAGTACTTCTCGCCGTAGATTAGCGGGAATCCGTCAACGTCATACGTTTGCTTGTCCTCAGCGGAATCCTTATCCAAGCGATTCATGTAGTTGTTGAGGTCAAACGTTGCATGGTCTGGTGCAATCATTGAAGCCACCGTCCTTCTGTAGTAGAATTGAAATAGGATAGTTTTGACAAACGTTTCATCTTTTCGAGTTCTGGCGGCCAGGTCAGGGCTCTTTTTTTGTGCCATAATTTCACTTGCTTTCCTCGATTCCAAAAAAGTTTTTCCAAAATGGTGCCCATCCGCCGGCACGCACCACTGACTTCCGAAGCTGATAACCGGCTGAGGCGATCAATACAATTACTGTTAGCCAGAATGTTGGAAAGCCAATTAGCAGGTAAACTTCGTACATATAACCATTCCTTTCTTATCTTGTAATCAGCAACGTAACAATCACTGATACAATCGCTGGAACCAATACTCGGCTGATGATCAGCCATGTTAATTCGTGACTATTTTTTTGCAAATTATGTTGTCCTTTCCGTTGTATACTTGAGTTACTCCAATTGATCGAGGTGATACTGATGCATTGTCCTCTTTGTAACAGCACAAATATTGCAAATGTTAAAGCTCCAGCAGAATGTGATTGCTTTGCTTTAATGCCTTTAGACTCAGAGAAAAAAACCATTCACGCTGATTCACCAATTCCTGTTCAGCTTTTTGCTTGCACTAATTGTGGTCACGTGTTTATGCACTCGGATTTTTTCGTTGGGAAGAAAATTGAGCATTAGTCACATATGGCGCTTGTACCTCTGCTTTTCCTACGTCAAGACTGCCATCCGCCAACATTTTAATTCTCGTTTTTTTGATAGAATCCGTTAGATTTTTTCTATCAGATAAGGCTTCCGTGTTACTTGCGATAACACGGAGGTCTTTTTCAATTGCCCACAAAACGTTAATCAGTTTCTTCATGTTTTTTCCTCCTTATGCTGTCTGTTCAACCTTAGTCATGATCCCCTTTGATTCAAGAAAGTCATAAAGGAAACGTTGCCCTTTTTGTGTCCACTTCATGGTGTTGCGAACTTGTTCCAGTCCTTTACTGTCCTTATATGGAAATGGTTCAACGTGCGTATATCCCAGATTCTGATACTTGGCATACAGTAGCCATGTTTTGCCTTGTTTGTATTGAATGCCTAATCCATGCAACAGCTTGTTAAATTCACGTGTTGAGTAGCCGTAGTTCTTAGCGATTACCGATGTTGTTTCCAATCCTGGATTAGCTAACATCTTATCGGTGTAGTCTGCTTTAGGCTGCAGCACTGAAATTTTTTCTGCTTGGTCAGCGGCCAAACGTAATGCTTCTGGCAACGTAGATGGCACTTGGAATTTAACTTGCTGTTCCATCTCGTTGAACGCATCAATGTACTGCAGCTTGAATTGAAGCGCTTTGCTACCAGTGAATCCCATTGCTAGTAAGGTGAAACCATCACGATTCATGTAATATCCGCGTCTGTTCCGACCATAAGAATCGGGTAAATTGGTTTCCGAGAACATCTGCGCAAAATTGCGCACATCTTTCAGGTCGTCAATTGCTCGCAACACATCACGGTGATTCTTACCAAATGTTTCTGCTACTTGCAGGCTACTAGTAACTGCTTGTTTGTCTTTCATAATTACTAATTCATTCATGTGGTTCATTCCTTTCTATACTGGTTGTTCGATAGGAAACTTCGGTTTTTCCGAAGTCGGGTTTAAAAAAATATCGTTTACAGAAACATGCAAAGCTTTTGCCAGTTCATCTAGTCGATCATAGTTAGCCTTTCGTAGTGAATAAACATCACTTTCATAGCTAGAAATCGTCCGTTCAGTAATGCCCGTTTCCCTTGATAGATCAGCCTTTGACATGCCTCTAATTCCTCGCCATTGCGAAAGAGTAAACTTTTCTTCCTTAACCATCGCTTCATCTCCTCTTGTTTACAGTTACTAATATACACTTCGGTTTTTCCGAAGTCAACCTGAAAAATCGGAAAATCCGAAATTGTGTTTCGGAAATACCTTTCGGTTTTTATGAAACAATGCTATAATTAGCTTATAAATTAAGGGAGGGAAATTAAAAATGTTTTCTGATAATCTGAAATACCTGCGAGAGAAAAATAATATGAGTCAAATTGAACTTGCTATAAAGTTGGGACGTAAGAGTACCTCCTCAATCAGCGAATGGGAAAAAGGAAAATATCAGCCAAAAGCTGGTGTGCTTTCTGATATTGCACACATTTTTAATGTTAATTTAGATGATCTCATGAACAAAGATTTGCGCAATGAGAACGAGGTGTCCTCTCCTAAGCTTGATGTGTTAAGTATTTTTAATCAACTAAACCTAAAACGTCAACAAGCTTCTTACAATTACATTTCTAATCAATTAAAGGAACAGCAAAACAATAATCAAAACGTCATCAAGTTCCCTAAAGACGATGACACCCTCGAAATTACCGCCAACGGTGTCCTCTCTGCTGGCGTTGGTGAGTTCCTTGATGATTCTACTAAGCCATTCACTGTAACCGTACACAAGCCTGTTCCTAGCGATTACGACTATGCCTTCCAGATCAACGGCCACTCAATGGAGCCTGTCTACCAGGACAAGCAAGTGGTATTTGTCAAAAAGGAAGACGATTACCGTGATGGTCAGATCATTGCCGCGGTTATGGACGGTTGTGCGTATCTGAAAAAGCTGTCAGTAGTTGATGGTGAGGCTACGCTGGTATCACTCAACCCACAATATCCTAATATCAAAGTTGATAAAGAAACTGGCGTCAAAGTATTAGGCGTTGTATTTAGTTAAATGAGTGGTTGACATTAAGACGGATATATTTAGTTCTTTTCAAAGAACTTGTTTAAATGTAGAATGAAATCATTCAGAAAGGAGGGAGCGCTAATGGCACAGTATGATTTTACTATTCATTACGATGGTGACGGATTGGCAAACAACAGAATACCAATTCGCGATTTAGCCCCCTCTTTGCTTGCAGTATCAACAGCGTTTCAGGAAATACAAAAGCTGAATGATCCCCTTGAAGAACCGGTTTCTTTAGATATTAAGGCAAGTGAGCCAGGATCATTCATTGTTGATTTAGTATTAGCAAATGGTGGGGATTTTATTCAAAAAGCCGTTTCCTTAATAAATAGTTCCAATTCTAATGCACTGTTAAACCTAAAAGATTATGTTTTAATTTTTGTCGGAGTGATAACATTCATTACCGGAACTGCACATCATAAGCTAAAAAATAAAAAAGATAATGACGATGGTACAGTAGAAATAACAATAGACGATAATACTAAAATTACAATCTCAAAAAAAGTGTTAGACGCTTACCAGAATGTCGAAGTTAGAAAAAGCATTAAAGATGCTGTAAAGCCTTTATCAAAAGATGGTATAGAATCAATTGACTTTTACCATGATAATCACGACAAAGTAACTGTGAGAAAAGCTGATTATCCTCTTTTTAATGTTCCTGATGCTGGTGAAAAAGAAATTAACATTAGTGAAGAAGACACCTTTCTGCAAATTATTAGTGTAGCGTTCGAACATGGAAAATGGCAGTTTTCTTCCGGTGGTAACCGGTTCTTCGCTAAAATTGAAGATAAAAATTTCCTGAACGATGTTGAGAAAAATTTTCAACAGTTTGGCTCAACCGATGTTTTAAAGGTGCGCTTGCGGACACGCCAATATATTGATAAAACAGGTCTACTTAAAAGTGAATATACGATTCTGCATGTATTAGATCATCAGCGAGGCGGTCAACAAATCGAATTGAATTTCACGGATACAGAAGTCTAGATTTAATGTTAAATTTCACGTGGGTGTAGTCGCAGACTCGCTTGCCGTCACTCCCTTATTATTGGACCTTTAGCTCAGTTGGTTAGGGCAGACGGCTCATAACCGTCCGGTCGTTGGTTCGAGTCCAACAAGGTCCATTTAGTCCCCTACATGGGGACTTATCTTAGCATTTCAAAAGAACATACGTTTTATTAGCCATACAAAAAAGGACAATCTTCTTAATTGAAGATTGTCCTTTCATTTAGACTAGGTAACCCTAGAACTAATTAATTAAAACTATTCAGCGTAATTAGCGTTACCGTTAACGTTGGTAGTAGTAACGTTACCCTTAACAGGTGAAGGAGTGAAGACGGCCTTTAAAGTAGTACCGAACTTAACGCCCTGGTTGGCCTTAGTCGTAGCCCCAGAATTGTAAGTGTAGCGGATGTAGTAGTTGTCGCCAGCCTTGATATAAGTACCAGTGATGTCCGCACTAGCAACCTTTTGAGTTGAAGTGAACGTCTTGCCATTCTTGCCACCAAATAAGCCATCAAGAACAGTACCTGGAACTACATTACCAGCATCGCCTTGTAACGTTTCTTGCTGAGTAGCACCAAGAGTTGGGAAACCACCTTGGATATCAGTAGCAGCTAACTTAGTTCCCGCAGCAATACCATCAGCAGATGGAGTGTAGAAGGAAACCTTCGAAGTTGCAACAGCAGCTACACGAACAGTTAAAGTACCGCCAAACTTAGCTTGTGGAATGCTAACAGCGGTTGGAGCCATTGCATAACTATCAAACCCGTAGCCCGTTGGAACATTCTTCACAGCAAAGTTAACTAAGTTTTGGCTGTCATGAACTTTACTGATCAACTCGTCCTTCTTAGTACCGGCTACACTAGTCGTGTAAGTAGCGGTACCAAGAGAGTTACTGTTCGAGTTCAATACGTAGTGAACAGTGATGGAGTTGTCAGCCGTAGCAGCATCAGCAGACTTAGTGAAGCTTAAGCCACCCATGTCTTGGTTAGCGTCAGTGACGTTAGCTTGGTAACCCTTGCCAGCGTAAATCCAGCCAGAGATGGATGAGTCCTTAGTGTCAGTTACGTGGTAGTACAAAGAACCTTCCTTAGTCTTGGTAGCGGCCTTGTCAACCGTGAATGGATCAGTCTTGGAAGCACCGTAAAGGCTAACCTTCTTGGCATTGATATCGGTGTTCTTAGGAGCAGTCCAAAGAGTGTTCTTTGAAGCATCCTTCAAGTAGTAACCGGTAGTACGTGCTGGGGTAGCAGCAGCAGTCGTAGTTTCAGCAGCTTTGATACCACCAGCAACAGTGGCAGTCTTACCTACGTAAACGTAACCACGGTACTTCTTGTCCATAGTAACGATCTTGTAGTATACGGAACCACGGTTAGTGGTCTTAGTACCATATGCGTAGAAAGTGTCGCTAGACTTCTTAGAAGCAGCTAACTTAGCAACAGTTGCCTTAGAAGCAACAACCTTGGCACCCTTAACAGTACCTGGCTTTGAGTAAATGGCATTAGTACCAGTTACAGTAACATTTTGACTCTTATCTGCAAGAGCGGTGTAAGCACCGGCAGTTGCATAGCTCTTAGCACTTGCAGTAGTGGTAGTAACAGCTGAAAGACCAGCTAAACCTAACACTGCAGCGCCTACATAAATAGACTTTGCGAATGATGAACGCATAGATGAAAACCTCCTGTAATTTCTTTATTAGCAAAAACATTATGTAAATGTCCACAATCATTCTTGCTAACAAAGATTATAACATACGACGTCTATTATGCCAAAAGAAAACTTTAAGAAGTTCACAAAAAATTCACATTTGTAAAAATGTCCATAAAAAAACCCTTCAACAGGTCAGCGGAAGGGAAGAAATCATGGATTCATCTATGCAGGAGCAATTATAACCTATATGTAGTAAAAAAACAATATCAATGAAATATTTGTAACAAAAAAGGACGCCCTGCTTGAAGGAGCGTCCAATCTTCAAAGAAGGAAGAATAAAAACCAACTTTAAAGAAATCACTTCAAGTATAATAGCTTATAATTCCAGTAAAGTCAAACTAATTTTTGCCTTTTTAGGGCTAGTTTTGAAATTGACCAGACTAGATTTAATATGTTAATATTCAATTGTTCTTCTATGAGATAGTCTGAACGTGCATAAAATATGGATAGCTAATCGTAGGCTATCCATATTTTATTTTTTAATTGCTACAATAATTTATAGATGCTATGATGTAAAAGTTCCAATCATTCGGAACGTCCTCATCTTTAGAAAAGCCACTCAAAGTTACCCTCAGTACACAACTTCCTTGGTGGCTTTTTTTGATTATTTACATTTTTCTAAAAGTGAACTATCATTTTTAGGATAACAAATAAAGTTTCATCCATTCATTTACTAAAAAGAGGCTTCCAGCATAATACCGGATACCTCTTTTTAGTATACCAATTTTTACTTTACATAAGGCGGCTTATCCCAAGTAACCCACATTCACCGCGGTACTTCCACATTCCGTTCTTTTTTGATTGTGAACTTGTCCAAAAAAGAAGTGGTATAGGTCGCAGATTGGCTTTAATTGGGGAAAGGTACTTTGTGAAATTCACTGAAATCATGTCTAGACCATTCCCTTGAATTCAACTGTCTCATTCTTTATATTAACCAAAAACTTACCGACATTTCCCTGATATTTAACGGATACTTTAAAGGAATACTTATAATTTACACGAGTATATCGAATACTACTAATTCTCCCCCGATACCCTTGCTTATGCAAAACTCTCTTCACTTGGTTCCTTTGTCGATCAGTAATTCTTGCAGAACTCCGATAGATTGTCTTCTTAACGATC
>NZ_BOLM01000023.1 GCF_016861605.1 Levilactobacillus wangkuiensis
CACAGGTCTTCAAGAACATGCATCCGGTTATGCTTACGCCTTACTGTCCTGTGTTGCACTTGATTTGACAATTGGGGTCTAAAAGATTGCGTAGAACTGAACGAATTAAGCGCCGGATGAACCCTTTTTCTAGTACAATGAAGGTGTATTCTTACAGGTGCTTTGCTATGGCGCCGGGTTACCTCGTCTTTGAGATTGAAAAGAGCCTCAGAGGCCGGTGACACTAGCGTAAGAGGCACAAATATAATGGTAAAAACATCGTGGGTTAAACGTCTGTGAGTCGGAAGGTCGGTGAAAATAGACTCAGCCGTGGGAGTTTCCTTAGTGGCTGTGCCACTTAGGAAACTGATATTTTTGAGACGTGAACTTCGGCTCAAAATAAGGCTGGAGACCGGTTTATGGCTCCGGCCGTGCGCCCACCGCGTCCCAGTCTATTTTCACCGACCTGGAGACGCAAAAAACGAGTAACCCAAAGAAAGGGAGGTTGCGGGGAAATGACCACAACAGAACGTTATGAAACGCCGTTAGATCAAGGACTAACCGCGGATGAAGTTGCGCAGCGGGTGGCTGCTGGTCTGCAGAATGACCCCTTACCCCCGCTGACCCGAAGTGTGAAACAAATCTTTCGGGATAATTTATTAACCCTCTTTAATTTAATCAACGTGCTGCTGGGGGCCTTGGTTTTGGTCACCGGTAGCTATAAAAATCTACTCTTCTTGGGCGTCGTCGTGGTCAATACGGGGATTGGTATTTTCCAAGAAGTTCGGTCCAAACGGCAGGTCGACAAGCTGGCACTCCTGTCTGAAGGCACGATTGACGTGCTGCGGGACGGTCAGCTGACGGCACGGCACCAAGATGACATCGTGAGTGACGATCTGCTCGAACTCCATCGCGGGGACCAGATCCCCGTCGACGGCCTGATTCGGGATACCGCCGGACTAGAGGTCGATGAATCCCAGATTACTGGGGAGTCCACGCCAATCTTAAAGGCGACGGGCGACTCCCTAATTTCCGGCAGTGTCCTCCTTGGGGGGCGGGCCATGGTGCAGGCCACCACGGTCGGCCACGGTAGCTTTGTGAAACAATTGGCGCACTCGGCCAAACAAAAGCGGCGGAGTGCCAGCCAGCTGCTCATCATTATTAATCGTATTATTAAAGTATTGACGTTTGCCATTATCCCTTTAGGGGCGGCCTTGTTCGTGTCCGCGATGTTGCGGGGACAGAGCCAGAACCGCGCCATTCTGGGAACCGTGGCCTCAATGGTCGGCATGATTCCGGAGGGCCTGGTCCTACTGACCTCGGTAGCGCTCGCGGCCGGGGCGTTTACCCTGGGGCGTCACAACGTGTTGGTGCGGGAATTACCCGCCATCGAGGCGCTGGCTCGGGTCGACGTCCTGTGTTTGGACAAGACCGGGACCATCACCAACGGTCAGCTACAACTTGACCGGGTGGAACCGTTGGCAAATGTGCCAGCGGCAGACCTCCAGACGCGACTGGCACAGCTAGTGGCGGCAACCGGCGACGATAACGAAACGGCACAGGCGGTCCAGCAGGCGTACGGTTCACCAGAAGTTGCGGCGCAAGACGTCTTACCGTTTTCCTCCGGGCGTAAATGGAGTGGGGCGGTCATCGACGGCCACGCAACGCTCATGGGTGCGCCGGAATTCATTTTCGACACGGTGCCCAGCGACGTCCAGCGACGCATTCAAACCTTAGCGGCCGCGGGCTACCGGGTCCTGTTACTGGCGGAAGCGGAACAGCTCACGACGCCCAAGCCAACGAAACCGCGAGCCATCGGGCTAATTTTAATTACCGATGAGCTCCGGCCGCGTGCCAAGGATACGTTTGGCTTCTTTGCTAATCAGGACGTGGCTTTGAAGGTCATTTCCGGGGACAATCCCGTGACGGTGGCCAGTATTGCCGGCCGGGCGGGCATCGCCGGGGCGCAACAGCTAGTCGATATGAGCCAGGTGGGCGCTAACCCAGACTACGCCCAGCTTGTGGCCGACTATAACGTGTTTGGTCGGGTCACGCCGCAACAAAAGGAACGGTTGATCAAGGCCTACCAGGAAGCCGGGCACACGGTCGCCATGACCGGTGACGGCGTCAATGACCTGTTGGCGCTGCGTCAAGCCGACTGCAGTATTGCCATGGCCTCCGGGAGCGAAGCCACCAAGAGTCTGGCCGATTTTGTCCTGGTCAACTCGAACTTTGACGCCATGATCAATGTTTTAAACGAAGGCCGCCGGGTCATCAACAACATCGAACGGGTGGCCTCGCTGTTCTTGATCAAGACCATGTATTCGGTCGCGCTCACGCTGATTTTTATCTTCATGAGTCGCAGCTATCCGTTTGAACCCATTCAGCTGACGCCCATTTCTTCATTGATGGTGGGAATCCCCACGTTCTTCCTGGCGCTACAGCCTAACTACGCGCGGATTGCCGGTCGTTTTATGAAACAAGTTATGGAAATTGCGGCGCCGGCAGCCATCTGTGTGGTCGGCTACATTCTGGTCATCATGGCGATTGGCACGCAATTCCACCTGACCTTCGCGACGACCTCCACGTTGAGCGTGCTGATCACGGGGCTGATTAGTCTCAACGCCCTGGTCATGGTCGCGCGGCCGCTGAACCGGTTCAAGGTCGGCCTGGTCGTGTTGATGGCGAGCTTGTTTGCGGTCATCTTCATCTTCTTTGGCCCGATTTTCTCGCTGGTCAGCCTGTTGAATTGGCAACTAGCGCTGATTTACCTGCCCTTGATGATTAGTGTGATTCCGGTATTCATCCTGGTCCAAGACGGACTGGGTCACCGGATTCTCAGTAAGATTCGTTGGCGCTAGATGAATTGCCGTTTTTAGGTTTTAGCTAGTCACTAAGACTAGATTATATGTTATAATCAGAACTAGAAACGGAAGGGTAGGGAAAAGACATGGCTGATTTCAATCAATATACGCGGTGGGAACACCAGATGCACGGGGTTAAATTACCCCGGTGGGACGATTTACCCAAGTTTGACCTCTATATGGACCAGGTAACGGCGCTGATCAATGATGTTTTGGGCCCCTTGGGTGTCGACACGATTACCCCGGCGATGATCAATAATTACGTGAAACACAACGTGATTTTGGCCCCCGTCAAGAAGAAGTATCAGACCATGCAGCTGACCGATATTTTAATGATCAGCCTCCTGAAGCCCATGTTCCAAACGGATACGGTCCGTTCGGGGATCGACCAGATTACGGCGGGCGATTACCCCAAGCAGGCCTATGACAACTTCATTGACAGCCTGGAAGACCGGCTCCACCATTTAGGTGAGGACCAGGTTCAACCGGCAGCCAAGGACTTGAACGAAAAACTCATGCAGGTCGCCGTCGACGCGGTTGTGGCGCGCTTGCAATCAGAAAAGCTGCTACATCTCATCAAGCGACCTTTACGAAAAATTGAAAAGAAATAATCAAAAAATGCCATCCCGACTATCAATGGGATGGCATTTTTGGTTGCAGTAGTCAGGGAAATTCCCGGTTACTAGGTGTTTTTAGCGTTCAGTCTATTGCGTCTGCGTCTCCAACGACAAATCATTCATAAACGTCAAAAGTAAGTTGGCGTAGCTCGGATGATCCGTGTTGTCCTTGATTTCCTGTTGAATCAGCGACAGGTTATTGGTGATGACGCCGTTGACACCCATGAACATCATTTGGTCCAAATTGGTGATGGTGTCAATATCCCAAGCGTAAACCTTCTTGTGTTCACGAGCTGCCTGGTCGATAAAGGTATCGTTCAAAGTCGTCGATTCCATGGTGTAGGCGTTGGCCCGGGTCTGCGGGAACGTCAGGTTGTAGGGCATGATGTAGCTGACAAATAGCTGCGGGTGCTCTTTTTTCAGTCGGTTCATAATTTTGTAACTCAGTGTGTGCACCTGCTCATGATTTGCCATGATGCGTGACCCAAACTGCCGGTAGAAGCGTTCGGGCAAGTCCTTAGTGTCGGCCCCGCCCGTCTTGATCTCGATCAGTAATTTCTGGTGATGGGCAATAGCCGTGTTCAGGTAGTGGTTGAAGCTGGGAATCTTTGCCTGATAGCCATTTTCCGTGACGGTAATCTGAGTCAGTTGTTTCAGCGTCAGCTTAGACACGGATTTCTTGATGTTGGCGAGGGCCTTCAGGTTGGCGTCATGCATGACTACAAACTGATGGTCCTTAGTCATGCGAATGTCCATTTCCACGTAGTCGGGCCGCTCCTTGCTGGTCTTGACCATGGCGGGAATCGTGTTCTGTACGCCGTTGCCGTTATCGACGCCTCGGTGGGCAATCGTCAGCGGCTTGCTCATGGCGAGGCCGTTTAGATAGACCAGGTTGAACCCAACCAGGGCGGCGCTGATGACGACCAGACCGCTCGTAATCAACAGTCGCGTCCGGAACTTAGTCTTCGCTGGTTCGCGGAAACTGAACAGGGACAGTGGTGTCCGGCGATGGGCCTCGTGACTGCTGAGGATGACCATCATGAACAGCACGGTGGCGTAGCAGACGATAAACTCCGTAATGACTTCCATCAAAAAGAGGTTCACGGTAGCGGCAACCAAGCCGAAGCTGGTCTTGTCGAAGAGCACTTGCCCGATGTAAAGCGCGGCATAGATGACAAAGACGGCGGCACTGACCAAGGCCAGCGTCACAATAATTTTGCTAAAGTAGTTCCAAAAGTTTCGGCGCGTCTGTTGCCAGCTGAGGCGAATGGCCTCGCGGCTGTGGTAATGGTCAATCATCATCAGGGGCAACACGGCAATCAGCCGAATCCCCAGATAGGCCGCACCGACGTAGAAGATTCCCAATAGAGCCGTCCACACGGGATTTTCCATTAAATAACTAATGATAAATGCCGGAATCTTGGCCTTGTTGAGCAGTGGCGTGGTAAACAGCTCGCTGCCAAACGGGATAATGACGATGAAGTACCCAATAAAGAAGAGAAATGTGCTGGGGGAGGCGCCGGCAATGCTACGGATGGTGTCGCCCAGTAGCGCCCGCGTGGAGTCCGGTCGCCCAGTCCGAATGTTGGTGATTCCCAGTAGGAGAAAGGCAAATTGCCAGTAGATCAGCGTGACCACCGCTAACAGAATTAGTAGGAGACCGATGATGGCCAGGGGATGCTGCAACGTGATAGCAGCGATGTTGGTGTAGGACACGTAAGGGACGTGCTGCCATTTCAACAGCGCCGCGGTCAGCCAGGTAAAGGCCGGCACCGCTAAGTAACTAATGACCAAGTTGGTGATAAAGACTAGGGTGACGTAGCTGCCCCAGTGTTGGAAAAAATGGCGGGTTGATTCTCGCCAGAACTGCCATGCCTGCACAGTCCTCAACTCCTCTCAGTAACAAATATTATGTAGGTGATTCTGTTAAATTGGTCTTGGTTGCCGCCTCCGGGGCGCCAGAAATGGGCTGTGACGCTGTGGGGAGGACGCCCCGAGCCAAAGGGCGGTCTCGGGACTTACTTTGAGCCGCCAAGAGCGCGTCTCAAAGTCACCATTTCCTGAGGTTCCCTCAGGAAATCCCACGGCTGAGCCCATTTCTGGCGCCCCTGCGGCTGACACGGTGACTCTGATTGTACGGCGGTGGTATTTGTTTCTGGTCGTTTTCTGGTTTTGTTCTTACCAACAGAATGTTGGCTTGGTGCGTTTCATTGTGAGATGGAAGCTCAGTTGTTGCGAATTCTACATATAGTCAGTCACCAAACAATTATTCCCTTAAACGGCTTCCATATCTACTACTTTAGCATAATCTCTATGGAACAACCGGAGAAAATAGTTGGTTACTTCGGGTCATTTCGGCTAGTGGGGGATGTGGGGAGGGGGAGTGGGCTAATTTAGGTTATTTTCATAGAAATCATGAAAACAAAACAGTTAGGTAGTGATTTAATTCACAGACTTATTTAACCAGAAATTTCTTTTCCAATTGTGTATGCGCTTTCATTACAGACAGTCCTATGCCTTGATACTAATGGGTTAACCAGCTAAACAAATTAATTGTGATATTTTTAACAAAAAGGGCTTGCGTAATCTCAAAATCATGATATGATATATCTCGTGAAGAAGTTAACAAGGATGTTTTCAAAAATGGAGGCATAAGAATGTTAAAAGACGTGAAAGAGAAAAAAACTACTAAAAACCAAGAAAGCACTGAAACCGTTGATCAAATGATCGACCGGCTCACTGCTAAAGCCCACGATGCTTTATGTGCTATGGACAGTTTCGACCAAGAAAAGGTTGACCACATCGTCCACCAAATGGCCATCGCCGGCCTGGACCACCACATGGAGTTGGCTAAGGCTGCCTTCGACGAAACCGGTCGGGGTGTTATGGAAGACAAAGCCATCAAGAACATGTTCGCCACTGAAGAAATTTGGCACTCGATTAAAAAAGATAAGACGGTCGGCATCATTAAAGATGACCACGAACGTCAACTGATCACCGTTGCTGAACCGCTGGGGATCTTAGCCGGGGTTACCCCCGTTACCAACCCAACGTCCACGACGCTGTTCAAGTCATTGATTGCTGTGAAGACGCGGAACCCAATCATCTTCGCCTTCCACCCACAAGCCCAAAAGTCATCCGTGATGGCCGCTAAAGTCGTTCGCGACGCTGCTATCGCTGCTGGGGCCCCAGAGGGTGTGATTTCCTGGATTGAAACGCCAAGTATCGAGGCCACGACTGCTTTGATGAACCACCCAATGGTTGCCAGTGTTCTGGCTACCGGTGGTCCTGGCATGGTCAAGGCTGCTTACTCAACCGGGAAGCCAGCCTTAGGGGTTGGTCCTGGTAACGGTCCAGCTTACATCGAAAAGACCGCCAACATCAAGCGGGCCGTCTACGACATCGTCTTATCCAAGACGTTTGATAACGGGATGGTTTGTGCTTCTGAAAACAGTGCCGTTATCGATCACGAGATCTACGCGGAAACGAAGAAAGAAATGCAAGACCGCGGTGTCTTCTTCATTAAGAAGAGCGACGAAAAGGCTTTGGCCGACGCAATGTTCAAGCCTGAAGGCGGCGTTAAGGGACCAATTCCTGGGATGTCTGCTCAAAAGATCGCTGACATTGCTGGCATCAAGGTTCCCGCTGGCACCAAGGTCTTAGCTGCTGAAATCACGGGTGTGGGGCCAAAATTCCCATTATCACAAGAAAAATTGAGCCCAATGATTTCCGTTTACAAGGCTACCAGCAAGGAAAACGCCTTTGATCTCTGTGACCAATTGCTCCACTTCGGTGGGCTGGGCCATACGGCTGCCATTCACACCATGGATGACGATTTAGCAACCGAATTTGGGATCAAGATGAAGGCTAGCCGGGTTCTGGTTAACACGCCATCCGCCATCGGTGGGATTGGGAACCTCTACAACGAAATGGTGCCTTCATTAACGTTAGGTACTGGTTCATGGGGTAAGAACTCCGTGTCCCATAACGTTTCCTCATTTGACCTGTTGAACATCAAAACGATTGCAAAGCGGCGAAATAATATGCAGTGGATTAAATTACCTCGAGTTTACTTTGAAAAGACGTCCGTTCGTTACCTCGACGACATGCCTGGTATCAAGCGTGTCTTCCTCGTGACCGATCCAGCCATGGTTGAATTGGGTTACGTTGACACGGTGCTGAACGAATTGAAGCGCCAACCAAACGGCATCGAATACTCGCTGTTCTCCGACGTTGAACCTGACCCAACGACTGACACCGTCAACCGTGGGGTTACGCAGATGCGGATGTTCAAGCCAGATACCATCGTGGCTTTAGGTGGGGGCTCCGCAATGGATGCTGCTAAGAACATGTGGTTATTCTACGAAGACCCATCCGCAAGTTTCTTCGGTGCCAAGCAGAAATTCTTGGACATCCGGAAGCGGGCTTACAAGTTTAACAAGCCACACAAGGCGCAATTCGTTGCGATCCCAACGACTTCAGGGACTGGTTCCGAAGTGACACCATTCTCCGTCATCACCGATTCCAAGACCCACGTGAAGTACCCATTGGCCGACTACGCTTTGACGCCAGACGTTGCCATCGTGGACTCACAATTTATCGAAACGGTGCCTAAGAAGACGGTTGCTTACTCTGGACTGGACGTTTTGACCCACGCCATCGAATCCTACGTGTCAAACATGGCGTCCGACTACACCCGTCCATGGTCACTGCAAGCAATCAAGTTAGTGATGGATAACCTGACCAACTCTTACAACGGCGACATTACTGCCCGCGAAGAAATGCATAACGCCTCAACGTTAGCCGGGATGGCCTTTGCCAACGCCTTCCTCGGGGTCGACCACTCTATCGCCCACAAACTGGGTGGGGAATTCGGTCTGCCTCATGGGTTAGCCATTGCCATCACTTTGCCACACGTGATCCGGTACAACTTCCAAGAACCAACGAAGCTGACCATGTGGCCTAAGTACGAATACTTCCGGGCTGACGAAGATTACGCCCAAATCGCGCGCTACCTTGGCTTGCCAGGAACGACCAAGGAAGAACTGAAGGAAGCCTTAGTCAAGAAGATCATCGACTTGGCGCACTCAGTTGACGTGACCTTGAGTTTGAAGGCTAACGGCGTGGACAAGGCCCACTTCGACAAGGCAGTCGACAAGTTAGCCGAACTGGCCTTCGAAGACCAATGCACGACCGCTAACCCACGGGAACCACTGGTTTCTGAACTGAAGCAAATTATGATTGATGAATACGACGGGAAGAACGTTGAAAAGTAACGTTTGCAATGCTTGTCGGTAGATTCGAAAAATCCGCTTGGCCTGAGGGCTGAGCGGATTTTTTGTGCGTGGTCAAAAGGGGTGATCGATTGGGAGATCTTTCCACTTAAATGATCGGTTTCTACTATAATATAACGAAATTTATTTAACTGATTGGCGGTGGGATTTTACGATTGGTGATTGGTTTATTTTGATTGGTTGGGCAAAATGTTGGGAGAGTTAGGGTAGCTAGGCCAGTTCAAAACGGCCGATTCTGCTTAACTGTTAATACGCAGAACTATGAAAATGGCCATAAATGGACCGGAATTTCATCAAATTTTCATGAAAACAGGCAAAAAAAACACGATTTTAGGTGCAAAAAGCACTCAAATACCGACCTCGTTTCGCCTCATCTGGGTAAAAACAGGGGTAAAAAAGCGGTTTATGTGACAGTGACGTTACAAATATTACGGAATGTCATACTGTAATATTTTTCTTAATGCTGGCGTAACGTAACGCCAATCTAACTGACACAACCATCAGTTATTCTAATAGCCGTTAAGCAAACAAAGGAGGACGTTCATTTATTATGAATATCAAAAAAGCTTTAGTTAATACTTTGGGTACGGTTGCCATTGTCGGTGCCGGCCTCTTCGCCACTAGCGTAACGGCCAACGCCGATACGAATGTTACGGTCAAGCAGGGGGATTCTGTTTGGTCATTAGCCAACAAGTACGACTCATCCGTTAACGCTATCGAAAGTGCTAACAGCTTGAGCAACAGCAACTTGATCTACGTCGGCCAAACGCTGAGCGTCCCTTCAAGTCAACAAGCTACCACAACTTCTACTAACAATGTTGCTAGCCAAAACACGACTGCGACTGCCAACCAAACTAGCCAATCCACGACTAGTCAAAGCAGCCAAGCAACCACGAACACCCAAGCTAGCAGCAAGACTGCTTCAACTGGTGTGTCTGGTTCAGAAGCCAGTGCTAAGGCTTGGATCGCCAACAAGGAATCTGGCGGTTCATACTCAGCAACTAACGGCCAATACGTTGGTAAGTACCAACTGAGCTCTTCCTACTTGAACGGTGACTACTCAGCCGCCAACCAAGAAAAGGTTGCCAACTCATACGTATCTTCCCGTTACGGCTCATGGTCAGCTGCGCAAGCCTTCTGGCAAGCAAACGGCTGGTACTAAACTAGAAATAGCTTAGATAAGCCAATAAATTAACGTTTAAATTCAAGTGGCGCCCACAGATGCAGGTCTGTGGGCGCTTTTTTAGAGTGCGGAGCGGGGCGGTTAACTGGCGAGCATTAACGGCGTAACGGGAGTGCCCCCGGGTTTGGGGCGTTTCCGTTACGGTGTTAAGCGGAACCAGTTGCCCCGCGTAGCACGTTTCAGAGGCCGCCAGCATCGGGATAGGACCCGTGGAGAACCGGTCAAACGGTCTAAGGCAAGCCAGATTGAACGAAAGTCTCGGGCTTGGGTCGTTACTGAACCGGGGTTAAACGCAGGGACCTGGCTGTCGTAGCACGTTTCAGAGGCCGCCAGCATCGGGATAGGCCCGTGGAGAACCAGTCAAGCGGTCTAAAGCAAGCCAGATTGAACGAAAGTCTCGGGTTTGGGTCGTTGCTGAACCGGGGTTAAGCGCAGGGGCCTGCCCCGCGTAGCACGTTTCAGAGGCCGCCAGCATCGGGATAGACCCGTGGATAACCAGTCAAACGGTCTAAAACAAGCCAGATTGAACGGAAGTCCGGACTAGAATTTCGGCCTAACGCTATGTGGTGCTGGCAATCATCAGTAGTCCCACTGAAAATAATTTCTAATTACTATAGAAGAAACGATGATTAACCATACGACAACAATCATCTTTTAACGCGGATCAAAGGCAGTTCACAACGACTGCTTCGCCATTATTAACGGCAATTTCAAACAAAAGCCCAAATTTAACAACAACATTTCTGAGCTCCAGACAATCTCAACCGCTAAGTTCAAGCAAATCAGGACCGTTACCCCGTCCGTAATCGTCACACGACCGCAACGTAAGGACCGTAAACCCGGTTAATGTTGCAACGGGATTAACCACGTTACGGTTTGTCATTTAAGCCGGTTTTTCTTAATGTGGCCGTAACTTAGGAACAATAGCGGTGTAACCTCCGCGGGTTATGATAGGTCTCGTTAAGTAATTGATAGACAGATTCACTAATCAAAAGGAGGACATTCATTTTTATGAATATCAAAAAAGTTTTAGTATCTACTTTAGGAACTGCAGCCGTATTAGGTGCCGGGTTATTTGCCAGCACTACTTCCGCCAACGCCGACGTCCGGGTAACGGTGAAGTCGGGAGACACGGTTGCTAAGATTGCTAACCAGTACAAATCTAGCGTCTCCTCAATCGAAAAAGCAAACAACTTAAAGAACGTTAACTTGATTTACGTGGGTGAATCCTTAGAAATCCCTGACGCCACTAGCACCACGACGTCAACGACTAGTGCCGCTACTACTACGCCTAGCCAATCCACGACGACTAACACCACGACCAACAATACCGCTTCAACCAGCAACTACAGTAGCCAAGCAACCACTGGGACGACCAGCAGCGCTTCTACGGCCACTTCAACGACGTCCACCTCTGGCTCTTCAGCTAAGGCTTGGATCGCTAACAAGGAGTCTGGTGGCTCTTACACGGCCTCTAACGGTAACTACTACGGGAAGTACCAATTGAGCAAGTCATACCTGAACGGGGACTACTCAGCCGCTAACCAGGAAAAGGTTGCCAACTCTTACGTTAGCTCCCGTTACGGTTCATGGGCCGCTGCGAAGTCCTTCTGGCAAGCAAACGGTTGGTACTAAACCCAACTTGGTTCGGTCAATTAAATAAATAATTCAGAAAACGACGGTGCAGTGCCTTTGACTGACCGCCGTTTTTTCGTGGTCCCACCGGGCTTAAACGACAATATATTACACCAGACGGGCCAAAATGGGGTGGGTCGTTACAGGTTTGTAACATTTAGACAACGGGGCTGTAACTTAAGAACGTTATGATATTCTTAACAAATTCATTAAGGAGGGTGTTCAGTTGAAACTTAAAACTCTATTCATGGTTATCGTGATGGTCGTTTCACTGACCCTCCCTAGTGTTTCATCCGTTGTGAATTCAACAACGACTGCCGAAGCCAGCGTGACCTACGTGTCCAACTTATCCAAGAAGGAACAACGCGCCAAGGCCTGGATCGCCGTTAAGGAATCCGGTGGCAACTACCGCGCCCGTAACGGCCGGTACTACGGCAAATACCAACTCACCATTTCCATGTTGAAGGGTGACTACAGTAAGGCCAACCAGGAAAAGACCGCTGACCGCTATGCCCATAACCGTTACGGCTCATGGACGCAGGCCAAGCATCACTGGTTAGGCTACGGCTGGTTCTAAAAACTTAAATTTAAACGAATCTCACTGACAATTAATTGTTGGTGGGATTTTTTGTTGCTTGAGCTTTCAAGAAGCACCCTTTTGCAAGTCGCGTCTAAAAATTCTCACAGAAAGTCATTCTTTTCTTGAAAGCGGTTACAGAATCATTTAAACTGGGAAGTAACCGAGAAAAGATTGGGAGGATCGACTCATGGCAAAAACATTGGCAATTAACGCAGGTAGCTCAACTTTGAAGTGGAAGCTCTTTTCTATGCCGGAAGAGACTGTTATCGCATCAGGAATGGTAGACCGGTTGAATTTACCGGGCTCCATTTTCAAGGTCAAGCTGCCCGATGGTACTAAGAAAACGGAAACACAGGATAACATTACGAACAAGCTGGCGGCAGCGATGGTCCTGACGCGGCTGAAGTCTTACGGGATCGTGAAGCACCTGAGTGAAATCACCGGTGTGGGTCACCGAATCGTGGCCGGTGGGGAAGTCTTCAAGGACTCCGCGGTCATCACGCCCGTCGTTTTGAAGCAGATCAAGGAACTGAAGGATTATGCGCCACTGCACAACCCGGTTCAGGCTTACTACATCGAGGTCTTCCAACAATTATTGCCGGAAGCCAAGCAGGTCGCCGTTTTCGACACATCTTTGTACACAGATATGCCAGCGGTCAACTATATGTACAGCATTCCTTATGAATATTACGAAAAATTTGGGGCCCGGAAGTACGGGGCTCACGGGACCAGTCACCGTTACGTGGCGCACCGGGCAGCCGAAATCTTAGGCAAGCCATTGGCCGAACTGAAAATGATTACCTTGCACTTGGGATCAGGCTCCTCCATTACCGCCTTCAAGGACGGCCATGCGCTGGACACCTCCATGGGCTTTACGCCACTAGCTGGGGTCATGATGGGGACGCGGTCCGGGGATATCGACCCCTCGTTGGTGGCCTACCTAGCTGAAAAGCTCCACAAGACCATGCCAGAAATGATCGACATTTTGAACCATAAGTCTGGGTTGCTGGGGATTTCTGAGCTGTCACCCGACCAACGGGACCTGGAACAGACCCAGGATGAACGGCCAAAGTCTAAGCTAGCCTTGGACATGTTTGTGGACCGGGTTGTCAGTTACATTGGTAGTTACATCGCCGAATTGGGTGGCGTGGATGCCATCGTCTTCACGGCCGGTTCCGGTGAGAACGGCGTGGACATGCGGCAAGCCGTTGCTGATAAATTAAACTACTTTGGCATTGCCATCGACCCTGCCAAGAACGACTTCCGTGGGGAAGAACACATTGTCAGTCCAGACGACGCCAAGGTTAAGACCCTGGTCGTGCCAACGAACGAAGAATTAATGATCGTTCGTGATGTGGAACGGCTAACAAAATAAATTAAGTTGCGAGGAGGTCCGGGAATCTTTCCTGGGCCTTTTTTGTTGTCTGCGCTTAGAAAAATGGCGATTAGCAGCGTAAACCAAGGCAACTATACCGTATCAAACTGATGTTAATGGCACCTTAAGTCGGGACTTAACGTTTTCTTGACCACTATGACAATCAGGTAAAGACCGTGTCATTTTGTCATCTGACGGGCGATTCCTTAATCGAGCGGTAACGATTTGCTAATGCCGTTGAGATATCTCGGCGGTAAGCTGGGGTCGTTAAATAAGGGAGGAACCATTTGATGATTAAGAAAGTTATTTTGACGACCATTAGCTTCGCCGCTGTGTTAGCAGCCGGTATCGGTTTTTCCAGTGTCACGGCGAGTGCCAACACCTACCGTGGCGCTGCTTCCAGTTATCATTACCAACCGCAGACCAGTACGTACAGTCAGTCCACGCCGGTCAAGAATACCAGCGTTGCCAGTCAAACCACTAATACGAGTAGCACGGCTGGTGCGACTATCAGCGTGGCCCAATTTGAAAGTCAGGGCGTCGTTTACTTGAACGGCAATAAATGGACCTACTATTCCGGTAGTTTAACGGCCGATGGTACCAGCATTAGCGCTAACGGGTTGGATCCCAACGGCTATCGCGTCGTTGCGGCGCCGGCCAACGTGGCGTTTGGTACGAAAATCATGACACCACTCGGTATGGGCGTCGTGCATGACCGCGGGACGGCCATCACGGGCAACCATTACGATGTAGTGATTCAATAATTTAATTATGGCTAAACTTAACCGCACCACTTCTGTTAGGAGAAGGGTGCGGTTTTGTTTACGTCTAAATGGCTGGGGGAGCCAACGTATTCTTAGCATACCTGATGTTTTGCCGAATTGCGAGAAATATCTAATGAAAATGGTTGGTTCGTTATGGGTTAACTGCTTAAACTAAAAGCCATGGGACTCACACACCACTCAATATTGTAAATTTTGTGTTGAAATATAGATAACATTATTGATGGTTAATGCTTGCTATTTGATTTGGAGACGGTTAAGCTGGTGAAACCAAGTTGATTGTTGCTGCTATCAAAACAAAAACCACCAGCCGTGATGGACTAGTGGTTGGAAACTTTAACTCATGTGTAAATCCCGCCGTCGGTAACCTTGCCAGCCGATAATGACCAGGGCAATGGCTAAAACGACCATCCAACTAAACGTGGTCCAGTTGATGTCGTGCAGGGGTACCCGTGGCATCCAGCCGGTGGGAGTCACGTTTTGAACCCAGTCGGGAAATTTTAGGAGACTGCCCATGTAGACACTGATGAAGCCCAGAGCCAGGTAGGCCCAACTGAGAGACTTCAAGCGAGGCCAGCAACCGACCAAGAGAACGGCTAGGCCGAGGAAAACCCAAATTTCCGGCAGCTGAGCCGCGATGCCGTGCCAGAATTCACTGGCACTGATGCCATCTTTCACGTGCGTCAGGCTGGCGTCCCCCATGACCACAATGCCACCCAGGCCACCAATGAAGGCGAGGGTGCTGGTCACAAATGCCGTGCCAACATAGCTAAAGAGCAAGTGCGTGCGGCTGAGTGGCCGTGCGTACAGGGCCTCTAACCAGCCACGGGTCTCATCGCTGTGGACCTTGAGAATCAGTTGCATGCCGGGGATGATGGCCACGGCAGCCATGACGATTGACAGGAGTGATGTGAAGCTCAACAGAATCTTGTGGTTGGCCTCGTGAACCATGGCCGCGCCGAAGACCTGTTGCATGGTCGGGTTAGTCTTAAGAATATCGCCAATCGTGTTGAAGACGGTTCCGTAAGCCACGCCAAAGACGATAACGGCAACAATCCAAGCGATGATCACGTTACGTTGGCGCCGCCAGACCAGCGTTGCGGGTCCTCGGAGAAAAGTCGAGGCTTGTCGGCGACCGGGACGGGTCGTTAGGGCACCAGCGCCCAGGTCCCGGCGATTGTTCGCCATGAAGGCGAAAACAAGTAGAATCACAGCGAGACCCAGACTTAGCCAGATGGGGGACCAGTGCGGATCGTTGTAGGGTGCGAGCTTTTCGACCCAGCCCAGCGGAGACCACCACGTTAACTTAGGCTGCTGAACATCCGTGATCATCCGCGCCAGGTAGCTGATACCAAATAGGGTGTAGGCCAGTCCCGTTGCACTAGCCGAGTGGTCAGCCAACTGGGCAGTCAGAAGTCCTAGCATCCCGAACAGGAGCCCCGTAGCGGCCAGTCCCATGCCAATCAGCCAGTTACCCTCGGTAGTGGCACCAGGCATGTTAGCGGCGCTGAGACCCGCACTGTAGAGGATACCCAGGACACCGTTGATGATAACGAGCTCGCTAGCTGCGGCGGCCAACGGTGAAAGTGTCCCGACCGCGTGAGCGCGCACCAATTCGGTGATACCCAGATCTTCTTCAGCCCGGGTGGCGTGAACGCTGAGAGCGAGGTTCATCACGACCTGAATCAGGGCCATAAATAAGAGCATTTCGTTCGCAAAAATTTCAGCTGTGGTGACCTTAGCCGTAAAGGGAAAGGCCCCAAACATGGCAACGATTCCGGGACTGGCTAGGGTCCCTTTGATGGCATCAATTTCACTAGGCGTTCCGTAAATATCTTCGAACTTCCAGGCAACGCTAGCCATCAAGGCTGCTAAGAGAATGAGCCACATGAGAATTCGGAACCGATCCCGCCGGAAATTCAGGTGAATCAGTTGGCCGGTACGTCCAAAACGCGTCATGGTGGGTCACTCCTTTCCCGTGTAGTAATGCATGAAGAGGTCTTCCAACGTTGGCGGCGTACTCTGTAGCGCCACGACTTGGTGTTGGGCCAACGTGTTCATGACCGTGCTGAGGTGTTCATCTTCAACGGAAAATTGCCATTCGTGCGGGGCATGACCAGCGGTAACCCCGTGAATGCCGGGGAGGGTGGTGACATCAAAGTCATCGCCCAACGTAACGGTGACCATGGTTCGAGTCAGGTGCCGCATTTCAGCCAGACTCCCGGATTCAATGATTTGGCCTTCACGGATGATGCCAATCCGGTCACACATGCGTTCCACTTCGGAAAGGATGTGACTGGAAAGTAAGACGGCCTTGCCGCGCGCCTTGAGGTCCATGACGGCATCCTGGAAGATGCGTTCGTTCAAGGGGTCCAGCCCGGAGGTGGGTTCGTCAAAGATGTAGAAATCAGCCTCTTGGGAGAAGGCCGCAATCAAGGCGACCTTCTGTCGGTTCCCTTTGGAGTAGGTACGGGCCTTCTTGGTTGGGTCCAGACCAAACTGTTTGATTAAGTCGTCGGTCTTGGCGGAATGTGCGGTGCCGTTCATTTTAAGAAGGAGATCAATAATTTCGCCACCCGTTAAATTGGGCCAGAGATACACATCGCCGGGGACGTAGGCCAGTCGTTGATGAATCGCGACGCTATCAGTCCAAACGTTTTGGCCGAAAATGGTGGCCGTCCCACCGGAAGCCCGGATGATGCCGAGCAGGACCCGAATAGTCGTGGATTTTCCCGCGCCATTTGGGCCGATGAAGCCAAAGACCTCGCCGGGGCGCACCTCAAAGGTGATATCCTTTAAGGCTTGGAAGTGGCCGAATTTCTTTTGCAGATGGTTAATTTGAAGTACAGGATTTGTCATAAGTAATCCCCTCCTCACAGTTTTAAATCGTTTACATCGTAAGCCCCTGGGTACCCAAAGTCAACGAAAAAGTGAACTTTTATGCTGAAATAGTTCACTAAAATTAAATTCTTTCCTTAAATGGGGTATGATAAAATGAATAACGAGTAGCGCTGTTGCTGATTCGAGCTGTAAAATTAGCAACGAATGTGACAAGTGGACGAGGGTGGTGACAGGCATGGCAACGAATCAAGAACGGAAAACTCGCCAACGGCAAGGCATCTTGGACGCCGGTATCAAATTATTTACGCAAGACGGGTTTAAGGCAACGCACGTGACGACGGTCGCTGAAGCGGCGGGGGTCTCCCAGGTCACGCTGTATAAGTATTTTCCGAGCAAATTAGCGTTGGGCCACCAGGTCGTCATTGAGATGATCAATCAGGGCTACGCGAGTTTTCAAAAGCTGATTGATGACGCACAGGTCCCGTTTCCTGAGATTATCAAAGCCATGATAACGAATAAGGTTCGACTGAGTGATGGCATCCATCCCGATTTCTATCAGTTTGTTATGGCCGAGATGCAGGGGAAGAACGGCAGCAACGTGGTACGGCAAGCCTACGAAGACGGTGAGCAAAAGTTTTGGGGCACCGTGATTGCGCGGGGCCGAGCCGGTGGCATCATTAGCCCAGATATCTCCGATGAAGCGCTGTTGATCTACCTCCACATGTACGTGTCCTACTTCAGCACAGCCAACATTCCACCGGCCACGTATCAACGGCTGGTTAATCAATTAATGCATTTATTTTTCTACGGATTTGCGGGGACACCAGCAGTGACGCCACCGGAATCGCAAGCGAACAAGGAGGACGATTAAGTTGACAGAGACCACAGTTTTAGCGGCGGTTCGACAATTTTCACAATCGAAAATGGGGGATGACGAGACTGGTCACGGCTTTGACCATATTCAACGGGTCGTCGGCCTGGCTGACCGCATTAGCCAATCCTATCCGGATGCCGATCACCTCGAAACGTTGACCGCGGCCTATTTACACGATGTTATTGATGAAAAACTGGTCGACGATACCGTGGCAGCCAGTGAGGAAGTTCGGCAGTTCTTAACCGACCAAGGATTTACGACGGCCCAGATCGATGCGATTTTCTTAATCATGGACAACATGTCCTACCATAAAACGCTAGATGGCACAGCGAAACCGTTGCCGCTAGAGGGCCAAATCGTCCAGGATGCGGATCGGTTAGATGCCATTGGGGCCATTGGTATCTCCCGAGCAATTTATTTCGGCGGGCACTTTGGTGAAAAAATTTATGACCCAGCCGTGACCCCCCGAACTGAGATGACGCACGCCGAGTACCGTAACTTAGATAACGAAACCATCATCAATCACTTTTACGAGAAGTTGTTAACGCTAAAGGACTTGATGAATACGACGGCTGCTAAGCAGTTAGCCGAGCATCGGCAACAGGTCATGCTCGATTTTCTAGCTGAGTATAAAGCCGAATGGAACGCGGAAGCTTAGGCCACCGCGTTTTTATTTTGCTGTGAAACCGATTTAATCTAAATTTAACGGTGCATTTTAACCGAAAAATGCGTATGATTGAAGATAATGCTAAATTTAGAGAGAAGAGATTGATTTGCAAATGACAGCTCAGTCCGAGAAGGTGCCACGGGGCAATCTCATTGCAATTTTTGCGATTGCCCTGATGGCCTTCCTGGGAATCTTGGTGGAAACGTCGATGAACGTGGCCTTTCCTACCCTGATGAAACAAATGCACGTGTCCCTGAATACCGTGCAGTGGATCACCACCGGTTACCTGTTAATGGTGGCGTTATTGATGATTACATCGGCCTTTTTGAAGCAACGATTTAAAAATAAACAATTATTCGTGGCCGCCGCTTTGGCGTTTATTTTAGGCGATTTAATCTGTGCGCTCGCAACTAACTTTCCGATTTTGTTGGTTGGTCGCTTGATCCAAGCGGGTTGCGCCGGTCTGGCAATTCCGCTGATGTTTAACATCGTCGTCGAAAGTGTTCCCCGGTCGCGACTGGGATTTTACATGGGGATGGCGGGGCTGATCCTGATGATTGCGCCTGCCAGTGGCCCTACGTTTGGGGGCATCATGGTTTACCTGGCCAACTGGCGGATGATTTTTTGGTCCACAATGCCGGTGGAACTGATCATCCTGTTGCTGGGGGTCGGGGCCATCAAGCAGTACGCGCCAGTCAAGCTGGTTAAGTTCAACTGGGGACAATTCTGCTTACTCGCAATTGCCTTTATTAGTTTTACCTTGGGACTGAACAGCGTATCGACCGCGGGGGCCCTCAGCTGGGAGTTCCTGGGTGGGATTGGTTTGGCAATCGTGGCCATCTGGGGCTACATTGTTCTGGCCAAGCACAGCAGTCGCCAACTATTAAAACTGGAAATTTTCAAGAATCCAGTCTTTACTTACAGCTTCTTCGCCTACTTTACCCTACAATTTTGTAATATCGGCATCAACTTTGCGCTGCCAAACTACGCCCAAATTGTGGTGGGTGCCACCTCTTTGATTGGGGGACTGATGCTGTTGCCAGGGAGCCTGGTGACGGCGATTCTTCAGCCCTGGTTCGGTCATTTGTTGGACGAACATGGGGCACGGTTGCCGATTTTGATGGGGAGTACGCTGTTTATGATTGCGGCGCTGGTCTTCATGACCTTTGGCCAACACCTGAGCGTCGTGCTGATTGCCATCATGTATGTCGTCTTCAGTGTCGGACGGTCGATGGCGTTTAGTAACACGCTGACCAACGGACTGAAGGAAGTCGACATGAGTCAACGAGCCGATGCCAACGCAATTTATAACACGGGGCAACAGTTCGCTGGGTCGATTGGGACCACAATTTTGGCGGCTCTGATGTCGTCGGTGAACGTTAGTGGCATGTCGTATGCCCACGAGACGGCGATTGGGAGCCAACTGGCCTTTGGACTGATTTTCGTGTTGAGTCTCATCAACTTTGGCTTTTACTTCATTGTTTTCCGTTATCAAAAAAATGATAAATAACCACAAACAGGGCCATGACGATTGTCATGACCCTGTTTTCTCGTAGATTTATTGTTGTTTTTTCAAGCGAGCCCAGTAGGTGAGGCCCATAATGACACCGAAGAAAAAGCCGCTGACAATGGCCCCCGAAATATTGGCGAACGACACAAGTTCCTGCGTGAACAACTGGCCATCGAAAAAGGTCCCCAGAAAAGCCTGTTCCAAGTACATGAAGACAGCGAAGTAAATGGCTAGCCCCAGTGACACCCACAAGATATGTTTCCGCGCGGCCGGCAGATCCTGGACACTGACTTCGTGGTCCGTCAGGTGGGCCCGACGACTGGCGGCCATCAGGTAGGGACAGATGACAATTGTGATGAACGCGACGTCAAAACCGGCGAGTCCAATCAGGGCCATGTAAGCCGATTGGGTTTGCCACAGCAACGCGATGACCGGACCCAACAGGAGCACTGGTAGGCACATGAAAAAGGCGTTGGTCCCAATCCGGTTGACCTCTTGCCGTTTGTATTCATCGAAATCCCCGGTAATATTGAAAAAGTGTTTAACAATCTTATCACGTAAATTTTCCCCGTTTACCATGATTATGCCTCCCAGAATAAGTGATTGAGATCCGTGTGGAGGGCCTTGGCGAGCCGCAGACACAGATCGAGTGATGGATTATATTTGTCGTTTTCGACTAGATTAATGGTTTGGCGGGCAACTGCAACTTTTTGAGCCAGTTCAAATTGCGTTAGGCCAGCTTGCTTACGATAGTCTTTGACTCGATTCACGCGGGTACCTCCTTTGAAATATCAGATATATATGACATCTTTAGAATACAAAAGCGGTGATAAAATGTCAAATATAAATGACTTTTTGGTGGCAAAATCGGTCGGAATTCGGTAAGCTAGGGGGGAATAAGTCTAGTGAATCGGGGAGCTATGGAACATGAAAATGAAGTGGGTTTTACGGGGAACGTTATTGGTGTTACTGGCCAGTAGCCTGGTGGGGTGTGCGGCTAAGACGCCGGGATACCAGGCCAAGCGGACAATTAAATCCGGTCAGCTGCGGGCGACGACCTTTGCATTAGTTGCTAGCGCAGAGAATTCGACCATCAATTACCGGCAGCAATATGGGTACATCGAAGATATTGGGGATGGTCGTGGTTATACCGCTGGCATCATTGGGTTTACGTCCGCCACTGGTGACCTGCGGCAGGTAGTTCAGCGCTACAGTCGTCTACAAACGCACCATAACGGACTAAAACGCTATTTACCAGCGTTGCGGCGGGTAAACGGGACGGCCTCCCATGTTGGCCTGGGTCCCAAATTTGTAAAGGCTTGGCGCCGGGCAGCGAAGGACCCCCAAATGGTGCGGGCCCAGGATGCCATTTTGAATCGGCAATATCTCAAGCCGGTTTTACGGGCGGCCAAGCAGGACAACTTGAGTCCACTCGGACAGTATATTTATTACGACGCCATCGTGGTCCATGGCCCGGGTGCGGACCGCAATAGTTTCGGGGGTATTCGCCGGCGGGCACGGAAATTGGCCAAGACGCCACGGCGAGGTGGCGATCAGGCGCAGTATCTGCGGGCCTTTCTGAAGGTACGGACGGGTGTGATGCGAGAGGAGAAGGCGCACAAGGATCTCTCCCGGTTAAACGTACAGCGTCGATTCATCAAGGATGAGAATTATCAGTTAAAACGACCGTTGCATTGGCAGATGTATGGGGATTCGTATCGGTTGAGATAAACAAAAGCTCTGACCACCTTTGCTGGTGATCAGGGCTTTTTGGTCTGTAGCGTAAATTGGATAAGTAAAGAGCGGAATTATTTTTCTAGGAATATTCCTTGGATGGATTGGTCAAAAAGCAACGAATTATAAAGGCTTTATGGCCAAATCATAGGTTAAATAAGCGGACTTCCTCTTTGATAAGGGACTTAGTCATCGGACGGAATGACGTATTCATATAGAAAGGATGCCGTTTTAACAGGACCTGCTTCCGAAACTTACCACGGTATAATGTGATTTTTCGTGTGTGGTGACTGACTTTAAACTTAAATGTCCAGGCACCCTTGATCTTTTTGTAGCGTTTGAGGGTGAAGGCCTGATTGTTTTTAATTTTAGTCGCCAATTTGAGTTGTCGGTTATTGGTCCCCGTGTTCGTGAAGTATCGCCAAGTCGCTAGGTTGGTGTGGGGTTTGTTCTTAATGGAAGCCCATCTGAAGGTCTTAGCGGTTAGCGTTATCTGTTCGGACAATTGTGCTTCATTGCCTTCCATGTACCATTTGCCACGGAGTGCGTTTGGTACAGACCGAGTCTTAGCCGCGGCCGTTGTCGTACTGATACCGGCACAGGTTGTCAGCGCCAGTAAGGCCACGACGAAGGGAATCATTTTTTTAATTTTCATACTTATGTAAGCCTCTTTTCAAAATACACTAACCAATCACCCAGTTAGTTATCATCACCATAGACTGTTTGAGGAAACGATACAAATGCAGAATACCCCTGGGAATTCCCTAGGAAGACAAAAAGTGATCAGCGCGACCGGTGTGATATGGAAAGAAAGACGTCCAAGGATGAGGTAGTAAAAAGCCCGCAATCCTCTGTTTGTAGAGGGCGCGGACTTTTGCTGGTTGTTTAGAAGGTTATAATTTGAGTCGTATAGCTGTCGGGGGTCAACGTGATTAAACGTGCACCGCGAGCTAGTGAACCATAAGTGTTGTAACCGGTGACATTGCCATAATTCAGACCGATATCCCGGTAATTGGCAGTGAAATTGTTGTCGTGGTCGTGTCCGGCAAAGAGTGCTTTGACATTCTGGGCTTGAAGCAGGTTGTAAAAAAGCCCGGAGTTGGTGACGGGTGAGCAAACCGGTTCTCCCTGGACGCCGGTTAGGATGTTTTGACCAGCCAGCGTATATTCCGGTAGGGGAATATGGAGAAAGCCCAGATCACAGCGTTTGACTGTGTGGGCGTACGGTAATCGATTGAACCAGTCAATTTGAGCTGGCTCGATGGCGGCGTACTGTTCGGCGTCGGGCCAATGGGAGTAGGCCCCGCTATCCCATACGTAGAGAACGTGCGCTAGTTGGCCTTCGCGCAGGACTTCAAGCGTGTAACTCTCGCGGTCGTCTACCGTCATAGCATAGTGCTTATCTGCATGATGGGCCAGTTTGGATTCAAGTTCTCGTAAGGCTGATCGACTAATTGTGCCTTCCGTATCGTGGTTGCCGTAAGTAATGGCCACGGGGGTAGATATCCGGTTAAGGACATCGTAAAGTGCCGTCAACGTTTCTTCTGGGTGTTGGGCTTCAGTCCCCCACAGTAGATCACCCGTAATCATAATCAAATCAAAGTCGTGTGCTTGGAGGAGCTCATCAATGGCAGTAAGGGTCTTTTTGCTAGCGGCATTCAGTGGCGTATTTCCCAAGTGAATATCAGTTAACTGGCAGATTCGAAAGGGAGCTTGGCTCGTTGTGGTGAGTTGCATCCGTTAGACTCCTTTCTAAGCGTTGAAGTGATTTTCTAGATAGGTGTTGTATCCTTGGCCGACAGCAGCTACGTTATGAGCGTCGGCGCCGAAGACCAGAGGGATTTGTTTAGTTTGTGCTACCTGAACCCACGGAAAGGTAGGTGTAAATTCAGTCTGGGTAGGGCGAAACAAGCCAGCAAAATTACAGTCGAGTAACTCATTATGGTCTGCAATGGTCGTTAATAGTTTCATTAAACGCCGGTCGGTTGTCTCGTCGGCCCAAACTGTTCTTGCGGGAAAGGTGTTGCGCCATTTGCGATACAACATGATGTGACCGTAGCGTGAGGGCTTGTTGGGCACCTGCCAATCAGCAGCGGCCTGTAGTCGTTCCAGATAAGCGTTCGCAACAGCGAGGGGTGAACCGTAGGCCGCAACGACCCCGTTCTTGAAGTCAGTAGCGGTGTCATCAATGGCACGTAATCCCTGAGGGGTGGGGAGAAAGTGGACGGATAAAATTGCGTCATCAATCTGAGCCCCATATTGTGCTAGTTGCGTTGCTGTCCAGTCAGAGAATTCTGGGAAAAAGTCGAATTCAAAGCCGACTAGAATCTTTAACTGTGAGCGGTAGGTCTCCTTTAACCGGGTCATTTTTTCTAGGTAGGCAGGAAGCTCAACCTGGCCAAATGAAGCAGTATATACGGCGTGTCGTGAACCAACGGGATGTTGATAGAAGGCTGGTGGTAAGGGAAAATGTTCGGTAATGCTGTAGGTCTTGAACCCCTGGGCGATGGCTGCTTGAATGTAGTCTTCGACGTCCTCGCCGGAACCGTGAGGACAAAATTCCGTGTGGTTGTGGCCACTCCAGGTGCGACGGTCAATGTCCTGGAGCGCTGTCTTACTCAGCATCGGTGGTCCCCACTTGGTGGATCAGTAAGGGATTTACAAACAAGGTTAAGGGGATATTGGTGGACAAGGGGCGCATAAAGTTTAGTTCTTCCACCTTGAGGACCATACCGCTGTCGGTTAGAAATTGATAGCGGACCCGGTCACCAAGCATGGTCAAAGACGTGACTTTACCTGCAAGTGCAACACTATGGGGGACCTGAATTTGAGAAATTAACTCGGGTCGAATGACATAGTGTTCAGCGACTGCGAGGGGATGATTACCAGCTGTAGTGATTCCTAACCGTTGCAGCTGTTGACCCGTTAAGAGATTGTGATTGCCAATAAATTCAGCCATGAAGACGTTAGCCGGTTGGGCATAGATGGCCATAGGTGATCCTTGTTGCTGAACACAGCCTTCATTCATCACGATAATATCGTCTGAAATAGCCATGGCCTCTCCTTGATCGTGGGTAACGAATAGCATGGTAATTCCCAATTTTTGCTGGTATTCTCGAATTTGTTCCCGTAAGCTAACACGAATCTTGGCATCGAGGGCGCTAAGAGGTTCATCCAACAATAATAATTTGGGCTTGAGTACCATGGCCCGGGCAATCGCAACCCGTTGCTTCTGGCCACCCGAGAGTTGGTCAGGGTAGGCATCCCGTTTGTCGGTGAGTCCCACGGTTTTGAGCATGGCGGCAACCGCTTCGCGAATCTCGGCGGGAGCTTGCTTTTGTACCCGTAGCCCGTAAGCAACGTTATCGAAGATCGTCATGTTGGGAAATAGTGCATAGGATTGGAAGACCATCCCGATATTACGCTGGTTAGCCGCTTGGTCTTGAATCTCTTGATTATCCAAGAGAATTTTTCCGTTAACATGCTGATTGAGCCCAGCAATAGCGCGTAAAACGGTGGTTTTTCCACTTCCACTGGGACCCAGAAACGTGGTCAACGTGTTACGGCGAACCTTGAACGACATGTCCTTGATGACTTCATTGCCAGAAAGTGTGATATCAAGGTGCTGAATTTGGAGAAAATCTGCTTGCATTAGTTGTGAGTCCCTTTCTGACTGGATTGGTCGTGTTTGGCATAGTGGCGCATGATGACAATCAAAATTAAGGATACCAGGGCTAAAAAGATAAAGTAGATGGTTGTTAGCACGCTACTAGCTTGACCATTACTCTGCATTAGCCGGTACATATAAATTTTGAGTGTTTCAAAGTTACCACCTAACAAAATGTTTGTGAGCACGTACTCCCCAAAGGCACTGGTAAAGGTTAGAAGCATGGCAATCAATATTCCCGCACGAATATTGGGTAGAATCACCTTAATAAAGGCTTTGAGGGGAGAATCGCCAAGAACCAGGGCTTGTTCAAACATGGCCCGAAAGTCTTGACCAATGAAGGCGTTGTCGAGGGCCTGATAGGTGAGTGGCAAGCTGAGCAACGAAATTGCCAAGACTAGGATCAAAAGTTTTGGAATTGGTAGGTCAGCGTACAGCTGAATGAGACCCGTGACCAGAATAATGCCCGGAATGGTGAAAGGTAGAACGGTCACGAAACGCAGGTGTGACTTTACCCGAGCATCGTAGACGTTGGCGTAGAAAACCACAGGTAAAAAGCAAATTTGGGCAATTATAGTGGTCAGTAGGCCTAATCCTAGCGAGCGTAGGAGAGATGATGTGAAATCGGCATTGGTGATCAACTGACTGTACCATTTCAGAGTGAAGCCGCTGGGCAGAATTGTTTTTACCCAGGAGGTTGAAAAGGAATAAATCATGGTGACCACGATGGGTGTAACCAGGTAAAGGAAGAGGGCGGTCATGATGCCCCGAGCCCAGTAAGTGCTTGCTTTATGATGCATTAGGCAGCTACCTCGCGCTTGCTACGGGTGACCCGGTTTCCTAGCCAAACTAGGGCCGTCATTACCAGAGCAAAGAGGGTGGCAAACGTGCAAGCAAGTGGAATATTTGCGGTTAAGCCGCCGTCAATCAAAGTTCCAATCAGGGTTGGAATTGTGACGATACTATTGCCGGTTAAAGCAAAGGTTGTTTCGTAAGTCCCCATCGCATTTGCAAAGAGGAGAATCAAGACCTCAATGATGTTGGGGAAAATAATGGGTAGAATCACCTTCTTGAAGAAAAAGAAGGGGGATGCGCCTAGAACGGCGGAAATTTCGCGCCATTCGGGGTTGAGTTCTTCAAAAACGGGGAACAAGAATAAAATTCCCAAGGGAACTTCGAAGAAGGTGTAAGCCAAGGTGGTACCGCTCAAAGAATAAATCTCAAATAAACGGGGCAGGTGGAGCGCCGTCGTCAGAGCTTGCCAGATCCCGGCATTACCAAACAGAATGATTAACGAGAATGCCAAAGGGACCCCGGCAAAGCTAGCCGACATGTTAAATAAGGAAATAAACATGTTTTTGGTCGACGGGGCTAAGTGGGTTAAAGACCAGGCGCCAACGATGGCAATCAATAAGGAGAATACGGACGTAATCAGTGCGATGCCTAGACTGTTGCGAATGGCTTCGCTGTAGTAATGGTTGGTAAAGACTTGGCGATAGTTATCGAGACTAAAGCCAGCGTCGCCTCCTTGAAAACTGGCGACAATCATCACACTAATCGGTAATAGAAGGACCAGGATGACCAACAGACTCAGCGGGGAAAAGACTTTTAGTCGGGTTGTCATGTGACTACTTCGCCCCGAGAACGTCGTTTTGCCATTGTTGTCCTAGCTTAACGGTTGCCTTGTTCCAAACGTCATTACTCTTCACGTGGAAGACTTTCTTGTAATCGCTTTGAGGTAATAGCTTCTTCTTCACATCTGCTGGTAGCTTGACACTGCTTCGAATAGGCCGTGCGTAACCCTTAGCTAAGTTAATTTGACCTTGGTCGGACAAAATAAAGGCCCGGGCTAACTTGGCGGCGTTGGGGTGAGCGGCGTTTTTGTTAATGATTTCCGTGTACCCGCTGGTGACAGTGCCATCGGTAGGTACCGTGATTTTGAAACGTTTTTCATTAACTTGGTGTGCGTAGTTGAGGGCGTTGAAGTCCCACATCACAGCAACTTGAATTTCACCTTTTTGGAGGTTCTGAACAGTGGCGTCGACGGTTGAGAGGCGTTTTTTGGCGTGTAGCTTGGCAAAGTATTTCAAGCCGGGTTCCACGTTGTCTTCACTACCGCCATTTGCGTAAGCGGCGGTTAACACGGCGTATTGAGCCTGAGCCGCAGTGGCGACGTCACCCAGGGATACTTTGTATTTGCCACTGGCTAAATCAGCCCAGGACTTAGGCGCATCGGCAGCTTTCACATTCTTGGTGTCGGTGATAAAGACCATCGAGCCAGAGTAGCCAGCAGAGTAGTAGCCCTTTTTATCTTTGGCCCAGTCCGGAATTTCCTTCCAGTACTTGGTCTTGTAGGGTGTCACCAGTTTCTGCTGAACGGCAGTGGGGGCCACGTTTAAACCGATATCACCAATGTCGGGAGAGTCACTAGATTTAGCACGTTTGAACTTTTGGAGTTCTTGGGCACTAGACATGTCAGTATCAACGTGTGAAATACTATATTTGCTCTTGATGTCTTTCCAAGTGCCAATCCAGTTGGCCCAGGTATCTGGCATACCTACGGAAGCAATTTTGCCTTCCTTCTTGGCTTGTTTCTCAATCGTTTCCCAATTATCGGATGTTCCTGCGGCATTCTTGGTTGAGCACCCAGCTAACGTGGCGGTCAACGTTAAGGCGGCTGCAGCAATAGCTAAATTGCGTTTGTTTAACATGAAAATCAACACTTCCTCTTCTATTAGGTACTAGCAGTATATTAGCGAACTCGTGTAAAGTGCTTGCAAAATTGCCGTATTATTTTTGTAAACGGCATATTTATTTAATTATGTAAACGTTCACTGCCAACGCAATTAACTAGTTGGGATTCAATGTAGATATTGCGCTTAAACTAGTGAACCCATCGAGCAGAATTCAAGCTTTTTGATTTTCACGAAAACACGAAAAACCCGTGGCCAGGACGACCGCGGGTTCCTAATGATCTTTAATTTGTAAGGCCAAACGAACCAGCAAGTTGGTCAGCAGTGAAATCAGTAGCGCGTAGCCCAACACCAGCGCCAACAGGATAATGGCGCCGGTCAAAAACGTGAGAAAGCCGCTGGCCACGTTTAGCAGAGTGAGGCCCACCGTTAGAATCACGATGATGGTCACGAAGCCAATCAGGCCAATCCGGGAGTTTGCGAAGTCGGCGGCACTTAAATCAAAGCCACCGATACTCAGATTGAGCGATAATAGTACCATAATTGTCCACCGAATCCAGGGATGATCGTCGCCACCCAGCGCACCCAGAAAGCCCGACCAGTCCAGGTTGAACGGGTCAGCAATCAGTGTTAACATGCCCTGAAACCAGCTGGGAATCAGGAGAGCCGTTAATCCCAACAAGACCGCCGCACAGCCGAAGATGGGGGCAATCCCAATAAATAAATTACCGGTGACCTGGTACCAATTTCGCTGATTCCAAGTGTGATTGACGTAGCCCAACGCCAGGTCGGGCTGGCCATCTGCCCCGCGGCGATTGGGATGTGGCCGTTTAAGCAGCCGGACCTTATCGATTCGGTGACCAAACACCACGGCCGTCACCAGATGGCTGAGTTCATGAAAGAAAATACCGATGAACCCCAAGTACAGCTCACTGTTTACGCCAAATCCATTGGCTAAAAAAGCCTTGGTGTTGCGGTTTAGAAACGTTAACAGCGTGACAAAGATAAAGGGGATCACCAGTAGATCCAGGCCGACGATCCCCAAATTCTTGAAAATGAGGACCAGGTCCGTATTCATCGCTTACTCCAGCAAGTCGGTGAACGTGCCGTGAACCAGCGTAGCGAGCGCCGTGGCATCAACTTCAACCGACCGACCAATCTGACCGGAAGAAACGAGAATTTGCCCCTGTTCTTGGGCAGTGTTGTCGAAATAAATTGGGAAGTGGTTCTTTTCCCAAATTCCAACCGGGGTGTTGGCGCCATGCTCGTACCCGGTCGTCTTGACCAAGTCCTTCAGTGGCACCATATCGACCTTCTTGTTGCCAGAAGCCTTGGCCAACTTTTTTTCATCTAGGTGTTCATCGATGGGAAGCACGCCGACCACTGGTCCGGTCGTGGGACCGCTCAACACCAGCGTCTTGTAGATGTGGTGCTCGTCAACGTCTTCGTGATCGACGTCTAATTGGGCGACGTCGCCCTGGGTGTGGGTCGCAAACTCGAATTGTTTGTAAGCGACTTTGTTCTTATCTAAAATCTGTTCAACTAACGTCTTATGCAGGCGTTTACCTTTTTTCTTTTTGGACATGGGACTCACCTTTCAAAATTTTATTGATAAATTGGACCGCACTTTAAAAATAAATGGACCGGTTGTTTTTCTATAAAAGAAGACACCGCCACCAAAACCTGTTATACTCTATCAAAGAGAATACCTGTTGAGCGGTTGCGCTCAGCGTACAGTGACGTCTAGTTGAAGAGTTATGAGGAGATATCATGGCAGATTTAGTCTATCGACAAGTGATGCGGGACTTAAAACATCGTATCCATCAAAATGAATTTCCCAATAAACGGCTGCCGGACGAGCGGAGCCTCAGCGAAGCTTACGGTGTGAGCCGCAGCTCGGTGAAGCGAGCACTCAGTATTCTGGCGAACCAGGGACTGATTTTTAAAAAGCGCGGTTCGGGAACCTTCATTAACCCATTATATATGAAAAACCAAACAATTTTTCAATATGAGGGATCAAATTTAGGAATTACTGACAGTATGAAATCAGCGGGGAACACACCGGGCATTCGGTTGCTCAATTTTAACGTGGTTCCGGCCAGCAAAGAAATCCAACAGGACCTGTTCCTCGAGGAGGGCGACTTCGTTTATGAAATCAAGCGGCTACGGCTGTTTGACGACAAGCCGTTCATGATTGAAACGGGCTACATTCCTATTAAAATTGCGCCGAACCTGACGCAGGCAACGGTGTCGGACTCTATTTTTAATTACCTGGAAAGTCAGGACAAAGTTGTCACTAAGTCCTTCATGTCAATTCAGGCCCAGCCATCAACGGCGGAAGATCAAGAGTTGTTGCAGCTGAAGCCGGTGGAACCCGTCGGCATCATGGAAGGAATTTTCTTTCTGGATGACGGGACGCCGTTTGAAGTGTCCAACATGCGGTTACACTATCAGTATTTGAACTATAACACCTTTGTTTCCCTAGATGAAGAATAACGTTCGCTATGGGGGAAATAGGATTATTGCGTCGCCTCCGGGCTGGTGAAAAATGGCCGTGGCGCGCTGGGTACTAGCAGTGAAATTAATATATTTTTGCCATAAGTCTGGGACGAGATGTCCTGGACTTTTTATTTTATCCAAGAAGTGGCACGGATTTGGTTCACGTTTTACACAAATTGATACGGTCCAATTGTCAAAAAGGTTGACTTTTATAAAAATCAGCCTATGATAGAGGCTGTAAAAAGCATCCCGGTAGTCACTACGAGATAAATTTTACGCGTTTTCTAACCATTAGATAACGATGTCGTTACGAATTCACAGAAGGAGTGTTAATTACATGGCAAATGCAGACTTCGATTCCAAGTCCTACTTGGAAGGCGTTGACAAGTATTGGCGTGCAGCAAATTACTTGTCAGTTGGTCAGTTATTTTTGCGTGACAACCCATTATTGAAGCGTGATTTAACCTCTGACGATGTAAAGATTAAACCAATTGGTCACTGGGGGACGATTGTTTCTCAAAACTTTATCTATGCTCACTTAAACCGGGCTATTTTAAAGTATGACTTGAACATGTTCTATATTGAAGGTTCAGGTCACGGTGGCCAAGTGATGGTTTCTAACTCATATCTTGATGGTAGTTACAGTGAAATTTATCCAAACATTTCTCAAGACGAAGCTGGATTGAAGCGTTTATTCAAGCAATTCTCCTTCCCAGGTGGTGTGGCTTCTCACGCTGCTCCTGAGACACCAGGTTCTATCCATGAAGGTGGGGAACTCGGTTACAGCCTTTCTCATGGGACCGGGGCTATCCTCGACAACCCAGACGTCATTGCCGCTGTTGAAATCGGTGATGGTGAAGCTGAAACTGGTCCATTGGCCACTTCATGGTTCTCAGACAAGTTCATTAACCCAATCAAAGATGGTGCGGTATTACCAATCATCAACATGAACGGGTTCAAGATTTCTAACCCAACTATCCTGTCACGGATGTCCGACGAAGACTTAACCAAGTACTTCGAAGGTATGGGCTGGGATCCACACTTTGTTGAAATTGACGAAAACGAAAAAGACTTCACGCGGGTTCACGAAGACATGGCTAAGACCATGGATACGGCCATCGAAAAGATCAAGGCTATCCAAAAGCATGCTCGTGAGAACAACGACGATTCATTGCCTAACTGGCCAATGATCATCTTCCGTTCCCCTAAGGGCTGGACTGGTCCTAAGGCCGACTTAGATGGCAACCCAATCGAAGGCTCCTTCCGTGCCCACCAAGTGCCAATTCCTGTTGCCGCTGGCGACATGGAACACGCCGACATGCTGGTCAACTGGTTGAAGTCTTACAAGCCAGAGGAACTCTTCAACGAAGACGGTTCTGTTAAGCAAGAAATCCGTGACATGGCACCTAAGGGTGAACAACGGATGGCCATGAACCCAATCACTAATGGTGGGATCAAGCCAGAACCTTTGAAGCTCCCTGACTATAAGAAGTACGCCGTCGACACCACTGAACACGGTAAGACGATTGCGCAAGACATGTTAGTTTGGTCCGATTATCTGGCTGACGTCATGAAGTTGAACCCGAATAACTTCCGTGGCTTTGGTCCTGATGAAACGAAGTCCAACCGGTTGTACGCTGCCCTGGATTACGGGAAGCGTCAATGGATGGAAGACATTCATGAACCAAACGATGAAAACATGGCCCACGAAGGCCGGATCATTGATTCACAACTTTCCGAACACCAAGCTGAAGGCTGGTTGGAAGGTTATGTCTTGACTGGTCGTCATGGTTTCTTCGCCACCTACGAATCCTTCGGCCGGGTCGTTGACTCTATGTTGACGCAACACATGAAGTGGTTACGTAAGGCCGTTGAACAGGACTGGCGCAATGATTACCCATCATTGAACTTCGTTGACACCTCGACTGTCTTCCAGCAAGACCACAACGGGTACACCCACCAAGATCCAGGTATGCTGACCCACTTGGCTGAAAAGAAGCCTGAATTTATCCGTGAATACCTGCCAGCCGATGCCAACACCTTGTTGGCTGTCGGTAACGTGGCCTTCCAGAGCCGCAACAAGATCAACGTCATTGTGACGTCTAAGCACCCACGTCCACAATGGTTCTCCATTGATGAAGCCACGAACTTGGTTAACAATGGTTTAGGCTACGTTGACTGGGCTTCAACTGATCAAGGTCAAGAACCTGACATTGTCTTCGCTGCTGCTGGGACTGAACCAACTTGGGAATCATTAGCCGCAATTTCATTGTTGCATGACGAATTCCCTGAAATGAAGATCCGCTTCATTAACGTGGTTGATCTTTTGAAGTTGCGTTCACCTAAGCTGGACCCACGGGGGATTTCTGACGAAGAATTCGACCGTCTGTTCACGACTGACAAGCCTGTTATCTTTGCCTTCCATGGCTTTGAAGGCTTGATCAAGGATCTCTTCTTCGACCGTCACAACCACAACGTTCACGTTCATGGTTACCGTGAAAATGGTGACATTACGACACCATTTGACATGCGGGTCTTGAACCAATTGGACCGTTATGACTTGGCCAAGGAAGCCGTCAGCGACATTAAAGAATACGCTGTTAAGGGCGCCTACTTTATCCAACGCATGGACGACATGGTTGCTAAGCACACGGCTTACATCCGTGAGGTCGGGACTGATTTGCCAGAAGTTAACAACTGGCAATGGAAGCCACTGAAGTAACTTAAAAATGTTTGATGAGGCACCTACCTGGTCCATTTGGACTGGGCGGGTGCTTTTTTGTTGCGACGCTATGATTCCAGAAAGTAGTGTGGTATAACTGGTTAATGGCATAACTGGTCACGACGAGGAATCATGGCCCGTGGCCAAACTGGGAATAGATAGGGGACGACGGTATGCGTCGAGGTCGGGGTTTAGTATTAGGCATATTAGTGGGGTTATTGTTAATCGGTTTTGGGTATCGGAGTGGGCGGTTGCCACAATTAACCGCCGCCATTGATCAGATTCGGGGTGGCAACGCCTTCGGATCACCGCAGGACCCAACGATTACGCACGCGGCATCCGTGAAGGTGCCTAAGGATGCCACGCCCATCGTGGACATTGTGCAGGGCGTAGGGTTGTCGAAAACGTATTACTACCGGTTCAGCGACCAGCTGCCGGCGGACGGTAAGCAAGTTTTTGCTGACGCCGTTCAGGTCTATAATCAGACGGGCATCGTGCATTTAGTTGAAAATTCGGGCTGGTCGGGCGCAGGTCATAACCAGATTACCTTTTCTGTGTATCACAAAAAGATGGCTAAACAGGCCGCTACGGTGGAGCTGGGTCATGGGGGTCCCGAGATTATTCAGACGAATGATGGCTGGGGGACCGACAGCGAAAATCATGCGGAGGCTAGCCTTAACGGCGATTACGCAGCGGCTTATACGGATGCCGTGGCCGTCCATGAATTGGGGCACGCGTTGGGCTTAGACCACAGTAAGTCGCGCAAGTCGGTGATGTATCCCATTGCTCACGGTCAGACCCGATTATCACGCGGGGACTTGAAGAGTTTGAAGCTGATTTATCAGTAAAAATTGATGGGGTATTTGTTGGTAAACCTTGGATGAACATGGTAGACTAAAGCCATCAGAAAAGGCCCGTGTCTGTTACACGGACCTAGTCTGTGAAAGCTAGCCGCTGAGACAACGGTAACTGATCAAGATTGACTCATGGAGCGAGTCTTCCCTAACCTGCTAAAGTTAGAGGGAAGGCTTATTTTTTTGCCATCGTTCGCGTAACTGGGTCTATTAGCCGGTTACAGATCAAAAAACGCACCGACCAGTAGCAAGCAGCTACCGAACCGGTGCGTTTAACATGGTATACTAATGGGATGAGGGACACTCAAGGTCAACGGCAACGATTTGCACGTCGTAACTGGCGTTGGGGGCCTGAATTGTGACCGTTTCGCCGGGATGATGTCCCAACAGGGCCTTGCCCAACGGCGATACCCGGGTGATTTTTCCCGCCTCGAGGTCGGCTTCTTGAGTGCCAACCAGTTGGTAAACGGCCTGGTCATCGTCGTCCATAAAGGTCACGGTGACCCATTTGCCGAGCTCGACCTGGTCGTTGGCAGCGGGGTTGACGACCTTGGCGTACTGAAGCTGCTTATTGAAGAACCGCAGCTGACTTTCTAGGTGACGTAGGTCTCGTTTAGCGGCGGAATATTCCGCGTTTTCTGAAAGGTCCCCGTGCGCCCGGGCCTCGGCTAGAATCGCAATTTTTTCGGGACGGTCGGCTTCGAGGGCCGCAATTTTTGTTTGCAGCTCTCGGTAGCCGGCTGCTGTGATGGGGTTAAAGTCTTCTGCCATCGTATCACCTCAATTTACATAGTTATTTGTTGCCGGTCTGGTGAAAACTGGTCCTGGCCGCGGTGGTTTTCGTTCCCGGCGGCAGATTCAAAGTGCCCGGCTATGGGGTCGGTTCCAGCCAAAGGGCGGGCTTCCACCTCGATTTTGAGCCGAAGAGCGGTCTCAAAAGTCGCCCCGTGGACTAGGCTGGAAAAGAACTCCAGCCAAGGCCACCGACACAGCCGGTCACTTTGATCTGCCTCTGGTCACTAACAACGACCTAGTTAGGCCCAGTTTTCCCAGTTTTGCTGCTGACACTGGTTTAGCCCGTCAATGAATCGTGGTCAAATAGGCCCAGCTTGTTTAACTATTGGCGTAATCTTCTCTGAAGCAAATCAGTTAGGCGAGAATATGAATAGTAAAAGGTTTCGTGGTTCAGCCAGTTAGCAATGATTGACCAATCTCAGCGACCGGTTCCCAGGCTCAAAGTTGAGGTGGAAGACCGCTCCTCAGTCTGGAACCGGCCCCATAGCAGGGCACCCTGAGCCCGCCGCCGGGAGCGGCATGCCCAACATATTGCCAACCGCAGTTCCATTTTAACGAACGATTTGGAAAAAGAAAAGGAGTCACCTCATGAAATTATCCGTACAGTATTGGGTCAAACAAACCGGAATTGGTCTGATTTTTACCCTGATCTTTATGTTACTCGGGCACCTCAACTATGCGCAGTGGCGCCTGATACCGGGAATGTCGATTGCCGACTGGTACTTCCTGGTCTGCCTGTTGTGTTTTGCCTTCGCCAAGTGGGTCATCCTCGAAGACAACCGGGATGTGAAGGCCCCCACGATTCGGCGACGGCGGAAGCGGGGATTGAAAAAGGCCAGTGATGACACGGCCTCCGTCTATGAGAAAATGGCCAAGCCAGCCCGGGCCCCGCGACTTCAGGCAGCGCCGAAAACGACACTGAAGTGGTATTGGTTAGTCCTGCTTGACATCGTGCTCGCCTTCACGAGTCCACTGATTTTAGGTGGCTTTATCACTTATTCATTACGGCACAATTAAATTGTGTGATTTTTTCAAGCTTTAACGTGCGTTAAATGACGTTTTTGCGACTTCCCCCCTTATTGAGGCGTTTCATGTTAAAGTAGTAACAGTTGGAAGAGGTCAGTTTTACGGCAACTGATTTTGCCAGTCAATCGGTTAAAGTATACGTGAATAACGGGTTAACATGATTGAGGGGCATCCACTGGTTATCTAATCAGATATTGTCGGCCTGACAGTGCGTCAGAATGAGTTGTCACTTAGGTTAATGGCGTTTTGAAGATTTGACCAATGTGCTGAAGAGTAAGTAGTGGTTATCGGAGGCCTAAGGGACACGAGTAGTTAGAACTTGGGGGAGTGCTAATTTGCCGACTGGAATTAAATAATCCACTTAGAAGAGGGCTACCAGGACTGGTGGTTCTTTTTTATGCCTAGATGGCACCGCAAAACGATTGCAAACAAGTCAATTTCAAGGTACATTAGTGGGTAATAGGTACTGTGCAAGACTAGTTGAAAGGGTGTGATAGTTGTGTTGGCCGTTTACCTTTGTGAAGACAATCCTGAACAGTTGAAACATTATACGGATGTGGTTCAGCGTTACATGATGATCAATGATTACGATATGCAGGTCGTTTGTGCGACAGCGAGTCCAGCAGAGTTGTTGCATCAGTTGACGATTGACCCACCAGAGTACGCACTATTTTTCTTAGATATTGAGTTCCCGGCCGAACAAATGTCGGGGTTAGAGACCGCCATTGCCATTCGCAAACAGTTGGGATTCGCTGAAATCGTGTTCGTGACGACCCACTCAGAAATGGCTTTGTTAACGTTTGAGCGGAAGGTGGAGCCAATGGACTTCATCGTGAAGGACCTGGGGCGCGAGCAGATCGACCAGAAACTCCGGGAAAATATCGATTACGGGTATGAGCGCTATACCAATTACTTAAGCAATACGGAAAATCTCTTTAGCTACACGATTGGTGGCCGAAATTTTAGCCTACCGATGGGCGATGTTTACTTCGTGGCGACCGCGGAGACGCCCCACAAGGTGACGGTTCACGCGGCCAGTCAACTGGTTGAATTTCCTGGATTCCTGAAGGATATTGCGGATCAGTATCCGGAGCTTTATCGAACGGACAAGAGTTTTCTAGTGAACTTGGCGAACGTGAGCGGTATCGACGAAGTTAATCGCCAACTGCTTTTCCCTAATGGGGATCGAACGGACGTGGCGACCCGGCGTTTTCATGAGGTCAAAACGTTGGTGCAGAAACATCTGAAGGCTTGAAAGGGTGACAGGCGTGCACGTCTTTGACTCACATTTTTGGATAAATTTGGTGCTGGCCGTGACCATGCAGTGGTTCATCACGCTCTGGATTGGGGTCATTCGGCCACAAAACTGGAAATTGCCGCTCAAGTGGATTGGATGGGGCCTGATTCCCGCCGTCATCGGGAAATCCTGGGCCCTGATTCTACCGCCACTGAGCGCACTACTATACTTAATGCACCACCGGCCACGAATGACGGTAATCTTTGTCAACGCGACCATCGTGATTTATTTGGTCGTGGTGCTGGTAAACGACGTGATGCGGGCCGTCACAATTGAATTGTTTGGCTTTGCCACGAGTCAGACGCCGCTGGTGATTGCCTGTCGCCTTATTTTTCAATTGGTAATCTACAGTTTATTTTCGATTGCCGTGACGGGGATGCGTCTGCAACCGGGGAACTTGGAACGACTGGCTTTTAATCGTAAGGAACAGGTGACGGTCATGTCCTTGCTGATTAGCCTGGGGGTTCTGGCGCAATTGTCCTCAACCATCATTCACCGGCTGGCCATCACCCACGCAATGATGACGTTTGCGCTGAGCGTGGAACTGGTGATGATCCTGTTGATCAGTACCAGCCTATTTTTCTTCCTGCAAAGTTTTTTCCACCGGCAGCGGGTCCGGGCCTTGTACCAGGAAACGTTGCTACGGACGCGTTATGACCGTCGGATTTCCAATCAGGTCCGGGCCATTCGCGAGTTCAAACAGATTTATCAAAAGCAGATGTTGCGGTTGGGTGACTACCTGGACGCTAAGGATTACCAAGGGTTAACGGCCTATTATCAAACGCTGAATTCCCGCTGGCAGGCGACCAGCCACCTGGCGGGCATCGAAGAGGAGGGGCTGCAACGGCTAAACGACCCCGCCCTAAAGAGTCTGCTCTTCCAGAAAATATTGGCCGCGCAGAATCGGGGCCTGTCACTACGGCTTGAAGTGCCGACCGCCATTCGTAGTCTGCCCATGGACAGTGTGCTACTGTTGCGGGTGATGGGGATTCTGTTGGACAATGCCATTGAAGCCGGCGCCGTTGCTGGGCGGACGGCTATTTACTGTGCCGTGCTGGATTATCCCGATTCCGTTGAGCTAGCGGTGGCGAATCCGGTGTCAATCACCAAGCCGCCGAAGATTAATGAATTTATGACAGCGGGGTACACGACCAAGGGTGAGGGCCACGGTCAGGGCCTGAACACGGTTCGAGAAATTGTCGATGAGACGCCTAATGCGGCCCTACAGATTGCTTTGAAACGCGGTATGTTGTATCTGACACTAATCTTAACGAAGCCGGGGAGGTGAGCACGTGATTACGGTGAGTCAATTGAGTCTGGGGCTGGCGGACTACTCGATGAGCTTCTGGTTCGTCCTGTTTCAATACTATTGGTTCCCACAATTGTTGCCGATGAAGCATACGTCATTATACTGTGCGCTAATTGCGGCAGTCTATACGACGGTCGACCTACTAAATCCTTTCACGGCGCATAGCACGCTCCTGGGGGCGTTGCCCGTTATCTTGCTATTAGGCTTTGAATTCGCCGTGATGGGATTGCGGCACCAATGGCAGTACCTGCCGGCGTTTATCGACGTGACCATGCTGGCCTACCTGTTGATTGAGTTCATTGATATGATGATGATTGCCGGTGCGATTGCCTTGACCGGGAAGGTGTTTGCCGCTAGTTTCTGGGGAACTTTGATTGAGTTGGTGATTAATAATATTATTTTTGCCGTAATTGGCTCCGGCCTGTGGCTGACCAGAGCACCGATGGAAAATCTGATTCAAGACATCGTGGGGCGCTCAATGGAATACCTGTTTCTGGCTTTCATGTCGGTGCTGGGCGTGATTTACATTTTATTCGAGTATTCCTTGCAATCCCTGCAAGACTCGGAATCCTACCTGGTTTTTCTAGGCGGCATCGCGGGCACCCTGGTGGTTGGCCTGTCGTTGAGCACGTACATGCTGATGCAGACCCACTTACAAACGGAGCACACACGATTTCAGACTGATCAACGAGAATTTCGGGAGCAGTATACCACGGAATTGAATCGGCAAATGGGAGCGGTCCGCAAGTTTAATCACGACTACCAAAACATGTTGCTAGGCTTAGGGGGCTACCTCGCGGATCAGGATTACGACGGCTTTCGGCAGCTGTATATCGACATCCGTTCGGGCTGGGAAACCAGCAATGCCGCGGATCTAACGATTGAGGACCTGGTCAATGTTCCCAGCGCGGCGCTTCGATATCAGCTTTATCATAATTATTTATTAGCACAGCAGCAGGGCGTTCAGCTCTTCGTTAAAGTGCCCGAGCCCCTCACAGCGACGGTGATGACGCTAAAGGATATGGGGCGAATCGTGGATGCAGCCTTGCCACCGATTTTACCCGTTCTGGGCCAGCGTCAGTCGGCTATCGTGACGTTTGAATTAAAAGAAACGGCGAAGGAACTTCGGTGGTCGCTGACCTTTCCGGTGCCTAGGGAGGCCCAGCTAGACGGGCATACCCGAATAGTAGCCGACGAAGGAATATTAGATTTTTCTAATGCTCATGAGTTATTACCGGCTAAAGCGGTGCTGACTTTGCAGATGAAACTCCATTGGGGTCAATTAAGTGTGGCCCTACCGAAGGATTAGCCGAAGTAACCGGGGCCTTGGAGTATTCACAAAGTCAGCATGCAAAATCGTTTACAGAATGGTTTCGTTCGAATAAAGTAATTGTCTGAAAACGCTTGCATTTCTACACCCATCTGATATACTAGGTCTTGTAATACCAATCAATCTTTCAGGGAAGTCGGAAAATAAAGTGATTTTGCGGGTTCTCGACATTGTGAAATTACTCTCAATCTTTACGATTAGGAGAAACTTCACTGCACAATTAGTTTTAACTAACTAAAAGTGATTTGAATTGCTCAATACTACATATTGAGATTATGGCTGATTTGAGTGACAGCGTTATCCTGACTACAAACTGTGATTATGTTGAATGCTCTAATGATGCTAGTGGGAGTCGGAGAGTGGTTACTCCGGCTTTTTTGTTGTATAAGAAAAGAGTGCGGAACCAGCTGCCTTGCGGAACACGTTTCGGAAGCCGCCAGGACCAGGATAGATTGGTGAGAGCCAGTCAAACGGTCCAAAGCAGTTTCAGCAGAAGGCTCAAGGATATTTTCTTAGCCGGGTTAAGCGCAGGAGTCTGGCTCGCGGAGCACGTTTCGGAGGCCGCCAGGATAGGGATAGGCAGGCGAGAGCTAGTCAAATGAACCAACCCAAAATACAGATCATAAGCCCGGAGTTATTTATTAAGGACTAAGCAGAAAACCTGCGATTTTAATCGCAAGATGAATGCCAGAACTTAGTGATTTTTCTCGAAAC
>NZ_BOLM01000024.1 GCF_016861605.1 Levilactobacillus wangkuiensis
CACAGGTCTTCAAGAACATGCATCCGGTTATGCTTACGCCTTACTGTCCTGTGTTGCACTTGATTTGACAATTGGGGTATTCATTTTTGGCCAGTATCTTGTGCCAGAGGCCCTTGACGCCCTGCACCATTTGCCACTTGGGTAAGATAGCCCCCGTCATGGCCGCAATACTGGGATCATTTTCAAATTTTAACACCATATTCTTAACGGCATCTTTTTCTAGCAGCCCGTCACTATCAATGTTAATGACGTAGATGCCAATGCTTTCATAAATCGCTGTGTTTAACGCCCGCGCCTTGCCTTTATCCGTATTGACGTACCGTAAAATCAGTTCAGGAAAGGTGTTTTGGGCCTTGGCATAGGCGCCAAAGCTATCATCCGTACTCTGATTGTTGGCCAAAACAACCTGCATGGCGTTCTTGGGGTACGACTGATTGTTAATGGATCGAATACACTCAAATAAAGTGTCCTCGGAATTGTAGACTGGCACAATGATGGTGACCCACGGCCATTTTCCTGGTGGCACTAGTTTGGGCTGGTGGAGATGCAGGTGCATTAATTTAATTGTCGAAACAATTGCTGGAATAATTTCCACAATAATTGGAATTAACGCCCACGTAATCCAGAATCCCATTCTGGTCAGTGCTAGATTGATCCAGTACATCACAGCTTATCATGCCTCCAATCAACAAAGTCTCGATACAGCCCCTGGGCCAACTGAGAATAGGTAAACACGTTGTAGTACAGGACAATAATCAGGACGTAAAAGATGAGCCGGCCGAGAATCGAGTGGGCCAGGAAGAACGTCTCACCACCCCCGAAATGAACGAAAGTAATCACCACACTTAAGCGCAAGACGTTGATGAGGAAGATGTAGATCAGGCCAAACAGTGAGTAGAACACCTTTTCCTTCCGTTTGTACATCGGAAAGAACGCCACCAACGCAATGAAGGCACAGGTCTCAATAATCCCTGAACATTCATAATCGATTGACATGATGACCGAGTTGCCCGCATTTGAGATGTAAACCAGACCCATCTTATACATAATCGTGCACCAATTGGTTACGTCGTTAAACAGTGCAACGCCGTGAATCACCGCATGGGTAAAGAACCAGACCCAGTATGGTCGGCTAATAGATGTCAGGATAAAGAAGAGTCCGGCACTCCCCGCAATAAAGTAGAAGGCGGATAGCCGAGCTCGTTTTAACACCGATAGTACGTATAGCCACACCACGATTCCTAGTAGAATACTTACTCTCATCAATACCAGTCCTATTAGTTAACTTATCAAACGGTTGCTGCGCTGCTTACTTACCGGCAGCATCGTTTTGGCGCCGCTTCAGCTTACCCGACTTTCTGAGTCGCCAGTAACCAAAACCAGCGATGAGCACCCCGATACCGGCAATGACGTAAGGACCGGTCGACCCACCGGCAACGGTTACTTTTTTGTCCCCGATGTTAGGGTTATACATGGTGATGGTCTGCCCCGTCATGCTGGAGAGCTTTAACTTGCTGACGTCAATCTGGAACTCAGCAATATTGTGTCCCTCACTGTCACTGGAAACGTAACCGTCCCCGACCGTCCCATAGGAGCTATCCGAGGTATCTTCATTATAGTTACCTGCCCGAAAAGTAACCTTAGTAGCACTCCCATGGCTAACCGGATTATATGGTATGTCCTTCGAGAAAACAAAAATTTTCTTACCATTGAAATCAAAGTTATAGTCCCCATAGCCAGGAACCATCCCATACTTCATCTTGACATAGACGTAGACCTTATCACCATCAGTCACCATGGCCGTATAGCCGTTGTAACCCTCAGTCAACGTGACGTTCTTCCAGTCCGCAAACTTACCATCAATCTTAATGTTGAGGTTATCATTATCATTGTTCGCATCGTTGTCGGTGGTTGTGGTGGCCTTGGAACTACTGTCAGCCTTACCATTGATGACACCTGAAGTCGCCGTAGCGGTACTGTCCGTGTCATTCTCAATAGCATCGACCTTCGTTGTGGCCGCATCGCTACCAATATTAGAATTGGTGATACCCACTTCATCGCCGTCAGCACTCTTCGACAAGCCAAACTTGGTCAAATCAAGTCTAAACTCGGCGATGTTATGACTCCCATCATTGGACGCATAGCCCGTCCCAACATTACCGTATTGGTGACCATCGTAATCACTGCCACCCGTTAACGTGAAGTTTTTCACGTCACCTTTATTTACATTGCCAATATCATCAAACCACGCGTGATACGTCTTCCCACCAATCGTGATGATGTAATCACCATGACCAGGGACCTGTGAATATTTCATTTTCACGTAAACATTGACGTATTTGCCGCTACTGACCAACGCCATATAACCGTTATTGTTCTCAGTCAAATGGACATTGTCCCAATCCGAAAACTTCCCATCAATCGTGATGTTATCACTCGCCTGTGCCGTCACCGTTGCCGGTTCAGCAGTGACGACTGCGCCAGCTAGTCCTAGCGCAACGACCCCAGCCATCATTAACTTCCACAACTTCATGAGGTAAACTCCTCCCTCTAAGAACAAATTGTCACCCGCCCAATTGGTCGATGACATCATTTAAATTTACAACTTAACTTACTATTATACGGTTAGTCTATGCCACCACAGTCAATTAAGCAAGACAACATTTTTCACGCAAATATGCTTTCTTGACCGCGCTTTTCACCTGAAACCGAGCCGGCCTGAAAGCACGCCATTACGGGAATTGATTAACGCCTGCAAGTATTTGTTGACACTAATAATAACCCATTGGCAATCACCCCCATTGTACTAGGTTTTGGACCAAGTAGCGACCAAATAATCTTTAAGAATTGCGAGGGACCACGAATTTCTCTGATGTGAAAAGGTCAGCCCATTAAATGAGCTGACCTTTTCAACGTTTAATCATTTTATGTTTGAAAATTCTCGTTTAATCCAACACCACGGTCTCATGAATCAGCCGCGCAATCGCGTTGACCTGCTCGTCCGTGAGGCCCAACCAATCGGGCAGCTTTTCGTGGACTTCGCTGTAGAAGCTCCGAAACAGGGCTGGCTTGGAGAAGCCCTCACCCCACTTGTTAAAGTCATCGTCGTACGGTTGGTCCAAGACGTTGTGCAGATCGATGACCTTGTTATCGGGGTCCTCACTCACGTAATTATAGAAAACAAATTCGTGGATGTAGGGTTTAATCCCCAATTGATTGAGTTTATTTTGAATCAGTCGGTTCAGGCTCAGGCCAGAGAGCACCACCTGGTTAATGGGGTTCTCGTCCCCCGCATAAACCTGGATATTATCAGGATTCTTGATGCACATGGTAAAGCTCTCGGTGCCCTGCTGCATGACTTCCTTGGGCAGCAACCGCTTCACCAAATACAGACCATCCATCGACCCATCTTTACCGACGCCAATCATTCGTAGTAGGTCAGCGAGCTTGATGTTGTGGTACACGGCCCCGGTCCAATATTTTGTCTCCAGCATGAAAATACCCTTACGGCAAACCACTAAGTGATCCACTTGCCGATTGGGAAAACGATTGTCGTCCGAATCAATGTAGAGGTTGGCAAAAATATGAAATTTGTCCTCCGGGAATCGTTTATCAAGCTGGCGTAACATTTTATAGGTGCGGTATTCACCGCGATTAGTATAGTTTTCTGACATTTTACTTCCCCCCATGAAACCAGTATAGGCCAAAATAGCTGACTCACCTAGTGAAGCCGGTTGGACCTTTTAGCCGCGCGTGATCAGCTCCCATGTAAGCAGGCTGACCACCGGATTGGCTAGTCGGTCGTTAAGACGGTGACCCGTCAAACCGGCGGAGTTCATCTAGCATGGCCGTGCGGCGCGGATAGGTCTGACGCCAGGTCTCGATTAAGTCCGTCGCGGTTGAGAGACCACCACGATAGGCGACCATCTGGTTTAGGACGACCAGACCCGCACTAAAAAACGGCTCAATCCCATTGTACCAGGACTGAACCGCAGACACATCTTCTATTTAGCAGCCTCGAGCACCGCAATCTCAATCTTCTTCATCTGCATCAATGCCTGCACCTGCGCTGGCGTCTGGGTCAGCTCGCCAATGTTTGCCGGAACGATTTGCCAGGAGACACCGAAACGGTCCTTAACCCAGCCGCACTGCTCGGCTTCGGGCACGTGGGACAGCTTTTGCCAGTAATAATCAATTTCAGCCTGGTCAGCGCATTCAATCGTAAATGAAATGGCCTCGTTGATACGAAAGCTCGGCCCGCCATCGAGCGCCAAAAACTTTTGCCCGTTTAAATGAAAGGACGCGTTCAAGATTTTTCCCTGCATATCGGTGAAATGTGAATCGAGGTCAGCATCAGGATAGTAAGTCACGTCGTCCAGCGTCGAATTGGGAAAGACACTGAGGTAGTAATGTACAGCCTCGTCACAGTTGTTGTCGGCGAACCACAGACTTGGAACGATTTGCTTCATAGGAAACCCTCCTGGAAAGCTTATTTTTCGTTAAGCGTACTGGATTTTGGGGACGATTTCAAGTGAATTGAACTGACCGTTCCGATTAGACCTATTAATCAAGACCGTTAGTGATTTGCTCTAAATCAAGCTTCAAGAAATTGATAACATCTACCATATGAAATACCTTGTACCCCATACTATGCAATTCTCGTACCCGTGCAGGTGTCGCCCCATTTGTCAAAATAACTGACTCAGCCGACTTAGCCAGTGACTTATAAATTCTCGCGCTTGCTTTTTCTTGAATCTCATCTTTTAGTCTATCAATTAAAGCCGCAGTATTTCCAGAACCTGTTTTAAAATATAGTGGCTCTTCTAAGACCAGAGAATACGTAGGCACTACTGTCTTTCTCAATGAGTCAACATCAATGTCATCATATGCTTCAGCCGATTCAATCAATCCATAATGTTCTTCAACAATATTTCCAACTATACGAGGCTTCTCTAAATAATTAAACTTACGCGCACCATAGGAAGTCGTCTCAGCTGATGTACTTAACCCACCTGCATATCCCATTGGTACTTGAATATTGGTCAGAACATTACCTGCGCTTAAATCTACTTTCATAGTCCTTTCCTTTAAGGCAACTGCTGCTTCTTTTGTTAAATTTTGCCCGACATAACGAAAATCAGAAGGGAACTTCTCTTTTACTCGTAAAAACAGATCATTTTTATTACTTGAGAGCTTCCCCCCATACCCTATACCTACATAAAAAACTTCATTTGTTTTTTTAATATACCATTCATAGACATTAAACGCGCCTTGCCCCCCTTTAACCTCCGAAGTGTTGGCCTCAGAATCTAACATCTCTACTGGTACCGCACGCCCCAAAATCCCATCACTAATATTTCCTTCTGCATCAATTACTAACAAAAGCTTTTTCAACGAACGACCTTCACCATTTAATAGCATATGTACAAGCTGACCCGCTTGAACATCATCATCAGCAGCACCTGGAACTAATAACAAAGGTAACGCACTTTTTACGGATAGATTCCTATCGATTTCATCTTTGACTACCCGCATCATTTGGCAAAAATGTGCTACTTGCTGCATACTATCTGTAATTTTTTCAAGGGTATCACTGGATACATTTTCGTTCTTGAAATAGACAATCACAGAGTCGTCCCAAATAAAATAGTTGATCTTCTCCATAAACAGATGTGCTTCATCTTCTAACGTACTGAAAGTCGATTTCGTATTAGGATGCAAAAGCTCAAAAATTTCTCCATCAACTAATTGGCCATCATCATTTAGTTTTAACAAGGCGGCATTTAGTGTGGATTCTTCATTTGCCTTGATCATTTTGGATACTTCACCTAAATCTTCAGGTTTACTAACTACTGGCAACAAGTACAAATCAGTACTCGACACTTCAAGATACTCTTTCATTCCTTTAAAATTATTTTTCAAATAATCGCATGTCTTCAAAGAATATTCCTTATCTTCTCGAACCAAGAGCTTATACTTTTGCCAATCTGATTTTTCACCAAAAACAACAATTATCGCATTCAGCGACTCCTCATAAAAAAAGCGAAAGTGAAAATCAATTTGAAACTGATTGGGATCAAAATGACTCGGAATCTCTTTAAATTCTTTTTTTGTTTTCTGCTTTGCTACGCTTTCTTGGGTTAACTCTTTATAATGTTTATTGGCTTTTTCCTGAGCTTGCCTCTCCCGTTCTCGATTCAGCCTTTCATTTCGATTTTTAATTCTTTCCGCTGCGATTTGTTCTCTCTTAATTTGTTCTTGATGTAGTTGCTTTTCCTTTTCTTGTCGGAAAAGTTCCTTTCTTTTCTCTACCCTTTCTCTCTCCTTCTCCTTGTTAGCAGATATACACCAGGCCGTGATACCAATAATAACAACTAATACAAATATTCCCACTTACTCCACTCCTAAACCTAATTTGACGTAAATCAGAAAGACTATTTGTTTGCCCACTTCTTCAGGCTTTCCCCAAATCGAACCGATTTGTAGTCAGTAAACTAAGTATATCAAATGTTGTGTTTATAGTAATCCCCTTTAAGTAAAAAGTGAAATTTCATTGATTATAAACTATGAGTAGAAACTAAAAATCGACCGAACCACTACCGGTCTAGTCGATTTTTGCAATTTACTATTATTGAGTTAAAACTAATTACCATTAAAACAATGTTCCATCTATCAATGACGCTTGCGAACAACTGGCACCAATAAGAGCGACAACAGCAATGCCCCCACGACAGCCCATAAGCTTTCATTCTTCTGGCTAGTTGCTGGTAAGACCCGCTGTTGCTGCCGGTTAGCAGTTTGCTGTTCGGTCGTCGTCGCGTGCTTAGACGCTTGCCGCAACCGGGCCGCAATGCTGGTCTGGCCGCCGAAAAGATGTTCGTTACCAGTCAATTGGTCACTAGTCGCCTGGCTGCTTGTCCGTGGATACTGGGTAGCCGCTCCTAACCGGTGTCGGTTATTTTGAGTCGCTTGCCGCCGCACACTGATTGGGTGTGAAGCTGCCTTCGACTGATGAATCTTCGGCATAACTAGGCCGTTGACAAATTTTGCCGCGTCCTTAACCCCTGCACCCGGTGTATCAGCAATCAGTGGATCACGACCCATTTTAGCCTCTTCACCGTCCAGTAAGCCGTCGCCATCCGTGTCCGGATTCAACGGATTCGTATGGTCGCGCAACTCATCGCCGTCGGACAAGCCATCCCCGTCAGTATCCGGATTCAGTGGATCAAGGTGATCCCGCAGCTCCTCACCATCGGGCACCCCGTCTCCATCCGTATCGACGGAACGTGGATTTGTGCCGGTCTTAATTTCATCGCTGTCACTGACGCCGTCGCCATCCGTATCCACTTTGCTAGGATCCGTCTCTGGCTGGTCGCTCGGGTAGCTTGGGTTGTCGGGGACTAAAGGATTTCTCCCAACCTTAATTTCATCGCCATCGCTCAAGCCATCCCCGTCGGTATCGGCGTTTAACGGGTCAGTCCCCGCTTTGATTTCATCACCATCACTCAGGCCATCGCCATCCGTATCTGCCTTGTTCGGGTCGGTACCGGCTTTCAATTCGTCCTCACTAGTGACACCATCCTTATCTGGATCGACCCCGTAGTGAATAAACTTCGGCGCACCGGGATCACTGGCATCGACGACCGTGACGCCGCCGTCACCATCCGGGAGCGTTACGGTAGTCGACTGCGGGTCAATTGTTTGTTCAACTGACTCTGACTGACCGTCCTTGGTTTCCTTCAACCTTTGTTCCCCAGCCCCAGTCTTGGTTGCTGGAACGTTCGTGTACACCGTCTGTGTGCCATCTGGCCACTTCTTCGTGATTTTCACCACGTTGCCAGCCGCATCTTTTTCGGTAATGGTTATCGTCCCATCCTCGGCAGTCTCTTTGCCTCGTACCGTCAAGGCCCCCGGCATAACGGTCACTTGGTAGTTGGCATTGCCACTGGTAGCGGTAATCGTGTAAACACCGGTCACTGGGTCGTCAGGCGCCGTGTACGTCAGCTGGAGATTGGCAATCTGGTCACCAGGCTTAAGTTCACCACTAGTGCTAGTGAGCTTCGCGTCATTCTGTGGATTCGGCTCGCCCTCATATTTCTGCTGACTAACAACCTGAATGATTACCGGTCGCTGGTTAACGGTTAGTGTACCGGTACCGAACGAGGTGTAGGTATAATTCTTATCTCCCGTTAAACTGTCTTGAACACTCTGTTTCAAGCGAATTTGGTAATCTCCGGCTTGCAATGCGTCAACGAGTTCGTCAGCGGGTGTGTCAGCGGGAACAACTTTTTTCGTAGCGTTATCAAAAAACTCGAAGTCCTTGGGATCAGTAATTTCTGTAGTTGTCGCTTGCTCAGGGTCTGTTGCCGATTGCTTGGATACTGTCGCTGACAGCTTAGGTAACGCATCACCGTAAACCATGGTAGCATTGGCAACCGTCACGCTCGCTTTTGCCGGCGCAATGGTCAAGGTCCCAACGTTATCAAACGATACCGCGTAATTCCCCGGGTCCGTAGTCGCAGCAATCGTATACTTACCAGCATTCGTGCCAGTCACCGTCAACTTAACACCGAGCGCATCAAGCGTGTCCGGTGTGACCAAGGTCCCCCCAGAAATATGAAATGTTGGTTTGGGTGTTGTCGCGCCATAAACAATAGCCAAATCATCCACATGAACCTGAATTGGCTTTGGCGCAATGGTAAAGGCCGTAGAAGCTGGATTGAGTGTCACAGTGTAGTTCGGATTAATCTCTGAAGTTGGATCCAAAGTAATGGCATAATCTCCCGCATTTTCGCCTTTTCCTCGGACTAATTTCACCCCAAGTTTGGCAATGTCATCTCCATTAACCATGGCATTCGCCGAATCACTGGTCAAGATCAAGGCTGGATCTTTATCACCATAGGTCTTCGTTCTAATGTCAGCGGTCACATAAATTTGCCGTGGGTTCACAGTGAGTTTTGCGGAATCAAATTCGGTGAAAGTATAATTGGGGTCACTCTTTAGCCTAGTCTGAGCTTTCGCCGTATACCGAATCGAGTAATCACCATTAGCCTGCAAGTCCTTCGGCTGAACCGACTGGCCGTCAGTGTCGACGATTTCAAAATCTCCCTGACTAAGCTGAAATTGAGGTTTCGTTTCATCACTCTTTAAAATGCCTAAACTACCAGAAAATTTCGGTACGTCTCCATAGTATACGGTTTCCGGACTCACAGTCACAGTCGCGGTCGCCACTTTGGGCGTAATTGTAACGCCCCCAGAAATATATAACCCCGCATTGGGATTCTTACTCAAGCTCTTTAAGTGAGCACGCCCGGCATCTGTTAGGTTAATCACGTACGTGCCCACATCCTTGGGTTCAGACAATGGGGTCTCAAGGTCATCAACATTTACATAGCTAAAGTATTCCGGATAGTTGCTAAAACTAGCCTTTTGTTCATCCGTAAGCTCACCAAAATCTTTCCCAAATTGGACGCTTGGGAATTTCTGTGCCGTGCCATAAACCTGCTTCCAGCTGCCAAATGTCGCCAATACATCCTGGGCATCCTGGTTCTTGGTCGTTAGGTCGTCTAGATTGACCTTAAAACTAACCAGCAGGTTTTGAACCTTCTTCAACGCGGCGTACCCATTTTGACCGTCCTGCCAAATATCTGTCGGAATCGTGGTAGTTGCTGCGCTTTCAAAGGCAGTCTTGGCATCCCCGTTGGTCGCGGAAATCTGCGTATAAACATCGGTAATTGTCTTAAATAGGGCATCTGCTGCATCTTTTTGAGCAGTCGTTAAACCACCAAGTGCCGTAAATTTCTGGTAAAGGTCAGTGGCCTCATTCTTATAGTCCTCCGCCTTTGCCTGGTTCGCAGCGGCTTGGCCCTCCCAGTACGTGAGGGTATCTTTCGTTGGTAACAATAAACTCCCACTAGCCTGCGGATTACCTTCGTCCATGGAATCCGTCGCGCCGGCATTGTCTACTGGGGACCAGTAGTAGTCGGCACTAGTGATGGGTGTCTTCCCACCACTAGTCACGTCTACACCATTGTTTTGGAGCGGCTGCCCGTTCAAACCATCAGTTACTGACTGGCCGGTCCCCACTGTCGCACGTACATTAACTGGCTGACCGTCCACCGTCGTACCAGTGGCCGTGTAGTAGTGACCGATTGGATTAGATTTAGCCGCTGGTGCCGACGTGGTTGTTCCAGTAGTTGATGCATCAATCAGAACCTGGCCAGCACCTGGCGCATTTAACGTGACCTCAGCCGGCGTGTACCCCGGAATCGACACCAAGACTGGTTTCCCCGCAACGGTCACCACTTCCACTGGATTTAACCCAGCAATGGGTTGCCTGGTCACAGAATCAACTGGCGTGACAGTCGCTTTAAATGCCAATCTTACCGGAACCGTCATGTTTTGGTTATCTGCATCGGTAACCGTATAACTGTAGTAGGTGTCATCCGCGATGTTCTTAAACGCATCGCCACCAATATAGTGAACCGTACCATTATTGTTGGCGACAACTTGATCCCCATCAATGACATAAATATTTCCCGCCGAATCCGTCGGGATAACTGCAATCAAAGACGGGTCAAGGGTTGGGTCAGCGGCCACTGCACGTTGGGCCGCAGCCTGCGTTGAGAAGATAGAGATGGTATCCCCAATGTTAGCTATGGCTTTAACGTTGGTTTTGTCGAGTAAAGCGCCAGAATCAGCAGAGTCAACTAGATTAACCTGTAGGGGAATCGTTTTTGGCGAATAACTAAAGTTAGTAATTTTAGCAGAATAATCGTTCATGCTACCACCAGTAGAAGCAGCTACTGAAATGGAATAACCAGTTTTAACATCATCGATATGCCGTGAAAGTGTAAGATTGTTTAGCTTAACCGTTAACATCTGTGTGGTAGCATCATAGTTCATCGTAAACGGATTTTCCGGATTAGAGGAACGCGTCAATTTATACTCGCTAGCATACCGCCAATCTATACCTTGGTCACCTGCCGATTGTAAAGTCCCACTTCCATCTGTATAACGCCAACCAACGTAAGGACTCCCCGTAGGATCACGGAAGTCCGTCTGATTATTATACTCATCAAATACAAAACCAAAGGCATTATCCAGACCAGCGATTCCTAAGCGTCCACCAGAACCACCTTCCGTAGCTTTCTCCGGATTACCTGGGGCAAAGATGAAGCCCACACTATCGGCCCCACCGTTATTTTTACTCCCAACTCCCAGTGCCCCCGTCATAGAAAAGTTGTGTGTGAAGTCAATCGCATGTTCGAACGACACATGGGCTACCTGATGCCCTTGGATACTGGTTGACCTATTAGGTGACGAATAATATTTGTGGTAGTCATTGGTTGTCAGTGAAATACTACCGTCCTTGCCAATTGTTTGCGTGGTCGTATTATCGGTCGGATCATCGTCCTGATCACTGCCACCCCGATTTTCAACGGTCGCCGTGAAATGTTGCCCAATTTGAGCCGCAGTTAAATTAACCTGCGATGTATCCGCCCCGACACTCACGTCGCTGTTCGCAGACAATACCGGATAGGTCTTTTCCGCAGCCGCGGCCTTAGCTGCCCCGGCATCGGTCCGACTCACCGCAATATTAGGGGTCACCGCCGTATAGCGTACAGCCCTCTGTGGGGTTGGTTTAACTGGAACTGGCTCCTTAGGCGTTGTTGGATCCTGTGGCTTTGATGTATCCACCGGTGGCGTGCTCGTCGTTGGTGTGGTTTTCAGCTTAGTCGTTGCCGGCTCAGTCACAGGCGCTCCTGGTGTGACGGCTGTGGTTGGTGGCTCCGTGGCCGCCTGCACGGTCATCGTGCCGGTACTTTCAGCGATGGCAACCGCCGAAAGACTTACCAGTAACGTCCCAAATAGCCGGGTCTTCACCCGCCACCCGGTGTGCCCTTTGTACAGAATTAAATGCTTCTTCACTGTTTGATTCGCAATTTTTTGTCTCAAGACCCAGATCTCCTTTTCGCCTGGTAGCGGTCGTTCCAGCCAACGACGGACTAGGTTCTCTTTTTAATTAACGCTCACGCTTAAATTTCCCCTGGAATCGGCAGCGCGTGCCGTTTTTGTGCTTGATTAGCTAAAACATAATAGTCGTGTGCGATTATTTCTGGCGCTAAATACGGTGGATTGCCCACGAGGCTCAGGGCGCTTTGCCACCAGTACAGGTCGTGCTTTTCAAAGTAACTGGTCATCTCGCCGGACAGTCCACTGAGCTGATCACGTTCGATGAACAAGAGTAAATCGACCAAATAGTCCAGATGCACCTGCAGGTCAACGTAGAGTTCCCCGTCTTGATTTTGCTCAGCTGACGTCGCCGACCACGTTGGGGCCAAAATCCAGGACCAATGGCGCGTGCCGGGCTGTTGCTGACGAGGCAGCGTCAACAGGGTCTTGCGTAGGTCAACCACGCGATCAGTAATATTGGTGACTGTTTTGGCGTAAGCCGCTTGATAGGTAAGCATCGAATCCCTCCTCCCAACAGTTTAAGTAGTTAATCCATGGTGCTATGTAAGCTTTGATTCAGCGAATCCCTAAATGCTGACTTACCGGGTGTGGACGTAAGCGTTTCCAACCCCATCCAGGGTATATCGCCCGATTAATTCGAGATTGTTGCTGTTAATCAGTAACACTGTCTGTAAATAAGTTTTTACTGAAAAATAGCCGAAAAATCCGGCGGTCAGTGACCTGAATCCTAGCGATCTCGAACAAATTCGTCATGATTTGTCCGTTAATCCAGCGAGTTTATTCGTTCAACCCTTATGCCACCCGTCATCTGCATCCCCCGATTCGTGACTAACGCGCGCCCAGCAACTCGGCAACCAAGCTCGCCAGGACCGTTAACTGGGTCCCGATGGCACTCACAGTATAGTTGCGCCCCAACAAACATTCAAGGCGTTTACACTTAATATATCGTTATTATCACGCCTTATATTATCTGTAACATGAACTTTATGCATTTAGTGTCCGATTCATTGTATATACGGCTAATGACCTGTCGAGATTCTGACGTTCAGTGTCGCTTGAATTTTGGCCCTTAGGTTGCTCAGGGTAACCTAAAAGGACGCGCCTGCAAACTGCAAGCACGTCCTATCCTGAACTTTAATTTAAGCGGTAATCACTCATTCATCATACAAGGCGATTTCGCCATAGTACGCCGGAACCCGCACGATACTAAACATCGCGTAATCCCCATTGGCCAGCTGTTTGACGCCGACCCCAACTTTAGCGGGAACGTAGAAGTTTTGTTCCGTCACACCATCGGTCCCGGAGCCGTCAAACATATTATCCTCGACCCAGGTCTCCCATGCCAAGCCGTTCAGCACGTCGTCCTTGCTACCGACGACCACCGTACTGAGGGTCTTGTCATACCCGAAGCCATAGGTCAGATTGTTGGCTGCCAAGAGCTTGCTAAATTGGTCATTGTCAGACGACCCCAGCCAGCTAGTCAGCGGGCCATTCCAAAAGCCTGGCGTAATGCTCGTTGATCTAGAAAAATGGTAGGTTGGCCCAACCAGTTGCGAAGCGACCTGCTTGGCCTGTGCCATGGTTGCGGCGTCTGGCTTCACACCCCCGACCAGACTATTGGCAATTTTCAGAGCCAGTTGGTCATCGGTGCTGGTCGCTGGCTTTGTGGTCGGTTGCGTCGTGGTTTTGGTCGTTGCTGGCGTCGTCGCAGTCGTGGCCGCTTTCAAATAGCCGCGCCAGATCCACCCACTCAGCGTCCCATCAGCCGATTTGACGTGATAGTAAATCGGCGTAGTCCCTTTACGCTTGTTGTACAACTTTTCGTGTGCATCCGTCGTCCACACCACAGTTGGTGTCACGTCATTATTGCTGTAACGCAGCCCTAGATGCTTCGAGTAACGGGCGCCGGTGGTTGCCGTGTAGCTGTGCTGGCGCATACTCCGCCGCCACATCAACCGCACGGAACGTGACCGAGCCGCCGAATACTGCTGGTTGGCTGAAACGCTTTGACTGACGCTCAAGCCGCCACCCAGACTGACCAGTGCGATACCTAATCCTAACAATCTTTTGTTCATGAAATCTCCTCCTAGACGAACCTAATTTTACCATTCGTAATTGATTAACGCACGGTCTAGCGCAAATTAAAAAGATGACCAGCCTCTCGGGATTTCTCCTTGGAGAGTGGTCATCTTTCTAGTTCACGTCTACTTAATCAGTGAAGTCTTCGCTTGCCCCGGTTGGGTTGAAGGCTTTCGCTTGGCCCTTGGTCTTGTAGTAATGTTGCAGGTGGACTTCGCCGTTGCCGATGTTCCACATCGCGTACACGTACAGTGACTTGATCGTCTTGCCTTTATAATGGCGCTTGACGATTTTATAGCCTTCCGTTCCGGGCGTCCCCATTGCAGAAGCCTTGGTGTGGTTAGCCCATTCTTCATCAAGCAGCCACCCCTTGCTCATAAATAGCAATGTATTATGTTTCCCAGTTTTAATATTCCTCATGCTTTTATTCAAGTTGGCAGTCTTTATCTGGCTATAACCCGTGACCCACTTTTTCCCTTTGAAATTCCGGTACGAAGTTGTCTTAGCCGCAATCGTGTAGCGGTTGTAATGACCATTCTGGTAATAGTACCAAGTTCCCTGGAACTTCTTCGGCGCGCTAGCCAGACTCATCTTGGCACTAGCTTGCGCATCAACTGTGGGGTTGGCAACGGCCAAGACCGCGCCAAAACTAACTGACGCCAAGAGTGCGCCCATCATGTTGGTAAATTTCATTGTCGTATTCCTCCTTATTTCCCGAATTACTTATTTGTGTAACGCACCAACTGGATTGAAGAATTTAGCTTGGGCCTTGGTTTGGTAATAGTGGTCCGCCAACTGCTTACCCCAGTTTTTCACGACGGCCTTGTTATACAGCACTTTAACGGATTTGCCCTTATAGGTCTTGTGAATCACCTTATAAGTTCCGCCCCCATTAGTCATGAACATCCCGTAAGCCACGACTTTGGTATAGCCGTCCTTAACGTTCTTGGCGCTGGTCCAGTGAAGCTTCTTATTGCTCCAGCCTTCTCTAAAGTTTTCTTGGTCCTTAGTCGTATGTAGCGTCCCGGTCCACTTGGCCTTCTTCTTCCCAAAGGCATCAAAGTAGTTCTTCACCGTCATCGTCTTGGCCCCGATGGTCACCGTCTTATAGTAATACCCATTGTTTTCCTCGTAGTGGTACCAGGTTCCCCGGATACTCTTCGGAAACGCGGCCAAACTGGTCTTCGCCGCTTGGGCTTGAACCGTGGCGGGGCCGGTGATAGCCGCCGTGGCGCCAATCGTGGTTGCGACCATCAGCGCGCTAAAAATATGAGTCATTCGCATCGTGTGTTCCTCCTTAATTTCAAATCCGTTAGCGTGTTTCGCACATCTATTAGGTACGATAAATGTTTATGTAACTAACAAATTTAAGTATAGCAATCACCGGTGTCACAATTTGTCGTTTGGTGACGGGCAAACAAAAATAATCAAAAAACGCTCCCGGCATGGTGTCGAGAACGTTTCGTCATGACTGATTTAGCTAAAAATACGCCGAACAAAGCGTGGATTGGCCGTGACAAACCCGCCAGCCACGCGATAACGCCGGGTCCCGTGATCCGAGAAATCCCAGCCACGCACGACCAATCGCCGTCCGACTGGCACGCGGCGCTTACGCTGCTGGCAGTTGGCATCCCGGTACAGGCCAATCGCCCGTTTCGTCCGGATATGCTGGGGATAGCTCTGCCGCCCCGTCTGAACCAGTTGACGGTTGGCCGTCACGTACTGGCCGTTCATCAAGTAAAACCGGGTCGTCAGATGATGGCGAACCAGTCGTTTGACCCGCAGTCGTTGGCCCTGCCGGACGTGGCGGACCTTGCCCGTTAGATTGGCGCGACGATACTGATTGACCCCACGCGGATTGATGACCGTGATGACCCGGGCCCTCTGCCGTGGCGAGTAGTAGGTTGGCTGAACGTAAGCCGGCTGGGTGGTCACATAGCCCGTCAGCCGGTACGTTGGTGATTGATGATTGACATCGCGGACTCGATACCGCGGTCGTCCATGCCGTGACAGCCGCTGACCGATGACCACCAGCTGGGGTTGCCGGCCCCGCGGTTGCTTCTTGTACCAGGTCAGGCGCTGCCGGGATGTGAACGTCGGTTGCCGGTAGAGGCCGAGTTTGCGAATGGCCGTGAGACTACTGCCAACAAAAACGTCCGCTCCCGTCGTAGGTTCCGGGGCTGGTTTAACGGGCGGCAGTGGCGGTTGAACGGGTGGCGTGACGGGATGGACGGGCCGATTAACCGGTTCCCAAACGTAAACCTGTCTGCCAGCCGGGCGGTGATCGCCCGTATAGGCCGCAATCAGACCGTCACTGGTATATTTGGCGCCCCACGGATCAGTCTCGGTCCCGGCACCCACGGCCTGCCACTTTCCCGTGGTCGTGGCCGTTACTGGTACGGGTGACAGTTGTGGATTTTGCTCCGCATCTATCCAGAGGCCCACGGGTGATAAGGTATCCTTCGCATAGAACTGCATTCGGGGACCCAAGACCAATCTGCGAAGCGCCCCATCACCATTGAACATATCCAGCGTATAAGTATATTTACTAGCCTTAGCATCCAGTGTCACCTTGAAATTGGAAATGTCTAAGCTGGTCAACTGACTATCCCCGGCAAACATTTCTAATAACCCGTCGAACCCTTCCCCCTTATCATAGGGGTCTGACAGGACCGAGTCCGTCTCAAAGTTCGCCAAATCAAGTCGTTTCAGGCTAGTGTCTTTATTGAACATCCGACTAAAGTCTTGGACCTGTTTAGTCTCGAAGCTTTTTAAATCGAGGGACTGCAGATTCGTCATCCCGGCAAACATGTACTTCATGTAACGGGTCCGTCGCGTGTCAAAGCCAGACACATCCACGTGACGCAACTCCCCGTCGGATTCAAACATCCCCGCCATATCGACGACCTGACCAGTTTTAAACTTGTCCTTATCGATTACTAAAGTTGTCAACTGTTCATCATAACCAAACATATCCAACATGTTAGTGACCTTAGCTGTGTTAAACCCAATTTTCAACCACTTCAATGCCTCCATGTTTTCAAACATGGTATCCATCCGTGTCACGTTGGCCGTATTAAGATCCGACAAATCTAAGTACGTCAGTCCAGCCCCCCGAAACATGCCGGTCATGTTGGTCACATTCCTTGTATCAAAGTGACTAAAATCAAGGGTCTTAACCGACGTTGACGCAAACATATGATCCATGGTTGTAACCTGCGCTGTATCTAGGCCAGACAAGTCTAGCTGTTTGACGTGTAAATTGCTAAACATCCCCGTCATATTCGTTGTCTCATGCGTATCAAGGTTGGTCAGTCCCGTAAACGTGCTATTCTCACCCAGCCCAACGAAGAGGAGGCTAGCATCTTGGGGTGCCCTGAGTTTGCCTTTTAGCTCGATTGACCGCAGTTGGAGCTGAAAGTTTCCTGGCAGACCTTTAGCCAGTGTCTGAATAATAACGCCTTCATCATAATTTGCTCCCGAAACTGAGTTTTTATCCGGCAAGGTTCCCCCATCCCCACCATCAATAACCAGATGCTGACCAGCACCGTCATTGGTCAAGTACCACTGACAGTTGGTTCCCATCGTTCCACTGTAACTCTTCGTTGCTAGCGGCTCAGCCCGAACGGTCACTGACGATGCAAGCAATGACCCCTCCGACGGTCCACCTAATCCCAAGCTAGTCCCAACGACTAATCCAGCAAACAGCGTGACGACTTGTTTCTTCTCCATCCCGACTCCCCCAACCTAGCAAGATTCCAACAATCATTTCTGGTGTTGATTGTAGCATAGCGCCACCACTTAATTCAGCTCACAACGCCTCAAAATCAGGACTTTCGTTTTAAGTGCTTTTTAGTTGGCAATCTGTATTAATATCGTAATCCCTATCACGCAACCTTTCGTCGCAGAATCTATACGATTTGGCAAACATTCTGCCACGTAGCTATAGATGCGCCGGACTTATGCTATATTTAATGGCGTTCCATGGGGACAAATTTGGGGAGGGTTTATTTTATGAAAAAAGCAACCATACTTTTAAGCGTCGTCGGACTGGCCACACTGGGGTTAAGTCCGGTCATCGGCTCCGCCAGCACCATGACAGGCGCTGTGCGCTACCACCAAGCACATGGCACGACGACCATCAAACGCAACTACCGGCAATTCCAGCTGACCAATCATCAGCCCAACAGCAATTATCCACACATCAAGGTCACGAGCTGGAAACATGCCAAGCTCAAGGCTGGGAGCCGAGTCAAAATTGATTTGATGGCCAATCAGGGGACCCAGTATAACTGGTACCGTATCCAGACGACCACCAATCACACCACGCACCGTTACTGGGTTTATGGCCAGGCCTTGAGTGGGAAATAGGTTAACCTAATTATCTTCACACCCTATCAGGTACCCGCAAAAACGGCCAATCCCTTTTCAATCAGGACTGACCGTTTTTCGCTACTCCTTGCCATCCCCGCACCCCTTGGCAATCCCCCGCCAGTCGGGTATGCTGAACAGTAACTAAGTCCAGTCAAAGGAGCTGGTATCGTGTTTCGTCAAATCGAATGTTTCATTGCCGTTGTCAAGAATCACAGCTACACGCAGGCCGCCATCGAATGCCACCTGTCCCAGTCCTCCCTCTCCCAGCGAATCAAGGAGCTCCAGACGAGTCTGGGCGTCACCCTGATTCAGCGAAAAGGCCGCAGCTTCGAGCTGACCGCCGCGGGCGACTACTTTTACCAGCATGCCCAAGTCCTTCTCGAACAGGTCAACCAGCTCGTCACCCAAACGAAAGCCATCGCGACCAACACTGCCGAGGCCTACACGCTCAAGCTGGGCTACCTCCGCAAGTTTGGGTCGCGCGAATTTCTCCAGGCCGTCGCCGAGTTCACCCGCCAGTTTCCCCAGGTTAAAGTCCAGATTCACAGTGACTCCTATACCGAGCTGTTCACCCGAATTCGTGATGGCCACCTGGATTTGAATTTTTCCGACCAGCGCTACGAGCTCTCGCCAGCATTTGAAAATGAATTTCTGACCGCTGCCGACTACATGGTCGTGGTCGCCCCTCACAGCTTCGCCAGCGACCAAACCGTCATCGACACCACCGAGCTCGCCGACCTGCCCTGCATCCTGATTACCGGCACCGACGAATACGCCTCGGATCAGGCCTACTACCGCGATGTCTTGGGCATTCAAAGTCCCTTTCAAATTGCCTCCAGCTTTGGTGAGGCGCAAATGCTCGCCACCACGGGCCAGGGCTACATCGTGGTCAATAGCCGCACCGCCGGTCAGATCAACGCCACGGCCAACCGCGTCCTCAAGCTGGTCGACCACGGCCGAGACCTGACGCAACACTACTACGCTTACTGGAAAAAGGATAACTCCGGTTACTACATTGAAACCTTCGCTCAGATTTTAAAAGCCCAATTCGATTAATCACTCCGACTCGCCCCTAACCGGCGGGTCTTTTTTAATCCATCGGTTTAGCCGATTGGTCCAATCGTGAGACGCAATTGGTTCCAAGTGACCTGGCCGCTATGATAAGACTCGTAAGTAAATTGACGAAAGGAGTTGACCGTAATGACAGCCGAAGCAAGCACGCTATTGACCTGTTGCGACGGTCTCACTACTGCCCTGGCAACCAAGGATATCTGTTGGCTCAACGACCACCTCGCCCCCACGGTCGAACGCCGCACACCACAGGTACCCCCACAGGCAAAATACGATTGGATCGATGCCATTCAAAATGAGGGCTTAATCTATGACCACTTCACCGCACCAACGCTGGACCAGTTAGTTGGCACCCGGGGGCTGGTCCACCTGACCGCCCGGCTGACCGAGCACCCGCACCAGGCAACACCGGTCACCCTCCAGCTCACCTTCATCCGGGAGCCGGATTGTTGGCAACTCTACCGGGATTGGGAACTATCGGGAAAACCGATTGATTGGATTGGTTAGTCGAATTGGTTTTCACTGTCCCGCCCGGTAAGATAGAACTAGACTCAAAAATTAAAGGAAGTGATTGCGTGTTACTCTTAACTTTTCCCGTAGTAATGGGCATTGGTCTCGCCATGCAAACGGCGGTCAACGCCAAGCTCCGAGGCTTCATCGGCTCACCCTACCTCTCATCCGGCTTTTCCTTTCTGATAGCTTGGCTGTTCTTACTCATTCTCAGCGGGGTAACCCACCAACCACTCCTGATCAGTGGGGCCGTGATGACCCACGGGCCCGGCTGGCTTTGGCTGGGCGGCCTCTTCGGCGCCATCGCCCTGACCGGCAACGTCGTGTTATTTCAAAAGATTGGTAGCCTACAAACGACCGTGCTACCCATTATGGGGCAGATCATCATGAGCGTAGTGATCGACCAATTTGGCCTCTTTCACTCACCCACCAATGCGTTGACCCTCTCCAAAATTATTGGGCTCTTGCTAATTGTCGGCGGGGTCGTGCTCTCACTCGGCATCTTTGCCCCCCGAGACCCGTTGCTGAAGGCCGCCACCTCAAAACCTGAGCGTAGTTCCCAGCTGTTCTATCAACTCTTCGCCGTGCTGGCCGGCATGCTCATGGCCATGCAGACCGCCATCAACGGGTATCTGGGAACGGTCCTGCAGTCGCCGCTTCACGCCGCCTTTATTTCATTTAGCATCGGCGTGCTCTGCCTGATTCTGGTAAACCTGGTCACCCGGGCTCGCCTGGCCAACCTTAAATTGGCTTTTCAACAAGGCCCCCGTTACTGGTGGATCTGGTTCGGCGGCGTGATTGGGGCGTTGTACGTCCTGTGCAGCTCCTGGCTGGTTCCCCTCATTGGGACAGGCCAGGTCGTGGTGCTCGCCCTGTTTGGCCAACTAGTCTTCAGCGCCTTAGTAGAGCATTTCGGGCTGTTTGGCTCACAGGTCGCCCGACTGTCCCGTGCTAAAATAATTGGCTTAATAATCATGTTCATGGGTGTTTTAATCGTAAAATTGCTGACATTTTAGGAGGATATTTAATCATGAAAAAAGTTTTAATTCTTGGGGCTTCTGGGTCCATCGCAACTCTGGTAACGCGTAACTTGCTTGACGACACTCGGGTCCAACTCACCTTACTGGTGCGGCACCCCGACCGTTTAGCCGCAGACATTCGCAACGATAGTCGGGTCACCGTGGTTGTGGCCGACGTGGTCAAGGATACCGCACAACTGACCGCTGCCATGCAGGGCCAAGACCTGGTTTATGCCAACCTGTACGGCGCCAACCTGAAACAACAGGCCCAGGCCGTGGTGACGGCCATGACGGCGGCACAACTCGAGCGGATCATTTGGATTTCTGCCAATGGCATCTACAACGAGATTCCTGGAAAATACGGGCAGTGGAACGCGCAAATGCTGGGGTCGACCCTGACAGCCTACGCTGCGGGTGCCAAGGTCATTGAAACCAGTCGCCTCCAGTACACGATTGTTCGCCCGGCTTGGTTCTCCGACAAGCCTGTCGTGAGCTACGAACTGACGCAAAAGGGTCAAGCCTTTAAGGGCACCGAGGTTTCCCGTCAGAGCGTGGCCGCCTACCTCACGAGCCTCATTCTGGATGACAGCCAAGCCATCCACCAATCCGTGGGCATCAGTGAACCCAATACTGACGGTGCGAAACCCAGCTTTTACTAAACAGACAAAGGAAGTCTTAGCTTGAAAATTATGATTATTGGCGCCTATGGTCGACTGGGTGAACGGGTGATGCGTCTCGCTAATAAGCGGGGGCATCAGGTCATTGGCATTGCCCACCGACAACACGCCGAACGGCAGAACCCCCAAATCATCATCAAGGATATGTTTGATTTGGCCCCTGCTGACCTGGTGGGCGTCGATGCCATCGTCGATGCCGTGGGTGCTTGGACGCCGGCTACGGAAATCGTCCACGCGGCGGGACTCGCACACGTCGTCGCCCTACTGCGGGGTACCCCGATTCACTACCTCAAGGTGGGCGCCGCCAGTACGCTCTTCATTAACGACGCCCGCACCCACGTCCTCCAGGAATTGCCGCAGTATTATCCGGCTTACATGCAGGACCTGTGCACCATTCACGCAGAAGGACTGGCCATTCTGCAAGGCGAAACGACCGTTCACTGGACCTACGTGACGCCAACGTATAACTTTGATCCCGCTGGCCACAGTACCGGGACCTACCATGTTACCGGCGATATTTTCCACCCGGCGTCCTCCCAAAACCCTGACGACGGTCACCAGGACTACATCACCTATGCCGACTTTGCTAAGGGCATGCTGGACATCATTGAACATGACCGGTATGACCAGCAACAGGTCACGTTGTTCTCGGGAGACAATCCGCACCCAACGCAGCGGTACTAGACCATTGACTGGCTAAACTAGCCTAACAAACGCGTCTGGAATTTTCTCCAGGCGCGTTTTTCGTCTCTATTTTTGCCGTTAACGCAACACACTCTAATTTACCGGAAGAATCACCAGTTACCGCCAACCGTGGCGGAATTTGTTAAAACCGTGACGGCTGAAATTGCAAAAATGCCGCCGACCACGGCCTGACAAAAATGGCGCCACCCCGCTCTGTGTGCTTATAGAAGAGACTGGGATGGCGCTTTTTCGTATTGGCGAACAAAAGCACCAGGTATTCATTTTACGAATAGAATCTATGTAATCTAGGAATTTTACCTATAGCTGAATCACGTGTAATCTAAGGGCAATCAAAAACTTTCACTTAAAGGAGTGCTTCTCATGGAAAATATCACATTCAACAACGGCGTCACCATGCCCGTCCTGGGCTACGGAACCTTCCAAACGCCCCCGGCCATCACCGAGGAAAACGTCGCCAAGGCCATTCAGATTGGTTACCGCAGCATTGATACCGCGCAGGTCTACGGGACCGAGGCCGGCGTCGGTGCCGCGATTGCTCACAGCGACCTGGCCCGCGACCAATTCTTCGTGACGACCAAGACCCAAACGGATGGCTACGCGGCCACGGTTCAAGGCTTAGACGCGTCTCTACAACGCTTTGGTCACGACTACTTTGACCTCGTCATTATTCACTGGCCAACCGCCAACAGCCTGGGAACCTACCACGCCCTGGAGGAAGCCTATCAGGCGGGGAAGGTCCGGGCGATTGGGTTGAGCAACTTTAACAGCGCTCAGATTGACCACCTGTTGGCCAACACACAAGTGAAACCCGTCATCGACCAGATTGAGACCCACCTCTTCTGGCAACAGGCCAAGATGCATCCCTACCTGCTGGACCACGACATCGTCCACGAATCCTGGGCGCCACTGGGAGAAAACTTTGGCCGTGAAATGATGATCCTCCCCGCCGTGACCGCGTTGGCGGAAAAGTACCACGTAGCTCCGGCCCAGGTGCTCCTGCGCTGGTTGACCCAACAAGGCATCGTCACCATCCCCAAGTCCACCAACCTCGCCCATATTCAATCCAACTTTGACGCGACGACTTTTACCCTCACCCAAGCTGAAATCGACAGTCTCCGCCAATTCGACCGGCACCACTCCATCAAGGACTGGCCGCAATCCATGCGTGAGGATGTCTACTAAACGCTGATAGCAACGACAAAACGACTAGTCCCGAGATTTTCGGACTAGTCGTTTTGTGCTAACAGGATTCTTTAATTCCGGTCGTAAGCCCAAACGGCCAGCGGCGCAAAGATGGCAACGATGAGAAGGTCAAATGCCAAGACCAACAGGGCCTCGTGCGTCCAGCTCCCGGTGGCTAGAATCTGGCGAATAGCGGTGATCACGTAGGTCACGGGGTTCAGGTGCGCGATGAACCGGAGCGGCTTGGTCAGCGACTTCAGGGGAACGAAGGCGTTAGACATGAAGGACAGCACCAGCATCGTCATCAGGGACACGCTCTGCACGGCCCCGGCACTCTTGGCCAGCAGGCCCAACAACGCGAACAGCCAGGACAAGGCCCAGCCGGTCACGATGGCCAGGCCAGCGATGGCAACGACCCAGCCAAACCCAACGGCTGGCCGCCAGCCCATCAGGTAGCCGGTGGTCAGTGACGCCACCGTCGCCATCAGTAGGCGCAGGCTATCGGCAAAGAGTTGCCCGGCTAATGGTGCGACGTGAGCCATTGGCAGGGACTTGAAGCGGTCAAAGACGCCGGAGTCGAGGTCCTCTCTGATTTGCGCGCCCGACCCGGAAGCTGCCGACAGCATGGTCTGCATCAGGATACCGGGGACGATGGTCGGCAGGTAGGCCTGCACCCCACCGGCGATGGCCCCACCGAATAAATACCCAAACATGAGCATGAACATGACCGGCTGGATGATCACATCCATGAATCGATCCGGATTGTGCACGGTCTTCAGTAAGTTCCGGTAAGCCATGGTCGCTGTGTTCATGAATAAATTGCCGCTGTGTGTTTGTACATCCATATTGATAACCCGCTTTCTTAATTCTTGCCGACGGTCAGATTCAAGAAGACATCGTCGAGCGATGGTTCTTGAACGGCCAGCTGACTAATCGTAATCTTGGCTTGGTTCAGCGCCGTTAAGATTGGTGCCGCCTGCGCCATCTGCGTTAACCGCACGCTCAGTTGTTGCCCGGTCTGCTGCACGGCGTCCGCCACTTGGGCCGCCACCAGCTTCACGGCCGCGCCGACCTGCGTGCTCTGGTCGACCGTGAAGTTCAGACGTGTGCCGCCAATCTGCTGCTTGAGTTCGGCGGGCGTCCCCGTTTTCACCAGCTTGCCGTGGTCGATGATGGCCAGGTTGTCGGCCAGCTGGTCGGCCTCGTCGAGGTATTGTGTGGTCAGCACGATCGTTGACCCCTGTTGGACCAGGTGGCGAATCGTGTCCCACATCTGGGTGCGTGTCCGCGGGTCCAACCCGGTCGTGGGTTCATCCAGGAAAATCAGGGCCGGCCGCGTAATCAGGCTGACGGCCAGGTCCAACCGGCGCCGCATCCCCCCGGAAAAGTCCTTTAACGCCTTATCCGCGGAATTCTCCAAGGAAAACTCGTGCAGTAATTCCGTCGTGCGTTGCTTGGCGTCCGGCCGGGATAGGCCGTTGAGCCGGGCAAAAATCATCAGGTTCTGCCGCGCGGAAATGTCCTCATCGACTGCAGCGTATTGCCCGGTCAGGCCAAACAGCGACCGTGCCAGCCGGCCCTCCTTGACCGTGTCGTGACCAAAGATTTTGACCTGACCCGCGTCGGCCTTGAGTAGCGTCGTCAGCATGCGCAGCGTCGTGGTCTTCCCCGCCCCATTTGGCCCGAGCAGCCCGAAGACCTCACCCTGCCGCACGTTAAACGACACATCATCGACGGCCAGCTTCTGGCCAAATTTTTTCGTTAAATGACTAACTTCAATTGCGTTTTTAATTGTCATATTGATTGCCTTCTTAGTTTTGCTTTTTAATCAGGTCCCCCTGACTAAAATTATAATAAGGCCCCCTGATGAATTTGTCAACCGTTTGGAAAAAAATGTTGCACCCGCTCTCGGCATTGTCGGGTATAATGGCAACAGGGGGACGGTCTTATGCCTAATTTAGAAAAACAAAAAAATGCGGCGGGCAAGCTGATCGAGTTCGGCATGATCAGACACACCGCCGACGAAATAGCCCACCGCAACCACACGGATAAGGGCGAGCGCCCACTGCGCTTTCAGGGCCAAGGCAAGATTCTACTGGCCCTGTCCCAAGACGACGGCCTCTCACAAAAAGAGCTGGCGACGCGCCTCAATTTAACGGTCCAATCGACCGCGGAGTTTGTTAATAAACTGGTCAAAAAGGACCTGGTGACCAAGGAAAAGTCCACGACGGACCGGCGCAAAACCATCATCCGCCTGACGGACCTGGGCCGCACCGCCGCGGACACGGAAACGGCCAAGGTGCCCGAATTTCTGAACGCCTTGACGGATACCGAGCTGGATCAGTTCACCAGCATCCTGACGAAGCTCAATGCCAGCCTGTATGACGAAATCAATACCGCCGACGATACCAAGTCTGGCAAGGTCCAGCAGGCCGTGTCGGATTGGTTGCGGGATTGGTTTCTTTAATCCATGCGAGTCAAAAAATACGGTTGGTCCCGCGGGACTGACCGTATTTTTGTCGTACAGATTTATTCAGCTAAATGGAATTTTTCAAAATGCGCCTTCAAATAATCCAGCGTCAGGCTCTTGCCCGTCTTGATCAGCTGTTGCGGCTCACCGCTAGCCATCAATCGGCCACCGGCTTGCCCACCCTTGGGACCGAGATCGATCAGGTAATCGGCGTTGGTCATCAGGTCGAGGTCATGCGTGATGATGATAATCGTGGCGCCCTTGGCCTTCAGGCTGTTGATCACGCCCAGTAGCGTTTGCACGTCTTGGGGATGCAGGCCGACGGAGGGTTCGTCGAAGATAAACAGGGTCTTGCCCTGGCGTTTGTTCAAGTGGCTCATGAGCTTTAACCGTTGGGCTTCCCCACCGGACAGGCTTGGCGTGCTTTCGCCTAGATGCAGGTAGCCCAGTCCCATTTCATCCAGCAACTGGAGCTGTTTCTCAATCTTCGGCACCGACTCAAAGACGGACAATGCCTCACGGACCGACAAGTTCAGCAGGTCGACAATGTTGTAGCCGTGCCAGCGAATCTGTTGAATCTCGTCCTTGTACCGCGCGCCGTGGCAGTACGGGCAGACCTCTTCCATGTCCGGCAAATACTGAATATCCAGGGTAATCGTGCCCAGTCCGCCACACTGTTCGCAGGCCCCCTGCTTGTTATTATACGAGAAGTAAGCGAGGCCAAACTTCTTGGCCTTGGCTTCCGGCAAACTGGCAAACATCCGCCGCAGATTATCCATGATGGTGGTGTAGGTGGCAATCGTCGAGCGGGCATTCTTCCCGATCGGCTTGGCATCCACGGACACCACGTCTTTCAAATGGGTCTTCAGGGTCGTCACCTGTTTGGGCAGCGCCGCCTGGGTATTTGCCGCCTGAATGGCCGGCACCAGGCTGTCCAAAATCAAGCTGGTCTTACCGGCACCGGAGAACCCGGTGACCGCGGTGATTTCGTTGCCAGGAATGGTCACGGCAATGTCGTGTAGATTAAAGTAATCCTGCACGGCAAACTGCGTCGTGAGCTCACTGGCCTTCCGACTAGCGGGCACCTTGTCGTGCATGATTTTCGCCTGACCCGAAATGTAGGGACCAATCAGCGACTGCGGATTTCCCACTAGATTTTTGGGCGTGCCCTCGGCAATAATCTGACCGCCGGCATCCCCCGACCCAGGGCCAATCTCAATCACCCAATCGGCCGCTGAAATGATGTCGACTTCATGGTCGACCACGACCAAGGAATTTCCTTGGGCAATCAGTTCCCGGAAGATGCGGATAAGTCCCTTAACATTATCGGGATGCAACCCAATGGAAGGTTCATCTAACACGTACAAAACGCCGGTCGTCTCCGTCCGAATGGTCTTGGCTAATTGGAGCCGTTGGAGTTCCCCGGTCGACAACGTGTTGCCGTTCCGCGACAAGGTCAGGTAGTCCAGCCCCAGTTCCAGCAAGGGCCGCAACGTGTCCGTTAAATTCTTGAAGAGGACGTCAGCCATGGCCTTCATCTCAGCGGGCAACTCTTTTTGCGCCGCCGCTTGCCACTCGGACAAGGACCCCAGGGTCAGGTCGGACACCTCGGCAATATTTTTACCGCCAACTAATTGCGTCAAGAGTTCTGGATTCAGCCGCGTCCCATGACAGGTTGGGCACACGGAAAAGTGGAAAAATTCGTTGACCTTCTTGATGGCTCGGTCACTCTTCACCGTCTTCAGGGAATCGTAAACGGCTTCGTGGGCGTTCTCATACAGCGTGTTGTCGGTATGGAAAACCCGTCCGGTCGAGGTCCGGAAGTCCACGGGATACTGCTTCTTGGCACCGTTGAGGACAATGTCCTTCTCCCGGTCAGTGAGGTCCTTGTAGGGCACGTTGATGCGCACGCCCAAGGTTTCCGCCACCGTCGGCATAAAGTTTCGGCCAGGCAAATGCCAGGAGGCCACGACCCCTTCGGCCAGACTGAGGCTCTCGTCGCCAATCAGCTTAGCCTCGTCCAAGGTCTGAACCGTCCCCGTCCCGTGGCATTCGGGGCAAGCACCGCCGGAGTTGAAGGCAAAGTCCTCGGCCGATTTCGCCATAAATTCGACGCCACACTCGGGACAGGTCACGATGCCCATCTTGCTGTCGGCGCCACCCGGGAGATCCATGGCCTGAGCGACTTTCAAGCTGGGCGCAATCCGGTGGCCGTTGGGACAAACCATCGAACCGAGGCGTGAGAAAATCAGGCGCACGACGTTAAACAGCTCACTCATCGATCCCACCGTTGAGCGCTCGGAAGGCACTCCCGGCCGCTGCCGCAGGGCAATCGCGGAGGGGATGTGCCGCACTTCCTGGACCTGTGACCGCTTGCTTTGCCCGATTCGCCGTCGGGTATAGGTGGATAGCGCCTCCAGGTACCGCCGGGAGCCCTCCGCGTACAAGATCCCCATGGCCAACGAACTCTTCCCGGAGCCCGAGGGACCTGAGATTGCCACGAACTGATTCAACGGAATGTCCACGTCAATATTTTTTAAATTATGGACGTTCCCACCACGTACACTAATATGTTCACGTTGTTTTTCACTCGTTGTCATACTTGCCCACCTTTGTGTTTTGTTCTCTTCATCATACTTATCATTTTAAACTATCCCGTAACGTTATAGTCAAGGAATGCAACTGGAATTTAGAAATCTTTTCTTGGCTGCTGGCTTTGAACGCCTTCGCCCCTGATGACCGGGCGGTTTCACACGACCTACTCGCACGAAAAAGGCCGTCCCACAACTCGAGACGGCCTCTTCGTGTATCTGTATTTCTGAAAGTTCTAGTCAATCAAGTTAATGTGAGCGCCGACGAACAAATGGGGTAATCAGCAATGCCAATAAGAGCGCACCTAACTGAGCCAAGAAACCTTCATTCTTTTGGCCCGTTTGTGGCAACTCTGTTGACTGTTGCGCTGCCGGTTGACCGTTCTGTTGCGACTCATGGCTAGTGGCAACGGCCTTAGCCGCCAGTGCGCCATTAACCCGACGAGTCGTTTCAGTTTGAGCCAGTGGCTTCGCAGCGGCTGCTTCCTTACGCCCATTGTTGTTTTGGGCTGCATCGAGCTTCTTCGCTGGCTTCTTCTGTGACGCGCCATAGTGGCTAACGGCATCAAGCCGACGTGAATAGGTTGGAGCGACTGCGCCGTCCTCGCCAAACTCAATGGTGGTTGACCCACCCTTGCCGTCAGACAGAACTGCCAGTAAGACACCTGGTGTAATCGTGCGTTGCTCAACGAGCTTGCCGTTGTCCAACTCCTGAATCATCCGTTTACCGCTTACTGGATCATACGTGTAAACGACTTGAAGACCATCAGACCATTGTTTGGTAAACGTCACGATCTTATCGGCGGCCGTCGCTGAGGTTGGTGCACTAACACCCGCACTGTAGACAGCTGGCGCATGTGTAAACGTTGGCACGCCATCTTGGAGTTTGATAGTGGCGGTCCCACCAGCACCATCCGACAGGGTCACTTCCGTTGGCTTGGTAGCATCGGGATTGTCGGGGTCAACAACTGGTTCAATTGTCTTCTGAGCAACCGTCTTCCCGTTTCTTAGCTCCGTTACCATCTGAGTGCCATGATCGTTGGTGTAGATGGTCTCACTACCATCTTTCCACTGCTGGGCGACTTTGACGATGTTGCCATCAGTATCTGTCGTCGTGGCAGTCACGTTACCAAGTTTATCAGTCGCGGTCACCGTCGTGTCGTGCTCAAACGTTGGCATGTCACCTGGTTGTTGTCCCGTGTTAACGATGGTTTCAACGCCATCCCCACTCTTCAACGTGGTCGTCGAAGGAGAAGAAATATCTTTGTGCTGATCGGTCTGGTTCCCGTTGTTTACCTCAGTTATCGTCGCGTTATGACTGGTTGGATCATACGTGTACGTCGTCGTACTATTATCATTTGGCCACGTCTTAACGACCTTGATGACATTACCAGCATCGTCCTTTGTCACAGTAGTAACAACTCCAGAATCATCTTTCGTTGTATCCGTCGTGTCATGTTCAAACGTTGCCAGTTTGGTCGTAGGATCATAGGTAACGATAGTACTCGTCTTATCATCATCAGCAATAGTTACTTTAGGAGAATCAGCGGAAATCTCTTGTGAGTCGACGACCGTTTTCCCGTTCTTTTGTTCACTCACAACACCTTTTCCTGTGGACGGATTAAGCGTGTACGTCGTTTGGGTACCATCGGACCACTTCTTAACGACTTGGACAGTATCACCAGCATCGTCCTTCGTTGTAGCAGTAACGGTTCCAGAATCATCTTTCGACGTCACCGTCGTATCGTGTTCAAACGTTGGCATCTTACCCGGTTCGACAGGGTTAACAATGGTTTGAGCAGCAGCACCACTGTTCAACGTTGCCTTAGCAGTGATTCCGGTCGTAGGATCGGAAACGAGTGTCTTTTGGTCAACCTGCTTACCATCTTTTTCTTCAGTTACCGTCTGGGCCTTAGTGCCTGGATCATACGTGTACGTCGTCGTACTGGTTGTATTATCATCATTTGGCCACGTCTTAACGACCTTGACGACATTCTCAGCATCGTCCTTCGTTGTAGCAACAACGTTACCAGAACTATCTTTCGACGTCACGGTCGTGTCATGCTCAAACGTTGGTGCTGCGCCTGGTTTGCTTACGTTAACGATGGTTTGAATGTCATCACTGTTCGACACAGTTGCCGTTGTTGCAGGCTTTTCGGTCGTAGGATCGGTCGCAAACGGTTTGGGTTCACTACCATCTTTTTCTCCAGTTACGGTCTGAACCTTAGTGACTGGATTATACGTGTATGTCGTTTGGGTATCATCGGGCCACTTCTTAACTGCTTTAACAACGTTGTCTTCAGCGTCCGTCGTTGTAGTAGTATCACCATCCGTCTTTGTTGTTTCATGCGAGAACGTTGGCAGTTTGCCCGTAGGATCAAGTGCAACGATAGTGTTCGTATTCGCATCGTCAGTCAGCGTAAGCGGATCATCAGCAGAGTTAAACGTCTGTTGGCCAAGCGTTTGGTCGCCTTTTTTCTCCGTTACCGTCCGCGTACCATTGTCATCCGCGTAAATCGTTTGCGTGCCATCAGTCCACTGCTTGACTACTTTAACAACTTTGCCGTCGGCGTCTTTCGTTGTAGCAGTAGTGTTTCCAGCATCATCTTTCGTCGTCTGAGTCGTATCGTGTTCAAACGTTGGTGCTGCGCCTGATTTGCCAGCATTAACGATGGTTTGAACGCCATCACCAGTCTCCAACGTTGCCGGATCAGTGATTCCGGTCTTAGGATCGGTAACGAGGGTCTTTTGGTCAACCTGCTTACCATCTTTTTCTTCAGTTACTGTCCGTTGACCATTAACATCCGTGTACGTCGTTTGGCTACCATCGGTCCACTTCTTAACGACCTTGACGACATGATCAGCATCGTCTTTCGTTGTAGCAGTAACGGTTCCAGAATCATCTTTCGTCGTCACGGTCGTGTCATGCTCAAACGTTGGTGTTGCGCCTGGTGTACTTACGTTAACGATGGTTTGAATGTCATCACCATTCGACACAGTTGCCGTTGAATCAGTGGTTCCAGGCTTAGAATCGGTAACAAGTGTCTTTTCGTCAACCGTCTGGCCATCTTTGCTGTCCGTAACCGTCTGCTTTCCCTTATTCAAGGTATCATACTTGTACGTCGTTTGGGTACCATCGGGCCACTGCTTAACGACTTTAACAACGTTGCCTTCAGCGTCCGTCGTTGTGGTGGTATCACCAGCCTCATTTGTCGCCGTTGTCTCATGCGAGAACATTGGCAGTTTAGACGTAGGATCAAGGGCAACGATAGTGTTCGTATTCGGGTCGTCAGTCAGCGTAAGCGAATCTCCAGCAGGGTTAAACGTCTGCTGGTCAAGCGTTTTGTCGCCCTTTTTATCCGTTACTGTCAGCTTACCATTGTCATTCTTGTAAATTGTTTCGCTGCCATCAGCCCACTGCTTATCAATCCGAACCACGCTACCAGCTGCATCTTTTTCAGTGGTTGTCTTATTACCCTTACCATCATCAGTCTGACCCAAAATCTTCAGTGTCCCACTGTTAACGGTAACGGCATAGTTCGCTGAATCAGACTTTCCTGTAATTGTGTACGTCCCGATATCAGTCTCAGAGATTGGGTTTAGTGTAACACCGAGCTCATCACTCGATTCGCCATCGACTAACTTATCACCTGCTGCAATGTTAAACCCATTCGCACCATGTGCTGAGCCGTCGCTATAAGTAGTGACATCATTAATGTTCACCGTAATTGTCCGCTTGTTCACGGTCAATGTACCTGTCCCAAAAGTAAGTTTGAAGTTGCCATTGGCCGCGCTCAAAGCATCCTGAGCAGCTTGGGTTAATTGTACCGTGTAGCTACCAGCTGGTAATTTAGCAGCAGTTACCACTGATTTTGTCGTTGTATCAACAAACTCGAAATTGTCCGCAGTATACGCAGTAGCCGGTGCCCCATTAACTGAGACTGACAAACTTGGTAATGAATCACCATAAGTCACACTGGTCCCCGTTACAGCCACGTTGCCAGCCGCTGGAGTAACGGTTAACTTGGCCGTTCCAAAATTACCAAAAGTATAATTCGTGTCTTTCTTCAAATTGTTCTGTGCATCAGTGGTGTATTGAATCGTGTAGTCACCGCCAGCTTGTAGCTGATTACTCGAAACAACCTCTTTAGTAGCATTATCAATAATTTCAAAATCATCCTGAGTAAGTGGATCGTCTGTATTTGCTAAATCCGATCCTAAACTACCCGTGATCTTTGGCTCTGCACCGTACACCACACTAATGTCTTTAATCGTTGGTGCCGCAGCTACGGGGTTAATCGTGACCGTCCCAGAAACGTAGAGCCCAGCATTCGGGTTGTCTGGCGTTAAGTTCTTAATATAGGTCCGCCCTTTTTCCGTTAATTTGAAGTAGTAGGTACCCACATCTTTTGGCGTAACCGACGTATCTGAATCAAGTGCATCAACGTAATAGAAGTTAGCTGGATCGGCAAATAAGCCCGCTACTTGGTCATCAGAGACCGGAGTAGTACTAAAACCATCACCAAAAATAACTTTAGGATTTTCTAATGGCGTCCCGTAGTCCTGTGACCAAGATTTAAAGCTCACCATGCTAGCTTGGGTTGCAGCGTTAGTCGTCGACATGTTATCTACATCGTTTTTGAATTCACTGAGTGACGTATCCATGCCACTAATGCCGGCATAACCAGCCTGACTGTCTTTAACAATGGTTGCAGGATCCGTTGAATTCTTCGCAGCCTCCAGGGACGCTTTAGCATCCGCATTGGTCTTCGATAGGTTCTCATAGACTGCGTTCACGGAATCCAGTAAACTCTTTGCGGCAGCCTTTTGATCAGCCGTGATGTCGGGTGAAGCAACAAATTTATCATAGATGTCTTGCGCTGCAGCCTTTTCAGTATCGGCAGCGGCTTGATTGTCAGTTGCCTTTTGAATCCAGTAGTCTAGCGTCGATTGAGTTGGAACCAAGATACTCTTACTATCCTGAGCCGCCGAAGAATCCGTGGAATCTGTCACAGCGGCATTAGGAACGGTCGACCAAGTGTAGGCTGGCGTGCTACCGTCAGTGATAACTTTACCATCCGACCCGATAGGTTGTTGCGCATTAAGCGCATCCGTGACGGATTGGTTCGTTCCTACAGTTACCTTGGCCGTAACTGGGGTCCCATCAATCGTTTCACCGGCAGCCGTGTAATAGTGTTCGATTGGATTAGCAACATCCGTTTCCGTCGATGCTGTTGTACTTGTGTTAATTTTCACTTTATCATTGGCAACCGTTTCGCCGGCAGCTGGGGCATTCAGCTCAACCGTCACAGGCGTATAACCTGGGAACTGAACCACAGTTGATTTACCAGCAACCGTCGTCACTTGGATAGGAGCCACGCCAGGAATTGCGTCCCCAGTCACCGAATCAACTGGTGTAACATTGGCTGTAAAGGCTTGACTGACAGGTACACTAAAAGCTTGGGTAGCATTCCCAGTCACCTTGTAGCTGTAGTACGATGCATCAGCAAGGCTTGAGGCGTGAACCGTCCCATTGCTGGCACTGGTTTGGTCGCCATCAACAACATAAACATTGTTATTCGTGCTTGCAGGAATGACCGTCACCAGGCTAGGATCCAGCGTTGGATCTGCGGCCACTGCCCGTTCCGCTGCTTCCTTCGTCGAGAACACCGAAATGGTATCCCCAATGTTGGCAGTGACTGGCGTCGTGGTACTTACATCTCCAGATGCAGTCGCCACTTTGACATTCACTGACGCCGTCTTTGGGGTATAGGTAAAGCTGTCAATTCTGGCGGAGTAATCATTCTTGTCTTGCCCAGTTGAAGCCGCAATTGAAATAGAATAACCTTTTGAAGTGTCGATGCCAGTAAGATCTCGGGTGAACTTTTGGCCCAGGATGGTCACGGTTAACATGTTAGTACTCGAGACATAGCTCATATCGAAGTCTACAAGTCGGTCACTTATGGTAAATGAGCTAGCTGCTTTCCAATCATTCGAGTTAGTAACGTTTTGAATAACCCCATTGGCATTCGTGGACCGCCAGCCAAAGTATGCCCCTGAACCAGGGTCAGTAACGCCACTCGTGTCGGTACCACTGTTATGAAACTCATCGTAAACGAAGGCAAAGGCATTATTCAACCCGCCTAAGCCTAAATTACCACCGCTCTTACCTGTCGTTGCATATTCTGGATCGCCGGGTGCGAACACAATACCGACACCATCAGCTCCACCCGTGTTTGTCCCAATACCCAAAGCACCAGACATCGAAAAGTCATGGCCAAAATCAATTTCATTTTCAAAGGAGACGTGGGCAACCTGGGGGCCGTCAGTTATTTTAACTGGACCGGCAGCAAGATTATTGGGATCAATGTAATAATGCACACCAGGTTTCGTCAACTGCCAAACACCATTAGGGTCAGCCGCCACAATCGACGTATTCGCTGAAGAAACTGCAGCAGCAGTCTTAGGATCGTTCAAGTCGACATTTTTATTATTACTAAGATTTTCGAGTTTATCCGTAAAGTGGTCCTGAACCTGGCTACCAGATAACGTCACACCGGACCCATCCGTCTTGCCAACTGTCATTGATTGGTCTGGCGTTAAGGTTTGATACTGCTTAGCAGCCGTAGCGGCGTCAGCAGTTGCGCTTGCTGCTACGACACTAGCAGAGATATCCTCTGATTCAGGACTTATAGACGCTAGAGAATATGATTGCGTTGCAGGTGCTGTAGGTGTTGGGGCCGTACCTGCAGGTGTTGGTGTTGCTGGCGTTGTTGGCGTCGTTGGTGTTGTTGGCGTTGCTGGCGTCGTTGGCGTCGTTGGTGTTGTTGGCGTCGTTGGTGTTGTTGGCGTCGTTGGTGTTGTTGGCGTCGTTGGTGTTGTTGGCGTCGTTGGTGTTGTTGGCGTCGTTGGTGTTGTTGGCGTCGTTGGTGTTGTTGGCGTCGTTGGTGTTGTTGGCGTCGTTGGTGCTGGCGTCGTTGTCGCTGGCGTCGTTGTTGCTGGCGTCGTCCCATCAGTCTTGCTAGAACTAAGCGTCGCACTCCCCGTCATTTTTGGTGTTGATGTTGAGGATGTATCCGCCACTGGGGTATCATCCCCCGTTGCGGCATGGACGTCAACAACGCCCGTGCTTTCTGCGATAGCTAACGCAGAAAAACCAACTAAAAGCGTTCCAAATAAACGGGTCTTAATTTTCCAGCCCGTATGTCCCTTGTATAAAATGAAGTTCTTCTTCGCATTTTGATTTGCTACTTTTTGTCTCAAGCTTGACCTCTCCCTTTTAAATGGTACCGAATACTTATTTATTTAAAATAAATCCATCCCCAGAATTCGATTGGCAATTCCAATAACCGATAGTCAAGATATTATTGCCGGCGACCAGTTAGTAAAATTGCCTTTCATTGGTTAACCTACCGATAGTCCTCATGATTAACTCGTGGTATCCCGCAAGAACTTAGTCACTTCTTTCGAGAAATTCCTTGGAATTTAAAAAGCATGTTTGCTTTTGCTCATTTGAAACGGTCTGTTGAAAACGAGCCGTTCAGTCATCATTCTGCCAGATTTGTACATAAACCCGACGGCACTGCCTCACAGATAAATAACAAGCTATAAACATTCTAGCCTGAAACCGTCGCTTCAAATAACCTTTTCGTGCCTATTTCAATTGCAGTATTATTATAAGTGTGATAGGACCAACATTCAAGACGTTTGTGTTTCGAATTTAGTCGTAGTTACAAACGATTCCATGTGTTACCAAAGGTGTTGTATAGCGCCGTACATCATTCTGTAGCCGGTTTGCTTTTAAATAAATATTTTTATTTTATTAGGAAAAATCGCTGAGAATTTATAGTTTGTTTCTATTACCCATACGGTGAACTGTTTTCTTGATGGTTACCTCAATTTTGTCTAAATCTCACCATCTCCCAAGCTGTATTTGATTTTCTATTTGGCGCATAAAAAACAGGCTGAATTAATCAACCTGCTTCTGCTATTAAATATGCAATTTAGCCGGAGCGCTCGCGCCTCGTGATCACAAAAACACGAGACGTATGCCTTTTAATCGCAGCACATCTCGTGTTCTCTTTGACTCCTCTTTAAAGCTTACTTGGCCGCATGACCATGCCATTTAGGAAAATGGGTAAAGCGGTGCATCTTGGTATACGTTCGATGACTATTCCAGTCCTTATCAAAGAATAGATTGCTAACCGTCAGCGTCTTACGTGACTTGCTTAGCTTAACCTCGAAATAGTCATAGTCCCCACCCGCTTGATGGATATTGTCTTCGGCTAAATACCAGTGTCTAGCCCCATCTTTGTAGTAACTGACATGCTTATAGATTCCTAATCCTTCAGCCATGGAAGCTTTGACCCTAAAACTATGTTTCGTTCCGTGAGCGTAAAGAAACTTGGGATAACCTTTCGGATAGCCATCTCGGCCAGTCCCCCGTTTAATCTTGCTCCGCCAATACTTACCCACTAACTGTTTGGGCATCCCATTCGTGTAATGCACTGAAGCATTTGCCACCTGGCCCCCAGCAAGGGTTAGTCCAAGTGCAGCGATTGCTATAATGACGATTTGTTTCACGCGCATCTAATCCATCTCCATTAATCGTTGTTTGAAATTTTTCACCGGTGATTGAGACTATCTTTTAACGACCTTGTATTTAGGCAAGTGAACATAACTGATTTTAGTAAAGTGACCCGTTTCTAGCGTCCCGAACGATGCATAGATTTTAACCCGCGATTTCCCATAAGGATGCAGACTGAATTTATCCATCCCCTTGGCCCCCGGATATGTATAAATAATAGTCTTGGCGTGCGTCTTATGTTTTAGCTCGGCATAGCCTAACTCCGAAGCATACCCGGATTTTTCAGAATTCGCTTAGCCTCACGAAACGAAATGGCTTTCGTCGCCGCGCTGGCATTTGTAGGCGCTGTGACGCTAGTTCCTGTGACAACACCTAGTAACAATCCCAAAATGACAATACCAAGTAACCGACCAATTTTTCCTAATTTCATGACACATCATCCCCGATACTTAAAATTTTTAACGGTTTAAGTATACGACAACGTATTGCTCTTTGATACATCAGGTAACAGGGTGTTTTTCCTTGCAAACCGACTCGCATATAGTTGCAGTTAGGCCGATTTTAAAAATCTCGTTAACAAGACATTCAAAAGAATGACGCAAACAGGGTGAGACTGGAAGTTTGTTTTCAGTCTCACCCTGTTTACGTGACATTACCGACAATTTTCCGAATGGCAAGCCCCCCCAATGCGCGAGGCGGCTCCGAATCGAAAAGACTACTTGCCCATCTTTCGGTATCTCCCGCCGGCGAATCTATTTACTAAGAATCTGATGAACCAGTATCTATCTTACTGCAGGACCAGCACTAATCCGTTTGAAATAGCCTGTCCTCCCCCTTCAGTCATGCGCCTATATCCCTACTGTCGACGTCGTTTAAACCACCAGCCACCAAGACAGGCAACCAAGACTCCCCAACCTAGCCAATGAATCGGCGTGACCCGCTCATTCGTAGTGGGCAAAGCCATCGGGTGTTTTTTAGATTGCATCGCGGTTGCAAATGTACTCCCCACCTGGATTGGCAGCGTCGTGGTCGGCTGGTCAGTCTGGCCGTTGCCACTCGCTGTTCCGCTCTCAACTGGCAAAGGTGGTTCGGCCGGCTCACCACCATCTCCTTGGCCACCACTCACCACATTAGGCGCATAGGTATAGGTCACATCCACCGGTTGCTCGCCAAAGATTCCGACAGCATTCGTTGGGCGGCCAACGACATGATAGTTCGCTAGCGGCAAGGGTTGTGTCCGATAACCGCTCCCCAACTGGCCAACAACACGGGTATCGCTATGAACCGGCATCCCCCCAGCAGTCTGATAATGCACCGTCACGCGACCTTGCTTAATGGCCGGCAGGGTTGGTTTCGGCCCCGGCGCCGGGGTGGGCACCGGTTGTGGATTAGGTGTCGGGTTCGGTGTCGGATTCGGGACTGGCGGGGTAACCGGTGGTACGGGGACCGGTTTGCGATAAATATAGGTCACAGTGATTGGCTCTTCGCCAAACGTCCCCTGAGCGTTGACAGGCGTTTCCGTCAGCTCATACCCAGGGATCGTGGCGGCTTCCGTCTGATAGGCATCACCGATATCCCCATTCAATGTTTGACTGGCCGCCAGTTCCTGGCCTTGCTCATCCTGATAGGTCACCGTGACTGGCTCAGCCGCCTCACCGATATCGTACCTTTGGACAATCCAAAAAAATACTAAGCTTAGAGGCATAAGAGTTATCCGACGGGATGCTCTTATGCCTCTATTACTTTATAGTGGTAGTGA
>NZ_BOLM01000025.1 GCF_016861605.1 Levilactobacillus wangkuiensis
AAAAGTATAGGTCTCCATGGCCTATTTGTTTACCCTTAATGTCTTAAGGGGTGTTGCACTTCAATTTTAAATCGGGCGTTTCTTAAACTTTGTTAAATCCGTCTTAAAAAGGCCCGAAGCCCGGTCATTATGGTAAAATTGAGTATGGATTACACCCTGCTTGCACGGCGGGAGATTGGATACATAGAGAGGACTCAGACTACTTATGCAAGAACGGATCAGAAAGCTTCACCACAACCGAATTTTTGCACTCGTATTCTGGTTAATCGTGGTTTTTGCGGCCATTGTCACCTTGCCGAATGTCAATACCATTATTCAATATGATGGTCAACCACAATTGGCGAATACGAGTCAACCCGTTAAAGCAACCCAGATTCAAAATACTTGGGGGCGCAACTTAAACGGGACGTACACCGTCAACGCGGTTTTCAACAACCCGGGCGGCGCGCTCACCAATAAGCAATTAGCAGCGGTCAACAAGACTGTCGCCAATTTGCAAAAACGGTCAAGTTATTATGGGATTCAAAAGATCACCACGATGACTAACACGCCAACCAGCAAACCGCAACTGTATTCCAAGGATAAGTCGACCGAAGTTGTTCAACTTGCGGTCAGCCACAACCAAGGAACGGTTCGTCAAATTACTAGCCAACTTACCAGTCAAATTTCTACGCTCGGCCTCAACACGTATGTGACCAGCCCTGAAATCGTTAGTGACGCCGCGAACGAGCACATTTCGTCCTTCACGTTAATCGTGATTTTAATGACGTTACTGATTGCCTTAGTCGCCATGGGGATTTTATTCGCATCCATCATCGCCCCAATCATTACGTTCCTAGCCATTTTAATCAGTTATATTTCAACGCTTAGTTTGGCGACTAACCTGGCTTATCACTGGAACTTCGCGTACTCCGAGTACACACCGATCTTCCTCTTACTGGGCATCAGCCTCTTCACGTTGCTGACCAGCTTCTGGTTCTTCCGGGAACTGCGCAACCACGTGGATGATGGCATGGAAAGTCAAGAAGCCACTAGCAAAGTCATTCAGGACCTGGGTTACCGGATTCTCATCAGTACCCTGAGCCTGACCCTGGCCTTTGGTAGCCTCATGCTCTTTGACTTCTCCACTATTCGGGCGTACGGTCTCCTCGGGATTGGTTTTGCCATCACCGGGATCGCCAGCGTCACCTTGATTCCCGTCTTCGCCGGTATGCTGGGAACCAGCCTCTTCTGGCCAAAGAAGACGCGGCCAAAGCTCAAGGATCACAAGTTATGGCACAGCCTCGCCCGTTTCGGCCTCTGGCAGCCATGGATCGCCATTCTGGTCGTCATCTACTTGGTCGGTCCCTTTGCTTACAGCTACCGCAACCAACTCAACTATGATAATTCAACGGATATTCCAAATAACCAAGCCGTGCAGGGTGCTCGGGTCTTAAGTGCCCACTTTGGTCAAGGGAAAGCAACCCCATTGACCCTCTATGTTCAAACGAACAAGCGTCTTGATAACCAAAACCAACTCTTCCAGCTGGATAACTTAACGAAGAAGCTGCGGGCCCAACCGGGTGTCGCCAGCGTCACGTCCGTTACCCAACCAGGTGGTCAACCCATCACGCAGTACTACGCGTCAACCCAACTCAACTCGTTAACCAACGAATTGACTGGTGTGGTTGGTCAACTCGGGACTGTCCGCAACGATTTGAAATCAGATAGTGCCAACCTGAAACAGAAGACGTTGAAGGCTGAGATCAAACGCCTGCAACAACTCTCAACCCAAACCACTAGCTTGGTCAGCGACAGCAGCGCACTGCAAAGTTCCCTGCAAGCTGCCCAAAGCAAGTCCAGCGCAAGTAGCACCAGCAGCACGTCCAAGAAGGTTACCCGCTACATCAACCAATTGAACGCTGTGAACTCGCAATTGAACTCAGCGATTGCCACTTTGAGCACGCTGTCCAGTGACGTCAGCACCACCAACACGGACGCCAGTGCCGCTCACTCAAACATCAGTAACTACGCCGAAACCATCAAGGCCGTCAATACCAGCCTGAATGATTCGCGTAAGCAAGTCATCACCATGCAGAAGTCCTTGAACAAGATGTACCTGTACCTGAGTGGCCTGCAATCATCCGAAGCAGCCAAGGCGTTGTACCTGTCCCCTACCCAAATCTCTAGCGGTGACTTCCAACAATCCTTGACCAACTTCACCGACGAAAAGGTCAAAGCCACTTACCTGACCATTACCTTGAAACACGCGCCAAACGCCAACGATACGGCTAAGACGTTGACCCAACTGAAACAGGTCGCTACCGCCCAATTACGCGGCACGATTATGGAAGGGTCCACGTTGACCTTCGCTGGCCAACCAGCCACGACCGCCACGATTCAAAACCAGTATCAACACGACTTACCACGGGTCTTACTCCTGGTCTTCGGGATTACGTTATTACTCCTGATCATCTTCAGTCGGTCCATCCTGCAAGCCACTTACTGGTTCTTGACCTTCCTGGCCTCGACCGCTGCTAGTTACCAGTTGACCCATCTCTTAATGAAGTGGTTGACCGGCGACGGCGATTTCAACTGGCAAGTGCCACTGTTAGCCTTCGTGCCCGTCACCGTATTGGCCGTCGTCGAATTGACCCAGTTAGCCTTGAGCTACCGGTTAAACGACGCCCCACTGCTTGACTGGTTACTCCCAGGCATTAACGAAGTTGGCCAAACCATGCGCCACTCCCTGTTCATCATCATTGCCGGGGTCTTAGGCCTGTTGGTCGCTGAATCACAAACGTTGACCGCTGTGACCTTGATTACCATCTTAACGGCAATCATCTTCAACCTGACGCTGCCAATCATGGCATCCTCCTTCGGGAAGTTGTCCGTGATCATCCCAGCGCAGAAGCCACATGAGTTCCACGCGCCACACCGCAAGAAGCGGCAAAAGCGGGCGGACCGGCCAATGAAGTCGGCCAAGTCTAGCAAGGCAGCTGCCAAGCCAACGACGACGCCTGACGATTCGAAGAAAGATTAACTAGATACATGAAAGCCACCGGCCCCCTAACAGGTCGGTGGCTTTTTTGGTTGGTATGTCATCATTCGCCTGCGGCTGCCAGAGATTCCGGCGTCTGTGGGGACCGCCTGCGGCCTGAGAAGCGGTCCTCCGGCTCGGTTTGAAGCCCGGCAACCCACCGGTCTCCAAACACGTCCCACGCTGTAAGCTGAGGAAACACTCAGCTAACACCGTCGACACAGCTACCTCCATCTCTGTCCTCCTCCGGCTAACGTGGTATCCCAACCAGTATTTAGAGTGTTCATACCGCCCCTATTGCCCAGTCTGCATTCTCCACGCGAAATGTATGTGCCATCTGCTGTTTTTCAACCAATTTCTAAAACTAAGTGACTTTATTTGATTTTTGTAACTTATTCACCTATACTCGTCTTACAAAATAAAACGAATAAGGTTGGCAAAAATATGAAATTAACAAACAACACAATCATGATTACTGGCGGCACCTCTGGGATTGGCTTGGCCTTTGCGCTCCGGCTCTTGGACATGGGCAATCGCGTCATCGTTGTCGGGCGGAACCAAACCAAAATTGATAACGTGCTCTCCTTACACCCTGGGCTAGAAGCCATTCAGGCCGATATTAGTCAGACCACCGATGTAACGGCGCTAACGAATCAGCTTGAACGGGATTACCCGGATTTAAATCTGATTATCAACTCCGCCGGTATTATGCGGCAGTACGACTTGTTTGACCCAGAAATTGCTTTAAGCGACCTCACGTCCGAGGTCACGACTAATTTGAACGGGATTATCTACGTGACGAAATCATTACTCCCCCTGCTTAGTCGGCAAAATGAGGCCATGATCGTCAACATCAGTTCCCTGCTATCCCTGGTGTCCGCGGCCGACTCGCCCATCTACTCCGCGACCAAGGCGGGGATTCACATGTACACGGACGCCCTGCGCGAACAGGTCAAGGCCAACCACGTCAACATCCACATCGTTGAGCTCCTGCCACCCCTGGTGACGGGCACGAACCTAACCCAGCAATACGACAAGACCTTCCTGGATAAATTCGCCAGCTCCACCACCACACAATTGGTCAACGCGGGTATCAAGGGCATGCAGAAAAACAAGCCGCAAATCGATGCCGGTTTCACCAAATTCATGCGCCTGTCGATGCACCTGGTCCCCCGGCAAGTGACCCACATCTGGGGCCAACAAACCATGACCGCCTTCTTGAAGAAACACAAACTGCTACACGCTTAATATGAAAATAGTCCGTTCGACAACTACCAAAAATGGTTGTCGAACGGACTATTTATTTGCTTAAATCAATTCACTACCACCAAGCTTAAACGCCCACCGCCAATCGTGAGCCGGAGGCAGCTGGGTACAGAGCGACCTGTGTCGATGGTGTTAGACCGGGCGCTTTTTCCCGGACTTACACCATGGGACGTGTTTGGAGACGGTGCCTTCCCGGTTTCAAACCGAGCTGGCGGACCGCCCCTCAGGCCGCAAGCGTTCCCCACAGGTGGCGGCGTACCCAGAGGCCGCAGGCGTCATGGTTTAACCAATCCAACAGCCGTTTAAGCTTTGGCGGGACGGTGGAAGAGACGAACGCCGGTGATGACCGTTGCCACCAAACAAATGGCCAGTGAGACCATGAAGGCGACCCGCATCCCGTCGATGAAGATTTCCGGATGGGCCGGCAAGTAAGCCGTGACGTGGTGCCCGGCGTAGTGGCCCATCGCTGAGAACAGCACGGTCGTGGCAATGGAAATCCCGATAATCATGCCGAGTTCCCGCGCTAGGGCGTTGATGCCCCCGGCGATGCCCAGGTTTTGCACCGGCACGGAACTCATGACGATTGAGTTGTTGGGCGACATGAAGATCCCGTTACCCAGCCCCACCAGGCCGATGAAGAACATGAAGATCCATAGCGGCGTCTGGAGAGTCGCCAGCATGTACCCGACCTGACTGATGGAAATCAGAACCAACCCGATAAACGTCAACAGCTCGGGGCCAATTTTATCCGAAACAGCCCCGGCAATTGGCGCGACGACGACCTGCACGATGGGGAACGTCATCAGCGCGTACCCTGCGTAGTTGGCGGCCAGTCCTCGGGCATTTTCCAGGTAGAACGGTGAAATCACGTTGAAGAAGAAGTTGGCCACGAAGATGAGAAAGGCACAGAGGATACTGATGCTGAAACGCTTATTGGTAAATAATTTCAAGGCCAGAATCGGGTCGGCTACCCGCAGTTCGAGGCGGACAAAGAACACGATGGCCACGATGGCGACCACGAACAGGCCGAGAATCAGTGGCTGAGCGAAGCCAATCTCCTGGCCAATAAATACGCCAGCAAACAGGCTGACCATGATGAAGGCGAATAGGCTCCCACCCGCCTTATCGATGGGCGTGTGGGTCACGGTCACGTCCTTGGGGAGGATGCGTTGGCCGATAAACCAGGCGATGATGCCAACTGGCACGTTGATCCAGAAGATGTAGCCCCAGTGGAGGTGCGCCAGAATCAGGCCACCGATGCCGGGCCCCGCAATACTGCCCAGCGCGACGAACGAGCCAATCATCCCGAGTGCCCGGCCCCGTTCACTGAACGGGAAGACTTCGGTGATGATGCCGTTGTTGGTCGCCATGGTCATGGCCGCACCAATCGCTTGAATCGCGCGGGCCACCAGTAGAAAGGTCAGCCCGGCACTGAAGCCACACAACAGTGACCCCAGGATAAATAGGACGGAACCCATTTTAAAGATGCGAATCTTGCCCCGTGTGTCGCCAAGCTTGCCAAAGATCAGTAGGAGCGCACAGATGACAATCAGATAGATGGACACCACCCACTCCGCCTGGTTCATCGGGATGTGGAGGTCCTTGCTCACGACGGGTAAGGCAATGTTAACGATACTGCCGTCCAGCGTCGACATAAAGGTAAAGAGGCAGACCGCGACGAGAATCCACCAGCGGTGTGCTTGAATCTGCGGGTCGTCCGCAAAGTTTTTCGGTTGCATGTTCATTCTCCCTTATCTAAACGCGCGAGTCGGGCGGCAATCCAGTTGGCCTGGGCCTGAGCGCGTGCTTTTTGTAGCTGATTGACCTGGCGTGCATCGACCACGTCGGTCGGGACCATTCGCGGTCGCGTCGTCAGATAGTCGTCTATGTCTCGCAGGTTATCTAATTGAAACTGCGTGAAGCTTTGGAAATCCTGTAACACGGTCCGCTGGTCGGTCACGCTTAATAAATGTAAAAAATTGCACTTGATTTGAAAGACCAGCTGGGACTGCTTGTTGACGGTCACCGGTGCCAGGATCAACGTTTGAAAATGGCTGCGGCCCTGCGAGGTGAGGGTCGCCACTTTCTTGGGCCGCTGACTGGTTTCAACCGTGGTCAGGGTGATGTCCCCCGCCTGGCTGAGCCGCTCGAGTAAGGGATACAGGACGCCATAGCTGACGGTCTGTTCCTGCCCCACCACCGACTTGAGCGCCTGGCGTAGTTGATACCCCGCCATCTCTTGGTCCATGAGTTGGCCGAGCACAAATAATTCGTACAAACTAGTCGCTTCCTTTCCGCTGACTAAGTATAGTATATCTGACCGATACATTCAACGGTGATTTGTGACAAACCTGTCACAACCTGCTTAACCACCTAAAAAGGCCCAAGGCAATCCGCCCTGGACCTGCTTCCTGTAACAAAGTTGTGACACTACCTACTCGGCTTCGGCTCGCGTCATCTGCTGGGCCTCCGCGTTCGGTAAGAGCTTGTAAGTGATGGGTCCATCACCATCCGGCACTAGGGCCATCAGCGTTTGTTCGGCATCAAAGGCGCCGAGATTAATGGCCAGTTGGTCATCGACCTTGGCAAACCCCTGTAGCCCGCTTGAAATGAAATGGTGAATGTACGCCATTCGGTTCTGGCGGGCATCAGCCTTCTGGGCCGCCGCCGCTAGTGTGAACCCCTCGTCCATGAAATACTTGATCAGTGACACCTTAATGAAGGTCTTAAACGTGTAGACCCGGGCCTGCTGGCCATCCGTGCGCTCCTGTGAGCTGATCAATTCCTTCTTCTCCCAGTACCGGAGCTGCCGGGCAGAAACGTCCGTCATTGAAGCCAACTCCCCGATACGGAAAACTAACCGACGAACATCAAAGAAATGCCGGGCTTCGTTCGTAAATTGTGCCATGTGTCCTTCTCCTCCCCTTGACGCTTATGTAAACTAAGTTACCAATTATGTTAGATAATAGCAAATTCCGCACCCCAATTACAACTTTCTGGTTAAAAGTAATGTTTTGTTTAAGACATTTAACAGCCCTGCAACTGGCTTGTTACATGTTTGTCATATTACATTGGTATCCTTGTACTTGTAAAATTCATGAGGGGTGTTTATTAGGATGAAGAAATTTATTAAAACAATTGCAGCAAGCGCATTGGTTTTCGTTGGATTCTTTGCTTTTAACGCCGGTTCCACGACGTCCGCTTCAGCCGCTACTAAGAGCGACTTCACTTCTATCTACAAGGTTGCCAAGGCTCACTTAGGTGCTAGTTACGTTTACGGTGCCACTGGCCCAACTGCCTTTGATTGCTCTGGTTTCACCGGTTACATTTACAAGAAGGGTGCTAGTGTGACATTGCCACGGACTGCACAAGCCCAATACAATGCTTACAAGCACGTCAGCTACAAGAACATCAAGAAGGGTGATTTGGTCTTCTTTGGTGGTAGTGCCTACTCTATCTCCCACGTTGGGATGTACATTGGTAAAGGTAAGATGATCGATGCCCAAAACCGCGGTGTCGTTCGCGAAGCCGTTCATGCTCCATGGTGGCACGCTGTTGGTTACGCTCGAGTAACGACTGCTGATAACAGCAACAACGCTACTTCTAGTGCAACTGATGCTGATTAATTTCTAAAACCTAACGTTCAGTAATCTCCTCATGAATTCAACTGAACGAATTAAATTCGACACGTTACGCGTTGGCAATTGGCCGGCGGTAACGTGTTTTTTTGTTTAATGATTTGAACGATTGAACCATGTTACTGAAAACTTTGAAAACACTTCCCTGTTTAGTTTGGCTCAAAGCAGACCACACCTAAGATTTATATGCACTCTGATTATTATTTACGGTAATCTTCAATGTTATATTGTATAATAGCATTAGCACAAACTTACAAATACACAAATTCAGGAGGTATCTCACTATGTCTGACACACGTAAAACTCTCGAAGATTTCAAACCATTAGTTCAAGAATTCAATGAAAATTTCGAGTTTTTCAAAGGTCCCTTTTCCCAGTCTTCAATTTCTCCGAATTTTGAAGTTAATGGCACATTTCCAATTGTCTGGTTTGGAGATTTGAATTATTACTTATCCTCTGCTCCCTCACCTACCATTGTCACAATTGGTGCAAACCCATCAAATGCTGAATTTTCACCTGCTCGATTCTCCAATAAGGAAGCTAAACAACGCGTGGATCACATTTCAACAGATATGATTGATGAAGAAATTTCATTCTTTAACGACTACTTCACCATGCCTGATCATATCCGCACCAATTACTTTAACACACTTGAAGAGACGTTAAACAAGGTCCTTCTTAACACCTCTAATAAAGAGGATAAAAATTATATTAGTTTTGGCTCACTTGATCGGTCAACTCATACAAAGCTCATACATATTGATGCCTTTAGTGCTGTTGCTACTACACCTCTATGGGGAAAACTAAAAAGTGACTCGAACACTCCTACTATTGCCGACATACTAACCTTTGCCAATAAAAACACTCCTGGATTATTTAATCGTGAAATTGATTCTCTTTCAAGTTTAGAGCATTCGGGTCATGAATTAGAAAACCGACTACTCGAACTGCTGAATCCTGATATCACTGTTTTTATGGGGACTTTCAACTACTTTGAGCAGAAAATGGTTTATGATTTTATTAAAGACTCTGATTTTCAATGTTACTCTAACAATTATTACTCTGATGATGATAAACTAATTGGCTATCTTGGCAATACCACCAAACCTGAATATAAGAATAAGACCCTATCTGAGATACTTCAAATTACCCGAGATGAAAAACCCGACCTTAATATAACACAGCCCTCTGCAGCCGTTTATGTTAAAGAGACAGACGATGGACCAAAATTCTTACTTTTCAAACGTAATGGACAATCCAATTTATTTCTCTCAGACGAATTAGCAGCTGCCGTTAAAAACGCTAAGGACGATACGGATTCAAACAATGACGTTGCTCGAGTGTTTAAGTAAATAGTTATCAAATTTCAATAAAAAAGAACTTAAAAAAGCCTAAAAAAGAGCACCCAACCACATTGGTTAGGTGCTTTTGCTTCTAGATTCGCTTATTCCCCGGTATACTGCACCGTCTGATGCTGAATACCAGCCTCTTCAAATGCATCACCAATGGGTTCAAAACCCAATTCTTTGTAGAAATCCATGGCCGTCAACTGGGCGTCCAATTCGACGTGCGCCACGTCTGAGCGCTTGGCATCGTGGATGATCTGCTTGATCAATTCCGCTGCGTAACCGTGCTTACGTTGATCAGCAACCGTGGCCACGCGTTGAATCTTCACGCGGTTCCCCGCCAGCATGTCGATTCGTGCCGTCGTGACGGGTTCATCGTCCACGTACCCGACGTAGTGCATCTTGTCTTCGTCGGTTCCGTCCAGTTCCACCTTAGGGTCAATCCCCTGTTCTTCAATGAACACGTCCTTGCGCATTTGCAGGGCGTCTTGGTATACGGGGTTCAATTTACCCCAAGCCATTCTAATTTCCATCAAACCATCCATCCTCGCTTAATCTTTTTGGTTGTAGCTTAATACTTGAATGTCGTCCGGCGTCAGCAGTAGCTTCGTGACGCTCCCGTTCGCTGGCCGTTCACTTAGGTCATACTTACCCTGACCGTAACGTTCCATCAGGCTCAGCAACGTATTGCCGTGGCTGACCATCAAGACGTTGTCGCCGTCTTTCAAATCGGGGTTGTGGCGAATCAGGTTAAACGCTTGATCCACCCGCGCCCAGTACTCTTCGTTGTTTTCAGCTTGGCGGAACGGATCGGCTTCCTTCAAGAAGTCCTTGGCCTTGCCAATCGAGTATTTCTCTTCAATCGCCTTAAACGTTGGCACACCATGCGGCGCACCCGCCACGTACCAGGCCTGTGCCATGTCGGTGCCTTCGTAGTACCCGTAGAACTCTTCACGGAAGAAGGATGCCGTCGTCAGCTGAGCAGCCGGTGCCGAGTGGTTAGCGGTCAAAATGGCCTTGGCCGTCTGTTCAGCCCGCGTCGTGTCACTGCAGTAGGCCGCAGCGAATTGCACGTCCTGCAGGCGTTTCCCCGCGTTCTCGGCGTCTGCGATACCCGCCTCAGTCAATGGTGAATTGCTCCAGCCTTGGAGTTTATTGTAGATATTAAAATACGTTTGCCCATGACGGACCACGTACAGCGTGAGTTGTTTCGTCATAGCTAGTCACACCTTTCATTTAAAATCTATCTCTAGTGTACCAAAGATACTGCGGTAGCGGTTACAATTTCGCAGTCTGACTTAAAGTTTTCCTAAACTTGCCCCCAAAACGGCCACAGCCCCCCGAACTTTGGTACGCTGGGTTGAACGCAGATTGCCTCGTCTCCGGGGCGGTGAAAACGACTGTGCTAGCTTCGTTCCCGCCGGCGGATTCAAGCTGCCCTGCTGTGGGGAACGGTGCCAGCCTGAGAAACGGTCTGCCACCTCGCCTTGAAGCCTGGAAAACCACCAGTCTCCATGGTCGTCCCATGTTCTAGGCTGAGAAAATCATTCAGCCAAGAACATCGACACAGCTGGTCACCTTGATCCGCCTCTGGTCACTGCACGAGCTGGCATTTTCACCACCCCTGCGGCTGACACTGGTTCACCCCGCACCAACATCGACGGGATTGTCCTTGTTGGGTGGTTTTTTCTGTGTCTTGGTCTGCTTTATCCGTTAAGGTCCGTATAATTGGAACAGGCAGTGATTGCGTCATGTAATTAATGGGACATATACAATAGAAGAAAAGTAATTAAATAACTAGTCTATTCGTCCTTACGTACTAACCGTTTTACCCGTCATCATAACCTTGTTAGGTACTAGTTTCTACTATATTGGTTACACCCTCACACCACCCCCCTAGTCCATCTACCAGTAACTGACGGGAAGTCCGTCAGGTGAGCCGGAGGTGACCAGACAGAACCCCGTGTCGGTGGTTTTAGTCGAGCGTTCTTCTCGACTTAGACCACGGCCGAGCTTGTAGACTCACGGTCTTGGTGATAGTTCTACATCTGATTGATACTTGCCCACAGCACACCACCCCACGTCTCATATACCAGACAACGTTGCCGTGCCCCACTCGGTGTGCTGGAGCGGTTAGCCACCCTCCCTGTGTCGGTGGTCTTTGGTGAGTGATCTTCTCACCTTAGACCACGGCCGAGTTGGGAGACTTACGGGTTTAGTAAGGCTCCCAACCGCCCTGAAGACCGCACCTCAGGCTTCAGGTCTGCCCCACAGGTAGGGTGGCTAACCAGTGGAAGCATACCGAGTGGGGCACAACCCAAAGTTATATGGTAGAATGAGACTACTTTATCCGCACACGAAGGAGCGAACGCACCGTGGAACGTTTCAAAAAAATATGGGCCAGAACCGGGACTCGCATGGGCTTTGTCACCCTGCTGGTCGTCCTGTTCTGGTTGAAGACTTTACTCGCCTATTTCGTCGACTTTAAGCTGGGACTCAGCGATCCGTTTCAATTCCTGATTCTCCTCCTGAATCCCCTAGCGACAACGATTCTGTTGTTCGGGTTGGCGTTATATTTCAAACGAGCGCGCTTCTTCTACCCGTTTATCTTTCTCATCGACATCCTCAACAGCCTGCTGCTGTACATCAACGTCATCTACTTCCGCGAGTTCACGGACTTCATGACCGTCAGCACCATGCTGGGCTATTCCAAGGTCGACCAGGGACTCTCCGGGAGCTCGCTGGCCCTGACCTCGCCGCACGACCTTCTGTACTGGCTCGACCTCGTGCTCGTGCTGGCACTGATGGCCACGCGGCGTATCTACCTCGACCCGCGGCCGCTAAATAAGCGCGTCGGCCTCGCCGTCACCTCCAGCGCCCTCCTGCTGTTCACGGTCAACCTAACCCTGGGCGAAATGGACCGACCGCAACTGTTGACGCGGACCTTTGACCGGACCTACTTGGTGAAATACCTGGGGCTGGACGCCTTCACCGTTTATGATGGCATCAAGTCGCAGCACACCAGTGAACTGCGGTCGCACGCCAAGAAGTCCGAGCTCAGTGGCATTTTAAAATACGTGCACAAGAATTACGCGGCCCCCGACAAGAGCATGTACGGCGTCGCCAAGGGTAAAAACGTCATCATCATTCACCTGGAAAGCTTCCAGCAATTCTTGATCAACAAGAAGGTCAACGGCCAAGAGGTCACACCGTTTTTGAACAAACTCTATAAGAGCAAGGCGACCTATAGCTTCGACAACTTCTTCCATGAAGTCGGCCAAGGCAAGACGTCCGACGCCGAAACCATGCTGGAAACCGGGACGTACGGCCTGCCACAAGGGTCGCTATTTACCCAACTCGGGAATGACAACACCTTCCAGGCGGCACCCGCCATTTTCGACCAGGCCGGCTACAGCACCGCGGTCTTCCACGGAAACGTAGCCAGCTTCTGGAATCGCAGCAACACCTACAAGAACCTGGGTTACCAGTACTTCTTCGATGCCAGCTACTACGACACCTCGGGCGATAAATCCCTGGGCTATGGCTTAAAGGATAAGCTATTGTTCAACGATTCCGTGAAGTACCTCCAGCATCTCCAGCAGCCATTTTACGTGAAATACCTGACCGTCACCAACCACTTCCCGTTCACGCTGGACAGTGAAGATTCCAGCTTCAAGACGCCAAATACTGGTGACAAGACGGTCGATAACTACTTCAAGACCGCCCACTACCTCGATCAATCCATCAAGGAATTCTACGCCTACCTGCACAAATCCGGGCTGGCTAAAAATTCGCTGGTCATGATCTACGGGGATCACTACGGTATTTCCAACTCGTCAAACAAGAGCCTGGCGAAGTTGCTCGGGGTCAATCCGGACGACTGGAACGACTACGACAACGCCCAGCTCCAACGCGTGCCACTGATGTTTAACATGCCCGGCTACAAGAAGGGTAAAGTTGAACACACCTATGGCGGCGAGGTCGACGTGCTGCCAACGCTGATGCACCTGATGGGCATGAATACCAAGAAATACATTCAGTTCGGGACCGACCTGTTCTCCAAGGCTCACAATCCGGTCGTGGCTTTCCGTAACCGCGATTGGGTCAGCCCGGACTACACGTCCATCGACGGCACCGTTTACAGCAACAAGACCCAAGAGGAGATTCATCCCAACAAGACGCTGCAGGCCAAGCTAGACGCCATGCAAAAGCACGTCAACCAGGGCTTGAACGACTCCGATTCGCTGAACCAAAAGAATCTCCTGCGTTTCTTCCATCCAAAAGGTTTCACCGCCGTTGACCCGTCCGATTACAACTATTCCGACGGACTGGAAAAGGAAGAGAAGTTGGAGAAGAAGTTGGGCTTGAAGTCAACTAGCCTGTTCTCCCGTAACGGGGACAAGTCGACGCAGCCGTTCTATAAGACGGACGCGCCAGAGCTGGGGCACAAGACCACCGATTCCAACCGAATCAAGATCACCAACCAAGACGACACTAGCGGGAAGTAGCTCCTCACTCCGCCTACGAAATTTCAAGGAACTCCGCCTGTGGGGTAACTGCCGCCTGCGTCGGTTAGGTGCTCCCACCCTATGGGGCACGGACGAAGCCTGTGAAGCGGTCTTCGCCCTTGTGTTCAAGCCTCGCCCAACCCGCGAGTCTCGAACGCATCCCGTGCTGTAAGGCCGGCAAACCACCGGCCAACACCACCGACACAGGGTTCCGCACCTAACCGACTCCGGCTAAGATTGACCATGTCCTTCCGATTGGTTGGTTTGGGTTGTTATCTGATTGGTTGCTCTATATAAAATTGTTTTCTATGCAAATAAAGAAGCTGTCCGTTCAATCATTACGATTGTCCGAGCAGCTTCTTTGCGTTTATGAAATTTTCTTCTATGGTTAAGGTAAGTAGTTGTGGCTAATCATCAATGGGTGGTGAAGTTACCACACTACTGATGTACTCCACCACTACAAAGGGAGTTAAACCACGTCCGGGCCACGGCACTTCGCGGTCCACCCCAATTTACTGGTCGGGCCACAACATCAGCCGTAAGGCAGCCAGTACGGAAGCCTGTGTCGATTTAGTTTGTCGGCGTCTTTCGCCGGCTTACTAAACGGGACGCCTTAGAGACGCCGAATTCAGGCGGCTCTAAGCGCCTTGGAAGACCGCCTTCCAGGCTTCCAAGGTTGCCCCACAGGCTGGGAGTACTGGCTGCCGTCGGCGGCAATCTCCCACAACCTCATCAGCAATCTAAAAATCAAAGACCGAGCGAAGTGCTGTGGACCGGGCCGTGGTGGTCGGGGAAGAAGCGGGTCATGATCGACCGCACCGCCACCGGCGCCTCACCATACCCCGTCGCAATCAACGGCTGTTTACCCGGATACATGACCCCATCGCCAATCGCGTAGATACCATCCACGCTGGTGGCCATGGTCGAATCGACCGCAATCAGGCGTTGGCTCTCGGCCAGTTGGACGTCCCATTTAGCCAGGGCACTGTGGTCCGACGTGAAACCGTAGCTGACGACCAGGTCATCCACGGTCATGTGGACCGGGTCACCCGTCTGTCCGACTGGCTTTAGCGTGACGTCCAAGCCGGCCGGCGTTTCCGCTAAGTCGCGAATCAGGTACGGCGTTTGGACGTGGACGCTGGACTGCTGCAACAGGTCGACCATGTGCGGTAACCCGCGGAACTGGGCGCGCCGATGAAGCAGCGTCACGGACTTGGCGACCGGTTCCAGCATTAGTGCCTGGTCGATGGCGGCGTCCCCACCCCCGGCAACCATGACGTCCTTATCACGGAAACGTTCGAGGTCGCGAACGCTGTAGAAAAGGTGTTTGCCAGTCAGGGCGTCCGCCGTGGCCACGTTTAATTTCCGTGGCGCAAAGGCCCCGTTGCCAATGGCGACGATCACCGCTTTGCTCTGCGATGTGCCGGCTGGCGTGGTGATGGTAAAGCCGTCTTCGGTGGCCGTCACGTTGGTCACTGTCTCCCCCGTTTTAATTGTCAGGGGAAATTGGGCATTTTGCTTTTGCTGGTTGGCAATCAGGTCGCGCCCACTCACGGCGGGGAGGCCGGCCACGTCTAAAATAGTTTTCTCAGGATACAGGGCGTTGACCTGCCCACCCAGCTCGGCCAGGCTCTCGATGACCTGCGTCTTGGCATTGTTCATGCCGGCGTAAAAGGCCGCGAACATGCCGGCGGGGCCGCCCCCGATAATCGTGATATCAAATTGCTCAGTCATTTTATCAAAATCCTTTCTAAGGAGGTGGTCTTTGTGAAACACACGCGTGGACTCACCGTTTTCCTCACAACGCTCTTGGTTTTAGGCAGCTTCATCGGCTGGTGGAATCACCGCTGGGCCGTGCTCAACGACCTGCGCGTGCCCCAGACGCGGACGGCCACCCTCTTCTTGCCAGGGACCCACGGCGCTTGGCTCTCGCTGCGCAGCATGGTCACCAGCCTGGACCGCCCGCACGTCGGGACGTTTGCCCTGACGGCGCGGGTCACCTGGAATGGCCACGTGACTTGGCAACAGCACCAGTCCGTTGGCCGCAACAATCCGCTCATTCCGGTTATTTTCAAAGATAACACGCATCCGCAGAAACAGGCACGCCAGTTGGCGACCGTCCTAACCCAACTCCACCGGCGTTACGGCGTGAACCGGGTCAACTTTGTCGGCCACTCCTCCGGCGGCACGATTGCCTACGACTACCTAAACGACCACGCGCCCGCCCCGGTGGCCGTCGCCCGCATCGTGATGGTGGGAGCCGACTTCCCGGAACGGACGCACCTCGCTGACCGCTATCCAGAGTTAAAAATTTTAAATATCGCTGGCGTGATTGGCCAGACCGGCAACGACAGTGAGGTGCCGGCGAACACCGTGACCCCACTGCGGCACCTGGTCGCTGGCCGCGTCGGTCAGTATCGCTATGAAACGTTTACCGGGCCCGTTTGGGACACGCAACACTCCTTGTTACACGAGAATCCGGCGCTGGACGCCAAGCTGATGCGCTACCTCTATCCGCCGAGCTGATTGCCTGTCAAAATGCGTTGCCCCTGGAGCGTGCGCGCCTCGCGGAGACCGGCGTTGATCAGCACAAAGATGGCGACCCAGCCGATGGCGATGAGCATCCACTGCTGCAGGTATAAAATGTCTAATAAGGCGAACGGCGCGTTCCAGTCCCAGAGGGCGTGGAGCGCGATGGCCAGAAGGTAGAAGCGCAGAAATTTTGGTGCGACCATGTTACTCCCGGTCACGGGTTGGTGCCGTTCCTTGGCTAAAATGATGGCGGCCCCCATGATGGCGGACCAAATCGTATGGGTCCCGATGGCTTGCCAGCTACGCATCAGCAGGGTCACCAAGCCATACTGGCCGGTGTACCCCGCCGTTTCAAAGACGGCGAATCCGGCACCGATGGCTGCCCCAACTAATAGCCCGTTGAAAATATAATTCAGACGGAAACGGTTCACGAAGTAAGCAATCACCAGCATCTTGGCGGTCTCTTCAATAAAGCCGACAACCAGGGCCGACTCCCACGATGTCCCGTTGCCCGATGGAATCAGGGAGTACAGAATCATGGTGGCAATCAAGGAAAGAATCCCGCCGACTAAAAAGACGGTCATTAATTGGTACACAGAAATATTGCGGAACACATTAATTTCAAAAAACATGATCAATAAGGAAAATGGCACCGTCAGTGAGCCGATGAAGATCATCCCCGGCACGGCGTTGTTGCTCCGGAAGACCAGGAACAACATCGCTAACAACACGAAGCTGGCTCCCAGTAGCGCAAAGACGCGGGAGAACAGCCAGGGTTTGACGGGTGCCGCCGACACGGCTTCTAAAGACGGCGTGGTTTCGCGGGTCCCGACAATGAACAGGACCTCCGCATCGTCGCGGTTGTGCGGCTTGAACACCTCTGAAAACATCTGAAACAGGTGAATCTCCACCACTTTATTCTCGCCGGTCCACTCGTTCATTTCCTTCGTGGCGTCGTCTAGCAAATGGTTGTGATACTCGAATTTTTTTCTATTTGGCTTGCTCGCTTCATTGGCCATGGCTGGCCCCCCTTTTTAGATTCACGTTAACCCAGAATTCGGTCGCAAATTAACCGATTTCAAAAAAATTTTACTAAAATTAGCGACCCCGTTTCTAGCGCTTAACGAAAAACACGGCACTAATTTCCAATATACGTAAAACGCTTTACTCAAGCGCTTCCAGCGCCATTGACCGGCAGGAATCCCGGAATCAATGGCCGTCTTCTATCTTACCCTGAACCGTCAATTGCTTCAACTTGGTGACGGGGTGAGCTTGCTAAATGTAACCAGTTACATTATAGTTAAAGCAGGCGTTAAAGCTTAAATATTGACCAAAAGGGAGACACTCATATCATGGCAAAACGTAAAATGATTTTGGACTTGGATACTGGGATCGACGATTCTCTTGCAATCGCTTACGCATTAGGTGCACCTGATGTTGACTTAATCGGTATCGTCGGTTCATACGGCAACGTTGTCGTTGAAGAAGGCGGCAAGAACGCATTGAAGATTTTGGAATTGTTGGGTCACACCGACATCCCTGTATACTTAGGCGAAAGTCACTCTTCAACCTCTGACCACTTCGACCGGATGGAAGTTAGTGCAAACATTCACGGTCAAAACGGAATCGGTGAAGTTGAACTGCCAGAACCAACGCGTGCCATCGAAAAGGAATCCGGTGTTGATTTCTTAATCGAAGCTGCACACAAGTACGGCAAAGACCTGACGCTGGTACCAACTGGCCCAATGACCAACTTGGCTGCTGCCTTGAAGAAGGCCCCAGAAATTGCTAACGAAATCGGCAACATGACCTTCATGGGTGGTGCTTTGACCATGCCTGGGAACGTTACCCCATTTGCTGAAGCCAACATCAACCAAGATGCTGAAGCTGCTAACGCTGTTTTGACCAGCCCACTACACTCTACCATGGTTGGCCTGGACGTTACGCTGCGGACCCTCTTAACCAAGAAGGAAACCAAGCAATGGCGTGAACTTGGCACCGTTGCTGGTGAAAAGTTTGCCGACATCGTCGACTACTACATCGAAGCTTACAAGCAATTCAACGACAACTTGGGCGGCTGTGCTTTGCATGACCCACTCGCTGTTGGGGTTGCCTTAGACCCTAGCTTCGTCACCACGATTGACCTGAACATGGTCGTTAACTACAACAAGGAAACTTACGGTCGGACCATCGGTGATGACAACCGTCTCAACGAACCTACCAACGTTAAGGTTTCCGTCATGGTTGACAAGGACCGTTACCTCAAGGTCTTCATGGACTACCTGACCACGTTATTCAAAAACAACAAATAAGCTTAACTGAAAACACTGGCTGCGGCCGGTGTTTTTTTGGATCCAAAAAAATGAGCACGGCCCCAATTTGCGGGTTCGCGCTCATTTTTAAATCGCAATTAAGCCTTGTAGTTAAAGTTGTTGATCATGGTCTTAACCGCGTTGTTCGTGTATTCCGTGGCGTATTGTTGCTTTTGCGCTGCGGTCAGGGCATCGGTGTTGTTAAAGATGTCCGTGTATTGCTTTTGCATAGCTGGCTTCACGTACTTCTTAGCGTAAGCAGCGGCGGGACTCTTCTTGACCTTGCTGTAAGAATAAGTCTTGCCAGTGGCTGAGGCTAAGCGCCGGTTGAGCTTCGTGCCAGTGACCTTAGTACTGAACTTGGTGCTGGATTTCTTCGTCAGCTTGAACGTGTAAGTCTTCTTCGTCAAGGACGTGGTCGTCTTGTTGTCGGTCGTCTTAAATTCAATCAACTTGTACTTGGTCGTCAACGTCCGCTTGTTCTTGCTGACCTTAATAGAGGTTGGCACACCATATTTGACGTTGGCACTCTTGCCGTTGAAGTCACCAAAAATCAGCAACGTCCCGGTCTTACCGTTAGACTTGTATGACTTAAAGTAAAAAGCCGTCTTTGACTTAGCGTTCTTGTAGTAACGCTTCATATCCGTGTTCGTAAAGGTTGCGGGCTTTGCCTTCGTGCTAGCACTAGCCGCGCTCGGTGCAGCGACACCACCCAGGGTCCCCGCTGCAAGTACTACTAATCCAAGTTTCACCATCAAACGTTTCATGACCAAAATCCTCCTTAAGATTAATCCTATACACCTTTTATACTGCCAGTTTATCTGTTTAAATGCAAGCGCTACCGCTTCTAGCTTAACAATTCTGGAAAGGTTTGTTCAAGGTACGCCGCAACCCCAGCGTCGTTGTTGTCTTTTGGCGTGATATGGCTGGCGGCATCCTTGACGGCTGGTTGACCATTCAACATGGCCACGCCATCCCCAGCGGCCTTGATCATGCCCAAGTCATTCTCGGCATCCCCGAAAGTCATCAGGTTGCTGAAGTCCCAACCGAAGTGCGTCAACAGTTGGCCCAGCCCCACGGCCTTATCCATATCGGCAGCCAGAAATTCCAAGATTTTTGGTTGTGACCGCACAACGTGATACTGGTCGGTCAGCTCTGGGGTCAGCTTGCTAACGACTTCATCCAGCGTGGCAGGGTCCGTTGCCATAACGGCCTTACTGAAGAGATGATCGGGTAATTCCGCAAATGGCGTCGGCGTGAAGGTCATCGGGGCCTTCAACATTTGTTGATAAACCGATGGCGTTAAATCAGCGACGGGATAGACCTGATCAAAGTCCAAGACGTCCAAGGGGTAGTGGTTGGCTGCCGCAAAGGCGTGCAACGGCTTGAAGTCCGTGCGACTCAACCCGCTCTGCGCCAAGGCTTCCTTGGTCGTGTTCTGAATGACCAGGGCCCCGTTGAAGGTAATCGTGTAATCTTCAGCCGTGGTCAGTCCCAGTTGTTCCAGGTAGCCCCAAATCGCATTGATGGGCCGGCCGGTACACAGCACCACCTTGACCCCCGCCGTGTGTAATTGCCGCAGGGCTGCGGCGTTGGCTTCACTAATGGTCTTATCCGTATTGAGTAACGTCTCGTCTAAATCGAGCGCAATCATCTTTATCATTCGTTGTTGGCCTCCGTAATTTTCCTTATGCCCCTAGTTTACACGTAACGGCTTGTGAAATAAACCATGATTAGGACAAAAGGTCCTGGCGAATGAGCGCAACGATTTGTTGATTCTCTGGCAGGTCCGCGTGGTTGGCGTTTGCACCGGTCACGGTAATCTGCGTGAATCCCTTAACTTGATCCTGAAATAAATACTTGCCGCGGTTCACGCTGTCAAACGGCACGATGCCATCCCCCGTGAAGGTCTTGCTCCCGGCAATCGAGTAGACGACCAGCTGCCGGGGCAACCGTTGCCGCCCAGCTTCCAACGTCTTGAATAACGGTGTATCCACGGCGGCATCATCTTCCTCCAGGTTGAACGGCGTAGCAATCGTCATCAGCCGATTCGCTCGCACGGCCGATTGATCCAGGCTGTTCTCCAGAAATAACGTCAGGACCAGGCCGCCGTTGGAATGACCCATTGCCGAGAAATGATTGAACTTATACGTCTTCTGCAAAGCATTAAAGGCCAACGCAAACCATTTCGCCTGCTTCAAAATATTCTGGGCCCCGTCGTGATGATTCTGAAAACCAACCACGATGAACGGCCGTGTGTCCCCCGGTTGGATACGGCCGGTGTACACCAGTTGGCCCGTCGTCTTGACCTCGACCCGTAAGAGACTGTGGGTCGCGGGCGTTTCCCGGTTGAGTTCCTTGACCAGCGCATTGAACCGGTTCTGGGTCGCACTCGAGCCGGGCACCAGAAAGACGGGTGCCATCAGCGTTTGGTAGTGACTGCGGACCTCACTGCGTTGCTGTGGCCGCCAGAGAAACCCCGGCAGGCTCAGCAAGACCAAAAGGCCCAGCACCACGATAAAGCCGCGTTTAATTGCGTGGATCATCATCGGCCACCTCCCCCGCTATCTGGGCTTGCGCCTGCACGTGCCATTTCACAAAGGGATAGTAGATGGCCGTGCTCAGCGCCAGGTTCACGAGTCCCAGCACCAGCGCGGACCAATTGCCACCGGTCCCCAAGAACGCCAGGAAGGGGCCCGGCGTCCCGGTCAACAACGGATACGCGACCGCGGGCACCCAGGCTAGGCGCAGGCACAGCCAGCTGACACTGATGCAGACTAGCGGTGCCAGGAGAAACGGAATGCCCAGCAACGGGCTCAGCATCACCGGCAGGCCGACCATGATCGGTGCCCCGAAGTTCCCCAGGGTTGGGACCAGACTCAGCCACGCTACGGCGTGATGCCGCGTATGGCCGTGAACCAACAGGATGGCCAGCACCAGTCCCAGCAACATCCCCGTCCCGCCAAAGTTGGCGTAGACGTCAACGACGGTGTGCAGCGTCACGGGATGGGGCAGCTGCCAGCCGGCATGGTTCAAGACGGCCTCCAAATTTTGCGCCGTCGCTACCGTTTGCCCGCTTGGCGTGATGGGTTCGAGTACTCCCAACCACGCATACAGGCTGGTCAGACCGCTGTATCCCAAGAGTCCCAAGATGAAATGCGGTAGACGAAACGGCCACTGAATGGCGCTGACGAACGCCGCATTTAAACTGACCGTCTGGGTGGTCACCCACAATAAGCCCAGCGCGGTGGTTCCCAGCAACCAGCCACTCATCAGTAGGAATGGCCCCGTCAACCCGGTCGTCTCGTGGTGGACCAGGAGCCAGCGATAGCTATTGCCCACGAGGAGGCCAATCAGAATCCCCATCAGGATGCCCTGTAGACCGAGGTTGGCCGACGCCCATTTGATGGGACGCAGGGCCAAGACTGACGGTCGACTGACGTTAAAGAATTTCAGACTGATCACGGCGGTCATGCCGGCCATCAACCGATTGCTCGTCTGCCGGGTCACCGGTGCCACCAAGTAAAAACTCACGGCAAATGCCATCAGGATGGCCGCCAGTCCCAGGGTCCCCGCACTGATCAGGCGGAGGTACTGGCGCATAACTCTGAGCTGGAACACCCAATTGGCCACGTGTAAGGTCTGATAAAAGTACCCGGTCCGTTGGAGCCAGGCCTGGTCGACAAAATCTGCTAAACTGCCCAACAAAATAATGGGAAAAATCAGTCGCAACGCTTGGCGAATCGCTGCGACCTGTCGATTGCGCTGGCAGTTGACCTCCAGCGCAATCAGTGCCGTCCCCAAACGGCTCGTTGTGATTTGCACGTCACTCACCCCCACTGCGGTCATTGTATGCCGGCAGCGGGTCGTTGACCCCAACTGGACATTCGGTTAGAACGCGGGCAACTCAAACTAGCCAACGCGCAATCTGGTTTAAGACGGCCCCCTCATCGTTGGTGTCGGGCGTTTGCTGACGACTCTCCCGTAAGACTTCCGGTGCCGCATTAGCCACGGCAAACCCTTGGCCCACCAGCTCGAGCATGGCGGCATCGTTGCCGGAGTCGCCAAAGGCTGCCATCTGTGCGGAGCCAATTTGCCAGGTATCGCCTAAATACTGTAGGGCCGCGGCCTTGTTGACGCCCGGGAGCGTCACGTTCATGCCGCCCAGGCCACTGCTGGTCGCCCGCAAGCTGCCCACAAAGCGTTGGTTAAACGCGGCCGCCTGGGGCGCGATATCGGTCTTCAGCCAGGTTAAATCCAATTTCAAAATGCCATCGGAAACGGTCGTTAACTGATTCACGTGCGTCAAGCTGGGATAGAAAACCTGTGACTCCTTGAAGCGCTCGCTGTCGGCCGGCAACTGCGTGTAGGCTTTCTTCCAGCCACAGGCAATCACGAAGCAGTCCGCCATCACGGGCGTTCGACTGATCCAGGTGACCGCCGCCTGCCACAATGATGCTGGAATCGCGGCACACTTCAGCACCTGCCCGGTTGCCGTCGTGATCAGTGCGCCATCCTCGACCACGTAGGTAATGGCCGTGCGATGCTTTAACGGTGCAAAGAGGCCCTGCGCATGGTCGAGTGGGTCCCCTGTCGCCACCACAAAATGGACCTGCCGTTGGGCCATCACCGCTAGCTGTGCCTCAAACCGGTGCGCATCGTAGCGCCCGGTGTTATCTAAAAATGTGCCATCTAAGTCCGTCGCAATCAACCGTGGTGTCATGCCACCCACCTCCCCTTCTGGTAAAGCTAACTTGCACCCATCATACCTGGCCGCCAGCCGCTGCGCAACGATGTTTGCTTACAAATTTAATGATATTAAATGGCCGATGGCTGAACCATTTGCCAGGCCTGAGGTTATCGGGAGCTTTATTTATTTGTTTATTGTTGGTATACTATTTTTAAATAAATGTTGACAGTCTTGATAAACATCTGTACACTAAGACCCATTGGAGGCATCATCATGAATTTACAAGACCTTTCCCTCACCGAAATTGAACAGGGATGGCACCAAACCACCACGGCTTACGTCTGCAACTACTGTCAGGCCAGCTTTGCCACCGACCAAGTCTTCCCGGTCGCGGACAAATTCTATCAGGCAGCCCAAATGATTCAACAGCACGTCGCCCAGGAGCACCCGGATGCCGTCCACCTGTTGATCAACGATGCTAGTAAGTACAACACCCTAACCGCCAAGCAACGCGACCTTCTCGCTGCCTTTAGTACCGGGCAAAAAGACGCCGAGATTGCCACCGCAACTGGCGTGGCCGCTGCGACCATTCGCCACCAGAAGTTTACCTTCCGGGAAAAGGCCAAGCAGGCCAAGCTGTACCTCGCCATCTACGACCAGGTCTTCAACCAACCGGCCGTGGCCGACAGTCTGGTCCGCTTCCCCAACCAAGCCGGCACGGAGGACGACCGCTTTGCCATGACGACCACCGAATACCAACAGCTCGTCGCCAAATTCTTCCAGTCGACCGACCCGCTTCAGCTGAAACGGTGGCCTAAGCACCAAAAGGCAATCTTGGCCGTGCTCAAACGCATTACTAGCACGATTTCGCCAGACCAACACTTCACCGAGGTAGGCTTCAACGACCTGCTTCGCCCAATTTATCCGGATTACCCGCTAATTCGCCGTTACCTGGTCGACTACGACTTTTTCGAACGCACCACCGACGGCAGCGACTACTGGCGGAATCCCAGTTACAAGGAGTAGCTCATGAACAAAAAAGACTTGATTCAACAGTACAAAGCCACGCCCACCTTCTACGGCGTGATTCAAATCAAAAATGATCAGACCGGCCAAACCTTTATCGACGTTGCCCCCAACCTCCACAACCGGTGGGGCTACTACCAAACGAACCTGAACGGCAACTTTTACCACGACACGCCGCTCCAAGAGGACTGGAATGCGCTAGGCGCCGACCAATTCAGTTACAGTGTGCTCTGGAAGAAGGACGCCACCGACGTCGACCACCTTCGCCAAAAACTACGTGACCTCAAAGCCGAGTGGCTCGACAAGCTGCACCCGGCCTATAACCAGCATTAAAGGAGTTCCTATGAAACCATTAAACACCACAACCACCCCCATCGATCCGGCCACCTGGTCGCGACGGGAATACTTTTACTATTTCACCAAAATGATGCCGACCGGCTTTACCGTGAGCGCCGACCTTGACGTAACGGCCACCAAGGATTGGCTCGCCGCTCGCGATTTGAAATTCAATCCGGCGTACCTCTACCTGGTCTCCCGGGTGATCACCGAGATGCCAGAGTTCCGGGTGAGTCGGACCGACGACGGCCAACTGGTGCACTACGAGGTGCTCCACCCGAGTTATTCCGTCATGCACACCGACCACACCATCTCGAGCCTCTGGACCGCCTACGACGCCAGCTTTAACCAATTTTACCAAAACTACCTGGGGGACCAATCCCAGTACGGCGACCTGCACACGCCAATGGCCAAGGCGCCCCAGAGTGCCAACACCTACATGATTGGCAGCATCCCCTGGACGCACTTCACCAGCTACACGCCGCTGCCCTTTACGCCATTGAACACGTTCTTCCCGGTCATTCAGGCTGGCAAGTTCATCAACGAAAGTGACCACTGGCAAATGCCCCTCTCTGTGACCATCCACCACGCGGTCGCGGACGGCTACCACGTGAGTCAGTTCTTCACAAAACTACAAAACGCATTCGACCACCCAGAAACCTGGTTGGTCGACTAACGAAAGAGCGCCCCACGAGATTTTTCTCGTGAGGCGCTTTATTTATCCGCTAGTGTTCGGCTAAAGCCTGTTGATAGTTCTGGTCGTACCGAAGCCAAAACGCAGCGGGCACATCAATGACTGACGTCAATGCGTTGGCAAATTCTGGTGTGATGCGGACTTTACCGGCCAACACCTGCTGGACATAATCGACGGATACCGCCGTCTTTTCGGCCAAGGCCGCTGGCGTGATTTGTAATAGGTCGATGGATTCTTGTAAGGTTTCCCCGGGGGCTATTGGCACGGGGACTTGGTAGGTTTCTCGGTTAGTCATCGTCTGGCACCCTTTCCTTCAGCGCTAGTTTCCGCTGGTAAATGTCATCGTACCGCAGCCAAAACGCGGCCGACACCTGCGTAATCGGTGATAAATTCTGCGCAAACGCCGGGGTAAGTCGAGTCGTCCCAGCCAGAACAGCTGTCACGTACGAAAACGAGGTGTCCGTTTGCTGGGCTAACTGCGCTGGGGAGATGCCCAGCAGATTAATGGCCTCTTGTAAGGAGCTACCTGGCGCTACCGGCTCGGTGGATTCGTGTTGGTATAATTTATTTATCATGATAATCGCTCACTTTCATTATAATAACCTGTGTGATTTGTTCTTTATTAGTCGTAACTTCTTGAAAATCATTCATACCCTCAAAAATCAATCTTACATTTTCAGTTACAGAAACAGCAAAATATCCACGAAGGTTACCTGTTAGCAAATGTAGCCTGGACGGTGGAAAGTGGGAAATTTCATCTAATGTATCTGCAACTGTTAATTCTTCAACTCTTCTTTGAATCCCAGTTGCTATCTTCAAACCAAATTTTCTTACCAATCTTACTTGTGTCGAAAAAGTCTTCTCAATTTTCTGACTTTCGTAATTAATTTCCATTTAGTTACCTCGCAATTCTACTTTGAGCTTTTTAGCCCTTACAAGATAACTCCGTAAAAAAACTGCGAAAATTTTATTTTCATTAACTTTATTTATCATACATGGCCCACTAGCGAAAAGATAGCAAACGCCCCAACAACCAAATCACCCCAACACTAGTTTAATAGTAAAATAAAAATGCCATCCTATTGTTTAAGGATGACGTTCAGTAATTAGTCAGTTTTAAAGACTATCAATCTGATTAATCCACTACAGAAACAGAATGGCGTTTAATCGGGTTAAACCAGTGTCAGCCGCAGGGCTGGTGAAAATGGGCTCAGCCGTGGGAGTTGCCTTAGCGGGTTCCCCGCTTAGGCAACTGCTATCTTTGAGACGTGAACTTCGGCTCAAAGTAAGTCTGGAGACCGCCCTTCGGCTCCAGACGTGCGCCCACAGCGCCACGGCCCATTTTCACCAGCCCGGAGGCGCTGACAACGACTATGTTTAACCCCAAGATTAAGCGTTCATGCTGCTGTAGCTGTAGGCTTGCTTCATCAGGGATTGTGTTTCCGTGAACTCGTTAATGTCATGCAGCACCACGGTAATCACCCGGTGCTTGCCGGCCTGTTGACCGGTCCCCACGAAGCAGTACCCAGCCAATGGTGTGTACCCGGTCTTCAACCCATCAACGTTCAATGAAGCCTTGTAGTATTTCCGACCAGACAGCATGTTGTTATAGTTGTAGCAAAGTTGGCCGTCAACGGTCTTCGAGCCAACCGCACCATCGGTCAAAATTTGGGGATAGTCTTGGATCAGGTGCCGCGCAATCAGCGCCACATCCTTAGCGGAAACCATGTTGGCATTGGCTGTCCCGTAGGCGTAACCAAAGGCCTTCAAGTCACTGTTTTCCAAACCAGAAGCCGAGACGAAGCTGGCCTTACCCAGGTTCCAGCTTTTGGCTTGTGCGTTCATTTGTTGAATGAATTTGGCATTGCTGCCGGCCACCCATTCGCCCAAAGCGATTGCCGCGTTGTTGGAAGAATCCAGCAAGGCCGCGTCATACAGCTCTCTGACGGTGTAGGTGTGCCCCGTTTGGAACAGGAAGCCCCCGCAGGAAGAACTCTTGCTCATGGCAATCAAGCCCTTACTGCTGGTGTCGACGACCTGATTCCACGTAGACGCGTTGCCATCAACTTTTTGTAGCACCAGGTACAGCGTCATCAATTTAGAAACGGACGCGATGGGCCGCGCCGTGTTGGCACTCTTGGACCAGACGGCCTTCCCCGTCGTGTAGTCCATGGCAATGGCGTTCTTGGCGTACTTCAGACCAAATGGCGCCTTCCCCTTAGTCAGGTAGCCATGCCAAATCCAGCCCTTCACGGAGCTAGACTTATTGGCCACATAATAGTAGATACCCTTAGAATTACCGTGCTTCAAGGTCGCCTTCTGCGTGGCATACCAAGTCGTATTAGGGTAACTCTTCAGCGAAGCAATCTTGCGATTATGCGCCTGATTATAAATGGCCCCCGCCGTGCTCTTCTTGTGGTAGGCTGTCTTGGTCATGGTCGCCGTCGACACCGTAGAATAAACGGCCGCATCGGCAGTCACTTGCAAGCTCAACCCGGCACCCAGCGTCAGCACAAACACAAACGCCAGCACCAGCCACTTGGCTTTTCCTGATTTCATCATATGTAGTCCTCTCCTCATTAAAATCATTATATGATTCACCCTAACACGATAAACGCCGTTCCCACAAGGATTACAAGACATCTGTAACTTACTTGTTGGGGACGTAACTTTACCGTAATCCATAAGGTGTGGGCTAAATAACTAGGATGGTTAACGATTGCGGACTCATCCAGCAGACACAGTTCAAGCCACGAAAAAGGTCCTACCAAGGAAACTCTCGGTAGGACCTTTTCAAAACAATTTTATGGCTATTACATGAATCTGACCAACTACCACAACACAAATCAGCAGCAGTCAGCCACATCCACGATGCAGAACAACCAATCCTGCGGGCTAAACCAGTGTCAGCCGCAGGGCTGGGAAAACTGGGCCGGTCGTGGGAGTGACCAGAGGCGAGCCAAGGTGTCCGGCTGTGTCGATGGTCTTAGCTGAGGTTTCTCACTCAGCTTAGAGCATGGGACAACCTTTGAGACCGCACTCCAGGCTCAAAGTTGAGGTGGAAGCCCGCTTCTCAGGCTGGAACCGGCCCCACAGCAGGGCGCCTTGAGCGCGCCGTCGGGAACGGACACGACCAGGCCCGGTTTTCACCAGCCCGGAGGCGCTGACAACGACTATGTTTAACCCGAAACCAAGATTAGTTGCTCATGCTGCTGAGGCGGTAGGCGTGGTCCATCAAGGACTTCGTCTCCGTGAACTCGTTCTCATCATGCAGCACAACGGTAATCACGCGCTGCTTGCCGCTCTTCTGACCGGTACCCACGAAGCAGTACCCAGCCAGCGGCGTGTACCCAGTCTTCAATCCATCAACCTTCAGTGAGGCACGGTAGTACTTCCGCCCCTTCAACAGGTTGTTGTAGTTGTGGCAGACCTGACCGTTGACCTTCATCGAGCCAATTTTACCATCCTTTAAGATACGGGGGTAGCTGGTGATCAGGTGCCGGGCGATGATGGCAACGTCCTTGGCAGAAACCTTGTTGGCGTTAGCCTTACCGTAGCCGTAACCGTACCGGCGCAGGTCGCTGTTTTCCAAGCCGGAAGCTGAAACAAAGTGGGCCTTGCCCAATTTCCAGGACTTCGCTTGGGCGTTCATCTTCTTGATAAATTTGCCGTTACTGCCGCTGACCCATTTGCCCAGCGCGATAGCGGAGTTGTTGGACGAATCCAGGAAGGCCGCGTAGTACAGTTGCTTGACGGTGTAGCTGTGATTTAATTTGAAATGGAAGCCGCCACAGTCGGCACTCCGGCTCATGGAAACCAAGCCACGACTGGTAATCTTGACCTTGTGATTCCAGTTGCTGGTCTTGCCATCAACCTTCTTCAGGGCCAGATATAACGTCATTAATTTAGAAACGGACGCAATGGGCCGCGCGGTGTTGGCGTTCTTGGACCAAACGACCTTCCCCGTCTTGGCGTTCATGGCAACCGCGGCCCTAGCCTTGGTCAGGACGAATGGCGCCTTGCCCTTCTTCAAGTAGCCGTGCCAAACCCAGCCCTTCACACTATTCTTGCTGTTCTTGACGTAGAGATAAATGCCGGTCGACTTGCCATGCTTCAGCGTCGCCTGCTTCGTGGCATACCACGTGGTGTGTGGATGCGTCGTTAGGTTGCTGACCTTACGGGTGTGTGTCTTGTTATAAATGGCCCCTTTGGCATGCTTCTTGTGGTAGGCCGTCTTCTTAATGGTTTTCGTGCTAACCGTTTTGTACGCTGAAGCAGCGTTGGCAGGCACGACAGCGCTGACAGTCCCGCCGACCGTTAAGGCCACGGCAAACGCCATCAGGCCGCGTTTCATATGGACATTTCTCATGAGTTAAATCCTTCCTATCGTATAATAATTAAGATAACCAACTATTAGAATAGCACTCTTGCCTCGCAACGGATAGCCCGATTAACCGCTTTAGACGTGAAATATCCCGGTCGTAACGAAACTGTAAAAAACGTTTCCATCCTGAATAAATCAACGACTAGGCACGATTATTTTGGGCAATGGTTGCATTTACCCGGCAAATTAGTTACGCTAGAGTCAATCACATACGACTGGGGTGCCTCACGGCTGAGATCAAACCCATTGAACCTGCTCTGGTTAATACCAGCGAAGGGATGCGTACTTTTATGCTGTCAATGAACCCCACTAAGCGATTTCTTAGTGGGGATTTTTTTCACAATGAACGCCCCTGTCAAACAATTCTAGGAGGTATCTGGTTATGAAAGCTTGGCACATTAGAGATATTATTTTAGTCACAATTTTAGCAATTTTTATGGGCGTTATTTTCTGGGTCATCAACCCCGTCTACACATTACTGGCAGCGGCCCTCGCCCCATTTGGACTCCAACCCCTGGCTAACGAAATTTTGCTGGGCGTCTGGGTCATGGCGGGTCCCCTGGCCGGCTTTATCATCCGGATTCCGGGGGCGGCCACGCTGGGCGAATTTCTCGGCGCCGTCGTAGAAATGTTCCTGGGCGGTATCTGGGGCGCTAGCACGTTGATTTCCGGCGCTGTCCAAGGACTGGGCGCTGAAATTGGCTTCGCCGCCATGCGCTACAAGAAATACAATTGGGTCACGCTGGTTCTGACCGCGTTGACCACCACAATTGTCACCTTCGCCTGGGACCTGGTCCGCAGCGGATACTCCGCTTACCACTTTGGCTTCCTGATTCTCCTGTTCGCGGTCCGTTTCTGCTCGGTCTTCCTCTTCGGCGGTGTCTTAACCAAGCTGATCACCAACCTGCTGGCCCGCGCGCACGTCTTACCCAACGTCAAATAACGGTTGATTTTCCCATGCGCCTTACCGGGAAAACAAAATTGGCCGGAACGCTGGGGGCAGGACGGCTTAAGCCTGAGAAGCGGTCTTAAGCCTCGCTTTGAACCGCAAAGAACGCGTTTCAAAGTCGCCATTTGGTCATCAGCCAAGCTGATAACCAAATCCCCCGGCTGAGCCAAATTGTCTTTTCCCTCACGGCTGACATAGATTTCAACCAATATCAGCCGCTTAACATCGTTCTAACCTTACTACCTAATCAATCTCTGACCGCACCAAGGGTCAAAGATTACCCAACCGAACACAGCCTTAACAGCTTCAACACCAAATTAATCACAACTAACTCACGACCACCCACTACACAAGGTGCAGGTGGCCCTGAATCCCGTAATCACCAACGTCGCTGGTTACCGCCGTGTCAGCCGTGAGGTCGGTGAAAATGGACTCAGCCGTGGGATTTTTCGAGTGATCTTCTCGGAAAATGGTGACTTTGAAACGCGGTTCTCAGCGGTTCTCAGCGGTTCAAAGCAAGCCTAAAGACCGCTTCTCAGGCTTTAGTCGTCCTCCCCACAGCGTCACGGTCCATTTTCACCGACCGGTAAGGCGACTCCCACGCGTAACGCAGCAACATCATTGTAGAATTGGAGGAATCATTGTGGCCACCGTAACGGTTCATTCACTGACATTTACCTATCCCAAGCGTTCCCGGCCCGTCCTCGATGACCTGAACGTCACGTTTCCCAGTGGCAAGTTTTCCCTATTGACCGGGGTCTCCGGTGGCGGCAAGTCGACGCTGCTCAAGCTGATTGCGGGACTCACCCCGTTGCCGACCGCCGGCAGTATCACCTTTAACGACCAGCCACTAGCCGAGATTGCCCCCACCAAGCGGGCGGCCACCGTCGCCATGCTCTTCCAGGAACCCAGCACCCAATTCACCATGGACACGGTGAAAAACGAGTTGCGGTTCGCCCTGGAAAACCAGTGCGTTGACCCGGCCGACATCCCCGCCAAAATCACCGCCGCCCTCGACTTCATCGGCATTACCGATTTACAAGACCGGTTACTGATGCAGCTGTCCGGTGGCGAACAACAGAAGGTCGCCCTCGCCATCATCGTAGCCATGGACAGCGACGTCATTTTACTGGACGAACCCTTTGCCAGCATCGACCCACCGACGCGCCTGGCCTTGCTCGAAAAGCTGGTTGCCCTGTGTACCAAGCGCGGCAAGACCATCATTTTAGCCGACCACGACCTCAGCAATTATGACCGCTGGGTGGACCATCTGGCCGTGCTGGATATGGGAAAGCTGACGCTGTTGTCGCCGGCAGATACGCAGGCCCGGTTTGCGGCGTTTACCCCCGACAAGCTCCAGCTGACCCACGTTGTGTTACCGAGTGACCAGCCTGTCAGTCTGCAGGGCACGCAACTGCGCCTGGGTCACGGCGAGCGCGAATTGTTGGCGCCACAGGACCTGGCCTTATTTGCCCATCAAGCGACCCTGATCACTGGCCCCAATGGGAGTGGCAAATCCACTCTCTTTCGGGCGCTGGTCCGCCTTGGCAAATACCAGGGGCGTCTGACCTACGACGGGACCGACATCCAAAAGCTCCCCCGCAAGCAATACGCCCGGTCCGTGGGCCTCATGTTCCAGGCGGCTAGTTCACAATTTCTCAACGTGACCGTCGCTGAGGAGCTCGCCCTCTCCCGCAAATTTGGCAACCGCGACTACTTCACGGCCGAACGGGTCCAAGACCTCTTAGCGCAACTCAACCTGGCCGAGCACACCGAGCAGATCATCTACTCGCTAAGTAGCGGCCAGCAAAAGAAACTGCAATTACTCTGCATGCTGATCATGGCACCCACGGTTCTCCTTCTCGACGAACCACTGAAGGGTCTGGACTTCGCGTCGATTCAAGTGGTCATGCACATTCTCACGACCGTTCAGCGCGACCTTCACCTGACCTTGATCATGATCAGCCACCAACTCAGCGGCCTGGACGACCTCATCACCCTGCACCTCGCCCTAGCCGACCACCATCTCACCTACAAGGGGGCCCCAGCATGAATCCGAGTTTAAAATTAGCGCTCGTCATCCTGATTGCCCTTGAGGTGTCCTTCACCCAGGTGTGGACGGTCAACGTCGCTTTGATCATCATTAGTTTGATTCTGATGTTCGTGGGTCACGTGAAATGGAAACGCCTCCTGTGGCTAACCGTCGTGCCGCTCTTCTTCGCCAGTGCCCTGGTCTGGTCATTAGCGCTCCAGGGAACGACCACCCACCACTTCCTCATCGTCATCTTCACGCGGATGTTTGTCTACGTTTACATGGGCGGGCTCTTCACCCAGACCACGGACCCGTTGACGCTGACCCGGTCGCTGGAACAAAACGCCAAGCTGCCATCGAAATTTGCGTACGGCTTTCTGGCCGCCTTCAACCTGATGCCGAAGATTCAAGCGGAGGTCGCCACCATTAAGGCCGCGGCGTTGATGCGGGGGCAAGTCCTCCACGTCTGGTCGCCCCAGTTGTATTTCAAAGTGATTCTGGCCGCCATGAACTGGTCGGATCAGCTCGCCGCCGCCATGACCTCCCACGGTTTTGTGGAAGGCGCACCCCGGACACACGCCATCACGGTCGCGTTACGGGCCCGCGACTGGTGGGTCTTTGGCATTGGTCTTATTCTGGTTCAAGTCGGTCTCTTCATCGGCCTACCCTAATTTAGCAAAGGAGTTCCTGTTATGTTTACTGATTTAGCACACGCGGCCACCCAGGCTAGCTGGGACGCCTCCAAACGCCATCCCTTCATTCAACAGTTGCAGGCCGGCACCTTACCCGGCGACACGTTCCGCTACTACCTCATTCAAGACCATTACTACCTCCACGAATTTGGGAAACTCCATGATTTAGCCGCCGACCAAAGCCAGGACCCCCGCGTCGTCAAACAGTTACGCGCTGGGGCCGAAAGCCTCCGTCAGGGTGAAATTGCGGTGCGGCAAACTTTCTTTGACCGCTTAAATATCACGCCGGAAGAGGTCGCCAATACTGCCGTCGCCCCAACGGGTTACGCCTATACCAGTCACCTCTATCGGTCATTGATGACGGCGGGTCCGGCCGGTGCGGTGGCGGGCTTACTCCCCTGTTACTGGCTGTACGCCGAGATTGGCCAGGCGTTGGCCGGCACCGGGTCGCCCGTCCCCATTTACCAAGCCTGGATTGACACCTACAACGCGGACGACTATACCGGTTCCATGAAGGACCAACTCGCCCTCGCCAACTACGTCGCCACCCCAGAAAACACGCACCAGCTGTTAGATATTTTTGAAAAGAGTAGCTGGTACGAACTAAACTTCTGGCAAATGGCGCTAGACCACGAGGACTGGTCGTTGACGCCCAGTAAGAAATCATCGTCACTGACAACGAATTAACGATTGAAGAACTGGCTACTGGTCGGTCCTTTTTTCATGGGTGTGGAATTGGTGGCAACTTGTCTATTCCAGATGAGCTTTAAAAATTTCCATTGTAAGTTAAGTGACAGACGAAACTCTCTGGTCAGCAATACATTAACTGGCTAATGTAAAATACCACGCTATGGGTTAAACCAGTGTCAGCCGCAGGGCTGGTGAAAATAGGCTCAGCCGTGGGAGTTACCTTAGCGGGTCCCCCCGCTTAGGTAACTGCTATCTTTGAGACGCGATTCCCGGCTCAAAGTAAGTCCGAAGACCGCTTCTCAGGCTTCGGACGTGCGCCCACAGCGCCACGGCCTATTTTCACCAGCCCGGAGGCGCAAGCAAGCACGGTTCAACCCATAAGCAACTGTATTTTCAACCCGGTGAACCTGCGTTATAATGGATACACGCATTAGAGAAAGCAGGTGTCGTCATGAAACGACTGACATTCTTGGAGTTTTTTGGCTACCTGGCACTGATTTTGGGCGTCGCGATTGAAATTTACGCGTTGCTCAAGGACCCAGGTAGTAAGCTAAGCGGTGACAACATGTTCGGTGGCGCCGTCATTTTGGGGTTAGCAGTAGCGTTTATCCATAGTAAACACCTGCCTTTCAACCTGGTCTTAATCGGGTTAAGCACGTTGGGGTTTGCTTACTTTACCTTTATCCATACGCAAAATTGGTTCTGGACCATCATCTTAGGGATTGCCGTGGCGGCATTCTTGGTCTACTTCTTTGGGATTCGCAAGGACGTGCGCCGCAATCAAAGCGACTGGTTCCACTTCAACTGATTGCCTTTACCGTTCGTTCCCGGCGGTGGGCTCAAAGTGTTCGGCTATGGGCCCGGTTCCAGCCTGAGAAACGGGCTTTCACCTCGGCTGACCACTTGGCCTACCTCTGGTCACTGACACAGATCACTCAGTTTCATTTTTGTTTTTTACTTAAAGTAAAAACGCAGTCGCTATCATCTGAGTTGGTTCTCAGGTTATGGCGACTGCGTTTTTGAGTTTGATTGATTTCTTTGTTATTGGGGCTGCCTTTCCACGGAACAATTCCGGCCCTGGCGGCCTCCGAAACGTGCTACGCGGGGCAGGTTCCTGCGCTTAACCCCGGTTCAGCAAATATCCCAAGCCCTGAATTAGTCCTTAGATTTATCTTGCTTTAAGTCGGTTGGCTGGTTCTCCACGGGACTATCCCGGTCCTGGCGGCTTCTGAAACGTGCTACGCAAGGCAACTGGTTCCACTTAACACCGTAACGAAAATGTCCCAGGCCCGGGGCCATTCCCGTTACGCCGTTAATGCTCGCCAGTTAAGCGCCTCGCTCCGCACTCTTTACCCTAGAAAAACAGGCCCGCCCGAAGGCCGACCTGTTTTCCCGCTTGATAAACTACAAGTGACTGTAGTCTTGTAATCACAATGATTACCAAAGTTTTAAGTTGTAACAGCCGGATGATCCGGCCCCGGGGCGGGATTAACCGCGTTATTTGACAGCCACGCGAAACGCACGTGTCTGCGGGGTGCTGATGACCCCCACTGGGCTCGAACTCTGATGTGTCGTGGTTCGTTTGCCCATGGAATACCAGGACATACCGCCGAACACAGCCAATAAAATGACCGCGGTCAACAGACTTCCAATTACGTGTTTCAAATTCATCCTGCCACCTCACTAGTTATGATACTGAATTAATCTAATAACTAGCTTAAAGGGTTTATGTTGCAAAACCATGACAGGCTAGCGAAAAGTAAGTAACAATTCCGCCACATCGGGTTACAGGCCCGACTCTGCCAATTGTCATATTGGGTATAAGTTTACGCAATTTTTCCTCTCGGGGCAAGCATTATCGAAAAAAACTTGCCCGATTTAAAATTGAAGTGCAACACCCCTTAAGACATTAAGGGTAAACAAATAGGCCATGGAGACCTATACTTTT
>NZ_BOLM01000026.1 GCF_016861605.1 Levilactobacillus wangkuiensis
AAAAGTATAGGTCTCCATGGCCTATTTGTTTACCCTTAATGTCTTAAGGGGTGTTGCACTTCAATTTTAAATCGGGCAAAATAAAAAAACATTTGGCCTTCTTTTACGGAGTTAACCTATGTAACGTAAGCAACCACCCATCGGTCGGCCCCGATTTGCTTAAGATTGCATTCTATGCTATACTACTAGCTTGTGAGTATCTGGCTTACGCTAGTGTCTCTCCTTGCTTCCACATTGCAGTGGGGGCCTGAAGTCCATAAGGAGGTGTAACATTCATGGAAACTACTAAATACGAAATCACCTACATCATTCGTCCAGATCTTGACGATGCCGCTAAAACCGCTCTGGTTGAACGCTTCGACAAGGTACTGACTGACAACGGTGCAGAATTGATCAACTCGAAAGACTGGTCAAAGCGTCGGTTCGCATACGAAATTGGTGGCTTTAACGAAGGTATCTACCACGTTATCACGTTAAACGCTACTGATGACGCAGCTTTAAACGAATTCGACCGTTTAGCTAAGATCAACGACAGCATCTTACGTCACATGATCGTTAAGCGCGAAGATTAATTTAAACTTTAACTATTGAGAGGAGTTATTCAGCAATGATCAACCGAGTAGTACTTACTGGCCGACTGACACGGGATGTTGACTTACGTTATACCCAAGGCGGTGCTGCTGTTGCCACCTTTACGCTGGCTGTTGATCGGCGGTTCACCAACAAATCTGGTGAACGGGAAGCTGATTTCGTAAGTTGCGTCATCTGGCGCAAGTCCGCGGAAAACTTTGCTAACTTCTTCCACAAGGGTTCCCTTGTCGGAATTGAAGGGCGCATCCAGACCCGGAATTACGAAAATCAACAAGGCCAACGTGTTTACGTGACCGAAGTTGTCGTCGAGGACTTTTCATTCCTTGAACCGCGTTCTCGCAACGCCAACAACGACGGTGGTAACTACAATGGTGGTTCCGCGAATAATGCTCCTCAGCAAAATCAGAATCAAAATGCCAACCCGTACACGAGTGGGAATACAGCTCCGGCTGCGCCAACTCAAAATACGAACCCGAACCCGGTCAACAACAATCAGGGGAACACTGGGAATAATAACTCAGCCGATCCGTTTGCGAACTCCGGCGATTCAATTGACATTTCTGATGATGATTTACCGTTCTAAACACTAATTATCGAGGAGGGAATTCCACATGGCAGGACAACGTCGTGGCGGCCGTCGCCGTCGGAAGGTTGACTTTATTGCAGCCAACCACATCGAATACATTGATTACAAAGACACTGACTTATTACGTCGGTTTATCTCCGAACGAGGCAAGATTTTACCTCGTCGGGTTACTGGCACTAGTGCCAAGAACCAACGTAAGTTAACCATCGCTATCAAGCGTTCACGGATCATGGGCTTAATGCCTTTCGTCAGTGAAGAAGGTTAATTAAAACCGAAATGAGACCAACTACAGAGATGTGGTTGGTCTTTTTTATGTCCAACTGGATCTGGAATCAAAGCTACAGCCTCTAGGATGAGTAATCAAATCACAGAAAGTCGTAAAATGAGCCGCGTACTTTAATAGTTGTTGAATCGGGCGTGAAGGAAGCCTATAATCATTAGTTGTTTCAGGGGATAAACGATTAAAATGGGACGAATATTAAATGGCGCTAGGCAGGAGATAGAGTGAAAAGAGTATGGGTACACGTGGGAAAGCTGAATGCGATTACCCGCGAGCAATTTAAGAATTATACCAAGTGGTTTAGGGCTTTGTCGTACATTTCTGGACCGGTTACGACAATCGCCATCTTGTCATTTCTCATGCCTTTTCCGTTTAATGACATGTTCTTTGTATTAATGATCATCTACTATATTCTTTTCGTCGGAACTTTTTTCGTTGAGAGTATCATTCATGGAATCAGGTACTGTTACAATCAGCGAGGGCATAAGTAGACCGAAAGTCATGCACAGTGGAACGGGATGAATCTGATTCTGCTACTGGGGCATGATTTTTTGTTGAGGAACACCCTTTATGTGAAGGGCGTCCAGGCGTTACTTAATCTTTATGTCCAACAGATAAAAATTACAATGTAAATAGGTAACAATCTGTCCAATCCCACCGATTCATGCTAAAATGGCGGGTATGAGGAGATGATGTACATGAAACAACGGGGATTTAAGTTAGGTGTGAGTTTGGCATTAGTCGGAGCGGCAGTCGGGTTAGGCATCGGTCAGCCGGCCACGGCCCACGCGAAGAGCTGGTTAAGTGGAACCACAACGCACCAGTTACTGACGCAGCCCAATGGGGACGCCAATTCACCGAGTCTGTATGCCACCAGTGTAACGACGAAAAAAGCGTATATGTGGAATTTAAAGCACACGAAGAAGATTCATAATCTGAATAACTATCCGAAGACGTCTTGGTATTTGGTTGGCACCGTCACCAAACCGGGGAAAGGTGTCTACTATCAGGTCACGACCTATGACAAGAAAATCAAGGGGCTAGTCTGGAACAAGTACCTGACGGCCTATAGCCAGAAGACACCACGGAACTTCAAGAGCGCTGCGGCGTATACGAAATTCATTCAGACCGATCCGTCGCAAAAACTCACGCGAGCGGTTTTGAAAGTCTTTCCCAACGTTCCGTTGGATTTCCAGTTGTCTAAGTACACGGCAACGCGCTTTGATTCATTCCCAACCAGCATTAGTGGCTACAAGAATATGGTGCCCATCAGCACGTTCTCGCTGGATCCAAGCGATTTCAAGAACATTCAAGGATACACCGATGAATTTAATCTGGATTCTAGCAACAAGCTGTACTGGTACTGGCAAGTTACCTACGGCCAACCGGTCGCTGGTCGAATCGCCAAGCTGCAGGAGGCCTTAGCCAGTCAGGGGTGGACTGCCGAAAAAATCGCCAACCTCGATAGTAGCTGGCGACTGGGCGTTTGCCTCGTTGAAAATGGTCAGATTGCGGTAGTTTTGGCGCAAACGACGAAATAAAATCAAAAAAGCAATGCCTCAGCGTGAGGGGTCGAATCCTTCGCTGAGGCATTGCTTTTCTGTTACCTAAAATTCCCGATGGCCGCCTAAGTAGACTTGCTTGTCGGCTTGTTTGACGTTGGCCGTGTCCGCCAGTGGATTAGCTTTCAAGACCTGGAAATCAGCAAACTTGCCCACTTCTAGCGTGCCGTATTCCTGGTCGACGCCCAGCAGTGCCGCCGAGTTCAAACTCGAGCACTGGTAGGCCTGCGCTAGGGTCATGCCCACACGCGTCAACAGGCCAAACTCGTCTGGCGTTAGGTCAAAACCATTGAAGGGGGTGCCGGCGTCGGTCCCACAGGTGAATTTGACACCGAGCTCAAAGGCCCGCTTCAAATTCACGTAGGTATCGTCCAAGGCGTCGGCACATTTCTTCACTTCCCAGTCCGGAAGCACGCCCTTACCGAAGGCGGGAATCGTCCATTCGGCAATGAGGGTGGGCGTGAGGTAGGTACCCTGCTTAACCATTTGCCGCGCCTCATCCGCCGTCACGTAGAAACCGTGCTCGATGGAATCGACGCCGGCGTCCAGGGCGTTTTGAATCCCTGGGTTGCCTTCCGCGTGGGCGGCAACTAACCGGCGCTTGTGATGGGCCTCTTCAACGGCCGCGTGCATTTCCGCCACGGAGAGTTGCGGGTCTTCCATGAAATCATTGGGCGTCATGACACCGCCAGTCGCCATGACCTTGACCGTTTCCGCGCCGGCCTTGAAGGCTTGACGGACGGCCTTGCGCATTTCATCGGGAGAGTCGACCAGGTAGGCGGCGTGGGGCGCATCCCCGTGGCCCCCGGTCATGGAGAAGGCGCGGCCGGATGTCAGCATGTGCGGCGTATGAGGCAGGAGTCCCTGTTGTTGCAGGCGCTTGAGCTTGACGTCGGCGTCATAGGTCGTCCCGCACTGCCGCACGTAGGTGACCCCAGACTTGAGGAGCGTTTGTAAATTCTCGTAGGCGAAGACGGCGACCTCGGACTCGGATTGACCGAACTGACCACTGAAGGAGTCGGGACTCAGGGTCACGTGGGTGTGGACGTTGAAAAATCCGGGCATCACGTATTGGCCGCCCAAGTCGACCTGATCATCAGCGGCGGCCGGTGTGCCTTGGCCGCGGTCAACTAATTTGTGGGTGTCATTATCAACGGTGAACCAGGCATCAGGGACGTTGTGGTCGCTGGCGCCATCGAACAGGGTGAAGTTGTGGAAAGTAGTTTTGGTCATAGAAATTCCTCCTAAAATTCATTTGTTGGGGTTAAGTATCACGACTTATATAGTTAGAAAGCCGAGATTACGGGTTAACCCTACTTCCAGTAAGCGTATTGGTATTGCGCCTCGTTTAACAGCGAGTAGTGCAGTCCGCCGACCTTACTGCTGATCAGCTTGGCCTCGGATGGCTGGTAGAGAGGCAGGTAGCCCTTGACGCTCATTAAGTATTTGTCGGCCTTCATCAGCGACTTGTAGCGAGCTAGGCCGGTTTGACCATCGGCGGTTGCGAGCAGCTGGTTGTAGGTGCTGTCGTTCCAGTTGGTGAAGTTGACGGTATTGCCCTTGGCTGCCAAATTGAGGTAGTCAGAGGCGTCCAGCCAGTTGGTCGACCAGCCGGTGAGGTTGAGCTCAAACGTTCCGGCAAAGTCGCGGGCCACGTGTTGGGCGTGGGGGATGGCAGTCGTGGTGACGGTCAAGCCCTTCAGGTTCTTCTCCATTTCGGATTGGAGGTAGGTGCCGACCTTCTTATCATCATCGGTATCGTCCGTCAAAAGGTTCAGCGTGACCTTGGTCTTACCGGTCTCCTTCAGGTATTTCGCCCAGTAGGTCTTGGCTTGGGCCACGTCATGGGGTAACAGGTTGCCAACTTCCTTGGCCATGTCCTGCCCGGTCTTCGGGTTCGCCTGGTCGCCTTGTGGCACGGCACTCAGCGCTGGTTTGGAGCCGTCTTGGAGCACCTTATTAGTCAATTGTTGGCGGTCGATGACGGCGGAGATGGCTTGGCGCAGGTTCTCGGAGTTCGTCGCGGTCTTGCGGCTATTAACGTACAGGTAGTTCAAACGACCAGTCAAATGGGTATGTAGGCTCGCATCCTTGCTGTTAGCGCGCACGTACTCGCCAGTGACCGTGGTTTCCTGGACCTTGTCGCTCTTAAACAAGTTCGCGGCGGTATTCACATCCTTGGTGACGGCCACCTTGACGCGCTTGATCTGAACTTCTTTGGCGTTCCAGTAGTGGGGGTTCTTGACGTAGTGCCAGGTGGCGTTACTGCCGGTCCAACCGACCAGCTTGTAGGGCCCATTACCCACGGACTTCGCGGCGCTGGTCCCGTATTTCTGACCATATTTCTTGACGGCGGCGGTGTTCAGCGGGTAATACTTGCTGGCGACCAGGTCATTGAAGTATGGGACGGCCTTGCTCAGTTGAAATTGGAGCTTGGTCGTGCTCAGCGCCTTAACGCCTAACTTAGAGGCTGGTAGGGTGCCCTTTTGAACGGCAGCGTAGTTCTTAAATGCCGAGAGGACACTGGCGTACTGGGCCTTGGTCTTGGGGTCGGCCATCCGTTGAAGGGACGTCACGAAGTCCTGGGCGGTGACGCGCTGCCCGTTGGCCCATTTGGCATTCTGCTTCAGGGTGAAGGTGTAGGTCTTGCCATGATTGGTGGGGGTGACGACCTTCGTCGCGACGCCGGCCACAATTTTATTGGCTTTGTTATAGGTATAGAGGCCTTCCATCGTCTGGTAGATGACGCTGGCACTGTTGGTGTCGGTGTCCTTGTTAGGGTCGGCGGTGGCGGGCTCACTGGCCAGCGTCACGTTGAGCGTGCGGTTCTTATTGGTCGTGTGACCAGCCGCGCTACCGCAACCGGCTAGAGATAAGACAGTGAGTAAAGCTAGTGGTGCAGTCCAAACAAAATGTTTCATGTGAAACACCCTCCTAGAATTCAATTGATTAGAACATTAGCGGCGGTGGCCAAACAAAAAGCACCCCTACAGAAAATACTTCTCTGTAAGGGTGCTTGCGCACGGTACCACCTTATTTTTGCGACGCGAAAACGCATCGTCTTGACTATGAACGGCGGGCTTCCTAGGAGTCGAGGCCCAAGGGCTAGGATCGATTGAAGCCGCGACTACTCCCGCGATTCACTGCATTGATAACGGATGCTCCCGGTTGACACTTACTTGGATTTCAGCTAACTGCTCCGAAGGGATGTTCACGGCGACTGGCTTGACCCGCTCTCACTTTACCGGGCTCGCTGGCAAGGATGGTCGCTGCTACTGGACTTCATCATCACATTTTCATTTTCTAATCAATTGTTAATAATTGCTAGTTTAGCACCGAAAAATTATTTGTCAACGTGAAAATTGAAATTAATTTTTCTGAGGGCCATTAAAATTGTTGGATGCCGCCCACGTAAACGCCCTTATCCGCCTGTTTGACGGCGGCCGTATCGGCTAATGGATCGGCCCGGAGCACTTGGAAGTCAGCGTGCTTGCCAACTTCAAGGGTGCCGTAGTCGTCGGCGATTCCTAAAAGCGTGGCCGAGTTGATGCTGGAACATTGGTAGGCCTGTGCGGGGGTCATCCCCACCTTGGTGAGCAGGCCAAACTCGTCGGGGGTCCGGTCGAAGCCGTTGAAGGGGGTGCCGGCATCGGTGCCGCAGGTGAATTTCACCCCAATTTCAAACGCACGCTTCAGGTTGTGGTAGGTGTCATCGATGGCGTCGGCAGCCTTCTTGACCTCCCAGTCAGGAAGCACGCCGCGGCCTTTTTCGGGGATGACCCATTCGGCAATCAGCGTGGGGGTCAGGTAGGTGCCCTGGGCAATCATCTGGTGGGCCTCGGCTTCATTAACGTAGAAGCCGTGCTCGATGGAGTCGACGCCGGCATCAAGGGCGTTTTGAATTCCCGGATTGCCTTCGGCGTGGGCCGCGACGATGCGCCGTTTGTGGTGCGCTTCCTCAACGGCCACGTGCATCTCGGGCACGGAGAGTTGCGGGTCCTCCATGAAGTCGTTGGGCGTCATGACCCCACCGGTCGCCATGACCTTGATGCATTCAGCGCCGGCCTTGAAGGCTTGCCGCACGCCCTTGCGCATTTCGTCGGGGGAGTCGACCAGGTAGGCCGAGTTGCGGCCATCCCCGTGGCCCCCGGTCATTGAAAATGCCCGACCGGATGCCATGATGTGTGGGGTGTGCGGCAGGCGTCCATCGCGTTGAAGCCGCTTGAGTTTGATATCGACGTCGTAAGTCGCGCCGCACTGGCGGATGTAGGTGACGCCTGACTTGAGGAGCTTCTGAAGATTCTCGTAGCCAAAGACCGCGGATTCCGATTCGGACGCACCGAAGCTCCCGCTAAAGGAGTCGGGATTACTGGTGATGTGGGTATGTACGTTGATGAAGCCCGGCATGACGTACTGGCCGTGGAGGTCGACTTGTTCGTCGGCAGTATCGGGGTGTCCCGTGCCACTGGCCGTGATCTTGCCGGTGTCGGTGTCTACGGTAAACCAAGCGTTTGGCATGTTCTGGTCGCCAGCGCCGTCAAATAGGGTGAAGTTGTAGAATGTTTTTTTCGTCATAGATGAGTCCTCCTGAATTTTATGGATTTGAATTTTGATAACGGATTGATGGGAATTTTCTTAGGTCGTTAACCGCGTTCTGCGCGTGTCTATCCGGAAACCTGCGGCCTTGGAAACGTGCTCCGAGAGCCAGACTCCTGCGCTTAACCCCGGTTCAGTAATGTCTCTTTAGTAGTCATTGGGTTTATCTTGTCTTAGGTCGTTAAGCGGGTTCTGCGCGTGTCTATTCGGAAACCCGCGGCCTTGGAAACGTGCTACACAAGGCAGGCCCCTGCGCTTAGAAAGTCCAAGCACTCCTGCCCGGCGTTGCCGAACAGAAGCCCTTGGCCTCCCTAATGCTCAGGGTCTTAGCGCCTTGTTCCGCACTCTACTTCCAGTAAGCATACTGATACTGGGCGTCGTTGATCAATGAGTACGTCAAGCCGCCGACCTTGTCGCTGATCAGTTTGGCCTCTGACGGTTGGTACAGAGGGACGTAGCCCTTGACGCTCATTAGGTATTTGTTGGCGGTGACCAAACCGTTGTAGCGGGCCTGGCCCGTCTTATTTTCCGCGGTCGTCAGAATCTGGTTGTAGGTTGGGTCATTCCAGTGGGTGAAGTTGACGGAGTTGTCCTTGGCCGCCAAATCCAGGTAGTCCGACGCGTCCAGCCAGTTGGTCGACCAGCCAATCAGGTTGATGTCAAAGTCGCCGGAGAAGTCGCGGGCCACGTGTTGGGCGTGGGGCAGCGCGGTCGTTTTCACGGTCAGTCCCTTGAAGTGCTTTTCCATCACGGATTGCAGGTAGGTGCCAATCTTTTTATCGTCGTCGCTGTCGTCGGTCAAGATGCTAATAGTGGCGGTGGACTTGCCGGTCTCCTTCAGGTATTTCTGCCAGTAGCCCTTGGCCTTGGCGATGTCATGGGGGAGCAGGTTGCCGGTTTCGGTGGCCATATCGCCACCCGTCTTAGGATTGATTTGGTCGCCACGTGGAATGGCACTCAGAGCGGGCTTGGACCCGTCTTGGAGCACCTGACTGGTCAACTGATTGCGGTCGACGATGTAGGAAACGGCCTGCCGCAGATTTTCGGAGTCGGTGACGGCCTTTTTGTGGTTGAAATACAACAGGTTCATGCGGCCCTGCAGGTGGGTGTGGAGCTGTTTTTCATTGCTATTGGCCCGGACGTACTCGCCACTGACCGTGGTTTCTTGGACCTTGCCCGCCTTGAATAGGTTAGCGGCCGTCGTTTCGTCCTTAGTTACGGCGACCTTAACGCGCTTGATTTTAACGTTCTTGGCGTTCCAATAGTGGGAATTCTTTACGTAGTGCCAGGTCGAATTGCTGCCAGTCCAGCCGACCAGCTTGTAGGGGCCATTGGCGACGGCCGTGGTGGCGCTGGTTCCATACTTACTGCCGTATTTGGTCACGGCGGCGGTGTTCAACGGATAATACTTGCTGGCAAGCAGGTCGTTGAAGTAGGGAACGGCCTTGGTTAACTGGATGCGGAGCTTAGTTTTGCTGAGGGCGGTGATCCCCAGCTTGGATGGGGCGACCTGACTGTGTTGAATAGCGTTGTAATTTTTAAACGCCGACAGGAGGCTCGCGTACTGGGCTTTGGTCTTGGGGTCCGCCATGCGTTGGAGTGAGGTCACAAAGTCCTGGGCGGTGACGGGCTGGCCATTGGCCCATTTGGCCGTCTTCTTCAGGGTAAACGTATAGGTCTTGCCGTGATTCGTGGGCGTGACAATCTTGGTGGCCACCCCAGGGATAATCTTATTGTTGCGGCTATAGGTGTAGAGACCTTCCATCGTTTGAAAGATGACGCTGGCACTGTTGGTGTCGGTATCCTTGTTGGGGTCGACGGTGGCCGGTTCATCAGCTAAGGTGACGTTCAAGATTTTATTCTTATTGGTTTGACCCGCGGCACTGTTGCCACAGGCGCTCAAGGTCATGGCCACCAGCATGGTGACGGGAATTAGCGCTGCAAAATGTTTCATGTGAAACACCCTCCTAGTTTCAATTGCTTAGAAATAGTGGTGGATACAAAAAGCGCCCCTACGGAAAGAACTTCTCCGTAAGGGCGCTGTCGCACGGTACCACCTTAATTTTTACTCGAACGTGAACGGCGACACTCCTAGAGGCTGGTGACCATCAGCTAGGTCCGGTGGGCCAGCCAGGTCGCGATTCACTGCAGGGATAACGGTTGCCACCGGTCGGGCTTACTAAATTTCAGCTGACAGTTCAGAAGGGAGTTCGCGTCGTCAGCCTTGACCCGCTTGCACTTAACCGGGCTCGCTAACAAGGACCAAGGACGTTACTAGTCTTCATCATCACTTTTTAATTTTCTAATCAATTGTTAATAATTGCTAGTTTAGCAGGAATTTGCTGAATGTCAACGGAAAATTGGCAAAGAGTTGTGACGGAGGCAACCGATTTCTGCGGGTGTTTATAGAAATAACGGCGTCGAAAAAATATGGTCAACCACCTATCGTGTTGCGACCAAATAATCAAGCCTAATCACTACCGGTTTTTGCCAGTGATTGGTACACTTAGGCTATCTAAATTGAGGAGATGGTTGTCCATGCAATCCCGTTTGATTCCCAGTTTTGCGTTTGAAAATGCCAAGGAGGCGTTGGCCTATTACCAAGACGTGTTCGGTGCGACTGACGTGTACCGATTCAGCCCCCAACCCGAGCAGGCGCAACAATTTCACCTGCCGGCTGAGGCTGATCTAGATGACATGACCATCCATGGCGGTTTTACCGTCTTAGGGATGAGCTTTCAAGTGGCGGATAGTTTCCGTGGCCCGGTCCAGTCGTCCAATCAGGTTGATATGATTTTAGACATCGATGGGGACGATGCTGCCAGCGTTCAGGCGGCCGAGGACTTTTACCAACACCTACAGGCCAGCGGTCAGGTCACCATTGATATGCCGTTTGCCGAGCAATTCTGGGGTGGCAAGATGGGCCATTTCACGGATAAGTACGGGATTTCCTGGATGCTGCACGTGATGAAGTGGAGTCAGATCAAGGACCCCAATAAGTAAGCAAAAACGACTGATACCGGGCCCTTTGGTGGGTGGTGTCAGTCGTTTTGAGTTCTAGCTATTTGGCGTACCGTGTAATCACGGCAATCAGTGTTTGCGCGGCGTCGGGTAGCCCAACGTGATCGTTGTAGTAGTCCGCAAATCGGCTATCGGCGGCGTACATTTGAGCCAGGCCGCGGTGAGCTTCTGCGGTGTAATTGTTCCACGTGAAACACAACCATTGCCGGTGTAGTTGAAAGACTTGTTGGGCGGCTTCACTAGCTAAGTCACCACTGCGGGTCACCGTGCGGAGCGCTTGGAAAAGTGCCTGCTCGGTGGCCTGCATTTGCTGGTAATCGGCTTCGCTTAGATTGGCAAATTTCTGTTGGCTAGCGGCAAAGCTCTCGGCGCCATAACGGTGTCGAACCTCCGTGCCAAATTGTCGGTCGTTCTGGTCTAATTGTTCTTTCTTAAAGGCACTAAATTTTTCTGCATTGGTCATTTGGGGGCCTCCATTTCTAGCCGCTAGGGTGCGGTCTAGGGTATTTAGCAAGGTCGTCAGGTGGTCGCGTTCATCCGCTAAACGTTGGCGTTGGTCGGCTAAGGCGGCCGTTTGTACCGCTTTAGGCTGGGTCAACAAGTCTTGAATCGCGGTGAGCTGAAAGCCAAAGGTTTGGAAATAACGAATCACTTGTAGCTGGTCCACGGCGGTCTCTGAGTATTCGCGGTACCCGTTCGTGGGATTGCGTTGGGCTGGCAATAGGCCAATTTGATCATAGTAGCGCAACGTGCGCGGACTCACACCAGCGAGCTGGCTGAGGGCTTGAATACTGTAGGTCATGCGACCACCTCCTTTTCTTGCTTAAAACCTACTATAGAGGTTGCCGTTACGTCAAGGTCAAGCACTTGTTTACGCTAATCAATCACCCGCACCGCTCGTGGATTCGCGGTCACGTAGCCACCTGGGACGCGGTAGCGCCGTGGACTAGGCTGACTTAGGTCGTGGGGGTGCGCGTAGGCCCAGCCCAGAACCCTTAGCCGCTGGTCGGGTCGGTAGGTTTGCCGCCGCTCTGTGAGATTCGCCGTGCCGTAACGGGTCACCCGAGTTTTGGTCTGAATGTGCGTGGGTGATACGAGTTTCCCGGCCCGGATGAGCTGACGATTGGCCGTTATGTAAGTGCCATTGGTGAGCTGCAAGCGCGTCGTGAGGTGGCGGTGCTGGATGGCGACCACCTTGAGGACGCTCCCCTGGGCATAGTGAGTGACCGGATTGGCGGTCGTCAGATGGGGTTGTGTGTGCGCATCGACCCCGGCCGGATCAATCACCGTAATCTGGCGGGGCGCCGTTCGATAGTAAGCTGCCGTCACGTAGCCAGTGCTGGCCGTGATGTAGCCCATTTGCCCGTCCGTGCGACTCTCATGATTGATGTCCCGCACACGATAACGACGACGGCCGGCGTGAGATTTGGTTTCACCAATAATGATAAATAGGGGCCGATTAGCCCGCGGTTGTTGCGCGTATCTGGCTTGGCGCTCCTTAACCCGAAAGGTTGCGTGGCGGTAGAGGTAGAGCGACTTAAGGGCGTAGACGACCCGAGGCTGGAAATGCTGGGGATGTTGCTTGGCGGCGGCCTCTTTCCGTGGTGGCTGAGGGTGACTGGCCGTATTGGCGTGTGCCGTTGAGATGGGGTTAACTGGTGACTTAGGTGCGAACCCTGGTTTTGGGGACGGCTTGGCTGGAACAGGAGCCTTCGCCCATTTCAACCGGTAATATTGGAGACTGTCGGTCAGGAGAATGCTGCCATCGGGGTAGTCGATTGGGGCCGCTTCAGAATAATTGGCGTATGTATGCTTAGGCATGATGATGAGCCACTTGGTCTTGGGATAGATGCCACTCACCAGCGCATCCGTGCCGTCCAGGGTCAGGGTCTTGGATATGTTGTTGTAAACCTTCAGGCTATTTTGGACAGGTTCGCCGTCAAGTCCCTTGACCCGCGCCGGTAGACGGACGGTCGTGTCAGAGGTGAAGGTGGCGGGATCAATGTAGGTGACTTTCTGTTTGAAGTCGACATACTGGCCGATGCCCAGGACATTGACCTTGCCAAATTTTCTGAAATAGGAAAAGTCAGTGACTCGCTGATTACTGATGGTCAGGTTTGTGCGACCATCCTGGTTGTGATATTTTAGACTGCTAAATTTGCTAAGAAGGGGGTCTAGCAGGTGAATGTCCGCGTCAGTCAATCCGGCATAGTTCGTATAGCCGCTAATCCCGGTGAGACACAGTTGACGGGGGAAGGTCGACGGGTCCTCCAGAATGTTTATCTGATTGAGGGCGGTGAAATCGGTGTTGTGCATGCCATCCTGAAAAACCGTCAGACTGCCCGAGACCGGCACCCCAGCCAGTGGCGCCCAGGAGACGTGTTTAGCAACATCAAACTGAATGGTGACGCCAATGCCGGTGGGTAATTCGCGTAGACTTTCAAGGCCTGCTAGCGAGGTAGCGACTAGAGAATTTGTATAGTCACTGATATCCGGTTGAACGCCGCGGTAGTGGCGGATATCCCCATACGTGACGGGGCGGCCCCCAGTGTTGAAGGCTTTGGCAACTAGCACTTCTAAATTAGGGTCCGCAAAGGCGACGGGGTCCTGATCGGCGTGGCTGGGACTAGGCACCGTTACGGTTGGGTGCGTTTCAGCGGCTAGCACGGGACTGGGGAAGATGACTGGCATTCCGCAGAGTAGGGTGAGGGTCGTGAGACTTGCCCAGAATAAGTGTTGGTAATGAACAGGCGTTGCCATGACAATCTCCCCCCAACCAATCTAATTAGCTGATTCGTCACTCGTGGTAAGTATAGCATGTTGACAAGAGGTTTCCTAAAGAAAATCGCACAAATGGTTTAATGTGTGTGGCTGAATTTACCGATGATAAATTTAGCGAATGGCTCGTGATAAGAATCTTAATTCTAATACAAATATGCTTATACAACGGGGGTGTAATGAACAACAATAGAGTTGCCATGATTGAAAAGATAAGAAATTGTTAGGTAGAATAGTCTCTCGTATAAAATTAAAATAACTACACCAATAAATACCTAATCTCAGTCATCATCAGACAATTTGTCACAGCCGCCAACGGCCCCGCATCCCAGAACCGCCGCATTCCCCCACACAATTAGCCAAACGCCCTGGTTCCCATGAAACACCAAGCCCAGAACGACTTTTCACCCTCCCTAAGAATCCGAACCCAACGCCGCCATGCCGGGGTTTCATCCAAGACCGTTGTTTTGTACTGACCCCGAAGTGTGATAAAATAAGGGTATTATTTGTAACTTTCTGACCGCGTCAAAATGATGCGGGTAACCATAACTTTTTAAGATGAAACAGATGAGGAGCAAGTATGAATAAAATATTTTCACGAGACAACGTGCCCGAGTTTTTGCAGAATCGGCGCCTACGGGGAATCGCGGTACTAACGGCGGTCTTGGCCATTCTGGGTATCGTGTTGTCGTTCCTGTTGAACTGGATCTTCGGGATCGTGATTCTGGTGCTGGTGGGGGTGGCCACGCTATTTCTGTTCAATACCATGGCAGAAATCGGCGCGGACACCACCCAGTACATATCCGACCTGTCGTTTCGGATTCAACAGGGCGAGCAGGAAGCGCTGATTCGGATGCCGCCTGGTGTCATGATTCTGGGTGACACGGATCAGATTGAGTGGGTCAACCCGTATCTGCAGCACTACTTTGGTGATACGGACGTGTTGAACCGCACGTTAAGCGACGTGGATGCTGACCTGGCCAAGCTCGTGGCGACGACGCCACCGCAGACCATGACCACCGTGAGCTGGCGCGACTACCGCTTTACGCTGTATGTCCAACCGGATTTTCACGCGGTCTACCTCTACGATATCACCCATTATCAGTTGATTCAGGAACAGTACGACGACGAGAAAATTGCCATCGGCCAAGTCTTCTTGGATAACTATGATGAAGTGACGCAATCAATGACCGACCAAGACATTTCCAACCTGCGAAATTACGTGACCAATGAGTTATCGGCCTGGGTTCAACAGTTTGACATGTACCTCAAGCAGCTGGACGACGACCACTACTTCGTGCTGGCCTACGCCAAGTCGTTGGCGGCCATCGAAGCGGATAAATTTAAAATTCTCGATACCATTCGGGAGAGCACGTCCAAGCAAAATTTCCCGCTGACCCTGAGTATGGGGATTGCGTACGGCGACGCCAACCTGAACAAGCTGGCCGACCAAGCCCAGAGTAACCTGGACCTGGCGCTCGGCCGGGGTGGCGACCAAGTTGTCGTCAAGGCCGCCGACCAAGAAGCCCGCTACTATGGTGGGAAGACCAACCCGATGGAGAAACGGACGCGGGTCCGGGCACGGATGATTTCACAAGCCCTGCAAGAGCTGATGAACGAATCCGACCAGATCTTCGTCCAAGGCCATACCCAACCGGATATGGATTCGTTGGGGGCCTGCCTGGGGATTCGACGGATTGCCAAGATGAACAACAAGACCTGTTGGATCGTCCTCGACAAGGAAACCGTCCACTCCGACGTGCAGCGCTTGCTGGATAATTTGAAAGCCTATCCGGACGTGGATGCGGCCATCATTTCACCAGAAGAGGCGCTGGAAAAGGCGACCGACCAGAGCATGCTCTTGATGGTCGACCATTCCAAGCCGTCCATTTCCATCACGGCTGACCTGTACAAGCGCCTGGAGAACCGCGTGATGATCATTGACCATCACCGGCGGGGCGAAGAATTTCCCGAGAACCCCTTACTGGTCTACATTGAACCGTACGCCAGCTCAACTTGTGAGTTGATCACCGAAATGTTTGAGTATCAATCACAAGAAGGGGAGCCTATCAACAAGCTGGAAGCCACGGCGATGTTGACCGGGATCTTCGTGGATACCAAGCACTTCTCGTTGCGGACCGGGACCCGGACGTTTGACGCCGCCAGTTACTTGCGGTCTGCCGGAGCCGACGCCATTGAGATGCAACAGTATATGAAGGAAAACGTCGATAGTTACCTGCAACGCAATCATTTGATCGAAATGGTTGAGTTCGTGAACGAGGACATGGCCCTGATCACGGGTGAAGAGGATCAAACCTACGATCCCGTGACCGCGGCGCAGGCGGCCGATGACCTGCTGAACATGTCCGGCGTGGATGCCTCGTTCGTGATTACCCGTCGTGCAGACGGTCGCGTGGGGATTTCTGCCCGTTCGCTGGGTGAAATCAACGTGCAGCTGACCATGGAAGCCATGGGCGGTGGCGGTCATTTGTCCAATGCGGCGACCCAGATCGCTGATAAGACGGTGGCCGAGGTCAAGCAACAACTGTTAGATATCCTGACCCATGCAGATGAACCCGAGCCAGCAACGACTTAGTTAATTGCTTCTCGCCAGTAGGTAGCGTAGGATAATTATTAGATATGTAATAAGTGAGGAGTGAACGACGTGAAAGTTATTTTTGTCAAAGACGTTCGCGGTAAAGGCAAGCGCGGGGAAATCAAGAATGTTCCCGATGGCTATGCCCAAAACTTCCTGATCAAACGGGGGCTGGCTAAGGAAGCCAACCAATCCGCCATGAGTCAGTTAAGTGCCGAACGTAAAGCGGAACAACGCCGTGAGGCCGAAGATTTGGCCGAAGCGCGCGACTTGCAAAAGCGGTTAGAGGCCGACAAGACGGTCGTTGAAATCGTGGCGAAGGCTGGGGAAGACGACCGGTTATTCGGGTCAATTCCTAGCAAGCAAATTGTTCAAGCCTTGCAAAAGCAATTTGATTTAAAGATTGATAAGCGTAAAGTTGAACTCCCAGAACCGATTCGGACGCTGGGTTTCACCAACGTGCCCGTTAAGCTACACAGTGATGTGACGGCTAAGATTCGGGTACACGTGGTCGCTAAGCAAAAATAAGCGATTATTTAATTGAAAGTCGATGAAAGGTCACCTGTTTGGGTGGCCTTTTTTTCAGGAGTGGAATCGGTGGATAGCTAGCCGATTCGGAGAAGGAAGTTGTTAGTATGCTCAGAAAAATAGTCACTAGTCTTATTGGTGTTTATGGCATTTTGTTTACGGCGTATTTGGGTTTTTATTTTGCGTGGAATGCGCAGGCCATTGATTTTCACGATAGCCCCGCCATCAGCAATGTCCCCTTGGGATTTTGGGTGGTCGGCGCACTGGTGGTGACCGTTAGCTTGGTGTCCCGCAAGTTGAAAATTTTCGGCCTGGTTGCGGCAATTGTCGGAATCATTGCGATGATGATATTTGACCATTGGTTCGATGACTTCGGGGTGATTGGCATCAACTACCTAGTTTTGGTGGCGCTGACGGCGGCCGTCACGTGGCTACCGCGCCGCTCGACTACGAAGGGGTGATTGCCAGATGCTCACGAAATTAAAAGCGCATTGGCACAAAATTGGACTTGCTCGCAAAATAATCGAGATCGTGGTGGCGGTCATGCTGTTGCTGTCGACCAGTCCTAGTTTGGCGGTGCGATTTGCCATTTTGACCGACGCTGAGCCAGCCGTGGCGGTGTCTTGCCATCCCAAGTATGATCCGGATAGTGCGACCATTTTATCGGGAACGGCTATTGGTAAATGGGCCTTTCCGACCTATACGATTTACCCACAGCGTTACACGGGCTTTTTCCATGAGGACACCGGGACGTCTATCGTGGATTTTCAAATCTACCGGATTTTAATTTTTAACGTGGCGTTACCGCAGGTGTCTCCGGGTCCGTAGAATTCGCCGAAAAAAGCCACGCTAAAATCCACCGACTTCTCGCATTCCATGGTAAAATGGAACTCTAGTTTATGTCGGGGATTTTCTTAAAGAGGTAAATACTAAGCATGGATAATAACGTTCTAACAGATCACACACCACCACAGAACCTCGAAGCCGAAAAGGCCGTCCTCGGGGCGATTTTTTTGAGTGCCGACGCGTTGGTGGATGCGCTGGAATACCTGGCCCCAGAGGACTTTTACCGCCGGGAACACCAGATTATTTTCCAAGCGATGATGGATTTAAACGACCGGGACGAGGCCATTGATGTGGTCACGATTACCGACCGGTTAACGTCTAAAAACGAGCTGGATGACGTCGGTGGCGTGACCTACATTGCCGAACTGGCAGGGTCCGTGCCGACCGCAGCCAACGCGACCTACTACGCGAAGATCGTTCAGGAAAAGGCCATCGTGCGCCGCCTGATTCAAACGGCCACGAACATTGTCACCCAGGGTTACCAGCAGGATGAAGACGTTGCCGACATGTTAGACAACGCCGAAAAGGACATCATGAGTGTGGCGGAGACCCGGAATCAAACGGGATTCAAGCCAATTCGTGACGTGCTGAACAGTTCCTTTGAAGAGATTAACAAATTGTCCGAGCAGGGGGATGTCATCACGGGGCTCTCGACCGGTTATGCCGAGCTGGACAAGATGACGACCGGTCTGCACGACGATGAATTGATGATTCTAGCCGCCCGACCAGCCGTCGGGAAGACCGCCTTTGCCCTGAACATTGCGCAAAACGTGGGGACCAAGACCGACAAGACCGTCGCTATTTTCAGTTTGGAAATGAGTGCCGAATCGTTGGTCAACCGGATGCTCTGTGCAGAAGGTTCCATCGACGCCAATCATCTGCGGACGGGACAACTGTCCGAGGAAGAATGGCAAAACCTCATCGTTGCGATGGGTAGTCTGGCCAAGGCCAGCATTTACATCGACGATACCGCCGGAAACAAGATTACAGAAATTCGGGCCAAGTGTCGGCGGCTGGCTAAGGAAAAAGGGAATCTGGGCTTGATTGTGATCGATTACCTTCAGCTGATTGAAGGGACCAACCATGAAAGTCGGCAACAAGAAGTTTCCGATATTTCACGGCAACTGAAAAAATTGGCCAAGGAATTGCACGTGCCCGTCATTGCGTTGTCCCAGCTCTCTCGGGGCGTGGAACAGCGGCAAGACAAGCGGCCCGTGCTGTCCGATATCCGTGAATCTGGGTCAATCGAACAAGATGCCGATATCGTTTCGTTCCTGTATCGTGATGACTATTATGAGCGGGACGGCGACGAAGACGGTGGCGGCAACGACAGTGATCCTCGTGACGAGGGTGACCAAGATGTCGGGGAAGTTGAAGTCATTATTGAAAAGAACCGGTCGGGTCCACGGGGGACCGTTAAACTGTTATTCGTGAAGTCGTTTAACAAGTTCTCGTCAGTGGCGTACACGCCGGATCAATAGGAATAGTGTTTTGAAAGGTTGCGGACAGTCGTGTCTGTAGCCTTTTTTGCTGCCTTGATGAATAAATGCAAGGATATGTGTATAAACGACAAAATTCGTCCCCCACGGAACGTGGTATTCGTGAAAAACACCAAAAGTAGTTGACCATCAAATCCCTTGCGCCCCTAAGGATTTACCCAGTAACATCGTCAAGTAGGTTAAAATTCATAAGAGTGTGCCAGAAAGTTCACAGTTTCATCATATTTTCCCATTAGTATATGAAGCATAGAAGTTAACCAATCGGTTGCTTCTACCAAAGATTAACAATCTTTTTTCATGTACTCCTCCTCCCCTGGAATAATGAAAAAATAGTTAACGTCATTCTTATAATAGTGACGTTACCCCTACTCCGATGACCATCGCTTTCCCCGAGCGGTGGTTTTTTGTGCTCTGAATTTGGGTTCCGCGCCTCCGGGCTGGTGAAAATGGGCCGTGACGCTGTGGGCGCGCGTCCGAAGCCTGGGAGGCGGTCTCCGGACTTACTTTGAGCCGAAGTTCACGTCTCAAAGATAGCAGTTGCCTAAGCGGGAAACCCGCTAAGGCAACTCCCACGGCTTAGCCCATTTTCACCAGCCCTGCGGCTGATACTGGTTCGGGGCAACCACCGCTCGCGAAGTGGACTGGGCGTTATTGATGTTTTGTATTGAAAGGTAATCAGTGGGAACGTTATTCCGGTTTGATTATGGAGGAAGATACCATCTAAGCAAAAAAAACAAATCCCGATATACCAACCAGAAATGGCGGTATATCGGGATTTTTGTCGTTAGTTCAGTTTTGGAATGTTTCACATGAAACATTATTAAAATTGCGTCGAATCAGAATTAACCGTTACGCGTTTTCGTTAGCGCGGAGCCGGCCGCCGAGCTGCCAGAAGCTGCTAGGCATATCGGACATGTTCCGGACATCGTCGGGCCCATCCGCCGTTACGGTGGCCGTACCTTCGAAACTCATTTTCAACCATTCGCAGGAATGCTGAACGGCCTGGGTGATGCCCAGTGCCTTGGTTTGTGGCTCGTCGGCGCCCACGACTAGGAGGTAGACGCGCTTGTGACTGAAGTCAAAGTCGTTGGTATAGCTGTCAAACCAGCGATCCATGAAGACCTTGAGCTGGCCGGTCATGCTGTACCAGTAAACCGGCGTGCCCAAGACAATGTCGTCGGCCTGGGCAAAGGTGGTCATGAGCTGTTCATAATCATCGGTCAAATCCTGTTGTGGCTGATCGGTGTCCCGCTGGTCGTGGACAAAGTTCAGTTGATGTTCGGCCAGGTTTATGGTGTCGTGGGGAATATCCTGTAAAAAGCGTTCGCCTAAGGCCACGGTATTGCCGTGTAGTCGGGGACTCCCATTGATAAATAAAACGGTCATGTCGGATCACTCCTTTGCATTCAGTGTACGAGAAATATGAAGGAAAAACAATTAATTGGCGAGTGAGTATTGTCCTTGGGACGGCGCTGTTTATGGGGCTAGTAATTACCTGTCGGGAAGAGATAAATGAGTTAAATACACTGGAAAGGCAGCCTGAAAATGAGGCTGGCGCGTGCGGGCTAAACGCGTGTCAGCCGTAGGGATGGTGAAAATGGGTGGTCAATGTCAGTGACCAGAGGTGGGCCAAGATGGCCAGCTGTGTCGGTGGTCTTAACTGAGTGATTTTCTCAGTTTAGAGCACGGGATGACCTTGGAAACTCGCGAACTTCAGCGAGGTTTCAAGGCAAGGTGGCGGCCGCGGCCCGCTTCTCAGGCCGGAACCGGTCCCCACAGCAGGTCATCTTGAGCCCACCGGCGGGAACGAACGTTGCCACTCCTGTTTTCACCATCCCGGATACAAGGGTAACAACCAGATTAACCCGTGCCAGCTTCATTTTCTGCAAAGCGTATGCTAGAATTAATCTAATTGAATTTTAATCTTTGAAAGAAGGCGGCTTATGCGCGAGATTCGCTTGCGGTGGTTACTGCTGGGGGCCTTATTCAGCAGCATCGGTATGAGTTTTATTTGGCCGTTGACCACGATTTACATGCACAACCGACTGGGGGCATCGTTGACCGAGGTCGGGATTATTTTACTGTTATACTCTTCCGCGAACGTGGTGGGGAGTGTGATTGGGGGCCGATTGTTTGACCGGTTGAATCCGTATTACCTCACGCTAGGAGGCATCAGCGTGTCGCTAGTCACCTTGGGAACGCTGATCTTTAGCCATGGCTGGCCGGCGTTTCCGATTGCGCTGGTCTTCTTGGGATTGGCTTCCGGCTGGACGCTGACGATGGTCAACTCCCTGGGGACCACGATTCACAGTCGCGACGGGCGCTACATCTTCAACATGCTCTACTTCGCGCAAAATCTGGGGGTGGTGCTGGGGACGGCGCTGGTCGGCTTTGTCTATAGTACCAGCGTGACGCTCCTCTTCGTGATTGCGTTTAGCCTGTTCGTCTGCTTCTTCACGGTCGTGCTGACCTGCTACCACGCGCCGGCCGTGATGCAACGGCAGGTAGTGACCAAGCAGGCCCAGGACGTCACCATTGCCTTGCCCAATCGTCGCATCATGGCGACATTTTTTATCTCCTTGATCATTATCTGGGTGATGTATGAGCAGTGGGTGTCCAACCTGTCCGTTTACATGACGGGGATGGGCATTCCGATGCGTGAGTACAGCCTGTTGTGGACGATTAACGCCGGCCTGATCGTGGTGTTCCAGGCGCTGTTAAATTGGCTGGCCAACTTCTTCAGCAATCTGTATCTCCAGGTCTACGCCGGAATTTTCTTCGTGGCGCTGTCGTTTGTCACACTCATCTTTGCCAAGGACTACCTGCATTTTGTGATTGCCATGGTCATCCTGACGATGGGTGAGGCCACGGCGTTTCCGGCCATTCCAGCGATTATTAACGGGTTAACGCCCCACGCGGTCAAGGGAAAATACCAAGGCATGGCCAATGCGTGGGCCAACGTGGGGAAGGCATTTGGCCCACTCTTTGGCGGTCTGGTGATCGACCATGGCTCCTACACGCTGCTATTTATCATTGCGGCGGTCGCCAATCTGTTGATTCTGGGGTTAAATGGGGTCGTGATTCACGCCAACCAACAGAATGTGGAAACTTATAAGTAAACTGCTTGACCTTTTGGTGTATAATTAACGCAGAGGAAGTTATCTGTACTAAAGGGAAATCAGGGGAAAGCACATGACAAAAAAATTCAGGGGAATCAGCGGCGTTATGCTGGGCCTGGTTGCTGGGGGCTTGCTCTTCAGTCAGGTACCGCAAAACAGCTCAACTGTGACGGATTCGGTCGTTCAACCGACGTCTGGCCAAACTGCGGTGCAACTCGACACAACGGGTAAGGGGCACGTTGCGGTCAAGACACAGACAACGACTAGTCAAGCGGGGAAGACCGTTAGCCGCCAAACAACGACTGTTTCACAACCAGGTCATCGGCAACAAGATATGAATAAATAAAAAGTTTAGTGGTAAAATAACGGTTTCTTAATCAGAATATACAAAAGGGCCAACCTACGGCGACGCGGGTTTGGTCTTTTTTTTGCCAATTATTCAGAAAATATGCAAAGAAATGAATGTTTATAAAAGAATTGACATTTAAAATGGATGATGATAGATTTAGTATCAATCAAGAAGACGTTGCCCAGAAGAGTAGCCCTTCACCGTTTGTTCAGCGAGTCCGGGTCGATGCAAGCCGGATCAAACGGTCGGGGTGAAGCGCATCTGGAGGTCGGCGCGGTGAATCAAGTAGCCGGGCCTGGGTCGTGCCCATTACCGCACGGGTGTGAAATGCACTGTGAGAGATAAAACAAGGTGGTACCGCGAATCGTTCGCCCTTGTTAGCCAGAGGTGGTTAACGAGGACGGGCGATTTTTTTCGTTCAGACAAACAAAATGAGGGGTCGATTATATGAAGAAATTAATGGGATTAGGTTTTGGGTTATTGGCAGTCGCGGCGTTGGCCGGGTGTGGGTCAACTGCAGCACAGACGAGCGCAGACAAAGCAGATAAGGCGTTGAGCGTTACCATGGTGGGGAATCCCGCCACGGCTGACCCCGCCATTTCGGGTGACAGTAACAGTTCTAGTTTGATTGCCCAGACTGAAGAAGGTCTGTACACGTTGGATAAAAACGGTAAGGTCATCGCCGGGATTGCTGAAAAAGTGGTTAAGCCCACGAAAAATGGCACCGTTTATACGTTTAAGATCAAAAAGGCTGCAAAATGGGCGAACGGCGATCCTGTGACGGCACAAGACTTCGTGACCTCCTTTGATTGGCAGGTCAATCCGAAGTCCAAGTCTCAGGTAGCCAACAAGCTCAAATACTTAAAGAATTATGATGCCGTTCAGGCTGGGAAGAAAGCCCCATCCGCTTTGGGTGCCAAGGCCTTGGACAAGAGCACGTTACAGTTGACGCTGTCCAAGCCACAACCCTGGTTGCCAGATATCTTAGCCACGGCGGCGTATCCAATGAAGACCAGCCTGTTCAATAAATATGGTAGTAAGTACGGGACCAGCGCTGAAAAGACGCTCTCCGAAGGGCCTTACAAGCTGGTTGGCTGGAGTGGCGCGGCTGACAGCTGGTCTTACGTTAAGAACCCGCATTATTGGAATGCCAAGAACGTGAAGATTTCCAAGGTCAACGTGCAAGTCGTTAAGGATCCGGGCACGTCAGCTAGCCTGTTCAAGTCTGGCAAGGTTCAAGAAACCGTGCTTTCCGGGCAATACATCAAGCAAAATGCCAACAACCCAGAAATGAACACGACGCTGAACAGTTCGATGCGGTTCCTGGAATTTAACGATAAGAAGACCGTGACGCACAATACCAAGGTTCGTCAAGCCTTCTCCTACGTGGTCGACCGGAACGCCCTGACCAAGAACGTTCTGCAAGATGGTTCCGCAGCTGCCAAGAGCCTGATTCCTTCGGGCGATGGGAATGACCCAACCACGGGCAAGGACTTCTCCGAAGATGTGGGTAACCTCTTGAGTTACAACCCGAAGAAGGCCACCGAATTGTGGAACCAAGCGAAGAAGGAACTCGGCATCAAGAAGGCCAATTTGGAACTCCTGACCGCCGACACGGATGAACAAAAGCACGTGGCCCAATACCTGCAACAACAGGCGCAGAAGTACATGCCAGGTCTGAGCATCACCATCAAGTCAATGCCATTGGCCCAACAGATTGCCAAGGGTGCGGCCGGTAACTTCGATATCGACCTCGACGGGTGGACCACGGATTGGCGGGACCCAGCCGACTTCTTACAAATGGCTGATGGGACCAGTTCCGTGAACTTTACTAAATGGGATAACACTCACTTCACTAATTTAATGAAGCAAGTTGACGATACGGCCAGCCACACTACGCAACAACGGTGGGACCTGTTGAAGCAAGCCGATACCTACGTGACCAAGCAAGCCGGCTTAGTCCCTCTGTACCAACAAGCCAAGGCGCACCTGGTTTCCAAGTCCGTTGGCGGGTTGAAGTACACCATGATGAGCGACGCGCAATACAAGTACGCTTACTGGAAATAACGGGTTAAACTAGTCGCTGATGGCGCCTCCGGGCTGGTGAAAATGGGCCGTGGCGCTGTGGGCGCCCGTCTGAAGCCTGAGAAACGGTCTTCAGACTTACTTTGAGCCGAAGTTCACGTCTCAAAGATAGCAGTTCCCTAAGCGGTGAAACCGCTAAGGCAACTCCCACGGCTGAGCCCATTTTCACCAGCCCTGCGGCTGACACGGTTTTAGCCCCGTGATTCCGTGAGTAATGGTCAGTAGTGCGTTCCGGTCCATTCTATTTGGCCAGAAGGCAAAGGATAATACCGATTTAAACAAACTAATCAGTGAGTGCTTGCCCCGTGAGACAGGGCTCACCGACTAACCTCAAATTTTCGACCTCTAGAAAAGCAGTCGCTCCGCACTTTAGCGGACCGGCTGCTTTTTGTTTTGCCGAAAGGGTGGCGTTCACTGATTAAACTGTCGTATGATGAGTGGCAAGAACTATTCCACCACTTAACTTTGGGGAAACGCTGTTGGCGTGAAGTTGGGGGTGGTGGTTGGTCATTGTCGGAGGAGGTACGGGAATGCATTTTCACAAATTATTTATGGACCAAGTTGCACAGACGGTGGATCTATTCGAAATATTTCTGTTCTTATTGGTACCGGTCTTCCTGGTCAAAGGGGCCGTCGACCTGGTGACGTTAGGGGAACTGTTCTGGGTCGATTACGGTCGGTTCTTCCTGGAGGCCATCGTGGGCTTCATTGGGTTGTTCGCAGTGATCGACCTGATTGAGGCTGGCCTGCGGTACTTCCATCGTGAGTAAATTTTTCTACATAAAAAGCCGTCGTCTCGAGTATTGTGCTGGAGACGACGGCTTTGCTGCCTAATGCAACATATCTTCGGTATAAATGGTGTGGTCTGAGACGTGTTCGAACAGTTCATGACCATTGCTGGTGTGGGTGTCGACGAACATGCCCTGGCCATCATTGATGACGTAATAGTTACCAGCCGCGTTCTTGGCTAACATGACCACGACTTCTTCACCCTGATGGAGCACTTCGCTGTCGGTAACGGCCATTTTCGTAGTGCCACCCTGAGTAAAGGTGATGGACTTCCCGCTGAGACCCTTGAAATGTTCATCGATCTTTAGCGTTTGGGTGGTGTAGTAGTTCTTGGGCGCCTTGTGGTGGGCGACACTCTTGGTAATTTTGCCCTCCACGATGGTGCCGGCGTCCTTACGAATGGCTTCCACCCCGTAGATCCCATTGGAGTAATCCTTGAGGTGGTCGACGGTCAGTGTGGGCTTGGCTGAGGAAGCCAGCACTTTTTTCGTACTGAGTGGGGTCGTGTAGACCTTCTTGGCACCACGGATATCGACGTTGCGCAGGGGATGCACCCGGTTGGCTGGATTCATTACGCTGATGGAGCCAGACTGGTTGTGGCTCAATCCCAGCGCGTGGCCCATTTCGTGAATAGCGACGTTGGTGCGTTGTTTCTTATTGTATTTGTATTTTTTTAAAACGGTGCGGTTAAGATACATGGCCGCGCCGGTCTGGTGGCCGGTCTTGTCATAAGACATGCCGTTGTAGGCCATCCCGGTAGCGTTGGTCCAGATACCGGAATTCTTGGCAACACTCGTGGTAAACGTGCGCGACTTTTTATTCTTGGTGGTCGACCATTTGAAGGCCTTAGAGTTATTCCAGGACTTGCGGGCCGCCGTCCAGATGGAACGGTAGTAGGCACTGATTGATTTATTGTAATAGGACGCCTTCTTAGCGGCGTAGCGGTACTTGTTTGCCGGCGTAGGGTTCTTGGTGGCCGCACTAGCAGAAACGCCGCCAAGGAGCGCTAAGCAGGTCGTTAGCAAGATGACAGATTTTTGCAAACGAAACGACTCCTCTCCAAATTAGCTGGGGATGGAACCAGTCACTAAAATGCCTTGTTACTAAACTGTCCAACCCGCTTATTACCTAAGCTTAGTCCCACAGTTAACGCTTGTCCAGACTGAATTAGGGGGTAATGGCTGGTGAAGATTAGCATGCAGTGTTCTGTAGGCCGTTCCTGGCGGCGGGCTCAAAGCGCCCTGCTGTGGGGCCGCTTTCTCAGGCTGAAACCTCAACTTTGCGCCTGCGAAGCGGTCTCAAAGGTTGGCCCATGCTCTAAGTAGAGAAGAGCGCTCCACAAGGACTATCGACACAGCAGGCCTGCCTCTGGTCACTGACGTTAAGCTTGTGGTGCAATTTTCACCACCCCTGAAGGTTAGCGCTGAGGGTGGCCCAAAATTCTGTCTGCTGTACGTAGATATTTCTCACTGAGACACGTCGTTATGCGATTGAGCGCGTGAGCAATTGGCTAATTTTTGACGCGTTTCTCCCTATATGTAGTCTAAATAAAATTCAGTCCATGGTAACGCTCCTCGTGCTTCCAGGCGGCGACGAGGTCTTGGGCAATGAAGAAATAGTCGGCAGCGGTCATGTTAGGACGAATCTCGTGTAGTTTTTGGGCGACGTCTTGCGTGGACAGGGCCTGCTGACCGAAGGCGTGATCAAATAAGTAGGTATCTAGGGCTTGCAATTGCGAATCTGTGAAGTGGAAGTTCAGGAGTATTAAGGCGCTGGGCTTGATTTTGGTCTTGGCGCAGATGGCGTTTAGGACCTCTAGCAACAAAAATTCGTGAGTCAGCGTAGCATCGTTCATGTGTGTTTTCCCCCTTGTCCTGTTAGAATACGGGAAAGTAGCGGCAATAGCTAGTAAATTGTCTTATAAATAAACTTAATAAATTATTCAGTATGCGTCATTAAATGATTTGTCAAAAAAACCGCCAATCAGGTGTGATTGGCGGCGTGAGTTCAAATATTAATGAGAGGCGCGAAAATTATGGTATAGATGCGGCATGATATGTTTGTCAGACGCCGCAATGATTACGCCGTTGAAGAGGATGGAGTAAAGCGTCCCTACGTTCACGGAGTAAATTTGCCGGGTGAACGCGTAGCAGACGGCAATCATAATGATCGGTGGGATGAAGTCGACGAATTGTGACGCCGTCGCGCGACCACCCAGGTACATGAAACGCAGGATGTTGGAGGTGTCATCGTTGGGATGCATAATCAGATTGGCTCGCTGGTAAATGGAAATTGAGCAGGCAAAGATGGTAACCCCCAAGATACTCAGCAGCATGCGCCAGGCTAAGTTCAGGTCGGGAATTCCCCATTTGGTAAACATCGCCACGAATAAATCAATGAAATAGCTGAAACCGGAAATGAAGACGACCTCACCAACAAAGCGGGGGATGTCGACCTGGTGAATCAGAAATTGGTTCAACAAGGCACTGCAGATCCCAACAATCAGGAGGATGACCCCCACGTTGCCATGAATCCAGTAGGCGATGTTGACGGCCGCCGCGGTCCAAATCCCACTACCGGCATTGGCAGCGACGCTCAGGGCGTTTCCAAAGGCGTTCAGGACCAGCCCGATGATGAGGGCGACGACGCGATAAGACATGTGATTCTTCTTCTCTTGCTGTTGCAAAACGACTCACCTCGACATATTTCCGTAGCGTTTCCTCCTATAGATAGCGGCGCGAGAAAAAGCCAGGTGGCGTTATGCATAGATATTAAATGTAGCGGATATTTATTACCCAATGATACAAAAAAATCAGCAACCACGAAGTTAACCTCGTGAAAGCTGATTAGTAAGTGATGGGCAGTCAGGGGATCGAACCCTGGACCCACGGATTAAGAGTCCGTTGCTCTGCCAGCTGAGCTAACTGCCCATGTGATTGATTTGTTGCTGTTGTATGTCTTCCATATCAACGAGAACTATCATATCATGCGGGTGCAGGGTGCGCAACCCCTTTTCCGAAAAAAGTTGATTTTTATTCAAAAAAACTGGGTATTTTATCAAACGTGAGGAAAACTTATCCCCGGTTTAATGCGGATTATAGGTATTTTTATTCCGAGAAAAAGTTTTTTGAGTTTTTTGGAATTTTTTCAAAATCGGGGTAAATCGAGGGCAAGTAAGTCGGTTTACGTGGCAAAAAAAGTTGAAAATTTTTTAGATTTTTTTGAAAAGGGCCGAATTTTGCGAAAATTCCGGTGTTTTTGACTGAGATGGACCAATTTAAGTGGCAATCAGCATTTCGGAAGTAATCATTAGGAGATACCCGCAACGGAAGCGACTTAAAAATCAATTGATTGAAGAAGATGACAGATTGGTGGGTGATGGCTTTTTCCAGTAAGGGACAATTAAGTTAGCTGAGGGAACCCAATTATTTTAGCTGGCTCACTAGAGTAGTTGGTCAGTCGGCGATCACGAAAATACGACGGGTTATCACACCAAAGCTAACTTTTAAGGTAGAAAAAAGCGCAGCCTAACCCGTAATCGATTTGACCTGAAATTGTAAAGAACCTCTTACTTCGCCGGCATAGGACGGGGCTTTCAATTGTTTTTCATGAACTTAGTTGACAAAATCTCACATTTTGTCAACTAAGCTATAGTATTTCCCGGGAAATACCAGGTTAAAATCACCTTAAATCCTTGATACACTAGGACTGAAAGAAACTTCATGATGTGTTATAATTCAGTTAGCGTTGCTCTCAACGACACCGGAACCTTATCGGGTCGGGCAGCGCCCCTTAAAAACACCAGGCGTTCAACAAAAGAGCGCCGATATTCCTTGACTTTAAACGATGAAAAAACTGAAAATAAACTGCTGTGGCCCCGTTGTCGGTGGTATTTTGACACCCAACGGCCGGCCTGCCGGTAATCCTGCAATTATCGGATCGCTCGTATTTCCCTTAAGGAGGAAATTTTTACTATGCCTAAGAAAATTCTCGTTGTCGATGATGAAAAACCAATTACTGATATTATGAAGTTTAATTTGGAAAAAGAAGGTTACGAAGTGGACGTCGCCTACGATGGCGAAGCCGCTGTGCAACAGGTCGAAGAGGGGAACCCGGACCTGGTTATTTTGGATTTGATGTTACCTAAGCTCGATGGCTTGGAAGTTGCCAAGTCTATCCGGAAAAAGCATGATATGCCAATCATCATGGTCACGGCCAAAGATTCTGAACTGGATAAGGTCGTGGGGCTGGAAGTTGGGGCCGATGATTACGTCACCAAGCCATTCTCTAACCGGGAATTGGTGGCCCGGGTCAAGGCTAACCTGCGGCGGCAAAGCGCTGCGGCACACGCCCAACCTGAAGAACCGGAAAACCAAGACATTGAAATCGGTGATTTAACCATCCATCCCGAAGCCTACTCCGTCTCCAAGCGCGGCGCTAACATTGATCTGACGCACCGCGAGTTTGAACTGCTCCACTACCTGGCCCAACATATTGGCCAAGTCATGACCCGGGAACACTTGCTGCAAACGGTCTGGGGCTATGATTACTTTGGTGATGTCCGGACGGTGGACGTGACGGTTCGGCGGCTCCGTGAAAAGATTGAAGATGCCCCTAGCCACCCAACTTGGCTGGTCACACGGCGGGGTGTCGGGTATTACCTGCGCAACCCAGATTCCGACCAAGCCTAGCGGTAACGCTAAATCTCGCATTGAGGAGTATGTGACTTCGTGAATAGTAAAATAAAATTTTTCCAGTCGATTCATTTTAAAATCGCGCTGGTCTTCGCGCTACTCCTACTTTTAACGCTGGAGATCGTTGGCGCTGTGTTTGTCCGTCAGTTGGAACGCCAGAACTTAAACACGTTCAAGGCTCAACAGGTGGTGCAGACCTACATTGTCAATCGGCTGTCTGACGAGTTGACTACGACGAGTGCCGCCAAGAGTGACAAACAAATCAAGTCGACACTGTCGGAAATCAACAATACCAATAACGCTCAGATTCGGGTCATCGACAACAAGGGGACCATCCGTGGGACCAATGAGGTCGATAACCAAGGAATCGTGGGCCAGAAAACCACTGATAATAACATTAAGAATGCCATCTACAACAATCGTGACGTGGTGCGGACGACCTATAATTCACAGAATAATAGTCGGTACTACACCACGATTACGCGGTTGATTCGGACCCAGGGAAATAACAGCGAGTTAGTCGGGGTTATTTACATGCGGTCCAGTCTGGACTCGGTCTATCAAAATATCAATCAAATCACGCTAATCTACGTATCGGCAACGTTTGTGGCGATTATTTTGGGGCTGGTCATGGCGATAATTATTTCCCGGGCTATAACCCGGCCAATCGATGAAATGAAGAAACAAACGTTGCGCATCGCTCGAGGGGACTACTCTGGCCACGTGCACGTGTATGGGAACGATGAACTGGGCCAACTGGCCAGCGCCGTCAATAACCTGTCCGTGCGGGTGGAAGAGGCCCAAGAGTCTACCGAGTCCGAACGGCGGCGACTCGACTCCGTCATGGCCCACATGACCGATGGGGTTATTGCCACCGATCGGCGCGGTAACGTGACCATCATTAACGAGACTGCTAGCAGCTTCCTGGACCACGACCCCGATGATGCCGTGGGTAAATCCATCTTGGACTTACTGGATATTCGTGACGACTATACATTGCGCGAACTGCTAGAAGATCCCGATGATTTAGTGTTGGATTTTTCCACTAAAGAACATGATTTGATCCTGCAAGCCTACTTCTCCTTGATTCAACGGGAGTCTGGCTTCATTTCCGGATTAGTTTGTGTGCTCCACGATGTCACCGAACAACAGAAAATCGACCAGGACCGGAAGGAATTCGTTTCCAACGTGTCCCATGAGTTGCGGACGCCGTTAACCTCCGTGCGGGCCTACATCGAGTCCCTGTCCGAAGGGGCTTGGAAGGATCCCGAGGTGGCGCCACGCTTCTTGAAGGTCACCCAGGAAGAAACTGACCGGATGATTCGGATGATCAACGACCTGTTGACGCTGTCACGGATGGACTCCGGGACACAAAAGGTCGACCTGGAAATGGTCAACTTAAACGAACTATTTAACTACGTGCTCGACCGCTTTGACATGATGTTGAAGCAAGATGATAAGCCCGAAAAGACCTACACCATCAAGCGCGACTTCACCAAGCGGGACCTCTGGGTCGAAATCGACACGGACCGCTTCACGCAGGTGCTGGATAACCTGATGAACAACGCCATCAAGTATTCACCCGATGGTGGCATCGTCACGGCCCGCCTGTTGGAGACCCACAACAACGTGATTTTAAGCGTGTCTGACCAAGGGTTAGGGATTCCACGGGCAGATATTCCGCGGATATTTGACCGGTTCTACCGGGTAGATAAGGCCCGTTCACGGGCACAAGGCGGAACTGGATTGGGTCTTGCGATTTCCAAGGAAGTCGTCCAAATGCTGGGCGGCCGAATCTGGGTCGACAGTCGCGAAGGCCGCGGGTCCACGTTCTACATTTCCTTGCCTTACAAGCCGTACGATGAGGAGGATCTCTGGGATGAAGATAACTAAAGCATTTCTACCACTGGGATTGACCTTAGCCGTGGCAGTCAGTGTGACGTTATCCGCCATGATTTGGACGAATCCCGCGCAGTATGAGCGCAGTCGCCAGCGCAGCTCCAATACGCCGACGACCGAGCTGAATACCCGGCCGCAAAAGGACGTTTATTTGCCGACCGAGGTGGTGTACACCAACGGCAGCGGCAAGCAAGAACTGCTGAACAACCGGAAAGTTAACCTGACCACGGAGATTCGCGAGGCCCTGTCTAAATGGGACCTGGGGAGTATCCGTCGGGTACAGCCCGGTTCACGTTCAGCGTACATGCATTATTTAACCACCAAGAGTAGTTTACTGATGTCCTATTCGGCACCGGTTAATATTAAAATGTTTAATACGATTTTTGGCAGTAAGCTCGCCCGGACCTCCGCGGAGTTTTCCCGGATCATGGTGCCGCTGAACGATGCCAAACACCTGTATTTGCTGGATGACAAGGATCAAGAAGTCTACCGGATCAGTGTGCGCAAGAGTGATCTCGCCGCGCTACAGAAGATTTTGAAGGAAAACTTGTTCCGCATCGACGTCCAGATGAAATGGTTCACCAAGTCGGCGATTCCGTACGTCACGAACAGTGTGACGGTTCAGTCGTATAGCTATTTGGTCAACCAACAGTCGACGGATTACTTTACCACCCGCTTGCTTAATAAGGGGGAGTCGACCAACGTTTCGGCTAAGAAGAATAAGGATAATACGATTTATAGCGACGGGGCCTCGCGCCAGCTGACCGTTTACAACAAGAGCGGGACGGCGTTGTACGAGGACTACAGTGCGCTACAATCGTCATTCAACTTCAGCCAGGCGCTCAGTGCCAGCTATAGTGCGGTCAAGTCCATCGGGATTCCCATGGAAAACCTGCGTTATTACGGCTACAATTCTGGGAAGTCGACCGTGACCTACCGGAGCTTCGTTGAAGGGTTCCCCATTTTTAACCAGAGTAACTACGGGGCGGCGCGGATTCAGATGTTAGCGCAGGGCGTCCGGCGGTACAATTTCTCACTGTACAGCCTGCAAGTGCCTGTTCCTAACGATAAGAAAGCCGAGTCGTTGCCTAGCACGCAAAGCGTCATTGACCGACTGGTAGCGGCCGGGTATAGTAAGAAGAAAATGGCGACGTTGCAGTTGGGTTACCAGTGGTTGGCCTCGTCCTCATCGGATAAGGTCGTCAATTTGACGCCAACCTGGTACGTGTTCTACAACGGAAGCTGGAAAACTTACGACCAGATGCTAAAGCAGTCATAAACCGGTCAAAAAAGGAGGGCGGTCCGGCATGGATTTTCGCCGCATCGAGTGGTTATTCTTAGTCGCGTTCATTGTTATTGATATCTTCTTGTTCGCCGCCTTTCAGCGCGATACGTCCGGGGAGACCGATACCACGTCCAGCCGCTCGGCCGATAGTGACACGACGATCATTAAGGAAATGCGCTCTGACGATATTACGTTTGACACGCCATCGAAGAAGAGTGGCGAGGGCTACTACATTTCCACAACTAACGACGATAGCATCAAGAGTAACCTGACCAGTTTGAGCGACCAGACCGTGCGTTACGAAACGGACGGGACGATTGCCTCGACGTTTAAGACGGCCGTCACCGGCGTGGACCCCAAGCATCCGGATAAAACGCTGGATACCGTGGTCAATAACGGTGCGCTCATTTTAAACGGGACGAATTACTTCTATAACAAACAGTTGTCGAGCCACAACACCGTGGTCTACACGCAACACGTGACGGACGGGCAGATTTATTCGCGTTACGGGGAAATCCGGTTTAGCCTGACCAATGACGGCCAGGTGACCGGCTACACCCAAGGGTATCTAACGGACGTCGCGACCTTGCGGGAAAAGACCGAGACCATTTCGGAACGCAAGGCGCTGATCTGGTTGTACCAGTACAATCAGATTGCCAACAACACCAAGATCGTCTGGACCAAGCTGGCGTACACGCGCTACTTCACGTTGAAGAATAGCAGCGTCTACATCCCAACCTGGGTCATCGCGGTCAAGGCCAACAGCGGCAACAACGCCGGCGTCCTCCAGCTGAAGCACGTCAACGCGTTCACCGGGGCCATCCTGACCAACGATAGCAACGTGAAGACGGTCAGCGGGACCTCGACTACCAGCAACTAAGCCAGGTTAACTGAAAAATGACGAAAGGCGGCCGCGAGCCGCCTTTTTTGCTGGGACAAAAAATTTTGGCTCTTTGTCAACGGGTGTTGATGAGGGGAATTTGAGAGGTTCAATTCATTTTCGAATTGGGCCTCTTTTTCTACGGCTTGTCAATAAGAATGTTGTTAAATTAACGATTTACAGTGAAGTGTTTCGGGTATTGGTTAGGTGAC
>NZ_BOLM01000027.1 GCF_016861605.1 Levilactobacillus wangkuiensis
TTTGGAGGATTAGCTCAGTTGGGAGAGCGTCTGCCTTACAAGCAGAGGGTCACAGGTTCGAGCCCTGTATCCTCCATATATGAGCCGTTAGCTCAGTTGGTAGAGCATCTGACTTTTAATCAGAGGGTCGACAGTTCGAGCCTGTCACGGCTCATTCGCCTTCGGGCGGTGAGTAAATTAGATACACAATGATACTGACTATGCCGACTTAGCTCAGTTGGTAGAGCACCTGTCTTGTAAACAGGGGGTCGGAAGTTCGAATCTTCTAGTCGGCATTAATTTTGCGGAAGTAGTTCAGTGGTAGAACATCACCTTGCCATGGTGGGGGTCGCGGGTTCGAATCCCGTCTTCCGCTTAATACCGAGAGGTATTAAGCATCACAATTAGATATTTTGCACCCATAGCGCAATTGGATAGAGTGTCTGACTACGAATCAGAAGGTTGTAGGTTCGACTCCTACTGGGTGCATTTTAACGGGAAGTAGCTCAGCTTGGTAGAGCACCTGGTTTGGGACCAGGGGGTCGCAGGTTCGAATCCTGTCTTCCCGATTAAATAAATATATTTTATTTAACACTTCGCGGTGTAGCTCAGCTGGCTAGAGCGTTCGGTTCATACCCGAGAGGTCGAGGGTTCGATCCCCCCCGCCGCGATTAAGACTTGAACTGGACCTTTAGCTCAGTTGGTTAGAGCAAACGGCTCATAACCGTTCGGTCGTAGGTTCGAGTCCTACAAGGTCCATCACCAGAGGGCACTTGTATGGTGTTTTATTATGGAGGATTACCCAAGTCTGGCTGAAGGGAACGGTCTTGAAAACCGTCAGGTGAGTAAAATCACGCGAGAGTTCGAATCTCTCATCCTCCTTTTACCTTAATATTATCGCGGGATGGAGCAGTCTGGTAGCTCGTCGGGCTCATAACCCGAAGGTCGCAGGTTCAAACCCTGCTCCCGCAATTGGTTCGTTGGTCTAGTTGGTTAGGACGCCTCCCTGTCACGGAGGAGATCACGAGTTCGAGTCTCGTACGGACCGTTACCGTGTTTGGTCGCCCGAATACGGTATCCATAATTTCTAAATGGTTTAATGGCTCGGTAGCTCAGTCGGTAGAGCAATGGATTGAAGCTCCATGTGTCGGCGGTTCGATTCCGTCCCGCGCCATTGATTATATCTCACCATATTGCGGGTATAGTTTAGTGGTAAAACCACAGCCTTCCAAGCTGTTGTCGCGAGTTCGATTCTCGTTACCCGCTTTATATGGGCCTATAGCTCAGCTGGTTTAGAGCGCACGCCTGATAAGCGTGAGGTCGATGGTTCGAGTCCATTTAGGCCCATTATGGAGAAGTACTCAAGTGGCTGAAGAGGTGCCCCTGCTAAGGGTATAGGTCGCGGAAGCGGCGCGAGAGTTCGAATCTCTCCTTCTCCGTTTAGTTATGACCCGTTGGTCAAGTGGTTTAAGACACCGCCCTTTCACGGCGGTAACATGGGTTCGAATCCCGTACGGGTCATTGTCACAATTTAATATTATCGCGGGATGGAGCAGTCTGGTAGCTCGTCGGGCTCATAACCCGAAGGTCGCAGGTTCAAACCCTGCTCCCGCAATTGTTGGTTCGTTGGTCTAGTTGGTTAGGACGCCTCCCTGTCACGGAGGAGATCACGAGTTCGAGTCTCGTACGGACCGTCAGTTAAAGTCTTCCTTGTTGGGGAAGGCTTTTTTGATATCTAGACATTTATTTGAAACGTTAACCGAAAAGGGACTCACCAACGTTGTAGGCTGTTGACCTGCATGCTGGTGAGTCCCTTTGTTCGTATTAGTCGTTAGTAGCGAGGTAGTCCCGTAAGCGCGAATCATGGGCGTAGATGTAGAGTCCTTGCACGCCACGCTTCATTAAGACGTTGATGGAGTTAAGCACTAATTGTTGCTTAATCAGAGTTAACTCATGAGGGTCCGTTAAGTCTGTGCGGCGTTTGAAGGCCTCCACGTCTGTATACTGGTCCAGGTCGATGACCAAGTGATTGTGGTCGTCCAGCTTGACCGGTGGACCGAGAATCACACCCACGTAGTTCAGGTCAAAGCCCTGACAGGTGTAAATGGAGCCAACTTCATCGATGGTCTGCGGTAGCTCCGCCCAGGGCGTACTGGTATAGTTGTACTGGTCCCAGGGAAGGTGAAACTTACCCTCCGTAATGTAATGCTTGCCACCATCTAGGGTTGACGGGTAGCCAGACGTCGAAACGATGCGTGAGAGCCCGACTGCCTGGTTTCGCTGGACAATGGCTTGGCGCATCTGTTCGGCGTCCGTGAAGACGCGTAAATCGTAGTGTTGGCCGGCGAAAGTAGGTAAGGGTCTTAGCCGCTGATGGGTAAAGTCATTGATCCATGAAATCAGTGCGTCATTTGCCTGCATACGGAATTGATGCGTTAGGCGGACCGTCTCATGGGGATAAGCGGCCAGGAGGTGTTCTAGTCGGCGTTCCGTCCAGAAACTCTTTAGTCGTAGGACCTGAGTTTCGTCAAAGACTAAAATGATGACCTTGGCCGTAGCCATTAGGGCAGTTAACTGATTGTCGCCGTAAAAATTGTTGTAGTGGTCCGCCTGTGAGAGAAGGAGGTGGGCCTCGTCGATGACTAGGACATCCGCGTGCTTCTTTCCCTGATTGATCTGATTGATTAGGGTAGTGGGCCGCTGGAAGTCCTTTTTGAACAGGTGCGGCTGCTGTCCGGCAATCGCCCGGTAGACTTTGAGGATTTCCGGATGATTTACTAAAAAGTAATTTTCAGTGTCTGCTAGTGGGCTCGTTGCATCGGTCCTGGCAGCTGTTTGAATGGCCGCGAAGAGGTGCGCTAAGACGACACTTTTTCCGGTGCCGGCGTCGCCATAGATGGTGAACAAAGCTGGGCCATCGCCAGTCACGTGCGTCGTGGTGAAGGTGAATGCCCGTTCGACCAGCTCGGCCTGTTCGGTGGTGAGGGGAAGCAACGGCGAAATCTTGTCCGTTGCTGCGTTAGATGCTGAGAGGGTCACATGATCGCCGTCTTTCTTGAACAGAATACTCCTATTGTAACGCAAAAATAACGCACCGTCAGGCCACGTTAATTGGCCCACGATGCGTTAGGTTGTTCATTTCTGATAATGGCTAATACTAATCTTTTTCTGGCTTCACTTGTTGATATGATGCGGCATGGAAATGGTTCGCGCTGGTGCTGTACACGTCAAATGGCGCGAAGGCCGGTGAGTGGCGCCAGAGAGAGTAGGCCTGGCTGTCGGCCCAAATGGTCAGTAGGACGTATTCGTTAGCACTCTTTTGTTTCGTCAAGACGTAGAATGCCGTCATGCCGCTTGGCAGACCGTTGCTGGCGAAGCGGTTGGCCTTGGCGTTGAAGACCTTGGCGGCATCCGGGTCCAGGGTGAAGTAGTTAAAATTAAAGAACCCTTGCCACTGCTGACTTCCTTGATGGAGCTGGACCCGATAGTCCAGATTGCTCTTAAACACACTAGGCTGGCCGGAGACGTCGACTAACTGTAAGCCCTCGTCGCCACCGGAATCAGCCATTAAAACCAACTGACGGCCTGGATTTTGCGCAATGATACCATCTAACATATCCCGACTTCCAAAAGTTGCTGATAATTGATGAAGCATGCTCATCCCTCCTGACTGGTTTATTACCTTTATTATAAGGTTCTTCTGAACAAAAGCGAAACGTTTACACTCTGCGGTCGGCGCGCTAAACTAGAAATAAGTAGCGTTGGCGCAACGCGATGATTCGTATGAGAGGATGATTGGATGAAATTAACAGTTTTAGGGTGTTACGGTGGGTATCCCCACAACGGCGTGGGAACTAGCAGTTATTTACTGACCAGCGGCGATTTTAACTTGTTGTTGGATTGCGGGAGCGGGGCATTGATTGCTTTGGAAAAAGTTTTGGATCCCTTACAGTTGAACGCCGTGTTATTGACCCATTACCATCACGACCATACGGCTGACGTGGGTGTGTTACAGTACCTCTGGCAGTTGAAACAGGGGTCCCGGGCCGAACCCATCCTGCCAATTTATGGGCACACGGCGGATCCGTTAAACTTTGGCAGCCTCACCTGGCCCAATGCCACGGTTGGTCAGGCCTACAATCCGGCCGAAACGCTGCATTTAGGGCCCTTTACGATTGATTTCTTGCCAACGCATCATCCGGTACCGGCATACGCCCCACGCATCACGGAGACAGCTACGGGGGCAACTTTAGCCTTCACGGCGGACACCGCAGCCTTTGACGGGTTAGCTGAGTGGGCAACCGGTGTGGATGTCTTATTGGCCGATACGAACTTCTTCGCCGACCATCAGGGAACGGCTTGGCACCTGACGTCGACCCAAGCGGGCGATTTGGCGCGGCAGGCGGGAGTTAAACGACTCTTGTTGACGCATTTGCCACAGACGGGGGATCTCCAGCAACTGGCAGTCGAGGCACAGACCGCGGCGGGGAATACGACCAAGGTTAGTGTGGTCTCGGCTGGTTCTATTTATAATATCTAATGATTTTTATTCGATAAAAATAAATGGTCCTCAACTGATTAATCGTCACAACTGTGGTATTAGAACATCTATTAGTCTATTAGTAGACGAATGGTATAAAATTGTTAATAAAGTTATTTTCAAAAAGGTCTTTCCTTTTTCCGTAAAAGTCTGTATAATAAAGCTATTAAAACTTTTATAGACCGTTAAGGAGGAAAAGATTATGACAGTTACGCTCTACACCTCACCCAGTTGTACCTCTTGCCGCAAAGCCCGTCTTTGGTTTGAAGAACACGGTATCGCGTACCGCGAACAGAATATCTTCTCCGAGCCCTTGACGATTGCACAGATTAAATCAATCTTGCGGTTGACCGAAGATGGGACCGAAGAAATTGTGTCCAAACGCTCGCGAGTCTACCAGGAATTGACCGTCGACCTCGACGATTTACCCTTGCGTGAGCTTTACCAATTGATTCAAACCCATCCCGGCATTTTGCGCCGGCCAATCATGGTCGATGAGAAGCGTCTGCAGGTTGGTTTCAACGAAGAAGAAATTCGCCGGTTTCTGCCAAGACAAGTGCGCGCACTTGAGCTCGAGCGGGCCCAACGACTAGTAAATGGCGTAAATTAAGCTTAATTAGTTGCATCTGACCGGATTTGTGAGAAAATGTTACTTGCAGTCCGGTTTTTTGGTATGATGACTTTACAAGCCGGCAAAAATGACTAGAATTAGAATCAAGGACAATACCCAAACCCACGAGAAAGGGGTGTTATTCATGGAATCGGAACGAATCAATGAGAACACGATTCGGGTGGTTATCGGCAATGATGATCTCAGCGAACGGGGAATCACCGTCCTGGATCTGCTCGGTAATCACAAGCAAATCGAAGGCTTCTTTTACAGCATTTTGGAAGAGGTCGACGTTGATCACCAATTTCAAGACAACGAAGCGGTAACCTTCCAGGTACTACCGAACCGTAATGGTCTGGAGTTGTTTATCAGTAAGAATGTGGACGAAGACGATGCGACCATCGATGATAATCAAGGCGACGCGAGTGTCGATAGTGCTCACCCCGATCAAGTATCGGATCAAATTAAGGAACACCTGTCAGCCACGGACGACCAGAAGGATTTCTTCTCTGGGTTTAAGTCCGCGACTGCTAATGACTCCAATAATATCGAGGATTACTTAAGCGACAAGGGTCAATCAACGGCGACCCGCGTGGTTAAGCTACATTCCTTTGAAGATATGATCAGTCTGGCACGGGTGTTGCATTTAGAAAATGCGGCCACGAACCTTTACCGGTACAGTGGTGACTTCTATTTGGAACTGGTCTTCTTCACGAATGAGACCTCACCAGAGTCCATCAAGGACGAATTGGCCGTGGCGTACGAGTACGCGGATCGGACCAAGGTCGCTCCTGACGTCTTGGCGGAACATGGTCAATTGATCATGGAAAACTCTGCCTTGGAGCTCACAAGATTTCACTTCCTTGGGAATGATTAGGATTTCCTAGGAAGCAAAACGTTGATATATCAGCATTCTTGAAGATTCACTTTCCTAATATTACCTAACATTTCCTGGCAAAAGCCCAAGAAAAGCACAACTTAGGTGTATTCACACCAATATTGTTCCTAAAGCGTCGAACCTCTTCTTGCACAAGGGGTTTGACGATTTTTTTGTTCTTTCAGAAAATGTTTAAATATTCATCGGGAAAATGCTTTGCCCTTGAAAATACTATGCCAATCGGTCCATCAAGTTGACAATCTTCTGCTGGCCTTCCTTGGTTCCGTTGTCGTAGTATCGCGTCATACGGAGGTCGGTGTGTCCCATAATCTTCATCACGTCTACCGGGTCATCAGCAATCGGTACAGAGAAGGTGGCGAAAGCGTGCCGCATCTTATGTGGAAAAATATGCGGATTGTTGAGAATGGCAACGTTAGCTTTCTCACCGATAACAGCCTTAGACACCTCGTGACCGTGGTTGTCTAGCAACGTAGCCCGAGCCTTAACTGTATCAACCTGGGTGGTTACGACGACCTTCGAACCGTCTTCGTTAGAAACCTCGACGCCAGTCACCTCATCCATGACGTTTCTGGTAAGCTTGACCTGTGACAGTTGGCCAGGGGTAAATCCGTTAGTCGTATCAAAGCGGATATTATGATCCTGGTCGATGATTACCCGGTGACCATCACTGTCATCCACATAGATGGACCCTGAACCATATACAGCGATACGGTTACCCATGGCCAAGTTAATCATATCAAAAATGTAGTTCAGTCGTGTGTAGCTCCATGCCGTAGCGTCTTCGTTGACGAAGATGAAGTCCTTGCCAGTGAATGGCTTTTCGTTATCGAGATAAAGTTGGCGTGCGTACTTAACGGCACTCTGTAGCAGTTGGTAAATCTTAGGCATGATTGGCACGTCGCGGACACCCGCGGGAGTCTTAGTTCCGCCGCCTTTTGGCTGGTGAGCTGTACGAGCAATGCTGACACTGACGTGGTCCTCAAAGATATTTCGAGGTTGCATGCCTAATATTTCTCCATGCCGTAAAGCGACCAAAGAGAGGTAAAAGGCTGCTAGATACCCTGGATTGAGGATTCTCTCTGCGGTCCGGATGGCGCGGTCATAGGTCTTCACGTCGATTTCGTTGTTTTTCTCGCCAATATGTTGCTTAATTTTGAGGTTCCGCAATTTGTTGTTGGGGATGATTCCGGAGTACACGGCATCATTCAACAGCATAGACATATAGTTGCGTAGGGTGCTGATGGTCTTGGACGAGTAACCGATCCGGCCGGAGCTTCGAGGAACATTCTCCATACGGGTGATGAACTTCTGGAATTGCTCTCGGGTAACTTCACGAAGTTCGTATTTACCAAACTCGGGGAGCAGATAGTTTTTGAACTTCATATGGTAATCGTGATAGGTCTCAACGGACCAGTACGACTCATTTCGGTCCATCCAGGCATGATAGTATTCTTCTACCGTGACACGGCGAGCAGTACCACTCTGTAACTGCAGATTTCGTTCGGATTCGTTGGCCCATTCGATGGCAGCATATGAATCGTCAAACCCACGTTTTCGCAAGGGAACCTTAGTTCCGTGAACGGAGCGATAAAACTCTACGCCATATTTCTTCTTACCTTTAAGATCATACGAAAAAATCCGTGAATCTTTCTTTAACTTCTTCATTTTAATTCTCCTTATCTGCCGGGCTAGGCATTTTAGAAGAATTGGGTTGTGGCATCACCTCCTTTAGGTTAATATTGAATATGTTAATAGGGTACTAGCAAAGCTATGTATTCTTAAAACAGCTTGCAGATTAGTCTACAGGCGTATATGTATTTTGGTTAGCGTATCCAACTTCTTGGCGGGAGGGGATGCGCTTTTTTATTTTCTCATAGGAAGAATAGAGGGTTTGGAACATCTATGGAAACCTTTAGGACTTATTCCATTTAAATTCGATTCCATTGGTCAGCTTAGAATGCCCAATCTTCTTACTACCATAATAGATTTGAGTAGTTGGAGTAGATTCTTCATCCACGCTGTCGCCTTGTATTACTACTTGTGCATTAGCTAGGTTTTGTGCATATTGACCGACTGCAGTCTTACTGTCCTTATCCAAGCTGGAAAATTCAGAGGTAACTTTCACGATTAGGCCACGACTGTCGTACCCGAGCGTATCGATATAAAGAGACGCATTATATTTAGTTTTCCCTTTATTGGCGTAATCCTGATCTTCGTTCAGACTGTCAATCAAGCCTGAATTATATGATTTGAGTTCTTTAGCGGAATACCCAGCAAGAATGTCGTTTTCTGTTTCTTTTGCTGATGACGAAGCCGTACTATTGACAGATGATGATTCAGCCTCGCTAGAATTGCTTTCGCTAGTTGAACTCGGTATGGCACTAGAAATTGATATAAGTACTACTACTAGAGCAAGAGAATAAAGAACGTGCCTTCCAGTTATTTTGGAAGGGTTTTGACGGCGGCGACCAGTGTACCATAGGATAAGTAGGCCTAAGAAAATCATAAAAGATAGACCTATTAAAGTGTTCAGCATTGATGAGACCTCCAATATGTATTTGCAGCTTTTAATGCCATCAGCATTTTGGGCTATTTAACTAATTGTGCTTGCGCTTACTTAGTGGCAGTAAATATAGGCACGCATCTTTTTATCTACCATCTCAGATAGATAGCCAGGAACTTCAAAACACTCCATAAAGTCTACTGGACTTGCCATGCTGTCGGTGCGTTCGTGCATGTAAAACGGCATGATTAAATCAATTGCCCCAGCGTGTGCAGCATTTTCAACCTCTGACTTGGTATAGCGATTGGAATAGTAAAGAAATTCATGGTCAACGTCATCATGGTAGATATGCGCCATCTCATGACCCAACTGAAAAGTAATTTCGTTTTGGTGAATCCAGCGCATGTTCATAACGATTTTTCTACGTTTAACCGAAGCTGCGGGTGGGGTAGTGGCTCTGAGTCCATCAGTCCAAATAACATCAATATGGTCTAGTGCAGCCTTTCTCTGCAATTCGTACAACACGGGATTGTTCATCTACTCACCTCTCATGAGACGCTTAATAAGTGCTAGGTCTTCAGCGGGGATTATTTTCCCGTCATAAGTTTTGACAATATCCATGTTATCAATTGTTTCCTTAAGATCTATTTCCTTAGGAGCAGTGCTAGACTGCTGTTCAGTCCCAAGAAGGTATTCAACAGAAACGTCTAGTGTTTTTGCAACCTGAGCAAGCTTATCTAGTTTAGGCGTCTGGTTCTTCCACTTGTAAATGGAGTTAGCACCCATTCCGGACTTTTTTGCTACAGTTTGGAGGTTCCAGCCTCTTTTATTTGCTACTTCTTTAATTCTTTCGAACGTTGTCATAATGGCATTTCTCCCCAAAAATGACAAACTTAATAATCTTTTTGGATAAATAGGCTTGCAAAAATTATCCATTCGGATTATGATGAGTTCATCAAGTAATTAAGCAACAACAAACCGAAACGTATCAAGGCTACCTTTGGCGAGTGCTACCTGATATGAGGCTTGTTTGCTTATGTCTTTATGATGTAATTTTATCACTTTAGATAAAATTACACAACAACTTGATGAAGAAATAATCGGAAAGGAGGAATTTTCTGTGACAGAACAGAATTTAGCCGAAGGCGTAGAAGCGATTTACACGCAGATTAAAATCGGACTATTGAAGAAACACATGAGCCAAGTTGAATTAGCAAACCTAATTGGCGAGGGACCCCAGCAATTGAGTCGGGCAATTCACGGCGACATGCAGCCCAAGTCCAAGGAAATTCGGCGAAAAATTTATCGATTTCTAGACATTGATGGATAGGAGGAAAGCTATGAACAAGATCACACCGTTTATTTTTGAAAGAAAACAGATTCGAACTATCCTGGTTGATAGTGAGCCTTACTTTGTTGGGCAAGATGTAGCAAGGGTTCTGGGATATGTGCGACCGGATAATGCAATTCGTAATCATGTAAACGAAGAAGACAAGCTGATGCACCAAGTTAGTGCATCAGGTCAAATGAGATTGGTGTCGATAATCAATGAATCTGGAGTCTATGACTTAATCTTTGATGCTAGTCGCCAAGGGAAGAATGAATCTATCCGGCGTGAAGCTAAAAAATTTCGGCATTGGGTAACAAATGAGGTATTACCAGCCATCCGCCGCGATGGGGTCTACCTAACCCCACAGACGGCTGCTGACTGGCTTAGTAATCCTGACATGATGATTGACGTGCTTCAACGCTACAAGGTCGCACAGGCCGACTTAGAGGCTGAACACACCAAGCGACTTGTTGCCGAACAGCAGGTACACGAGTACCAACCTAAGGCCACGTACTACGATCTGATTCTTCGGAGTAAGTCGCTGTTGTCGGTCTCGAAAATTAGCAAGGATTATGGGATGAGCGCCCGCAAGATGAACAGTTTGCTTCACGACATGGGCGTGCAATTCAAGCAGGGTGATATTTGGCTGCTCTATGCCAAGTATCAAGACAAAGGGTACACGCAGACGTCGACCTTTGCACTGGACGAGGAGCATTCGAAGGTAAGCACTAAGTGGACACAAGCAGGTCGAATCTTCATTTACAACCTCTAAAGGAACAAGACATTTTACCACTCATCGAGCAAACACAATTAACTTAGGAGGAAAAACATGAATTCAGAATATTTCGCACAAGAGTTAGCCGGACGGGCCTTACAAGCAAAGTTAGATGGCGACTACGAGAAGCTGATGGTCAACGTCACCGTGGCTGCCAAGAATGGTGACAAGACGGCGGAGGTCAAAAGTTTCAAAGAATTCCCTGAGAGCCTGCTGTCGGAGTTAGAACGCTACGGAATCGTATGGCAGGGTACTACCAACGATACCGGTGAGGAAGTCCGCACACTGTTCGACATCAGTAAATTGGGGGTAAAGACATGCTGACGACGATTCTTTTGAGCCTAGTAATGGGCTGGTCAATCGGCCATTACGGCGACGAACTATTTGATTAGGAGGCGGTTAGATTGGAACTGTCCTTCGACAATGCGACAGACAATGTTTTTGTGCAAGGCGTAATAACAGCCTTACTACCAGCACTGAAAGAGCAGTTAGAGGAGAAGGATGACCTTTTAACCGCTAAGCAACTTAACGCACAGTATTTTCATGTTGGAAATGACGCCATAGGAGCGGTCGTACACCAACACGGATTTCCCAAGACTAAAATTCCGGGTAGCAGTACTTTCAAGTATTCCCGGAAAGCAGTCGAAAAATTTATTGCAGATCATCAAATTTATTAGTATATGCCGGGCTAGGCTACTTGATGAATCGGTAATAGAAGGTAAAGAAATGAAAATGAACAGTGACATCGAGAAGATGTTGAAGGATGTAGTCAAGCGAGTCTCTGCAACACGACCGCCCTTACAGTGCGTTCACTTTGAAAATGGGGATGCAATTGTAACTGACAGTCATCGACTAATTAAGGTCAAAGGGTTAGCGCCAAAAGACTTGAAAATTGATTTGAATCTGGCAGATTTTAGTTTCCCGGATATCAACTATCCAGATACGGAAAGACTGATTCCAAAGGAGTTCACGACAAAGCTGATTTTGGCCAAAGTAAATGTTGTGTCAATGCTTCCATCGTTGAGAGCGATGGCCAAAGAGTATTTTGGAGCCCAGCGGGTAGTTAGGCTAAAAGTCTCCGAAGAAAGCTTCGAAGTTTCCAGAACAATTTCGAGTAGTCAGAGCGTACAAACAGTAGATTTTAAGCCTAGCGGATTTTCTGGTGATCAAATTGAATTGAGCTGTGACGCTCGGTACCTGGCTGATGCATTTGAAGCCTTGACGAAAATTAAAGACACTCGGAATTTGACACTTGAGGTGAAGATTAACACGGCGCTCACTCCGTTCTTAATCAGTACGGGCAACATCGATTATTTGTTAACGCCAGTTAGAACATTCTAGGAGGTAATGAGTTGACATCAGTATTAGTTTTTGTAGCAGTTTTTGGATTCGGTGGTTTGTTGAGAGTTGGTTATGAAAGGTGGCGAAAATAATGGAATCTAAGATTAACTTTTCGATTAAAAATTTGGATGAATTGAAAGAGCTGCTCATGCTTGCTGAAGAGCAAACAAAGCAGCTAGATGAAACCATCAATAAAATCAAAGGGTTTGAGCTAGTTATCAAATCCTAACTTGTTAGCAATGTAGCCACCGAGGGCATCTTCAACCATAGCATCATAGTTATCGAAGCTACTAGTTTCCTTGATAAATGAGTTTAAATTAGCATCAGGAACCTCATGAGGATTGGAAACATCAAAACCCGAGGATTTCCACCAAGAACTGAAGTCTTTGAACTTTGTGTGTGTCGAAATGAAATTGTCGGTGAGTACGGCACCGAGTTCAACTTCATTTTTGCCATCAAGCTCTTTAGCGCCCTTTTCAGCCTTATCTAGAAATCCTTGGACCTCATCAAGTCCATTGATGCTGAGGTCAAAATCATTGTTACTCATGTAATCACCTCCCTTCTAGGAAGAGTATATCAATTGCTGGAGAGAAAAGGAATGACACGTGGGTGCCATCTAGGTGACATTGGAGGGACATATAAGTGACATTAACTAATAGCACTACGCTTAATTTATGGAAAGTAGCATTTCAAACGTTTAATCCACAAACGAAGAAAAAGCCCGTTAGCGTTGCACCGCTAGCGAGCCTAAGAAAAACATTTATTTACCACAAGGATAATCGAAAGCGAGGTATTTTTCAATGAAGAAAAGCGAATACTGGCACGCAAAGTTTCTAAGAACTCCCGTGGAGTACGAGAATCTGGCCTACTACCGGTTCCAGCAGTATGAACGGTACTTGAATCTGGAAGGGGTGAAGCAGAATGGCTAATGAGTTGATCCTAGTTGAACCGTCGATTGAAGTAAATCCCACGCCAATCACTATCAAAAACCTGGCACAGGTCGAGAAGGCAGTGGCTGAGTATGTGGACAAGTATAACCAGGATTTCGTGGTTACGAGTGACAATGCCACGGATGTGCGTCGTATGCGAGCAAGTCTTCATAAAGTATCAGAGGCATTTAATGAGCGGCGACTGGCGGCACAGCGGCTGTATAAGGTACCGCTGGAAGAGTTCAATTCGACCATGAAGCGACTGAAACAGCAAGTTGATTCAGTCATCGCGCCCCTTGACGTGAAGCTAAACGAGGTTAAAGAGCAGGAACGTGTCGCTAAGCTCAATTATGTCAATGAAACGATTTCTGAGATGGCTCCTAGCTACGGTGTGTCAGCGTCGGAGGTTCCTATTCGGGATTCATGGCTGAATAAAACGACGTCAAATAAGAAGATTACCGAGGAAGTCGCGGCTGATATGACTCAGTTGAAAAAGGATCAAGACCAACGAGCAACTGACATCCAGACGATTCGGATGTATGCCGACTCGATTGAAGTGGAGTCAAGTGGCTGGGTCGCCTTATTGAGCCAGGGGGCTACCGTGACGGATATTCTAAGCCAGATGACGCACGCCGCCGAGAAGCGTGACCAGGAGGCCAAAGAGGCTGCTGAACGTGAGGCAAAACGGAAAGAGACGGCGCAAGCAATCGCGGCTACTCATCAGGTCGAACACGAAGGTGAGACTGTTGACACCGATACCGGTGAAGTTGTTCTTCAAACAGTCATTCTTAAGCTAACCGGGACCAACGCGCAGCTCAAGGACTTACGTGGCTGTGTCGACCGGCTGGGCGTAAAGTACGAAGTCATTCACGAGTAGGAGGTCGGAAAATGGCAGAGGTAGCAAATGTCGCAGAGAACTTGGAAGAGAGAAACCTGATTTCCAAGCTCAATGAAGCATCAAAGAACATTGGTCCGATTGGTAAGGATGGCAAGAATAGCTATCAGAATTACAGTTTTCAAAGTGAGACGGCAATCAAGTATGCGGTAGAAGAGGCTATCCGACAGGCAGGGATTCGAATCATCCCAACCTATGTAGTTCTAAATCAGTATGATCGGAGCTCTAAAAAGGGTGGTAGTAATCACTTTGTGGATGTGATGGGAACTTTTACCATTACGGACGGCAACGAAAGCATCTTAGGAACTATGCCCGGCAGTGGGCAAGACTCTGGCGAGAAGGCTATGGCCAAAGCCTGTACGAGTGCCCAGAAATACTTCTACAAGCAGCTATTTAACATCACTGATAAGGATGAGGATCCAGATAGTGAGGATAGCGGTCACGGAGGTATCTTAATGGCCACCGAGGGACAACAGACAACGCTGATTAGCTTGTTTAAGACGATGGCAGAGGTTAAGGATGCCGCTCCTAAAGTCGTGAGCAATGGCTATCTAGAAAAAGCAGGCGTTGCTCAAGTCGCAGATTTGACTCATGAGTCGGCCAATAAACTGATTGAGTTGGTAACTCGGCATCTTAAAATCCAGTCAGAAAATGAGGGGAAGTAAAAAATGCGTACAATTACGATCTCCGGGAATCTGGGCAAGGACCCAGAAATCCGTGAAACTAAAAATGGCCGTCAGGTCGCTAACTTTAGTGTCGCCGTGCGAAAGAATCGGCCGGATGAAAATGGTGAGTATGGTGCTGACTGGTTCCGGTGCGCCGTATGGGGCGGCCGAGTTAAGACAGTTGAACGTTTTTTCAAGAAGGGCAGCCACGTCGTTTTGAGCGGCGACTTTGAAACCAGCGAATATGAAGGGAACATGCAGTTAGAAATTAATGTCACGGCCTTTGACTTGCCAGATAGCACTTCCAACGGTGCGGGTAAGCCAAGCGGCGGACAAAAGGGGACAAAACCTTACCACAATAGTGTTGGTGGGATTGATATCACAGACGATGACTTGCCATTCTAGAGGTGATGTAGATGGAACGAGTGCCAGCAGAGGTTAAGGGGCATGATTTAATCCTTCACCTAGGTCACAAGTTAAATAATGACCGTCTAGAGACTGTGAGCGGTAGTGCCGGTCAGTTCTGGGTGGACTATGAGCTAGCAGACACGCGTAAGGCTCGGGGCCGACAACGAAGACTATTCTTTGCTCTCCTGAGTGATATCTCTGGTTACTTCGTGGTTCCACCTGAGTTCTTAAAGTCCCTCTTTTATGTTCAGTACCAGGAGTATACCGGCGGCAGAAGCATTAGTCTGTCAGAGGCCACAGAATCGTCTGTCAGTGATGCTAACCAGCTAATCGACCTAGTTATCGACTTTATGTTTGAGTGGCGCGTTCCCTTTAAAAAAGGGTATGAGCTACTACCCAGGGATGAAGAGTATTACTTGTTCGAGTGTTGCCGACACCGACGTTGCATGATATGTGGGCGGCCAGCGGACATCCACCATCTCGATACAGTGGGAATGGGGATGGACCGCAGGAAGGTTGACCATAGCAAGCGGCATGTGATGGCACTCTGTCGGCAACACCATACAGAATTCCATAAGGTCGGGCCCGCTGCGTTTAGTGGCAAGTACCACGTGCCTGTGGATGGCCTGAAATTAGACGTTAAGACACTCAAGAGAATTGGTGTTCAAGGAGATTATGGAGGTGATTGCGATGGCACAACGCCGAATGTTTAGTAAGAAGATTACTGATACAGATATATTTTTGGACATGCCGCTATCGTCGCAAGCGTTGTATTTCCACTTAAATATGCACGCTGACGATGACGGGCTTGTGTCGAATGCTAAGACTATTCGAAGAATGATCGGAGCAAGTGAAGATGACTTAAAGCTATTGCTGGCTAAGCAATTTATCTTCTCATTCGAGTCAGGAGTCGTTGTAATTAAGGATTGGAAGGTTCACAACTACATTCGGCGTGATACCTACAATGCAACGATTTACGGCGATGAGAAGCAGCGACTCGAGGAAGATAAAAACGGAGCGTATACGTTACGTGGACGGCTCGTGGACGGACCGTCACCACAGGTTAGGTTAGGTAAGGATAGGTTAGGTAAGGATAGTAAGAACCATAGTCCGGCTGATGCCGAACCTACCTTCCCCTGGCAGTCTGTGATTGATTACCTTAATGAGAAAACAGGTAAGCACTTTAAACACACCGCTACGAACAAGGGCCTGGTACTGTCTCGCCATAAGGACGGTTTCACCGCCGACGACATGCGACAGGTGATTGATAATCAGTGCCGCCTTTGGCTGGCCGATACAAAGATGGCTAAGTACCTGCAACCGTCGACGCTTTTCCGTGCTAGCAAGTTTGAAGGCTATTTAAATAGTGTGCCAGCAGTACGGAATCATGAAGGGCGCGACTACTGGGTGGGTGATTAGATGCAACCAGTGAGCTTTGATGCCGCATATATCCGGCGCCTAGCAAAGGCTAAGCACGTTGACATGGACAATCTACCAACCAAAGAAGAGATTGACCGAAAGTTTATTGAGACGGCTAACGCGAAGCTAGCCCGGCAAAAAATGCGGCGCTATTATCGCGACTCAGTCTGGTCGGGCAAAATTCCACTCAGGTTCGAGTTTGGTAAATGGGATATTACCAAGCAGACCGATCCCAAAAGAGCAAAAGAATTGGGTAAACAGGCGTTCGTATTGGCCAGACAGTTGGAAACTCAGAATTTCAATGTCGCTATGATGGGCGACCGCGGGGTTGGGAAAACCTCGCTTGCTCTAGCAATGATGGGGTATCTGATGGAACACGAGCGTAGCGGTATGTTTGTTTCAACGGCCGAACTACTGCGGCTGGTTGGGGATAAGTATGATGACCCCAGCATTGCGGCTAAGCTACGGGACATCAAGCGGTCGATGACTGAAGTTGACGTGCTTGTGCTGGACGACTTCGGCACTGAGGGCGGTATGACCGGGAATATTAAGCCAGTTCATAAGGACCTGCAAGACTTGATGTACCAGGTATCCAATGCTCGAGTTGACTTCGAAAACAACCAGGCTAGGGGCGTCACAATTATGACGACTAATAACACGAAACAACAGTTAAAACAGATGTACGAAGGAAAATTCATTGACCGGGTATTTCCAAACAACCCGGCACACCAACTACTTTTTGAAGAAATGAAAGGGGTAAGAAACGTATGAAAATCAATGATCACTCCGGTGGCTCAGAAGAGCTGCGTGAATATGAAGTTGGAGACCTAATCAAGTCAGAAGGGGCCATCTATCTTGTTGTAGAACATGCCGGCGAGTATGCAATTGTTGACTTGGGTGACAATAGCGTATCCTCGTTGTTTGGCAGCTTACGAGAGTTGTACAGTACTTGGCACGCTACCGATGACCGTTTGGTACGGGGCGAAGTACTAGTAAAGCGGGTGTGAGCATGGAGTGCGAAATTTGCCACGGTAGTAAAGTCGTACAAGTTGAAATTATGCCTAGCGTTGTGACGTTCAAACCATGCCCGGCATGTAACGCGCAGGGAAAGCACAAGGAGCGACCGTCTGGTGGTGATTCTAGTGGCTCTTAACGAAGAACTATTAGCCCACATCCAGGCAGCTGAGGACGAGTACGGCCATGTAAGCAATTGGCCGGATTCGGTGTTGAAAAAGGCTCGTAAGCTGGCTGACCGCTACGGAAACGAGGCGGGGTTCAAGCTGGAGGAACTTGTGGACGTTCGTGACCTGGCGGAACGGGGATTCTTTGTCACACACATCGGGATCAAGTTACACCACAGCAGAGGTTGGGTGTTGAACCGTATGCCAGAAGACTTCGAGTACACTGCTACTGAGGAAGACCAGCGATTGCTGGAAATCTATCAGGAGAAGAGTACGAGAGAGGTTGGCAGGCTATTGCATCGCGATTTAAGCTGGGTGCGGGAAATGAGACGTAAGTACGGGTGGACGCAGGAACAGTTAGCTCAGGAGGATGAATAAAATGGCAAAAAAATATTTGTTGATTAACGAATTTAAATTGAAAAAAGTAACCGTGCCGGTCACGAAGGCTATTGTTATTGAGCAATCCAGTGTGGATGGAGCAATTGCTAGTTTAGCCTATGAATTGACCACCAGTGATTCACTTTTAGCGCAGGCGGTTCGGAGTGGTGACGCGACCAGTGAAGTGACGGCAGCTTATGAGCTAGCATCTGATCGTAATCTTTTGGAGGAGGTGCAATGATGGAAAGCTTAAAGGAAGCACCACAGCAGTGGGATAAGCACCCCTGCCCCTACTGTGGGGGCAAAGTTGTGTACGCCAGTAACGCTAATATCTACGGGGGCCGGGAGTTCGGTAATGGTCGCTGCTACTTCTGCCTCAATTGTCAGGCAAGTGTGGGAGTTTACAGCGATGGGGCCGCCAAGCATCCAACGCGTATGCCGTTAGGGATTTTAGCGACGCCGGAGATGAAGGAGTTGAAAATGCTATGTCATTCTCGGTTCGATAAAGTCTGGCGGTCACACTGGCTATCACGGAGTCGCTGCTACAAGCGGATGGCCCACCTTATGGGCATTGACTTAGATTGCTGCCACTTCGGGTATTTCAACGAGACTGACCTAATGCGGGCACTAGCGATTATGGAAACTAATGACTGGTGGGAGGAAGACTATGAAGATTAGTTACTTGAAAGAATTTCTGGAAAAAGAAGGGTACGAAATACTTGATGGAGTTGGGATTCTGCTCATTCGTGAGATTGGCAAAAATGGCGATGGTTCTTTCATAAGCAAAACGAAGGTTGGAGAGTACTTTGTTTCAGGATTACCTCGGAGAATCTCTAAAGAGATGGCGGAACTAGCGTGGACACCAATTGAAAAACGTAACGATGAGAAGCGCTGGATTGTGGTAATTGCTTGTGACACAGAGAACGGTGAAAAGTTTTACACTGTTTGGTCTAAGGGATATACCTTAAAGTCTTACCATACACGTGATGATGTTGCTGAAAACTTATTGCATAATCCATACTATGTTTTCACCGATTCAGAGTTTGATGGACTAATCAGCTATCTAAAGTCCTTACCACACGGCGATGTATATGCAAGAATCGCCGTCTTGGGCAAGCGGGAGGCTAAGCAATGATTGTCTACAATCGCTTGTACGCCGGGTCCGGCCGCCGAGTTCAGACACTCGAAGAACTGCCATTCCTAGTCTCTAAGCTATGTGCAGAGATTGGTGATCCTATCCGTGATATTCGGAAGTTTAAGCATGGCGTGAGTCGCCGATTTTCTAGAGAGTATCCAACGTATGAGTTTGAAGCAATTCACGAGAAGAAACTCATTGACGGTCGGTTGTTCCGTGAGCACGTAGTATTTGAGGTAATTAGCGATGAAGGTTGAGGAAGCGTTGCAGGTTTTAGCGGAAGCATTGTCTTCGGATAGCCGATATCAAGGTGGTACTAAAGACTTGGATGCTGCTATCGGAGAATTTGAACGGGTTTGTGACTACTTCGACAGTCGGGAGGCTTAAAAATGAGTAAACAACGAAAGCACACGAAAAAATCAACTTTGCGTAAGAAAAAACGGCGGATGGCTGAGCATATACGAGAGCATAAGGAACGTGAGAATGCAGAACCAGTGGAGGTGCGGCATGAGAGACGTTAGGTTTAGGGCATGGGACAATGATAAGCGAAAGTATGTGCCAGTGATGATGTTGGACTTTGACTTCTGAACGGTTACGGTGGGTACCTTGAAATCATCAATCACTGAACGGATTAGCTTTCAAGGATTAGAGACGAACCGTTTTGAATTGGAGCAGTACACAGGTTTGAAAGACGTTAACGGCGTTGAAATCTATGAGGGCGATATTTTAGAGGACCAGGACGACCACACACACTGGTTAGTTTATTTCAGTGAGGGGGCATTCGTCGGTTCATGTACGGATATCGAAGAGAGCCTGGGTGATTTGACGGGAATGCCAATTTTTAGCAATGTTCATGAGACTACCGAGGAGGGGCACAATGATTAAAGACTACTGTAAGACAGCTACTGTTCAGGCTGAACAGTTTGATGGTTCAGACGATATGGTAGAGCAGTGGTACCTGGAACGAAAAGGTGACCACTATTATGTGCAAACAACGTACATGGGAAATGTTAAGGTTCGTAAGGGTGACTGGCTGGTCAAAGAAGGCAGAGAAGTATCGGTTTGGGAAGATATTGGGTTCCAATGTGATTTTTCTGAACTGCCAGTTCTTCCAGAGGCGGTCGCAAACTATATTGAAGCCTGTCGTGTCCGACACATTGGTTTGGAGCATGTACTCGGTCAGGTATACCAGCTAGAAGTAGCGCGGACAGGCGGCTCGGAAGTGGCAAATTGGATTATGGCTGGTCATGTAGACATGTTTGCTAGAGCATGGCTAGACGGATATCAAATTGAGGAGGCAGACAAGTGAAATACGCTGAATTTAAGGAAATTGCGTTGTCAGAAGGATTTGAGCCACATGTTGCGCCAGCTGAAATTGTGATGTTCGAAGATATGGGGCGCTGGGTAGTTACCATCAGTAAAGATAAGTGTAGTTACTGTGTTCGTTCATTTTACTGGAAGCAAGTATCACCTGAATTTGCGGCGGCCATAGCGGAGTTTGCTGGAACAAATTGGATTGACCGCGAGATGCCAGATGATGAGGAGGATCCTGAATGATGAATGATCTAATCAAGAAAATTGAAGCGTGGTCGGTAACCCGTCGCCTTGATGAGCAGCCATCCAAAAATCAGCTGCTGAAACTAGTCGAAGAGGTTGGTGAACTGGTCGCTGGCCACAATAAACAGCACAAGGCCGAAGTAATCGACAGCGTAGGTGACATTCTGGTGGTGCTGACTATCTACTGTCAACAACGCGGGCTATCTATCCAAGATTGTTTGGAAGCCGCTTGTGAGGAAATCAGTGGGCGTAAGGGCAAGCTGGTTGATGGTGTGTTTGTGAAGGAGGCGGATTTATGACAAAAAAAATAGACATTCTTATTAAGATTGCTGATGTATTTTACACCTTCTTGTTTTCAATCATCGCATTGTATGCGTTTCTAGTGGGTAATTATTTGCAGACCTTAGCGGCACTTGCATTTAGTGTGTATATTCATAAAATTAATTCAGAATGGTGGTAATTGGATAATGACAACTGACCAGAAAACATTTCGCCGCTATCTACTAACTGTTTTTGAAGACCAACGCGGCGACATTATTCGAGCCATGATGTGGATGAGCAACCACTTTCAGCGTTGGCCGAATACGGTACGGGTGGCATATCACCGGCTGTCTATTTCGGAACGTAACGCGGTAGTGCGGGAGGTGTTGATGAATGGCGATTGATTTATCGGATGAAACTGTTGCTAAGATTGTGGATGGACTGATCACACGGGGGCACAAGTTCTCTAAGATTGAGTCTGAGGAAGAGCTGCGGAACACTAAGTCTCTGCTGTCTCATTACCAGTTGCTGGAGAACCATTTGACGGTGGAGTTACCTGAGGTAAAGGAAGATGTTCCACTATCGCAGTATGAACGGAGCCTGTACTCTTTGCTGGGGTATCGGGTGCGGTCCAAAGAGATGATGGAGTTTGTCAATAACATTTTGAGCCGATACAAAGAAATCTGTACGGCAGGGACGTTTGAGGACCGGCGCCGGTATGACGTGATTAAGAAGTTGTATCTGATTGATGGTAAGCAGACACGACTTCAATTGGCCGACTTCTACCGGGTTGACGAGAAGACTATTCGGCGGGACGAGCGTAAGGCCATCGATGATCTTTCGATTATGATTTTCGGGATTGATGCGTTTAACGATATGTCCAAAACACGCCGAACGGGTGTCCAGAAATAGCCGAACTAAAGAGTTACTATAGTATTGTGAGATAGATTTAAGTATTGCGGTGGCGGAATAGGTAGACGCATCCGACTCCAAGGTGGGTATGTTTTAGTGGAGACCCAAGATAGGTATGTGAGGTGAAAATCCTTACCCGCGATGTTGAAACAATAATTCCACGCTCCTTCAAACTTGCCCTAGCAGTAATGCTGGGGTTTTGTTATGCTTTAATTCTAGGGGATGAGTTAGAAGATGAAAGAGTGGATCAAAGGAATATGGCATTCATGGATAGGCAAGACTGCCTCAATTGTGGCAATCTCGTCACTTGGCTTTACCGCTTTCGGACAGATAAGCAATGCATTTCAGCATCATCAACAGGTGAAAGGTGCTAAAGCAATGATGATAGCATCCTGTAGGGACTCAATTTATGATTGTGATAGACTGCTAATGAAATATAGGATGTTAGAGAATGTTAGTTCATTACCGGCGTCCCAATTTAAATATAATTTGATGAGTTTGAAAGATAATGAGGATACTTTACAGCACACGTCACTATCCGTGTTAGGCGATAATGATCTTCAAAATTTTCAGACATACAATAAGGACCTGAATGTGACAATTGCTCAAATTGAAAATTCTTTCAGCATACTAAAAAAGGATTCGGGTAAATATTATGATAAAGAGGGGCCGGCATTAACTGCTAATGAACCGTTTTATCATGTGTCTAAGAGTCAGGCACAAATTGCGGTGGACAATCTAGTAACCCTTCGAGATAATTTTAAATATGATTTGAAGGTTATTCACGGTGGCGGATTAATTGTAGACAATGAATTGTACGATAAAAATTTTGAAAAAGTTAATCATAGTTGGTTGCAGAAATCTCGTGACAGATACGGAAATTTTGTGAAAAACTATAAGGAAGAGTAATAAATAGCGCTAACGATTGAGGAGGGATTACATGATAACGAAGAAGCAGAAACGTGCAATAGAGCTAATGTTTGAGGGTAATCTCTCTCAATCACAAATTAGCGCAGAATTAAAAATTCATCCGACCACGCTTTCTCGTTGGAAACGTGATGATGCATTTGTGGAAGCAATGCGAACTTTTACGGATGGTGTAATAGCTAGGTCAACGCCTAAAGCGATGAGTACAATGGTTCATTTACTATCTGCTAAGAGTGAGTTGGTTCGTTACAACGCCGCTAAGGACTTACTGGATCGAGCTGGTTTCATGCCAACTGTTAAGCAAGACGTAACTGCAACAGTCGGTCCCGTGCAGATTACCGATGACATCCCCGCTGGGAGTGATGAAAATGGCTAAGATTAGTCTCGCTCACTCAATGGCACCGAGCTTTTACCAGCTTCACCAAGACATCAAGCACCGATTACATTCAAATTACTGGTTATCAGGAGGACGAGGATCAACTAAGTCCTCTTTTATTTCGCTCGAAATTGTGTTGGGTATCATGAAGGATCCTGACGCTAACGCAGTAGTTATGCGGCGATACGCGTCTAACCTCCGTGAGTCAGTCTATGACCAGTACCTCTGGGCTATTGATACTCTGGGCGTCTCCCATCTGTGGGCAGACTCAGTGAGCCCCATGCAGCTGACTTACATCCCCACCGGTCAGCAGATTCGTTTCAAGGGTGCCGACAAGCCAGAGAAAATCAAGTCACAGAAGTTCCGGCACGGCTACACGAAGTTCAAGCACTTTGAAGAAGTTGCTGACTTCAAAGGCTGGAAGGAAATCCGGAACATCAACCAGTCATTGAATCGTGGTGGCTCAGATATTGTCACCTTCTACTCTTACAACCCGCCTGCCAGCGTCAACAGTTGGGTTAACCAAGCTCGTGAAGAGCAGGGCCGCCGAGATGATACATTGGTACACACATCTGATTACTTGTCAGTACCAAGAAACTGGCTTGGCAAGGAATTCTTAGCTGATGCCGAGCAACTTAAGAAGGACAATCCTAAGGCCTATGCGCATGAGTATTTGGGTGAAGTCACCGGTACCGGCGCTGAGGTTTTCAACAATCTTACTATTAGAGAGATTACAGACGAAGAGATTAGTCACTTCGATAAAATCTATCATGGCATGGACTTCGGGTTTGCACACGACCCGTTGGCCTATGGGGATGCATACTGGGACGCGGCACGACGCCGGGTCTTTTTGTTTAACGAAATTTATCAGGTCGGCATGACCAATCGAGAGGCAGTGGAAGCTATTAAGCGGCTTAATCCGGAGAATGGATTGATTACTGCTGACTCTGCTGAGCCGCGTACTATCGCTGAGTTCCGGGACTATGGGCTTAACGTCGTTGGCGCTCGCAAGGGACCAGGGAGCCGGGAGCACGGGTTCAAGTGGCTGCAAGACTTACGCGAAATCGTGATTGACCCTGTCCGGTGCCCCAATACGGCTAGAGAGTTTACCAGCTATGAGCTGGCTCGTGACCCTAACGGCAACTTCAAGGCTGGCTATCCTGATGGGAACGATCACTCGATTGACAAGACCAGGTATGAACTCGAATCATTGATGAAGAAGGGAGGATTCAGGCCTTGGAAGTAAAAATGATGAAGAAACTGCTGAAAAATACCGATGCTCGACGGACTAAGTTTGCTGCCAATTTCAATAAGTCGTTACACTACTACTTCAACGAAAACGACATCACCAACAGAAATAACGGTGAGTCTAAGTTGAACGGGGATGGCAAGGACGAACCGCTACGTCGGGCAGACAACCGAGTCAGCAGTAACTTCCACCAACTCTTAGTGGACCAGGAGGCTGGCTACGTTGCTACTGTGCCGCCCACTATTGATGTGGAAGAAGACACGCTTAATGATGAGATTAAGGACACACTGGGCGACAACTTCAACCTTCGGCTTAATCAGATGGTGGTGGACGCTGCTAATGCGGGGGTCGCTTGGCTGCACTACTGGATTGATGAGAGTGGTCAGTTCCGATATGGGATTGTACCGCCTGATCAGGTCGTGCCCATCTACTCTAGTGACTTAGACCGCAAGCTATTAGCGCTGAGACGGACGTACAAACAGCTTGACCCTGACACTGGCAAGTTCTTCAAGGTGCATGAGTACTGGACTGATAAGGATGTGACGGTGTTCAAATCAGAAATGGCAGACTACAGCGACCTATCGTTGTATGATGACCGCTTCACTCTCTATGATGTAACGACCGGGGATGAGACGGGCACCGGGGCTGTCCTGGAGCACAAACTAGGACGAATCCCGTTCATCGCATTTCCTAAGAACAAGTATCAGCGACCAGATTTGCTTAAGTACAAGGGCCTGATTGATGTGTACGACAATATCTACAATGGTTTTGTGAACGATGTTGACGACATCCAACAGGTTGTCCTGGTGCTCACCAACTTCGGTGGGGAAGACCTGGATAATTTTATGAAGTCTCTAAAAGAAGACCACGCTGTTAAGATGGATAGCATTGGACCCGGCGATAAGTCAGGCGTCGACAAGCTGACCATCGATATTCCTGTGGAAGCACGGAACTCACTGCTGGAAGTCACCAAGTCAGACCTATTTGTGGAAGCTCAAGGTATTAACCCGACTGACTTCAAAGAGATTGGCAATGCCTCAGGAACCGCCATTCGTGCGCTGTATGGCCATTTGGAGCTAAAGGCGTCTATCACTGAGTCTTACTTCCGAGACAGCCTCACTGAGCTGGTACGGGCCATCCTTCAATGGCTAGGTGCCGCTGATACCGATGGCCGGAAGATTACGCAAACATGGACTCGAACAGCTATTCAGAACAATCTAGAACAGGCGCAGATTGTATCACAGCTTGCTCAGTATACTAGTGATGAGGCTGTTGCCAAGGGTAATCCGTTGGTTGATGATCCACAGCAGGAATTGCAAGACCGTCAAGACGATATTGTTAAGCATGACGGCTATGATAACCCGAAGGCACTCGATGATGTAGGCGGTGAAGAGGATGACGAAGAAGCTTAGTTACTGGGAACGTCGGCACCTTCAAGCGAAAGCCAAAGAGATTAAGTCTACCGAGGCCTACGAGAAGGCATTACAGCCTGAGCTTAATGGGCTGTACCGTGACCTACATGCTGAGATGGAGAAATGGTACGTCAAGTATGCCAACAACCAGGGGATTGATAAGGATGAAGCCAGGAAAGCTATGGCTGACATCAATACCAAGCATTGGCAGCTCACGCTCAAGCAGTTTGAGGAACGAGCCAAGTCTGGTGGGTACCAGGATCAGTTAGATGCTGAGTATTTCCGTAGTCGAGTCGCTCGTTTACAGAACCTGGAGCAACAACTCCAGCAGCATACGCAGTCTTTCACCAGTCAACGAACTGAGACTATGCGGAATGGCTTGGCCAAACAGTACGAAGATACGTATATGCGGACTAACTACAATATTCAGGCCTCAAAAGGCGCCTTTACCGCTAACTTTGCTCACTTCAATGAAGCTCAACTTAAGATGGCAGTGTCTAACCCATGGGGTAAGGATGGCAAGGATTTCTCTAAACGTATCTGGAAGAACTATCAGAAGGAATTGCCTAGTTACCTGATGGATGCGGTTCTTCGTGGGACTGTACTCGGCTGGAGTCCAGCTAAGGTTAGTCAGATGTTCCATGCAAGGTTTCAGGACATTAAGCGAAGCAACATTCATAACTTGGTAGTGTCTGAAATGGGGCATGTTGCCGAAGAAGCTACGGCTCAGGGATATGAAGAGAATGATATCGAACAGTACGAGTATATGGCTACACTTGAGAGTCATACTTGTGACACTTGTGGACGCTTAGACGGCCAGATTTTCAGACTAGATAAGCGAGTAGTTGGTGTTAACTATCCTCTCATTCACGCTCGGTGCCGCTGTACGACGGTTCCTTACATTGAAGATTTACCTGATGTAACCGAACGTTGGTCACGGGACCCTGATACTGGCAAAGGTAAGATGGTCAAGGACATCAAGTTTAACCAGTGGAAGAAGCTGGTTGGGGAAGGCAAACCAGTTCCAGTTTATAAATCAATGCCGAAAATCATTGGGATTAACCCACTGGATAAAGGTCAATGGCCAAAAGGAATAGAAGTTGCCGACTTGCCAGATGGAGAGATGATTAATTTCAAGGCTCCTACCAGCCAGCAAGTTAATCGAGAATGGTTGCAGAAGTTGCTTCGATACGAAGACAATGACGAGTTGGTAGACAATATCAATTATTATCTTGGACGCTTTGCAACAGAAGTCGAAGTTAAGGATGTTGCTGCATGGATTGCCGAGGTCAAGAAGTTTAAAACACACGCCAATGTTAAAAAGAAGACTGTCAAGTCTGTTCCTGCAGTTAAGGCTAAATCTAATAATGCCTTAACTGGCAAAACAGCAACGACAAGCAAGAGTCCTTCGACCGGCGTGGCATCGATTGATGAGGTAATGAATGCTAAGAATAAAGCACAATTGGATAAGCTTTTACCAAGCGGTTCTAGTTTGTTTGATAGTCGGCTCTCTAGGGCTCCTGAAAACATGCAGCAGTTGTTCATGAAATATAACGATCACATTGCACTTATGGCTACCGACAGTGGAGATTCTTTCTATTCTCCATTCACTAAAACTGTTCACGTTTCTAAGAAGACTATTGGAAATAAGAACGAGTTAGCGCGAAATGATATTGATGTGGTCTTTCATGAAATGGCTCATGCAATGGATAACACTGATGAAATTGGAACCTACGTTGGTACGCGTTACTTACGTCGGAGTCAAAAGAAATTTGAACTACGACAAGTATTATCGGGTTCTCAAAGCTCTAAGTATCGTTTGTATGACTCTATTCACGAAGAAGGAATGGGTGTCGCTCGAGAAATTATGAACGGATACTATTCCCCTGATGAAGCAAGTAGGGCTTGGCGTGAAAAGAACATCGGTAAAGATGAGTCTAAGTGGCGGGAATACGCAGACGTATCTGATATGATTGACGCAGCAACCAGCGGCGAAATGTCACTAGGATTTGGACACGATAAGAAGTACTGGACATCTAAAATCTCAAGAGCAACACAGGCACACAATGGTACAGCTGAGAAGGAGTTCTTTGCAGAATGTACCTCAGCGACTATCAATAATCCTGGTTCACTCAGTAGAATTAAGAAGTGGTTCCCCAAGTCGTACAAGATTTACGAACAGATCGTAGAGGATATGATTCAAGGAGGATAAGATGGACTATTCGAAAATGAGTAGAAGTGAATTGCTTAACGCTTATATTGATAAATTTAAACAGAATTTTCCTCTCTATCAATCTAGTGGGGATTCGTACGAACTTATGCGGGAGTGTTTAATTAAAGGCGAGCCATACCACGTCAGTGACGATAAAAATAGAGTTTATTAGCACCTGACAAAAACGTTGAGTGCTATTTTTATACCCTGTTTGTCCCCAGCATGACGTAAAACTGCTTTTTTCTACGTCTTGTCAAGAAGAATGTTGATGTGCTGGTCTTTTAAATGGTTAAGATGGTTTTGAATTCACTATC
>NZ_BOLM01000028.1 GCF_016861605.1 Levilactobacillus wangkuiensis
GAAAACGTAAAATCCCCATCAAGCACTTGAATCATGTGTTTGATGGGGATTTTGGAGTTTCTGGTGAATAATTCAGGTGCATATAAGGTATCGAATAAAAAAGCAATTTTTTATCGAAGCCTCAAAGAGTTTGGTAAGAAGTCCGGTTTTTATTCAGATTATGAAACGGTTCACGGTTCGGATTTAACTTTAGGAGTCTCTGAAAAGATTGTGACTACCAAGGGTGTCTATTTCCACATGGTTAACTACCTTTCAGGTGGGTTTGAGAATGATGTGACGCCTGCTGAAGAAAATAAGGCGTACGAAGACCAGGGGTATATTCAGGCTGATTATGTTAAGCCAATAAAAACGGTGACACAATCATGGACTTATGCACACCGACAACCTTATTATTTAGCCTATCCGTGCAATCACCGAATTTGGACGAGACCAGCTTACACGGTCCACTACACGTACATTTCCCATACCTTTGACCGGTTATCTCACACGCAATTGTATGCGACTAAAGAACTGGTTAAACGTAACGGTTCACACTACTTGTATTTGGAGACGGCGCACCGGAAGTTGGGGTGGGTTTATAAATCGCCTAAGGTCCTAGTCAAAGGGAAGTTTGTGGATCCGGGTAAGCAGTTGCTTAAGAAGAAAAAGAGTGAGAAATTACAATCGCATGTGCAATCAGTAAAATCCACTAAGAGCCGTGTGGGAATTAATGATAGCTTATCCATGCAGCAGCGGGCCTACATTGTCAAAAATAAGCAGGGAAAAATCGTACGGGTATTGGTTATGGGAATGGATAACCGACCAACTAAAGTCACCTTTAAGAATGGTCAGGCAACTAAGCTGATTAGCTATACGTATCGGCGTAAGCCATGGAAGACAACTACAAGTCAAAAGAAATTGCGACATTCTTTCTGGGCGCACCATATTTATATTGATACGCCTTCAACTAAGACGTTCTTCTATTCTCAAAAGAACAAAAAACTCTTACGGAATAAGACGATTGGCTATGATGGAACAGCAACGACAATCATTTATCGTAATGGAGCGGTTAAGTTTAGTACGAGTCCGTATAAGGATGTGCTGACTTATCCATACGCTAATTTCAAGTAGCTATCTTATAGCGTATGGTCTTTCGGAGTATCGATGAGAGTTGCGAGCGAGAAACATGTTGCGTATTTTAAAATCGGTCTGGGGAGAGGTCAAATATGAAGAGCAGAATATTTTTATTTTTGGGCTTAGCGTTAGTAGTTGCCGGCTGTGCATCAAACGTGAATTCTGGTGAGAACGCGACGGCCAGCATGTTTGTGCCAACAAATTCTAAAGTAGGCCAAATCAAGAAAAGTACGGTTCCAAACATCGATGTGGCGTATAAAATAGCTAATAAAAAACTCCACTTTTATCGAAGTCTAAAAGTGTTTGGTGATAAATCTGGGGTGTCTGCGTACTATGTAACTGAACGAGGTGAGACGTTTGGGGCAACGAACAAGTATGTCACGTCAAAGGGGACGTTTTACCACATGGTTACCTATGAATCTGGCGGGTTCGAAGGTGTTCATGGTCCTCAGACAATCGATAATTTTTCTGACTTTGCGGACGTTGGTTATGTAAAAGCAAGCGATATGAAGAGAATTAAAACGGTGCACGATGTCAAAACGTATAAGCATAAGCGGCCCTATTACGTTGCTGATCCGAATATTCACCGAATTTGGAATCAACCACCTTACACAGTCCACTATACCTACATTTCAGGAGTGTTTGATCGATTGGCCGCGGAGCAATTGTATGCGACCAAGGAAGTAACTAGGTATAACGGCTCGCATTATATTTTCTTAGAACGGGCTAATGGCCAAAAGCTAGGCTGGACTTTTAAAAATTCTAAATCGTTAGTGGCTGGAAAGTATCGTGATCCGGGTAAGCAATTCTTGAAGCCTAAGAAGCACGAAACAATGACTAAGAAAGTGCAAAGCAACCGTTCTACGGGTAATCGGGTGACAACCAATGAAAGTCTGTCGATGCCACAGCGAGCTTACATTTTACGTGATAAGCAGCACCATATTGCCAAAGCTTTAGTCACGGGGATGGATAATCGAATTTCTAAAATCAACTTTCATAAGGGACAAGCGACTAAGCTGACTGTCTATACGTACCGCCGAAAACCTTGGAAAACAATTACTAATCGTAAAAAATTGCGGACACATTATCAGGCGGGACATCTTTTCCTGCAAACAGATAACGCCCGGGCAAATTTCTATTCGGTCAAGAATCCTAAATTGGTTACTGTCATTACCTATGGCTATGATGGGATGGCAACGACAACGGTTTATCGTAGTGGCCGAGTGAAGTTTAACACGCATAAGTACAAGCACATTATGACGTATCCATTATCAAGTTTTAATTTCAAGTAACCACCTCCTGGAGGAGTAAGTGGTAACTGAACACCCAAGCAACCAAACAGCACAAAAAATCCCAACCACTCAGAAAATTCTGAAATGGTTGGGATTTTAATGTCCAGTAAATTTACTTCACCGCAGCCTTGATCTGGTCAATGCGGTCATACAGGATACCATCCCGTAGGCCGGCGTTGGAGAAGGTGATCAGTTGTGAATCCAGTAGCCGCATCAACAGGGCCACCGGAATTAGGCCACCGACGATGATATCGGCGCGGTCCTTGGACAGACCCGGCACCTTCTTACGGCCAGCCAGGTCGAGACCTAACAACTGGGTCAACGTATTGTAGACGTCGGTTGCCGTGAGCTTGTAGCCGTGGACGTCCTCGACGTTTAAGAAGTTCTTGTTCCGCCGATTGATCTTGGCCAGCGTCCGGTTGGCGCCGCCCAGGCCAATGACGGGGAGGTTTGCTGCCTCACGTAGCCACCAGACGTCGTTGAAGACGTTGTTAACGAAGGTCATGGCGGAGAATAAGGAGTCCGCCTGGACCTTGTCGCTTTCCAGGTAGGCCTGTGACAGGGTCACGGAGCCCAGGGGAATCGAGACGACGTGCTTCATCTGACGATTTTCCACCAGAATCAGCTCGGAGGAGGCACCACCGGTATCGACAATCAAGCCGTTCACGATGGGTAGCGTGTGGACCACGCCGACGTAATCGTAGCGGGCTTCCGTCGCCCCCGAGATGACGTCGAAGTCGAGGTCAAATTGGTCCTTGACCTGCTTTAAGAATTGTTTCTGGTTGGCTGCCTGCCGCACGGCTGCCGTGGCGACCGCGGTAATCTGCGGGTCGGCTAATTTATCATAGATGGCCTTAAATTCCGCTAACGCCGCCAGTGTCCGTTCAATGGCCGCAGGTTGGAGCAGCTGCTCTTCACCCATGTTTTCCGACAACCGGACGTAGCGCTTTTCTTCCGCCACGGTCTGGTGATTGCCGGCTTCGTCAATTTCACTAATGGTCATGCGCACTGAGTTGGAACCCAGGTCGATGACAACTAAGTTTTCCATTTAGTCAAGACTCCGATCAATAGGGGATTTTGGTTGGTTCTTAGGACTTAACATCGGTTTAAATTGGTGCGGCGCGTTGCTGTCCTGTGGGGCGTGCGTCGCGTTCGCTTTGATTTTCGCCGTTGCCTGGGCCATGAAGGTTTCCTGGGCATCCAGGGGTTCGAGGCCCCGCCGGTCGACGCGGGTGTAAGTCCGGTCGGCTGTGAGCACCCGGGTCTTCACGTTATCGTGCCACAAGGTTGAGAAGATGTCAAAGACCTTTTCGCGCAGGTTGTCTTTCAAAATTGGGAAGAGTAACTCGACCCGCCGATTCAGGTTCCGGGTCATCAGGTCGGCACTGGACAGGTACAGCTGCGGGTCACCGGCATTGGCAAACGCGTAGATCCGGCTGTGTTCCAGGAAGCGGCCGACGATGGAGTGGACCTCGATGTTTTCGCTGAGTTCGGGGATGCCCACGTTTAAGCAGCAGATGCCCCGGACAATCAGCTTGATCTTAACGCCGGCGTTGGACGCCTCGTAGAGCTTGGCAATCATGGCCGAGTCGGACAAGGAGTTCATCTTCATTTCGATCCAAGCGGGTTGGCCGGCCTTGGCGTTGGCAATTTCCTGATCAATCTTAGCCGTAATAAAATTGCGGATGCCATCGGGTGACATGTGGAGCTGGTGGAAGTAGGGCGGTTCGGAGTAGCCGGACAACATGTTAAAGATGTTGGAGGCGTCGATGCCCATGTCCGTGTTGGTGGTCATCAGTCCCAGGTCGGTGTAGAAGTGAGCGGTGACGTCGTTGTAGTTCCCGGTTCCCATGTGCATGTAGCGCCGGATGCCGTCGGGTTCCCGTCGAACGATCAGCGTCAGCTTACAGTGGGTCTTCAGGCCAATCAGACCGTAGATGACGTGACAGCCCATCTTTTCCAGTTGTTGAGCCCAGTGGACGTTATTTTCTTCATCGAAACGGGCCTTAACTTCGACCAGAACCGTGACCTGTTTGCCGTTCTGGGCGGCGTTCCCCAGGTACTTGATGATCGGGGAGTTGGCGGAGACCCGGTACAGCGTCATCTTGATGGCCAGTACGCCGTCATCGCAGGCGGCTTGGCGAATCAGTTCAGTCACCGCGGCGAAATCGTCGAACGGGTGGTGTACCAAGACGTCGTGCTGGCGAATGGTCTTGAAGACGTCATCGTCATGCTGCAGGCCAGGGGTCCGGGCGGCGGTAAACTTCGGATAACTTTCATCGTCGTGGCCACTGATCTGCTTGGTCAATTTCGACAGGAAGGTCAAGTCGATGGGCCCACCAATTTCGTAGACCGCGTAGTCGGCAATCTTGATGGAGGTGGCCAGGCGGTTCTGCAGCGACTGGCTGATGCCGGCCTCGACTTCCATGCGGACGGCACCCCCGTGTTCCCGTTTCTTCAGTTGTTGTTCAACTTCCTTCAGGAGGTCGGACGTATCTTCTTCGGCGACGTCCAAGTCCATGTCCCGGATGACCCGGTAGTTGGCGGCTTCCTTGACTTGGTAGCCAATGAACAGGTTGCCGATGAAGGTCTTGATGATGTCTTCCAACATGATGAAATCGTTGCCAGCACCCGGCAGACGCACGGTCCGTGGGAAAATCTCTGGGACCTGCACGGTGGCGAAGCGCTTATCCTTCTTGTCGCCGTCCTTGTACAGGCGCATCGCAATGTTTAACGTGTTGTTACCAATGAACGGGAACGGCCGTGAGCTGTCCACCGCCATCGGCGTCAGGGCGGGTGAGATTTCATCGTTGAAGTATTTTTCAATGAAACGGGTCTGTGACGGCGTCAACTCGTTGGGCGTCAAAATGTGAATGTCTTCCGCAGCGAGGGCCGGCAGCAGCATCCGGTTCAAGGTGGAGTATTGCTTAACGACCTGGTCGTGAGCCTTGGCGTTGACCGCGAGTAGTTGATCTTCGGCCGTCATGCCAGAGGCATCGGGCTTAGGATAGTTGACCGCGGCCAGCTTCGAGAGCGAGGCGACCCGGACCATGAAGAACTCGTCCGCGTTGCTCTGAGTGATGCCCAGGAACCGCACGCGTTCGAGTAACGGATTGGCCTTGTCACGGGCTTCCTCCAGGACCCGGTCGTTAAAATCTAGCCAACTGAGTTCCCGGTTGGTGTAATATTTTGCTTTTGTATAATCCAGGGTCATTTGTGTAACCTCCTCTGTTTTAAGACTGGTTGTAGGCCGAAGACGTCGGTAAAGAAATCGGCCTTGTAGTTAAAGGCCCAACGAATCAGTGAGAGCTCGTCGTCGCTGAAGGCCGTGATGACGACCTTGTTGGTCCGCACGGAGACGGAGATGCGCTGAATCGTTTGCTGATGCGCATCGTCGAGGGCGTCCGCAATCCGCAAGATGGCGGAGAGCTTGGCGACCACGACACGTTTGTCGCTGTCTAACTGGCGGAAATGGGCCAGGTCTTCGGCGGGCGTCCGGGTACTGTGGTAGCGGGAAACGGCGGCAATGATCTGCGTTTCCTCGGTCGACAATCCCAGAATTTCAGATTCCTTGAGCACGTAATCCGAGTGCAGGTAGTGTTCGTGGGTGTCGATGAAGCCCCCAATATCGTGAACGATGGCGGCGACCTCGAGTAACAGGCGGTCACGTGGCGTCAGGTGGTGCAGCGGCTTTAATTGATCAAAAAGGTGCAAGGCAAAGCGCCGGACCAATTCCATGTGATTGGGTTCCACGCGATACCGGTCGGCCAGGTCGTTAGCGGCGGCTAAGATTTGGTCTTCGAAATGGTATTTGTGATAGCCCGCCGTGATGGCCTGGTTGGTGGTCAGGCCGTCTAGGACGTTCAGGTTGACCAGGTGGAGCTTCTCGGCGTGTACGACCGTCAGGAGCTTCCGAACCAGCAGGACCACGGGTAAGACGATTTCCACGTTTTCCTCGGTCAGGTGGAGTCGCTCCATTAAGTATTGGTTGGAGGCCCCAGCGACCTCATTACAGAATTTATTAAACGATTTAACGGACAGCGTGTAACTCACGTCGCCCTTGGGGATGAAGTAGGTGTTCAGTGGTGCGGCCCCAATCAACATCACCTGGTTTTGGGTCGTTTGAAATTCTTCCGGCAAGAAACGGTAGAAGTCATCGACCTTACTATTGATGTAATCGTCCAGGACGTCGACTGGGTTGGGCGCGGTGGCCCGCAGCGTTTGCAGGACTTCCTTGATCCGAATCGGGCCCAGCTTCATGTTGTGTGATGCAATCAGGTCGTCGTGGGCAAAGAAGGACAGGGTGGTGCTCCCGGAGTTCATGCCGATGATGGCCGCGTGGTCCTTGACCAGGTGATGGTAGCGGTCGTACTTCAGGGCAATCGCCTCGTTGCGGACGAAGGATTCCTCGCCCAGGGACAGCCATTCGATGTGCAGGCCGGTCCGCACGTAGAGTTGATCGCGCATGAACTCGGCGTTGGGTGCCGACGAGAGGGCCTGTGAGCCCCACAGTTTATAGCGGGTCACGCCGTAGTCCTTTAAAATTTGGAGAAAACCGCGCAACGCTTCGACGGCGTCTCCCACGGTTTCAAAACTAATTTCTTCATGGTTGTAAATATTTTCCCCAATGGCGACGGCCGATTTGACCCGTTCCGTCTGGGCGCCGGTTTTAAGGTTCACAATCGACAATTCAATACTGGACACGTTTACGAGCATAGCGCCAAAATAATCATCAGCCATAAAATTCATCTACTTTCTTCAATATTCTTGGTTTTGGGTTAAACAGGTCTTTGGCAGCGCCTCCGGGCTGGTGAAAATGGGCCGTGGCGCTGTGGGCGAACGCCCGGAGCCATAAGGCGGTCTCCGGGCTTACTTTGAGCCGAAGTTCACGTCTCAAAGATATCAGTTACCTAAGCGGGAAAACCGCTAAGGTAACTCCCACGGCTGAGCCCATTTTCACCAGCCCTGCGGCTGATACAGGTTTAACCCCAATCGAGTGGTTGTTCCGTGCTTTGGGCAGCAGAGTTATGTTGTGTCTGCTGGGGACTGACAATCTGAGTCAGATTCTGGAGCATGGTGAATCAGCGACACAGCCGGGCACCTTGGCGCCCCTCTGGTCACTCCCACGACCGGCCCATTTTCCCAGCCCTGCGGCTGACACGGTTTAACCCCAATCATGCGGTTGTTCTGTGCTTTGGCAATGGTTTTCCGTTGTGGCTACTGAGAATACAGCCGGGCATCTTGGCGCCCCTCTGATTACTCTCGCGGCTGAGCCCATTTTCACCAGCCCTGCGGCTGACACAGGTTTAACCCCAATCATGTGGTCCGTTCCGTGTTTTGGCAGCAGAGTTATGTTGTGCCTGCTGGGGACTGACAATCTGAGTCAGATTCTGGAGCATGGTGAATCAGCGACACAGCCGGACACCTTGGCGCGCCTCTGGTCACTTCCACGACCGGCCCATTTTCCCAGCCCTGCGGCTGACACGGTTTAACCCCAATCGTGTGGTCCGTTCTGTGTGTTGGTAACGGTTTTCTGTTGTGGCTACTGGACTCCAGCAAACCTTGTGGGCCGCTGAACGAATGGCTCATTGATACAGATGAATAGGCTAACCGAACCTGCACTTTACCACTTTAGTTATTGTCACAGATTGTGTTTATTATACTAAAATTGGTCTGGACCATGTTGCTGGGGGCAAAAATAATGTGAAAAACTTCGAGATTTGACTTGGTTTGTCAGGGGGATAATCCATTGATAACGCTTTAATTTAATCGGTAAATAATTGATTATCCATGATGACTAGGTCGAGATGTTTTTCTGTTTGCTGGTTTTCCGGTGGCAATTCGTGATAGTCGCCGTATAGCCGCGTTAAAATCGTATCATATTGCGTCGGCGCCTGAACAGTTAACTGCTCAAATGGCACGGGGGTTAGGTCAGTCAGTTCCGCAACGCTGTAGATTTCCTTGTCATAAGCGTATTGGGACGCTAAATTTTTGACTTGAGGGAGGGCCTCATCGTCTTGGTACTGGGTCATGACGGTTTCCCGCTGGGCCTTCAACTCGTTGACCGCGGTGACCTGTTCAGGTTTGAGCGGGCTCTGGAGTTTCCGAAGGGGATTGTCCACCAGGTGGTAGCGCAACTGCAGGAGGATTCGCGTATTCAGTAGCTGGAATTTCCCAAGCTGCTCACGCTGAGCGGTCACATCCGTGGGAATCCGATCCAAGGGGAAAATATCGATGAAGATGCCCTTTCGCGCGTTGTTCACGTTGCGTTTCTCTTCAATGTAGGTGTTGCGGTCCAGTAGCTTGGCGTAACTCAGTGCGTAATTTTCATCGCTAGTGGGCGTCTGCAGAAAGTAATGGCTACCAGCAAGCAGGTCGGGCGCAGCGGCCAAGAACCGGTCATAGTCGGCACGAAGCAGGCCAACGTCCACGTCATCATCCCAGGGAATGAACCCCTGATGGCGAATCGCGCCGAGAAGTGAGCCCCCCATTAAAAAGTAGGGGAGGTCTAGTTGCTGGCACAGATGCGCAAACTGGGCAAGATTCCCCAGCTCAACTTGGTGAATGCGTTCGATTAAACTCGGCATAGGCAATTCCTTTCTGGCGCTGAAATAGATTCGGGTAACAAAACTGAAAATGTTTGATAATTTTGGGCACGGTGACAGATTGTTATTCGTTGCTAATTACTGCTGTGAGCAGAACGACAAGGAACGGAACACAGCACAGAATTCACGGTTAAACTAGTGTCGGCCGCAGGACTGGTGAAAATGGGTCAGCTGTGGAAGTGACCAGAGGCGAGCCAAGGCGACCAGCTGTGTCGATGGCCTTGGCTGGGGTATTCTCCCAGCCTAGCCCATGGGACAACCTTTGAGACCGTTCCTCAGGCTCAAAGTTGAGGTGGAAGCCCGCCCTTTGGCTGGAACCGGCCCCACAGCAGGGCTCCTTGAGCTCGCCGTCGGGAACGGATGTAGCCAGACGCATTCTCACCAGCCCGGAGGCGAAGATACTAGTTCGCCGGGTAAGTGCTGGTGTGGACGGTCTGACCGTGCGTATCCTTGAACGTCACCGTAATGGTCTGACTGCCCTTGGGCTCAAACATCGCCAGCCCACTAACCGACTGCCCAGCCTTAACCGGCATCACGGTACGGTTCAACTTGTTGTTATCACTGGTCTGGCTGGTGGTGAAGGCCAGATTGCCGGTGCCCAACTTATGGTCATTTTGCGTGGCACTCACGGCGGCTTGCCAGAGGTCGCTCGGGATAATTGATGTGTTCTGGTGGTTCGTTACGGTATAATAAAGAACAAATAGGTTGCGATTGGCCGTGGCACTGGCCGTGATCTTGGACCCGGTCAGCTTGAACGCCACGTTTTTAATGGTAAAGGTCTGATTGCTAAACGTGGCCGTCTTGGTAACACTAGCCGTGCTGGAACTGGCGCTAGCCGATGACTTGGTGTGGCTGGACTGCGCTGACGATGACTGACGCGACCGACTGCTGGCGGGTTCCTGTTGACTGGATGGCGTTTTGGCCGCGGACTTATTACCGGCACCGCATCCCGCCAGCAACAAGACACTCCCCAACACGGCGATTAATTTGACGTGTGACATGGAAACTTCCCCCTCGAAAGTGAAAAATTAGAACTGTGGTGGCTCGCCACTGAAAATGGGGAGCCGCTACCCTCATTTTAGCATAGGACGGGGCGGACAACCGCCTAATTGGGTAGGAAAAAGCTGGTATTTGCCGGGCGTAAATGCTAAGATAAAAATCGTATTTTGAGAAATGTAGGTGGGTAATCATGGCTGAGCAAGAAGAGCCTTTGTTAGACGCATTTATCGACGTCTACATGAATTCGCTGAAGTATTTAGATGAGTTTGTTTCCGAACCAGCTAAGGCGTTTCATTTGTCATTTGAACAGTATTTGATCTTGCGAGAAATCACGCGCAACGAGAACGTCACGTTGATGGACATTGCCAGCAAGCGGCAGGTCACGCGCAGCGCAATTTCTCGTCAGATCAAGGTCCTGTTAAAGCAGGGCTACTTACAACAGCAGCCGGATGAAAATGACCGGCGGCGGCTGTATCTCTTGGCGACGCCAGCTGGCACTAAAGCTGAACAGGCAATCCGGCAACGGATCAACCACCGTTTCCAGGGGTGGGTCGACGTTTACGGTGATGAGCGGGCTCACGAAATCCTGAACTTTATTCGAGATTTCAGTCAGGTTACCCGCATGAAAAAGTAAGTGAACGTCTTGGACGTTTGACCACCGGAGAATTTGCGATGGAGAAGGAGAATGGAGCCAATGAGCAAAAAGCGCATGAGTACTGAGGAAGAGAAGCGCTGGCGCAAGATTGTCTTCATGGATGATGACCACGATGCCAAGCGGTCGCCACGCCAATCACGGTCGTATGTGTACGGGGAACCCGTGAAACGATCGTGGTGGGACCGGCTGACCCGGCATCTGGGCCGGCGCTAATTAAAAATGGACCACACGCTCCCGACAAAGTGTCAGGGCGAGTGGTCCATTTTTTTGACGGATTAATCCACAACCGCCTCAACGGGTGAGAATTCTTTTACCAGTTCGACGTGGACGTTGTCGCTGCCACTCATTAGTTTGGCGACGGGACAACGGCGTTCGGCGAGATCTACCATGGACTCAGCCGTGGCCTGGTCGACACCGGGAATCCGAACCTGTGCGGTCACGTAAAATTGAAGCCCACGCTTGTCACGTGCCATTTCCACAATCGTGTGGACCTGGGACGTGTGGGGAATTCCTTTACGTTTCTCGATGGCTTCCAGCGTGGCGTTCAGACAGGTACTCAGAGCCAGCCCAACGAATTGTTCGGGGTTCGCGCCCGGCTGGTCGGAGAGTGGATCGGTGGTTAAAACGTCCAATCCACCTGGCACATAAGAATGGCTCTCCAGTCCATCGTCGTTGTTGGCAACGGTCCGGTAGCGGGGTGGGAATTTTTTACGGTCAATGGCCAAAAAGAATTACCTTCTTTCGTCTAGTCTACCCCTAGATTACGCCGATTAAGACGAAAAAACAACGGAAACGCCACGTAAGTGTAAGGGCTTTCCTAATGGCTAAACCAATGACGGTTAAGCCATTAAACAATTACGGCAAGTCAAGGTGGGACAAGCGTTCAACCGTTTGCACGTGGCAACCATACCAATTATAGATTAAATGGTCTGAAATGCGGATTATCACGAAAGTAAACGTTAGGCAAAAGCCCGCTAATCCGGGGAAATGACGTAAACGGTTTTATGTAAAAGTTTTGTAATAATTGCGTAACGGGGGTAGACCACACCGGATTTTATGTTTATAATGTAGTCATTAAGTAGCAGACACTGGCGAACAGTTTGGGGGGAGCCAAATGTTAAACGAACAGCTATTAGATGAACGCAAGAAGTTCCAGATGATTACCTGGCGCGCGAAACAACATGGCGCCGAGGTGGTCGAGAAGAAAATGATGCAACAGTTTGCGGCAACCGTGGCAGAACAAAAAGCCATTGTTGCGGCGGCCCAACGGCGTGAGACGTCCGCAGTTAGTTAGGTAACTGGGGCTACCAAACCCTTTTTGACTAGGTACGCGGTAATTCGTGGTACGCTGTGACGAATTAGGGGGCTAGAAGATGAAACGTCCAATGATGTATTATGTTTATTACCTGAGTGGATGGTTGTTCATCGGCATCATGGCGGACGTGATCTACCACATGATTATGCTGTGGATTGCGGCCAGCCACATGTAAGTTAGCTAAATACTAAGAAGACCAAGCCCGAAATGAGGGACTTGGTCTTTTTTTGAAATTTTAGGTAATAAAAAAGCTAGTTACGTCGGACACAACCAGCAGAATAGAAGTATGTGTACGGCTTCAACGGTGTTAATAATGGCTAAATGTCAATTAACTCCTCCAACGATTGAAGTCCCGTGGCAGGCTCTCACCTGAATATGTACTCTTATTATAACGTTGCCACGGGGGTCTGTAAACCTCAAATTTAAAGATTCACTTAAAGGAATTGCGTTAGTAAAACGAGAAACGTCACTAATGCCGGCATTCCTTGGAGCCAAAAAATCGACTTTTTTACGGTGAGGCTTCCATAAATAGCAACTATCACAATGTAGACCAGTAACAGGGCCGTCGTGATCAACCGGGGTTGACCGGTGAGCACCCATTGACTGACGAGCAGGACGACCGCCAACATGCCATTGTAGATACCCATGTTGCCGAGGGCGGCTTTGGCGGGAGCCTGGTTGACGAAGCTGAGGGGCATGTCGAATAACTTGGCTTGTTGTTCAGGTTTACCAAAGATTTCCAAGCCCATAATCACGAGGTGTTCAACCGCGACAAAATAAATTAAGAATGTTAAAATTATAATCATTATAATTGCCTTCTTCTATCTGAGTTAGTATAGTGGTAATGGATAACGGTGTGGGTAATCATCCATTCAGAACAAAAACATTTGCAACTTTAAGCTAATTTTTAGTTTGGCGTGTAGAATAGTTAAGTGAGGATAAATTTACCAGGACACCTGGGTCATTCACGGGGAGAATGGCGTCACACCAAGACTTTTGAAATTATGAATGGAGGAATTCCCATGAGACTCCTAGACTTAAGTGGACAACAATTCGGCAGACTGACGGTTATTCGTCGTGACGGCACGGCCAAGAATGGTAACGCGACGTGGCTGTGTAAATGTAACTGTGGCAACCTGGTCACAGTTGATAGTTATCGGTTGCGGCACGGGATTACCGTGAGCTGTGGGTGTTACCGGCGAGATGTTAGTAAAGACCGGCTCACCAAGGATCCCCGGACCCGTAAGCAAATTGGTAACGCCATGAACCTGCCATTAGTGAATGGTAGCAACGTTGCGGCCTTGACAAAGATTAGCTCCCGGAACATTTCCGGGGTTATCGGCGTCAGCTTCGACAAGCGTTCTGGCAAATGGGCTGCACGTCTATTCTACCATGGCCGTTACATTTTAAACCAGACTTTTACCGACTTTTATGATGCTGTTGATGCCCGGAAACAGGCTGAGAAACAGTTGGCTAAAAACGACGAATTGAAGTTAAAGACCTCCGCTGAAGGTTAAATCAGCACGCTTAACCAGCAAAGAAATAGAAGCCAAAATGAGTCGTTCCCGATCAGTCGGGAACGACTTTTTTGGTGCACTAGAACCAAACCAATTGTCGCCGCAGGGATGGTAAAGATGAGTCGCGTCGCGTCCGTTCCCGACGGTGAGCTCAAGGGGCCCTGCTGTGGGGTCGGCTCCAGACGAAGGGCGGTCTTCCACCTCAACTTTGAGCCTGGGGAGCGGTCTCAAAGGTTGCCCCGTGGACTAGGTCGGGAAGGGACTCCGACCAAGGCCACCGACACAGCTGGTCGCCTTGGCTCACCTCTGGTCACTCCCACAACTGGCTCATCTTCACCAACCCTGTAAGTTGAAATTGTTTTAGTTCTGTGCGCGTTGAAAGTAGGCGTGTGTTATAAGGGCTTCTGACTGTTTTGCGGTTAGCTAGCAGATAAAAATTCTGTGCTTCCTAATTTCTGTGAGTCAGTTGAGAACAGTTAATTCTTTTGCTGCCAGATTGCTTGTGGAAATATGCGGTGTATTTGAGAAAAACATGGTAAGCTTGATGCAACTTAAAATGGTGAGCATTGAGTTGTTTAGAGTTAATGGCGCTACGTAACCACAGTGGAAAATTATTGCGTCGGTGAATGGGCACAAGCCAGGTTAGTGACCAGAGGCGAGTCAAGGTTGCCAGCTGTGTCGATGGTCTTAGCTGAGTGAATTTCTCGGCTTAGAGCATGGGCCGACCTTTGAGACTGGTGTTTTTCCAGGCTTAAAGTCGAGCTGGAAGACCGGTTCTCAGGCTGGAAGCGGGCCCCATAGCAGGTAACCTTGAACTCGCCGGCGGGAACGACGGGCAGCTGTGCACATTCACCAGAGAAAGACTTTTTTGGGAGGAAATTAAACAATGACCTATCGAGAAGAAGCAGATACGCTGGGCACCGTCAAAGTGCCTGCCGACGCCTTGTGGGGCGCGCAAACGGAACGCAGCCGGCACAATTTTACGACTGGACCCTTGATGCCCCTGGTGTTGATTCGAGCGTTGATTCAGCTGAAACGGGCCGCCGCGGTGGCTAACCGTGATTTGGGCGAAGTCCGCGAGGCTAAGGCTAACCTGATTATTCAGGCAGCGGACCAACTGTTGGCGTTGCCCGATAACCAGTTGCAACGGGATTTTCCGCTTCACGTCTACCAAACGGGGTCGGGCACACAGACCAACATGAACGTTAACGAAGTGCTGGCGCATCAGACGGCCAAGCTCGACCCGACCAGTGGGGTGCTGGCCAACGATGACGTCAATCACAGTCAGAGCTCCAATGATACCTTTCCAACGGCCATGGCGATTACCGCGCGGATGGCCTTACAGCCGGTATTGGCGGCGACACAACACTTGATTGCCGAGCTGACGGCTAAACAAACGGCGTACTGGCAGGTCGTTAAGATTGGCCGCACCCATTTGCAAGATGCCACGCCGCTCACCTTTGGCCAGGAAATCAGCGGCTGGGTCAGCATGCTGCAACACGACGTCGGCTACCTCGAATCGCTCCAGGACACCCTCTTGGAACTCCCAATCGGGGGCACGGCCGTGGGAACCGGACTGAACGCGGCACCTGGTTTTGATGTGGCGGTCGCCACGCAGCTGAGCCAAGCCTACGGGCAACCCTTTACGGACAAGACCAACAAATTCTTTGGGCTGGCCGCGCATTCTGGGTTGACCGTGGTGCACGGCGCGTTGAAGACATTGGCCGGCGACTTGTTGAAGATTGCCAACGACGTTCGTTTCCTGGCGAGTGGCCCGCGGGCCGGTTATGGCGAACTGAATATTCCCGCCAACGAACCGGGTTCATCCATCATGCCAGGTAAAGTGAACCCCACGCAGGCGGAGGCGCTGACCATGGCGGCGACGCGGGTGATGGGCAACGACGTCACGATTAGCGTGGCCGCTTCCCAGGGGAATTTTGAAATGAACGTGTACAAGCCAGTCATCATTGCCGCCTTTTTGGAATCGACGGACCTCCTGACCGGCACGATGCAGAGCTTTGCGGATAAACTGATTCACGGACTGACGGTCAATCAGGCACGGATGACGGAGCTGGTCGACCGCTCCCTGATGACGGTGACGGCCCTGTCGCCCCACATCGGCTACCACGCCAGTGCGGCGATTGCCCAAGCAGCGGAGCAACACGGCTGGACGCTGCGTGAGGCGGCGTTGAAGTCAGGTGACGTGACGGCTGAACAATTTGATCAGTGGGTTGATCCGTTAGCCATGACGAACGTGAACCGACCAGAATAGAAAATGTTGAAGGGATCGTCCAAGTGGGCGGCCTTTTTTATTTTGAAATTAATTAAAAAAATTGCGTATGTTTTACGGAGTTAACCTCTAGAGTCAGAAAAATGGAGGAGCTCTCGTGAGAAATTTGAAAGTGATTGGAAACGTAATTTTTGCAATACAAGAATCCTCTGATTTGTTTAATGCAGCGTTCTATGGTAAGGTTCGCAGTAGTCGGTTACTGATAAATCTAAAGAAGCTTTATGTTGATGACTTTAACACAGACGAATGGCGCGAACTTTCGTGGTTATACGTCAAAGCATTGAGTAGCAATCGGCAAGTCGGCACGTTCTTAGACCAATCAGTTTATGCGACGATAGGCATTCAGTTCCGGGTTAAATCGTTTAAGACGGTTCAAATCAAGTTAACTCATAACCTTAACAGACATCGATATGTGGCAAAAATCTGTAACGATTTTTTTGGTGCTAGAATTATTGTTTCGGATGATCTGTATGACAGTGATGAATTTAGGGAATTGTTGAAGCAACTTAAAAATCAGAAAATTATTTCTCGATTCTACGTTCGCGAAGATGGTAACTATCACGCCATTCATTGTTATTTTCAAAGCAAAAATTATTATTTCCCTTGGGAACTTCAGGTTTGGCCACAACGTAATCAGCAGAATAATTATCAGGAACACGCACGACACGAAAGGGAGCGGAATCTATGAATAAGTATCGGCATTTTATTGCGTTAGCGCGGTTTAAGGATGGATCATTCGCCTATCATTTTTCGACCACGGATGACTCGGGACGGGAGATTCAACGCGTTTGGGGTGAGGTGCTTGAAGCGAGTTCCGTACCAGCTTATTTCTGGGGCGTGCACGTTTTAGGCACAGATGGCGCTGGCTTTGATTCCGTCCAGCAGATGGATCCATACTTTAGAGACGTCGAGCCAATTGAAGATTTAGAGGTGTTTGTGAAACGGCTTGAAGTTCAGTCTAAAGATGGCTTCGAGAGCATGGGTGTCATGGGCATGTAGCTGATGTCAGTGGATAAATCGTGATTTAAAAATAAAAAGGTCAGCCTTAGCGGGTTGGCCTTTTTATGTGCCTACATTTCAGTCATCCCCAACTTTCGGTATAATGCGGCTAGAGAAACTTTTTTCAGAAAAAACGTTACCTTTGGGCGAGTTGTTCGTTATCTCAGTGAGAGGGGGAGGCAGCAGGATGCAGCTACAAGCGTATCAAAAATTAGTCACGCAACTGGCGGTCGAGCTGCAGCGCTACCTGATCAGCCGCGGGGCACAACGGGAGACGGCGGAGGACATCGTGCAAGACGTGTTTGTGAAGGTCTTGGAAATGGAGCTGGTCTTGCCGCCGGACAAGCTGCGGCCATACCTATACCGGGTGGCCTGGTCCACCTACCTGGATCAGTATCGGCGCGACCAGCGTTATCGAGATTTGGTCGAGAAATACTTACGCCCGGAAATGGTGACCCGGCAACCACCCGTCGAAGATTCCTTGGGACCGGCGCTGGCGAAACTGTCGGCCAAGGAACGCCGCTTGTTACTGTTGCGGTACGATCAGGAGCTATCGATGGCCGCCATTGCCCAGGAGTTACGGATTCGCCCGGCAGCCGTGAAAATGCGCCTGCAACGCGTTTATCGCAAGTTGGAAAAAATTTTGAGGAGTGAGGAAGCATGAATGAGGAGCAACAATTTCAGAAGTTAGCGCGCCGGGTCAAGTGGCGCCGTTGGGGCATCACCATTGGTTTGATTCTGGTGATCATGGTCGGTGGGGGACTGGCCTTTGTGCAAATGACCAGGGTCAGAGCCAAGCAGGCATCCGATGAGATCAACCGGTCGTTTGATGTGATCAACGCGGTGCTATCCCCCAACATTCAAATCAGTGATCAATTTTTAGAAAATAGCGATTTCTTTGGGGGCACCGTGGTCAGTCACCGCTACAAGGACATTGACGGGGCCCACGAGAATTGGTCCGCCAATCGGGGGCCGTATACCTGGTTGCTGGGCCGCGGGGGCGGTTTTTCAAATGCCACGGACATCAGCGACACGGCGGCCTATGACCGCATTACCCAACACAAAATTCCGCTCTTCTACAACGTTAATCGGCAGAAGTCCGAGGTTCAGCGCGCCCACGAGGTCCGGCAGGTCGTGCAACAGAAGCATTATCTGGCCGAGGTCGCTCTGACCTTTGATCACCGCCTGACCCTGAAGCAAATTAACGCCAAGTTGCCGGCCGGCGTCCACGCCAACTGGTACTGGGCCGGCGTTTCCGGCAAGGCCGACGCCACCATCATGGACAATAACTTTGTCGGCTTCCAGGGAGCTAGCCAGGCCAAATTCACTGCAGAAAATTATCGGTGGTTCCGTCACGAGGCCCTGTCCACTGCGAGTGGGATGACGTATAACAATTTTGACGTGCTCGCCTACGCCAACCACTTTGCCAAACGCTACCCCAAGCTGGATCAGGCCAAATTTGCCGGCGTGATCGTGACTGGGAAGAGTGCCGCGTTTAAACCCCTGACGCAAGCGAAGTGGGTCGCAACCAGCTCTGTCGGCTATTTTCAGCCGGACACGGGTATAAAATGAAAATTAGATTAAAAATTCCTTGACATATTTCTCATCAAAGTCTAATCTTATCTTCAAGCTAGATTGCAGGTAAATAATTAGCGTTGATGAAGACGATTAGATTGGTGCGGCACTGACCAGCGACTCCCGTTTGATGTGAGGGGAGACAGGCCCCCAGTCGAAAATCACTTCGGAGTGAAGTGGTGAAGAAAATTTTTCTAGTAACCGCGTTGGTGGCACCCATTATCGTGCGAGCGGATTGTCCCGGGCAGTCCGTTAAGTGACGACTTAAGGTCGTAAATGAGGTGGTACCGCGCGTTGAGCGCCCTTAGCAGAAGTAAAATTCTGTTGAGGGTGCTCTTTTTTTACCACGGCAGCTAAAGGCTTACCAGAATATGAAAAGTTTGGAGGGATTCGATGGATAAGAGATTTGGATTAGGATTGTTGGGACTAATGGTGGTTGGCACCTTAGCCGGTTGTGGGTCAAGCAAGTCGGCGACCAACCAGAACAAGGCGTTGAACGTCACCATGCCAGCCGAGCTACAAACGGCTGACCCCAATAAGGCCACGGATGCGTACTCATTTTACATGATGAAACAGACCACTGAAGGCTTATATCGCCAGAACAATAACGGTAAGGTGGTCGCAGCGATTGCCACCAAAGTTGTGAAGCCCACGAACAATGGGAAGACCTATACGTTTACGCTGCGCCACGATGCCAAATGGAGCAACGGCGACCAAGTCACGGCCCAGGATTTCGTCGAGTCTTTCCGCCGGCAGGTTGATCCCACGACCAAGGCGCAATACGCCAACCGGTTTGCCACATTTGTGAATTACGATGCCGTTCAGAAGGGCACGAAACAACCGTCCGCGTTAGGCGTTAAGGCGTTGGGCAAATACAAATTACAAGTAAACCTGACCCGCCAGAACCCGTCCTTCAATTACGAAGCGGCGACCGAATACCTGCCCGTCAACCGGACCTTGGTTAAAAAGTACGGCGCCAAGTACGGGACCAACTCCAATCGCGTTGTGGCCAATGGGCCTTACGTGCTGAAAAAGTGGAACGGGACCAAGGACAACTGGGTCTACGTAAAGAACAACAAGTACTACGATGCCAAGAGCGTCAAAATCAAGAAGGTCAACGTGCAAGTGGTCAAGACCGACTCGACGGCTGAAAAGTTATTCGCCGCCGGCAAGGTTCAAGAAACCAAGATTTCCGGCACCACGGTCACTGGGACGGCTAACAACGCCAAACTGAAGAAGCAGATGCGCAAGACGTTAACGACGGCCGTGTCCATCCAATACTTCAACACCAAGACGAAGTTGGGTGGCAACCAAAACTTCCGGAGCGCGGCTAGCCTGGCCATCGACCGGAAAGAATTAACCACCAAGGTCAACCAGGATGGCTCCGTTCCATTGAAGAACATGGTGGCCCAGGGCGTTGCCAAGGACCCGAACAACGGCAAGGACTTCGCCGTCAGCACCGGGAACTACACGCCACACAACGATGCCAAGGCCAAGCAACTCTGGAACAAGGCCAAGCAGGAATTGGGCGGGGGTAAATTTAACATCACGCTTCTGACCAACGATTCCGACGGCTCCAAAAATGTGGCCGAATACATCCAAAGTCAATGGCAAAAGGATATGCCGGGGCTGACCGTCACGATTTCCTCGATGCCACTGACGCAACAGATCAACAAGATGTTCAAGGGCAACTTTGACGTTTCCACGTTCGGCTGGACCGGGGATGAACCAGACCCAACCACCGACCTTGACCTGTTCATGAAGGGCAACTCCATCAACTTCTCGAACTACGTGGATAAGAAATACAACCAATTGATGCTGGCTGCCCAAACGGAAACCAACGCCAAGAAGCGGTTTGCACTCTTGAAGGAAGCCAGTCAACGGCTGTCTAAGCTGGGCGTCTTCAACCCACTGTACCAACAAGCTCAGGTCAACCTGGTCAGCGACAAGGTCGGGGGCGTGAAGTACAGCACCTTCAGCACCGCCGCCCAATACCGCTACGCTTACTGGAAATAACGGGGGTTAATTGTCCGTTCCCGGCGGTGGGTTCAAGGTTGCCCGGCTGTGGGGCACGCTTCCAGCCTGGGAGGCGGTCTTCCAGCTCGACTTTGAGCCTGAAGCCCGGTCTCAAAGGTCGTCCCGTCATCTAAGCTGAGTGAGAAACCTCAGCCAAGATGACTGACACAGCAGGCCAGCCTTGACCCACCTCTGGTCACTGATGTTGGTGGATGATTGCCAGTCGTGTGCTGGCTGGTCTGATTCCGTGTTGAGGTTATTGATGGGTATTACAATGAATGTAACAAGACAACCAACGAATAGATTGATGGATTCGCTAGTTGTGGGTTAAACCGATGTTAGCCGCAGGGTTGGTGAAAATGGGCTCAGCCGTGGGAGTTGCCTTAGCGGTTTACCGCTTAGGCAACTGATATCTTTGAGACGTGATTTTCGGCTCAAAGTAAGCCCGGAGACCGTTCTATGGCTCCGGGCGTTCGCCCACAGCGCCACGGCCCAGTTTTCACCAGCCCGGAGGCGTAGTAAGAAAACAGTTTAAACCAAAAAATATCGAAGGAGTGGTTTCATGGCAGATACAGCAGCAGAAACGTTACAGAATGCCGTCAATCAGGCCCTAGCCGAGGATCGGCAACGACTGGCGGACTACTTACATTTGGAAACGGTCTCCGCGCAGAAACGGGGGATCCCCGAGACGGTGGCGTTTTTGGAACAGGCTTTTCAGAAGTTAGGCGCCAATGTGGAAGTTTGGCGGGACGTGGCTGGGAGCAATCCCTTTGTGTTCGCGACGTTTGCCGCCGGACCGACCGGCAACGCGGACAAGACGCTGTTGTTCTACAACCATTATGACGTGCAACCACCGGAACCCTTAGATGAATGGCACACGGAACCCTTTACCCTCACAGAGGTTGAGGGGAAGTACGTTGCCCGGGGCGTTTCCGATGACAAGGGTGAGTTGATGGTCCGGTTATCGGCGGTCAAGGCCCTGCAAAATAGTGGCGGCCTACCTTGTAACTTGAAGTTTATCGTCGAGGGTGAAGAAGAAGTTGGTAGTGGGCACATTGAACCAATGGTGCGGCAACACGCAGCGGATTTAGCGGCTGACGTGGTGGTGTGGGAGACCGGCGGCAAGGATGCGGACGAAAATTTCAACGTCACCTGTGGCGTGAAGGGCATCATGAGCTTTGAGGTCAGCGTCCGAACGGCCGATAACGACTTGCATTCGTCGTTGGCGGCCTACGCGGACAACGCGGCTTGGCGACTGACCCGTGCACTAGCATCGTTGCGGGGGCCAAACAACGAGGTGTTAGTGGATGGCTTCTACGATGACGTGCGCGCCTTGACGCCCGTAGAACAACAGGCGACGGACCAGTTAGCCTTCAATGAAGCAACGACTCGTCAGAACTTCGGGTTGAAGCGGCCATTGGTTACGCGTGAACCAACGACGGCACTGGTCAACGCAACGACCATGACCATCAACGGCCTGACCAGCGGGTACGAGGGGGATGGCGTCAAGACCGTCCTGCCTAAGTTTGCCAAGGCCAAGCTGGATTGTCGGTTGGTGCCGAACCAGGAGCCACATAAGATTGCCCAATTGATTCAGGCTCAGCTGGATCGTAACGGCTTCGACGACGTCCACGTCACGTATTTACTGGGTGAAAAACCCTTCCGGTCAGACTTGACTGATTCCTTCGTGCAAACGGCATTGACCACGGCCAAGGCAGTTTACGGGGACCACGTGAAATTGGTACCCAATGCGGCTGGAACCGGGCCACAGGCGCCATTTGATGAGGCTTTACACACGCCTATCGTGGCCTTCGGGTCCACCTGGGCGGGGTCGGGTCCCCATGCACCCAACGAAAACGTGCGGGTCGCCGATTACCAGCAGGACGTGGCCTACACGGCACAGTTGTTGCAGGCATTTGGTCGGACTTAAGAAAAATTAGGTAGAAGAAAAACGCCAAAATGGTTCGAGACAATCACTGTCCCGGGCCATTTTGGCGTTTACGTGTTAATGTTGAACGTGTTGTTAAGGAGTTACGTAGAAACTGGGTTGGAAGTAGGTTTGGTTGAAGACGCCGATCCCGTCCGTTGGGTTTTGTGCGGCGACGTAGGAGCCGTTACCCAGCGATAGGCCGTCGTGGTACGGTTGGCTGTCGGAACCCCAGAACAGGATTGCACCAGCGGGCGCGTTGGCCACGTCGTAGTGGTGGGTGCTCAGAGTGGCCTGCTGCGTGGTCGTCCGGGCGCTTAACCCGAGGGCGTATTGGACCAGGCCGGAGCAGTCGAAGCCGGCTGGCGTGTTGCCACCGTAAACGTAGGGCGTGCCACTATTGGCGATGGCTAGCGCGGTGCTCAGACCATTGCCACTAGCAACATTGCTGGTCGTAGCCGCTGACGAATTAGCCGTCGTATGGGCATAGGTGGTCGCGGATGGGGCTGGTTGGCTAGTCGTCGTGGCGACCTGACTAGTCTGAGTAGCCGGTTGCGCCTGGGCCGTCATGTGGGCCGAGGCCGTGGTGGTCGTGCCGACAAAGAACAGGGCGCTGGCACCAAGCGTACTGAGTATGAGACGCGTTCGAATAGTGATAAGTGTCACTCCAATGGTTAAGTATTTGTCGGAGGCTATTATTGATAAACGGTGAAAGCCTTAACGACACTTTCGAGTATACGGATTAAAGGTTGCGGGGGTGTCTCATGCGGGTTACAGATTAAGACAGTTCAGTAACGGTGGATGTCAGTCGTTGGAAATCTTTTACGCGGAAATCTGCTGAGCCGGTGAGTCACTAAGCGTGTGAATCGCTGAAAATTTGGAACAATTCGCTGGTGAAAATGGCAGTTACGTCAGACAAATTGGTCGCAAATTCGCTTAATGGGTGGTGACGAATGTGATAGGCAGGGTCCACTATCCATGGTAGGATTGAGCTTATCAACTTAATATTTTGGGGGTAGTGGGCATGAAGACCTTTGTATTTGACGTGGACGGCACCTTGAGTTTTGATGGGCAAACGATTGCAGCGGAAATTTTAGCCAGCATTCAGGCGTTGGTGGAACGGGGCCACCGGATAATTTTTGCTTCAGCACGGCCCATTCGGGATTTAATGCCGATTATTCCGGGGTTTAAGCACGTTCAATTGATTGGTGCCAACGGGGCCCTCGTGGTGCAGAATGGCCGCGTTGAAGTCGTTGCGCCCATTCAGACGGCAGACTTTCACCGGCTCCGTGGGGTCATTGCCCAGGCCAATTTGGATTACGTGGTCGATGGTCGCTGGGACTACGCCGCGCGGGTCACGCCAACGCATCCCCTTGCCCAACGGATTGATCCGGCTCACTTGGCACAACGGGTCTCTTTAGGAGAAATTACCACGGCCGTGAAGGTGGTGCTCCTGGGATTGCCGCCGCGCCAGGCCACTGACTTGTCCCGCACGTTGGCCGCTCGGAAGGGCTTAGCGGTGGTCAGCTATGCCGGGGAGGGCAACTTAGACATTACGGCCCAAGATATTAACAAAGCCACTGCTCTACAACACCTGGGCGTGACCGACTACATCGCGTTTGGCAACGATCAAAATGACCTGGAAATGTTGGCCGGCGCGCGTACCATTGTCTGGGTGAACAGCAAAACCCAACTGGCGCACCTGGGCCAGCTGGCATCCGTCACCTGTCAGCCGACCAGTCAAGCGGTGGCGACACAGATTGCCCGATTGGCCTAGATTTCGCACGCCTTTTTAAGCTGCACCGAGAAATTTCAGTTGTAACTCGGCGCAACTTGTGCTAATCTGACAACAGTTGCATAAGCTTAAAGACAATAAAAACGGCCAACGCCCAGCCTGCTACGACGGTTAGCGAACTAAGGATAGTGAGAGCTTAGTCACTCGTCAGGTGGGGATAACCCCGTTTTCGTTGCCGGCTGAAATTTCGAGAGTAGGCCGCGCCGTGATCCGCCACGTTATCAAGCGGAACGTATGATAGTACGTTTATTTAAAGTTGGTTTTGGTTACTAAAACAATTTGGGTGGTACCGCGGAAAGATCTTTCGTCCCTTGATTATGGGGATGTTGGGTCTTTTTTTAGTGCTCAGAGAAGGAGAATACAAATGACAGAAGCGTTAGTCAGAGATTTATTCGGCGAAACACACTTTGCCGAAAGTGAAGAAGTTGTCTTACACGGTTGGGTGAAGACGGTGCGGGGGTCTAAGCGGGTTGGCTTTATCGAACTCGGCGATGGCTCAACCATCAAGAATGCCCAAATCGTGATGAAGAGTGACATTGAAAACTATGCAGAACTGACGAAGTTACCACTGAGCTCAACAATTAAAGTTGTTGGGACGGTCGTTTATACGCCAGACGCTAAGCAACCCTTAGAAGTTCACGCCAAGTCCATCACGTTGGAAGGGACTTCCGACAACGATTACCCGCTGCAAAAGAAGAAGCATTCCTATGAATACTTGCGGACCATGGCCCACTTGCGGCCACGGACCAACACGTTCTACGCGGTCTTCCGGATTCGGTCATTGGCAGCCTTTGCCATTCACCAATACCTGCAAGGTCACGGTTTTACCTACGTGAACACGCCAATCATCACCAGTAGTGACAGTGAAGGGGCCGGGGAAATGTTCCGGGTAACCACGCTGGACATGAACAACCTGCCTAAGACGGCAGATGGCAAGGTCGATGACCACGAAGACTTCTTCAAGAAGGAAACCAACTTGACGGTCAGTGGTCAATTACCCGTTGAAGCCTTTGCCTTAGCTTTACGTGACGTTTACACCTTTGGCCCAACTTTCCGGGCAGAAAACTCACATACGGCGCGGCATGCGTCAGAATTCTGGATGATCGAACCAGAAATGGCCTTTGCCGACCTGCAAGACGTCATCAACGAGTCCGAAGGGTTATTGAAGTACGTGGTCAACTACCTGTTAGACAACGCCAAGGATGAGTTAGACTTCTTGAACGGCGCCGTTGACGAGGGCTTGTTAGACCGTTTACACCAAACGACCAACGAAAAGTTTGCCCAAGTCACTTATACGCAAGCCATTGAAGAGTTGGAAAAGGCACCCGTTAAGTTCGACGTTCCTGTTTACTGGGGACTCGACTTACAAGCCGAACACGAACGCTACCTGTGTGAACAGGTTTACAAGCGTCCAACCTTCTTGACGGATTACCCTCGAGAAATCAAGGCCTTCTACATGCGCGACAACGACGACGGTAAGACCGTTGCCGCCGCTGACTTGTTGGTTCCACGTATCGGTGAATTGATCGGTGGGAGTCAACGTGAGGAACGTCACGCTGAAATGGCCCAGAAGATCAAGGACAACAACTTGCCACAAGAAGAATACCAATGGTACCTTGACTTGCGGAAGTACGGCGAAACGCCACATTCCGGTTACGGTATCGGGTTCGAACGGTTACTGATGTACGTGACGGGGATGGAAAACATCCGCGACGTGATCCCTTACCCACGGACCCCAGGTAACGCTGAATTCTAATTTTTTTGAAATTTAGTGAAATCGAAAAGGACTGACAGCCGCTAGAAATAGCGGTTGGCGGCCCTTTTGTCGTTGGGTGACAAGAGTGTGGAAGAAAACCTGTTAGTCACTTTGCTAACGAGTTATTTATCGGTAGCAAAGTGGCGTACTGACTCAAAGAGTACAAGGTTGATTCTAAAAAAGTTATTTCAACCTGTAGATATTGATGCGTCTTCGGACGTTTGTACCACTTTCAACGTAAAGCATTGCAATCCTAGTTGTCATACCTGATAATAGAGAGGTTGCCTAACCCACACTAGCAACGGTGGGGAGGTGAACTCTCATGTTTCAAAATCTTTTTGCGCCACTTGTTGTTGGCATCCTAGTTGCCTTATTTATGGACTGGTTAGACCGTAGGCGGCATAGGTAGTTTTAGGTAACTTCGAACCCACCCGTTTATTTACATAGACGTATAAAAAAGGCTCTGACTACGCCACATAGTCAGGGCCTTTGGTGAACTCAATGTTCCAAAATCTTTTTGTACTTAGAGTATAACATATAATATACGTATTCGGGAAATAAGCTGCTTGTTCGAAAAGCATACTCAAAAAGCAGTGATTTTTTTATTAAGGACTAAGCAGAAAACCTGCGATTTTAATCGCAAGATGAATGCCAGAACTTAGTGATTTTTCTCGAAAC
>NZ_BOLM01000029.1 GCF_016861605.1 Levilactobacillus wangkuiensis
CACAGGTCTTCAAGAACATGCATCCGGTTATGCTTACGCCTTACTGTCCTGTGTTGCACTTGATTTGACAATTGGGGTCATGAATAAATTAATGAAAACGGGGCTGCTAGCTGCCCTGAGTATTGTGTTAGTTGCCCCAAGTTTGACGACGCCAGCCAGCGCGAAGAGCAAGGTCAAGGTGTTGTCGACCAGTAAGGTTGCCCACAAGACCTATCACGGAAGCATGGGGAACATTTACAGCAGTGCCAAATTAACACACCGCAAGTACAAGATGAGCAAGTACCGCTACACCACCTGGACCGCCACCAAGAAGGCCGTCATCAAGAACCACGGTAAGAAGGGGACGCTGGCCTACATTAAGTCTGGCAGCAAGTCTGGTTGGATCTACAAGAAGTACCTGCGTTCTGGGAAGGCACCGTTTAACAAGCAAAAGCGGCTGAATAATACCTATACGGCTTACTTGGCTGCACTGATGCATGCTAGTTCTGATAGTCAAGCTAAGCCTTACAGCAGAAGTTATGAAGATTTAGCTGGTTCAATTAAAGACAATTGGGAGTCCAATTCATTTAAATCACGTGCTGATGACGTGAAAGCTGCTACTAAAGATAAAGATTCCTTAATGGATGTATATGGCGTATTTAAGAATCGTTTCTCCGGATCTCAGCGGTCAAACTTAGACGCTATGGCTAAGCAGTTAGATAATTTGGAACCCATTACTGATAACCTTGATGAGGTTAACTCAACTATGGAAACTTTTTCTCAAGCTTTGAGCACGGCCGTTGGTGACTTGAACTAGTATCGTTGTCATCTTCTAGGATTAGTTTGGCCACATGTAAAGGAGCAAAAACAAAATGAAATTAATGAAACTCGTCAGTGCAGTGATGGTCGCCACGACCCTGGGCGCCGCAGTCGTGGTTGCCACACCAGGCGTGACGGCTGACGCCACGGCTAAGAAGTCATTGAAGGCGTTCCCTAAGTCGTTACGGCGTACTTGGTACCACTATGAAAAGAACGATAATGGGAAGTTCACGTACAGTAAGCTGACCTTTACCGCTAAGAACTTAACCATGAAATGGGCAGGGTGGGGAACCACGAAGGCAAGCACTGATAAATACGTGCTCCACCAATACAACCCTGCTAAGAAATTGCCAAAGGGTAAAGATAGCTGGATTTTTGCCTATAAGGCCGGGAAGTCGACTAAAATGGGCGGCTGGAACACTACTAAGCGTGCCATGACGGCTAAGGATGCCCTTTCAAGCTACAAGGTCGTCACGGCTAAGGTGAATGGCAAGAAGGTTAAGGTGCTTCATGATAAGCATTTGTCTTCGTTACCCGTTGATATCCCGTACTACTACACCAGTAAGCAACTGGCTAAGCAAACGAACCCTAAAGGCTACAACTATGGCAACGCATACGGCGCACAGAAGTAAGTCGTAAGGCCATTGCCACTTTCACCTCCAGAGGAAGTGGCAATGGGGGCTGTTGGCTTGTGAGCTGATGGTGAATGGGGATGGTCCCCGACTGCAGTCTTTCTACACAAAAGTTCCCTTAAGTCGGGGGATAACCCTTATGGAACGCTAAATCTAGAAGGTTTAGTTTGGGCTCCTAATAAAAAGCACCTGACTGTTCGTCCCATTTTAGGGGGCAAACACTCAGATGCTTTTTGTATTAGTGCTCTTAAATTAAGAAGCCACAGAAGCCGAGCTGGCCATCACAGTAAAGTGGGTGACGACAAATTGTTTACGTTGGTTCAGATGCCCATAAAGAGCAACCCGTGCCCCGGACGTGGCCTGGTACAGGAAATTCAGCCCGTGCTGGTGAATCAAGCAGTTGTGAACGTTACCGGCCTCGTCGGCAACCTTAGCAAAGATGAGTAGGGGACTGAGCTTGAGGACTTTCGGGTCAGCCAGTATTTTTCCGTTGAATGCGCGTTGTTCCATGATCATCACCTCAAATAGCATTATACGAACAAACGTTCGATAATGCAAGCAGAAATTTTCGTCGCTGGTTGTGGCTAAGAAATAGCAAATTTTAGCCGCGTTCACTTGTTCAAAGGTGAACAGCATAAAATTCTACCGCTCGCCTTTGCTAAGATAGGATTGCCAGTAAAAATGGTAATACTTAGAAAAGGTGGGTGTCAATTTTGAATGGATTTATCGGTGAGTTTTTTGGGACCATGGTTTTAATCCTGCTCGGAGCCGGCACGGGTGCTGGGTTGAACCTGAATAAGTCCTATGCTAAGGGATCAAGTTGGCTGTTTGTCTGCACTTCCTGGGGATTGGCCGTGACGATGGGGGTCTATGTGGCCGGCGCATTGGGGTCAGATGGACATTTGAATCCAGCCGTCACGATTCCATTTGCCCTGTTTGGCCTCTTTCCCTGGTCACATGTTTTGCCTTACTTAGCCGGTCAATTTCTCGGTGCCTTTGTGGGTGCGGCAATCGTTATCCTGCAATTTGCCCCCCACTTCAAAGCCAGCAAGGGTGAAGCAGAAGGCAACACGGTTGGAATCTTTGCAACGCGGCCAGCGATTAAATCGCCATTCTATAATTTTATTTCTGAAACGGTTGCGACCTTTGGGTTTGTCTTTGTTCTGCTGAACTTAGGGAACTTTACCCAAGGGCTGAAACCCTTTATCGTTGGGACGTTGATTCTGGTTATTGGGACTGGTCTCGGGACGACCACGGGCTTCGCGATTAACCCAGCCCGTGACTGGGGTCCACGGCTGGCGTACACGATTTTACCAGTGCCAAATGGTGGTAGTGGTGAATGGTGGTATGCCTGGGTACCAATGTGTGGCCCACTGCTGGGTGGCACGATTGCGGCAGCCATTAAGGTTGCTCTTTGATGTAATTAGGTTAGACAGACAGAAAACTATCCATCGGCAGTTACTTACCGGTGGATAGTTTTTAATTTGGCTAAATTACGGATTAAGCGGCTGAACCCGAACATAATTTACGAGACGCGACTCGTATAGATCCATTGAATCACCGCGTTATTGGCACTGACAATATCGCTGGATGCCTGCGTGGGTTGCTGGCAGTTAACCGTGTAGAGCCAGCCCCGCGACCCCGAATCCGTTAAGGACCCAATTTGGTTGACATAAGGAAAGCCGTTTGTGGTCTGCATGGAGAAGTCACAGTTTAATTGCTTAAAGTAGCGGCGTGAAATATCAAAGATGGTGTCTTGATCGTTCCAAGTTAAGTCACGGGGAATGGTCAAGACTTTTTGCACGGCGGCGTGACTTCGACGGTAGGCCAGGGGGGACATGCCTGTTGCGCGTTTAAAGACTTTGGAGAAATAACTATTCTGGGCACAACCGACTTGTCTGGAAATGACGCTGACTTTATTGTTGGTGAGCATTAAGTATTTGCAAGCGATGGCGACCCGTTGGTAGTTGACATAGTCGATGAAATTCACGTGAAGGTACCGCTTAAAAATCCGACTGAGATAGGATGGCGAGAGGAAAACGTTCTGTGAGACTGATTCCAGGGAAATCGGATTACGAATATTGCTTTGCACGTAGGCCAGAATGTCATCAATGCTCGAGGTCTTCTTGATGGTCAGGGGATGCGTGCAATTGGTGGCCGGCTGTTGATCAATCCGATTGAGGGTTGGTTTGAACAACAGAGCAAATTTTCTCATCTGAGAGACGCTATGGGCACTGAGTGGGTTGAGAATCTTTATGTGGGTATGCAGTAACTTTCCTAAAGTATCGTTGGAGATGCTCTCTATGTAAGTCTTGGCCAGGTGGGCACGTTCTTGGGAGACCCCGGTCGCGTCACAGATGACAAAACCGATGATATTGTCGGCAGCAATTACCGGAAACAGGAGGGTGATTGCCGAATCCTTCAAGATGAGATTGTGTTCAACCTCACTTATCCCGTGATAAACGTGACCATCTTTTAATAGCGTATCGCTGAAGTCATAAAAGGAGGTCCTTATTTGACTGATTTTTGAAAATAATTGAATTGAATCAGATAGTCCAGAGTAATTGATAGTGACGGGAGTACTAGTAGGCATAGCAATCTTCCTTCCGAAGGTATCCAAGTTTTGAAAATGACATTAGTGGAATCTTATCTATGGGTAATTTTAAACGCGTTATCAAGAAAATGCAAGAAGGCGCTTACAATTTTGTTTCATTCTTGTCTTTTTGGAAAAAACTTACCTTTTATCAGTGAATTATTGCATACTTTGTGAATTTGTTCATTAAGATAATGACGGTCGACTTCTCTATAATGAAGGTGTTTTAAGAATAACAGGCGGCTTCAAACCGAATTGAAGCGGCTTGATTCTATACTTTATGGGAGGTCTCACCTTATGGAACAAGAAGCATTAGGAATGATTGAAACCCAAGGGTTAGTCGCTTCAATCGAAGCAGCCGATGCGATGGTTAAAGCTGCCAATGTATCCTTGGTTGGCCAAGAAAAGATTGGTCACGGGTTAGTCACGGTAATGGTTCGTGGAGATGTTGGTGCGGTTAAGGCATCTGTTGACGCAGGTGTTTCAGCAGCCGAAAACATTGGCGAAGTTGTTTCCAACTACGTCATTCCACGTCCACACACGGATGTTGAGAAGCTGTTACCTAAGCAAGCAACTGACGCAGCCAAATAAGGATTAGTGGTTGATAAAGATGGCAGAAAATAATGAAGTGATTCAGAAAGTTGTTCAAGAACTTTTGAAGCGCGGTATCAATATCGATCCTAAGGAAGCAATGAGTTCGTTGGGAGGAAAGAAAATGGAAACCAAGGACCTTTTGAACTCAACGAGTGTCGTTCCTGAGTTTGTCGGGACCCGAGAAATCGGGGACACCATTGGGATGGTGATTCCAAGTGTTGATCCATTATTACTTGATCAATTACATGTATCCAAGAAGTACCCCGTTTTGGGGATTCTGAGTGCCCGTTCTGGTGCGGGCCCTCACATCATGGCAATTGATGAAGCGGTTAAGCAAACGAATACCGAAGTTATTGACGTTGAATTACCCCGGGATACCAAGGGTGGCGCTGGCCATGGTTCCTTGATCATTGTCGGTGGTAATGACCCATCGGATGCCCGTCAGGCAATCAACGTGGCGTTGGATAATTTGAGCCGGACGTTCGGGGATGTTTATAATTCCGCTGCCGGACATTTGGAATTCCAATTCACTGCCCGGGCTTCAGGTGCCTGCAACTTTGCCTTCGGTGCGCCTGAAGGTAAGGCTTACGGCCTGATTTGTGGGGCGCCTGCCGGAATTGGTGTTGTGATGGCCGATACAGCTGTCAAAACAGCTTCCGTCAACGTGTTATCATTCGCGTCACCAGGTCACGGAACGAGCTTCTCAAACGAAGGGATGGTTCACATTAGTGGTGAATCAGGTGCCGTTCGTCAAGCTGTCATGGCCGGACGTGAAGTTGGTTTGAAATTATTAGCCGAATTAGGCGATAAGCCAGTCAATGATTTTCCATCATACATTAAGTAGTTGGGAGGATGATTTTAATTGAAGCGGCAAAAACGATTTGAAAAGCTTGAGAAGCGTCCAGTACATTTGGACGGATTTGTTAAAGAATGGGACGATGAAGGTCTGGTTGCGATGCACAGCAAGAACGACCCAGATCCAAGTCTCAAAGTTGAAAACGGTGTCATTACCGAACTCGATGGTAAGAAGCGTGAAGACTTTGACTTAATTGACCAGTACATCGCTGAATATGGGATTAACATTGCCAATGCTGAAAAGGCTAACGCAATGTCCTCACAATCCATTGCGAAGATGCTGATTGACCCCAACGTTTCTCGTTCCGAAGTTGCCAAGGTCACGACGGCATTGACGCCAGCCAAAGCTTCCGATGTTATCAATCAATTGAACTTCGCTGAAATGATCATGGCGGTTCAAAAAATGCGTCCACGGCGGACACCATTTACCCAAGCACATATTACGAACACGTTGGATAACCCAGCAGAAATTGCGGCCGATGGTGCCGAAGCTGCTTTGCGTGGCTTCCCTGAACTTGAAACGACCACGGCGGTTGCTCGTTACGCCCCATTAAATGCGATTTCATTGATGGTCGGGGCTCAAGCTGGTCGTCCCGGGGTTATCACCCAATGCTCCGTTGAAGAAGCGGTTGAACTGGGATTAGGGATGCGTGGTTTCACGGCCTATGCTGAAACGATTTCCGTTTACGGGACCGACAAAGTCTTCACTGATGGTGACGATACGCCTTGGTCCAAAGGCTTCTTGGCTTCCTGCTATGCTTCACGTGGCCTGAAGATGCGGTTCAGTTCCGGTTCTGGTTCTGAAGTGCTGATGGGCTACACCGAAGGGAAATCCATGCTCTACCTTGAATCTCGTTGCATTTACATCACGAAGGCTTCTGGTGTTCAAGGCCTGCAAAACGGGAGTGTTAGTTGTATCGGGGTTCCTAGTGCGGTTCCAAGTGGTTTGCGTGAAGTCTTAGGTGAAAACCTGATGTGCATGATGATGGATCTGGAATGTGCTTCCAGTAACGACCAAACGTTCTCACACTCTGATATTCGTCGGACTGAACGGATGTTAGGTCAATTCATCGCCGGGACTGACTACATTTCTTCTGGTTATGCCGGTGAAGAAAACTCTGACAACACCTTCGCAGGTTCCAACATGGATGTCTTGGATTACGATGACTACGAATCCATGGAACGTGACTTAGCGGTTGACGGTGGGATTTTGCCAATCACTGAAGATCAAGCTATCAAGATTCGTCAAAAGGCTGCCAAAGCGGTTCAAGCGGTCTTCGATGGTTTAGGATTACCAGAAATCACTGATGAAGAAGTTGAAGCTGCCACCTATGGGAGCACGTCAGACGATATGCCAAAGCGTGACATGACCCAGGATATCAAGGCAGCGCAAGACCTGATGGATCGTGGCGTCACGGTTTCCGACATCATCAAGGCGTTGGATGACCATGGCATTGACGATACGGCCCAAGCCGTCTTCAAGTTGGCTCAGCAAAAGATCTGTGGGGACTACCTGCAAACCTCTGCCATCTTCGACAAGGATTGGAACTGTGTTTCTGCGATCAACGATAACAACGATTACATGGGTCCAGGAACTGGCTACCGTGTTTGGGAAAACAAGGACCAGTGGCAGAAGATCAAGGATATTCCTTGGGCCTTGGATCCTCAAAAAGTTGACTTCTAGTATCAGGTAAGGAGGTAAGTTCAGTGAGTCAGGAAATTGATGAAACTTTACTCAAGAGCATCGTGCGCGATGTTCTTGGAGAAATGAAGAGCGCTGATACCCCAATTTCATTTAAGGGCGGAGAAGTTGCAACGGACGGCCCCAGTCAAGAAAGCAGTGTCGATTGGTTCAAGCCAATGGGCGTTGCGAAGCCAGGACGTTCTAAGAATGAAGTCGTCATTGCCGTTGGACCTGCATTTGCAACGGTCATGACCCAAACTATCATCAAGCAATCACACAAGGATGTCTTGCGGCAACTGATTGCCGGAATTGAAGAAGAAGGCTTAAAGGCCCGGGTCATGAAGGTTTACCGGACCTCAGACGTTTCCTTTATCTCAGCCGAAGCCGACAAGCTTTCCGGTTCCGGAATCGCCATTGCGGTGCAATCCAAAGGGACGACCATTATTCACCAAAAGGACCAAGATCCGCTGAATAACTTGGAATTGTTCCCACAAGCACCTGTGCTGACGCTGGATACGTTCCGGGCAATCGGGAAGAACGCGGCTCAGTATGCCAAAGGTATGTCCCCAAGCCCAGTCCCAACGGTTAATGATCAAATGGCTCGGCCGCGTTACCAAGCACTGGCAGCTTTGATGCACATTAAAGAAACGAAGCAGGTTGTGGTTGGTAAACCAGCTGAAGAAATTGATGTGAACTTTAATTAACAAGTACGTGATTGGAGGCAGTATTGATGAGTAGTGAAGTAGACGATTTAGTTGCCAAAATTATGAAAGAGTTAAACGGCAACGGTGGGACAGCGACTAAGGCACCAGCTCAAGACACGACTAGTGCTGATCCTGATTTGACGGCCAAGGACTTCCCATTGTTCAAGAAGCACCCAGACTTAGTTAAGTCACCATCTGGCAAGGAATTGAAAGCGATTACGTTCCAAGACATCGTGGATGGCAAGGTTGATTCGAAAGAATTACGGATTGCCCCATCAACGTTAAGAATGCAAGGGAAAATCGCTGCCGAAGCCGGTCGTTCACAGATTCAAAACAACTTCCAGCGAGCAGCTGAATTGACCGGTGTGCCAGATGACCGGTTGCTTGAAATGTACGGGGCTCTGCGGCCATACCGGTCTTCCAAGCAGGACCTGTTAGACATTGCCGATGAACTGGCAGACAAGTACCATGCACCCATTTGCTCCAACTGGTTCAAGGAAGCCGCAACCAACTACGAAAAGCACAATAAGCTGAAGGGTGACAATTAGACAAAGGTAGGGGTTTTAGCATGACACGTGTGATTGGTGTAGACATTGGTAATTCCTCGACTGAAGTTGCTTTAGCGGATGTGTCAACAGATGGCAAGGTGAACTTTCTTGGTTCTGGAATTGCGCCAACAACGGGAATTAAGGGAACGAAGAAGAATCTGATTGGGGTTAAGGATGCGATTCATCGCGTGATTGCGACCACGAAGACGGACTTAAAGGATGTTGATTTGATTCGCATCAACGAAGCCACACCAGTGATTGGCGATGTTGCCATGGAAACCATTACGGAAACGGTGATTACCGAATCAACGATGATTGGGCATAACCCGGGAACTCCTGGTGGTGTGGGAACTGGTTCTGGTTACACGGTTGATTTACTACATTTGCGAGAGCAGACGGATAAACAGCGTTCTTATATCGTGATCGTGTCAAAAGAGATGGACTTTGCGGATGTTGCCCAGCTGATCAATGCCTATACTGCTAACGGCTACCATATTACGGCGGCGATTCTTCAAAGCGATGATGGGGTCTTGGTTGATAATCGGTTAACAACGAAGTTACCGATCGTCGATGAAGTCGCTCGGATCGATAAGGTGCCACGTCATATGCTGGCCGCGGTTGAAGTTGCACCGCAAGGGCAAGTGATTTCGCAATTGTCCAACCCATACGGGATTGCTACGTTGTTTAATTTGAGCTCGGAAGAAACGAAGAACATCGTGCCGGTTTCGCGGGCACTGATTGGTAACCGGTCGGCTGTCGTGATCAAGACGCCTAAGGGTGATGTTAAGGCGCGGGTCATCCCAGCTGGGGCGATTACCATTGCCGGGAACAAGGGACACCAAAAAGTAAACGTGGCGACGGGTGCGCAAAGCATTATGGATAAGATCAACGTCTTTGATCAAATCGATGATATCACTGGTGAAGCCGGCACCAACGTGGGTGGGATGCTCGAAAAGGTTCGTCAAACCATGGCTGATTTAACTGGCAAGACGAACAAGGACATTGCCATTCAAGACTTGCTGGCGGTGAACACGTCCGTGCCCGTCAAGGTACGGGGCGGGTTAGCCGGTGAATTCTCAATGGAACAGGCGGTCGGGATTGCCGCGATGGTTAAATCAGATCATTTGCAAATGCAATTGATTGCTGACTTAATCAAGAAGGAACTCCGGATCCCCGTTGAAATTGGGGGCGCCGAAGCGGAGTCGGCCATTCTGGGGGCGTTAACGACGCCCGGAACGACCAAGCCGCTGGCCATCCTTGATTTGGGTGCCGGCTCGACCGATGCGTCCATTGTGAACAAACAGAATCAGAAGGTTGCCATTCATTTAGCCGGTGCCGGTGATATGGTCACGATGATCATCAACTCCGAGTTAGGGCTAGACAACATTTACCTGGCAGAAGATATCAAACGTTATCCGCTGGCCAAGGTTGAGAACCTCTTTCAACTGCGGCACGAGGATGGTTCGGTTCAGTTCTTCGAGGATCCATTGCCCGCAGAATTGTTTGCCCGGGTCGTGGTCTTGAAGCCCGAAGGTTATGAACCGATTCCGGGGAATTTAAGCATTGAAAAAATCAAGCTGATTCGGCAGACGGCTAAGAAGCGGGTGTTTGTCACCAATGCGCTCCGGGCCTTACGCCACGTCAGTCCAACGGGTAACATTCGCGATATCCCGTTTGTGGTTATCGTGGGTGGCTCAGCCCTTGACTTTGAAATTCCGGGATTGGTCACCGATGAGCTGTCGCACTATGACTTGGTTGCCGGACGGGGGAACATTCGGGGCATTGAAGGTCCCCGGAACGCCGTCGCAACAGGACTGATTCTCTCGTACGCTGATGAAAGTAGGCGACAATGACCATGGCTGAAGATCTAGATCGTCCAGCAATCGACATTGCCCTCCTACCAGAGGATGGCACCACCTTACCGGAACGGTTGCAGCCGTTGTTGTTGGGAATAGAAGAGGAACAGATTCCTTTTCTATTTCTAACGAGTTCTGATCAGACGTCGCCAGACCTGGTCACACGGGCTTATGATGCCGCGGTTGCCTCACGGTTGTCGGTAGGCATTGCCTACAGTCACGACCAGATCGTGGTTCATTACAAGAATCTGGCACCGGACGCCCCGCTCTTTACAGAGGATGTGACCACGGCCAAGGCCATCAGAATCATCGGTGCCAATGCTGCCCGGTTAGTGAAAGGCGTGCCATTTAAGCTGTAAGGTAGGTGAACAAAATGGAAGCAATTGGATACGTTGAGGTGATTGGACTCACCGATGCCATTATGGTGGCGGATCACATGTTAAAGGCCGCTTCGGTAGGCATTAAGAACATTGAGAACGCGACCGGTGGGTACATTACCGTTTCCGTGACGGGGGATGTCGCTGCGGTTGAAGCCGCGATTGACGCTGGAACGGCCGACAGTCGGGTGAATGTCGTTAGCACCACCGTCTTGGCCAACCCAGCCGAAGGTGTTCCTGAATTGGGGCAGACGGATGCGTTTAACAACGACTTGCCAGAAAGTGAGTCCGGAGACGCCGTTGCTCAGCCCAAGAAACCGGTAACGACGCAGAAGGTTGAGACGGCCCCGGCCGTTAAGAAGCCACAGGTCCCGGCCGTGCAAACGACCAAGGCTAAGGCAACACCAACGACCACAAAGCCAACGACCACCAAGCCGGCCACCAAGAAGCCGGTCAGTCGTCGCAAACCGAGTCGCAAGCCAACGACTAAGCGACCAGCAACCAACAAGTCGCAACCAAAGAACAAACCTGAAAGCTAACCTCGATGAGAGTTTGGCGCCAGGCAGCAAAATTAGGAGGAATGAATGATGAACAATGCACTTGGAATGATTGAAACTAGAGGCTTAGTTGCTTCGATTGAAGCAGCGGATGCCATGGTCAAAGCTGCCAATGTTTCCATGATTGGGCAAGAAAAGATCGGGAGTGGACTGGTCACGGTCATGGTTCGTGGTGACGTGGGTGCCGTTAAAGCCGCAGTGGATGCAGGTGTGCAAGCTGGGGGCAATGTCGGTGAAATCGTCAGTTCCTACGTCATTCCTCGTCCACATTCTGAAGTTGAAGGTATTTTACCAAGCGGTAAATAAGCTGAAGAGATTGGATGATAACTTATGGAATTGACTGAAGAAAACTTACGGACTTTAGTTCGCCAAATTGTGACTGAATGTGCCAGCGCAGTCGCCGATCCAAATGCGATTCCAATTGGCATTTCCAACCACCATATTCACTTAACTCAAGCGGACTTCGATAAATTATTTCCAGGACAAAAGATGGAAAAATTTAAGCAACTGAAGCAGCCCGGAGAATTTGCCTCGAAGCAAACGTGTGATGTGGTTGGCCCCAAGGGAACCTTGGCGCACGTGCGGGTCTTAGGCCCGTGCCGGTCGCATTCACAGGTTGAAATCGCAAATTCTGAAACCTTTAAGCTAGGTGTCCCGGCGCCCATTCGGCTGTCGGGTGATCTGGCGGGGACACCATCGGTTAAGCTACGCACAGCGGCTGGTGAGGTGACCGTTCAGGGTGTGATTGTGGCCAAACGCCACATTCACATGAGTTTAACGGATGCCCAACGGTTTGGTGTTAAGTTGGGGGATACCGTGACGGTTGAAATCAACTCAGCGGGTCGTCGAACCATTTACGATGATGTGATTGCCCGGCCACGGAAAGACTTTACGCTGGAAATGCATCTCGACACGGACGAAGCTAGTGCCGCGAACGTTCAGTCGACCACGGTTGCGCACATCATTCCGAAAGTTCAGTCAACATTTTAAGCATGAAAGTTGGTGACGGTGAATGGATCGGGTGATTGCCGAGGTACTTAAACGAATTCAAGAGCGCCAAACCAAAATGAAAGCGATTCCTTATGCGGAACAAGCGCCAGTTCCCAGCGAACGACTCCTGATTGATTTTGGTCAGGTCACGCTACAGGGCATGACGATTGACTTGCTGTTAAATTTGTACCAAGTTAACGAAGCGAATGCCTGGGTTGCCTGGTTGCTGAAGGGAATGAGTTACGATGTACACTTTACGTTTCAACTTAATCGCAATCTAATCAATTTTATCCCGCTCAAAATGCTGCGGGATTGGCCAGTTACCTTTGAGGTCGGATCCGCGCAGGTCATTAAGGCCTATTACCAGAGCAGCATTGGCCGGGCGGAGATTGCGGCGTTACCGGATCAAGCGATTCTGATCGTCTCGCCCAAGCAACGGTTGACGGTTGAGGCTGTGACTGCGATGGCCCAAAAGCACATCACGAAGCAGGTAAGGACTGATGAAGATTGTATATGGCAAAAGTAATTGGTAGCGTCGTTGCGACGCAAAAGGACGCCTCGCTGGTCGGCCGCAAGTTAATGATCGTCCAACCCATTAACGCGGACGGCAAGGCGATGCGCTCCGAGGAAGTTGCGGCCGATATGGTTGGTGCCGGGATCGGTGAGCGGGTCTTACTGGCTCGTGGTGCTGGTGCACGGCACGCGACGGTGAACAATGTGCCGAATGATGTGAACGACTGTTCAATCGTGGGCATCATCGACAGCGTGGATGTTTAACGGTGGGAGGTGATTGTCATGCCAATTTATACTAAAGGCGGCGACAAAGGGTTGACGAGTTTGTACGATGGGCAACGGGTTTCAAAAGATTCATTACAAGTTGAGGTCTACGGCACCTTTGATGAACTGAACGCGAACGTGAGCCTGGCCGACAAGTTCTGTCAGGTCCCCAAGAATGTCGAATGGCTGCAGTGGGTCGAGTATCATATGTTCTTTCTGCAAGGAGAGCTAGCCACCCAGCACGCAACCACCTTCCAGCAGAACAGCCGCATGATTACCGAGGAAGACATTCAGTTCTTGGAACACGTCATTGATGAATATACCGCCAGTCTACCAGCCGTCGACAGTTTCATTCTGCCGGGGTCAAGTACGGCCGGCGCCCAGTTACATGTTTGCCGGACGGTTTGTCGCCGAGCAGAGCGGTTGTTAGTTAAGTTCATGCAGACGCACTTTGTCCGACCGGAGATTGAAAAGTATGTCAATCGGTTATCAGACTTCTTCTACATCATTGCCCGCTCAGAGGATCACGAACATCAGCTGCGCGCTATTGAAGATCAAGTCATCAAACGCTACTGCCAAGCAGTGAAGGGAGATCAATAGGATGGATGCACAACAGCTAAATCAGATTGTGAAGGATGTCCTGTCTAAGCAGGATGCCGCCCAACCGTTTGAGCGCAAAAAGATGGAGCGCGTGATTGACGCGGCGGTTGCCAAAGCGGACGACCTGGGTGTTGGCGTCACCATTTGCTTAATGAATCAAGCACGGATCGTCCAAATGCTGTATCACATGCCGAATGGTAATCTAGTGGGTTCGCTGTTGGCGCCGAAGAAGGCGTGGTCGGCAATCGCCATGGAAGAGCCTACCAAAGACATTAGTCGTGATATTCAGCCGGGCGGCCCCCTGTATCAAATGGAAACGATGCTTGATGGCAAATTGGTGTCGTTTCCGGGTGGCATCCCAATTGTGATCGATGACAAGATCATTGGGGCAATCGGGGTCAGCGGTGGCCTGGTCGAGGAAGACCAAGCCATCTGTGAAGCGGCCATTCGGGAATTTTTAAAGGAAGTGTGACGAAGATATGCAGACCGATGAGTTAGAGACAAAAATCAGAGAGATTTTACACCAAGAATTAGCGAAGCAGGCGTCCACTGATGCCGAACCGTCACCACAGCTGGCCCAACCGGAGGGATTAGGCAACGGGATTTTTCAAACGGTCGATGCCGCGATTGCCGCCGCTAAGCAGACCCAAGTTGCCTATGCGGACAAGCCCTTAGCCTTCCGGAAAAAGGTCATTAAGGCGATTCAAGACGGTTTTGGTCCCCACCTGAAGGAAATTGCTCAGGCGATTTGGGATGAGACCGGCATGGGAACCGTTGAGGCGAAGGAAACCAAGCTGAAGGATGCGCTGTACAACACGCCTGGCGTTGAGATGCTGGATCCTGAGGTCCAAACGGGTGACGGCGGGATGACCATGTACGAGTACACGCCATTTGGCGTCATCGGGGTCGTGGGTCCAAGCACGAACCCTGGCGAAACGGTGATCAACAACTCGATCATGATGCTCTCCGGCGGGAATACCTTATTCTTCGGGGCCCACCCGGGTGCTAAGAACATTACGCGTTGGATGATCGAACATCTTAATAAGTATGTGGAAAAGGCAACGGGGATGAAGAACATGGTCGTTTCCCTGGACGTGCCTTCAATCGAGTCCGTCCAAGAAATGATGAAGCATCCAGACATTGCCATGCTCGCGGTTACCGGTGGCCCAGCGGTGGTCCATCAGGCGTTGATCAGCGGGAAAAAGGCGGTCGGTGCCGGTGCTGGGAATCCACCAGCCATCGTCGATGAAACGGCCAACCTGGATTTGGCTGCCCATGATGTGGTCACCTCGTGTGCCTTCGACAATAACATCTTGTGTACTGCTGAAAAGGAAGTTGTCGTGGAAGCCAGTGTCAAGGATGACTTGATCCAGAAGATGCAGACGGCCGGGGCCTTCTTAATCAAAGATGCCGACCAGATTGCCACGTTAACCAAGATGACGATCCAAGAGAACGGCACGCCAAGCCGGACCTACATTGGGAAGGATGCCACCGTGATTCTCGACGCGGCCAAGATTCCTTACACGGGTAAGCCGAAAGTGATTACCTTTGAAGCCAAGAAGGATCACCCCTTGGTTACGACCGAAATGTTAATGCCAATTTTGCCAGTTGTTTGCTGCCCAGACTTTAAAACCGCATTACAAACGGCGGTCGAAGTCGAAGGTGGCAACCACCACACGGCCTCAATTCATTCCGAGAACTTGCCACACATCAATCAGGCAGCTCACCGGATGAACACCTCGATCTTTGTGGCCAACGGTCCAACGTTTGCTGCAACCGGGGTTGGCGATAACGGCTACTACACGGGTGCCGCAGCCTTTACGATTGCGACGCCAACCGGTGAAGGGACCACAACGACCAAGACCTTTACGCGCCGTCGTCGGTTCACGAGCCCCGAAGGATTTTCACTGAGAAACTGGGAGGTTTAGACCATGGAAGAATTTCAAATTCCAACCAAGATTTTTTCCGGAACAGATAGCCTTGATTGGCTGAAACAGCTGTCTGGTAAAAGTATCTTAATGGTCTGCGATGCCTTTTTGCCAGGAACCCCCACGTTAAAGGGGATTCAACAGCGAATTAACCAGTCTAACCAAGTCAGCATCTTCTCAGACGTTAAGCCCGATCCACCGTTGAAAACGATTATGGCTGGGGTCGCCCAGTTTAATCAGGTCAAACCCGATGTGATGATTGGGATTGGCGGGGGCTCAGCGATTGATACCGGCAAGGCCATTCGCTTCTTCGGTGAAAAGATCAATCAGACGCAGCTCAAAGCGTTTATCGCCATTCCAACGACCAGCGGGACGGGGTCAGAAGTGACCAACATCGCAGTCGTTTCGGATACCGAGAACCACACGAAGGTGCCACTGAGTGAGCCTTATCTGACACCGGATGTGGCGTTGCTAGACCCCCAGTTGGTCATGACGGCGCCGAAAAGTGTCACCGCTTACTCCGGGCTGGATGTCTTGACCCACTCGCTGGAAGCCTTGGTTTCCAAGGGCGCTAACACGATTACGGATGCCTTTGCCGAGAAGGGCATTGACGTCATCACCCATGATCTGGTCGATTGTTATCAGCACGGGGACGATGTCGCCAAACGCCAGACGGTCCACGAGATTTCGTGTGCGGCCGGGATGGCCTTCACCAATGCGGGATTAGGCTTCTGTCACGCCATGGCCCATCAATTGGGTGCTAATTTCCATGTACCCCACGGTTTAGCCTGCGCTATGTTGCTGCCACACGTGGTGGCGTACAACGCGGCGCATTCCGAGCTCGCACTGCATAAATATGCCGAGGCCATTCGCAAGGCGGGGTTAGCCTCTCGTGGCTTGAGTGATCGGTTAGCGATTCAACGCTTGCTGTCACGCATCCGGCAGATGATGCTCCAGATGGATTGTCCCCAGACCTTGCGGGCATTTGGCGTCGATGCTAAGGACGCCGAAGCCAAGATGCAAGTGGTCGTGGATGATGCCAAATTAGACGCAACCTTTGTCGGGAACCCGGTTGTGCCAACTGATGAGGATTTAAAGGCGATTTACCGCAAAGTGATTCGGTAAGTCAGTTGATGATAGAAGGAAAGATGACGTATGCCAAAGATTTTATCCGTTAATGCGGGGAGCTCCTCGCTGAAATTTAAATTGTACGCCATGCCAGCAGAGACCGTTATTATGAGTGGCTTGGTTGATCGCATCGGCCATTCTGATGCCGTCTTCACTTATGATTATCAGGGAACGCACTACAAAAAGGCCCAAGCGGTTCAAAACCATACCGAGGCTGTCCAACTCGTCACGGATGCCCTGTTGGACAGTGGAGCGGTTCGCGATAAGCAAGAGATTGTTGGCATCGGCCATCGGGTGGCCCACGGTGGCCGTGAATACACGCAAACCACCAAGATCACGCCAGTTGTCCAACAAAAAATTGCGGATTTGGCAACGATTTCGCCACTGCATAATCCGGTTAATTTATTGGGGATTGAAGCGTTTGAGAAGCTGTTGCCAAGTGCCAGTGAAGTCGCGGTATTCGATACATCTTTCCACAGTACGATTCCGCCAAAGGCTTATATGTATGCGCTGCCATTTGAATATTATGCTAAGTATGGGATTCGGCGGTACGGCTTCCATGGACAGTCTCACCAGTACATCTATAGCGAGGTTAACCGGCGCTACGACCAAGACTTTTCGCGGAAAATCATTTCCTGTCACTTGGGCAACGGGGCCAGTGTTTGTGCCATTCGGGACGGCAAGTCGGTGAACACCTCGATGGGGTTCACGCCACTGGCTGGCCTGGTGATGGGCACCCGTTCCGGGGACGTGGATCCTAACGTTCTGCCATTTATCGCGGAGAAAGAGAACTTTAGCGCTGACGATATTCGCCAGCTGCTGAACCATCAATCGGGATTACTAGGGATTTCCGGTGTGTCCAATGATGTTCGGGATGTCTTACAGGCAGAGGCTGACGGCAACGACCGCGCTAAGTTGGCTTTACAGATCTACGTGCACCAGATTCAGTCCTACATTGCCGCCTATACGGCCGACCTGGGGGGCTTACAAACGTTGGTCTTTACGGCCGGTGTGGGCGAGCATTCCGCACCAATCCGTGAACGGGTCTGTGCCGCCTTTGGTTACCTGGGCGTCAAAATTGATGCCGAGGCGAACCGGGACAATGACCTGGACATTTCGGCCGCTGACAGTCGCGTCAAAGTTCTGGTCATTCCGACCAATGAGGAACTGGTGATTGCCCGGGAGACTGAGAAGGTTTTGGATAGTTAGGAGAAGGTGAACGGAATGGCTCGCGATATTGCACGTTCAATTCAAGAGTATGTGCCTGGTAAGCAGGTGACGTTGGCACATATTATTGCCAATCCCACGCCAGATATCTACGTGAAGCTGGGTATCCAGACGGATCGCAATGCGTTGGGAATCTTGACGATTACGCCCAGTGAAACGTCCATTATTGCCGGCGATATTGCCACTAAATCTAGCAATGTGGAACTGGGATTTATTGACCGGTTTAGTGGGTCGGTCGTCATCGTCGGTGAGGTCTCGGAAGTTGAGGCGGCGTTGCGGCAAGTGGTGACCACGCTGCGAGACTTACTGGGATTCGATGTCACCAATATTACGCGGACCTAGTGGTGTGGTGAGAAATGATGAAACGACAAGCATTACCGTTAGCGGGCGCAGTGAACGTCCGTGACTTGGGAGGCCTGGAAACGTTTGACCACCGGCGCGTTCGGACGCATCGGTTGCTGCGGGCGGATAGCCTAGCAAATTTAACAGTGGCTGATCAAGAGAAACTCGTGGCCTACGGCGTGACAACGGTGATTGACACGCGTTCCCAGGCGGAGTGGCGTCAGGCACCGGATAAGCTACCCGAATGGATTCAGCTGACACACATCCCGCTGTTTGATAACGATGAGACTGAGAGTGTTCAAACGATTCAACGACTCAATCAGTTCTATGCGAGTGACGCCCACAATGGGTACCGCAGAATGCTACGAGTCTATCGACGCTTGGTGCTGAATGCCCAGCCGCGGCAGGCCTACCGGCAGTTCTTTGACCTGTTGACGCAGGATAAGCCACAGACGGTGGTGTTTCACTGTACCGCCGGCAAGGATCGCACCGGCCTGTGTGCGCTACTCCTGTTAGGGGCGTTGGGCGTGCCCATTTCCCAGATCAAGCAAGATTATTTGCGCACCAATCAGTACTGTTTAGCTAGGGTCGTGCGGCGACTCATCGCGGCGCGTGACTATCAAATGAATGCCAATTTTCAGTCCTCAGTTATCGACCTATCGATAGCCTCACCCGATTATTTTGACCAGGCCTTAACCTTGATTACTGGTGAATTTGGGAGCATCAGTAATTACCTGGTCGACTTTGTGGGGGTATCTGCATCAGTCATTCGACGGTTACAGCAAACATACTTAACATCAGAATTGACTTAAAAAGATTCCCGATGACTAGGTATTTTGGCGCCTAGGTTGTTGAGAATTTTTTGTAGAGCCAGGCTTACTAGTGAAGGAGGCACGATTCTTTTGAAACGAATTGGGTTATTAGCAGGGAGTCTCCGGGCGGAATCCTATGCACGAAAAGTCGCCCGCAATTTAGGCTTGATGGGCCCCAATACCGTCATGGTTGAGCCGATTTCACTGGCACATCTGCCCCTGTGGCATGATCAGCTGAGCGGCCGGGAACAGGCGACTTGTCAGGCGTTCAAGGCACAGATCAAGCGCTTAGACGGCTTTTGCATCGTCACACCGGAAATTAACCGGGGAATACCCGGCTGTTTAAAAAATGCGTTAGATATCGCGTCAGTTTCTGATGACGGCAATTTGTGGCAGGGGAAACCCGCTTTAATTGCCTCGGTCTCGACCGGTAAGCTAGGGGGGATGAGTGCGAACCAGCAGCTGAAACAGTTAGCCTTGGTGCTGGGGATGCAAGTCATTCAGCCCTCAGAAATCTATCTTAGCGACGTGGAACAGTTATTTGCCAAGCATGACCTGCTAACGGATGCGCAGACAGTCACGTTTTTGAAGTTAGCGATGACACGGCTGGTTGCGGCGGTTCAAGGCGCTGAACCGGCGTTAACGTTTGACTTTGGTCCAGATGATGTTCAATTACAGCGGCAGGGGCAAACCATTGGTCAGGCAACCTTTGATTGGAGCACGGGCCTGCTAGTGATTACTGGGGTCACAATTGAGCCGGACTTTGCCCATCAGGGGCTGGCGGGTCAGTTGATGCTAAAATTAATTGTGATGGCGCGACTGTTTGAGCTGAGTATTGTGGCGGGATGCGGCTACTCGCAGGCGTTCTTCAAGCAGCACCCGGCAATTGCCCAACGGTTATGTCTACATTAGTGAAGCCACTTGAGGATGAGGTGTTCAGTATGATTGCGGAAAAACAAGATTTAGTCACGGCGGCGAACCAAAAACTTGGTCAGTTTGCGCAGGTCGTTAACGGCGATCAAGCGACACGGCCAGTGACGGACCAGGAAACGCTAAAGGTGGGCGTCGACTTAGGAACCTCGTCCATCGTGATGGTGGTTTTGGACCATGACAATAACGTGCTTTATGGAAATTTTGAATATGATCACGCGGTTCGTGATGGCTTAGTGGTTAATTTCATGGATTCCGTCCGGATTTTAATGCGGTTGAAACAACAGGCAGAAGAGATTCTGGGTGTGTCGTTGACGACCGCTAGTGGCGCCATTCCCCCTGGCACGGGTGAGGGTAGTGCCAAAATCGTGGCCAACGTGATTGAGTCGGCCGGGTTCACTTGCAGTGCGGTGGTCGATGAACCCACGGCAGCGGCCAAGTTTTTACGGTTGACCGATGGCACGGTCGTTGATATTGGTGGTGGCACCACGGGTATCAGTATTCTTAAGGATGATCAATTGACCTACGTGACGGATGAAGCGACGGGTGGGTCTCATATGACGATGGTCCTGGCGGGGCACAATCACTGGGATATGGCCCAAGCGGAGGCTTTTAAGCGCGATACCACGAAGGAACTGGAAGTCTTTGCGACCATTCGACCAGTTGTTGAGAAGATGGCGGCGATTACCCGTTCGGCGACGCAGGGTGAACCACAGGAGCCCGTCATCGTGGTTGGTGGGGCGATTAACTTTAAGGACTTCATTAAAACGTTCAGTCAGGCACTGGGAACGCCGGCAAGTAAGCCGGACTTCCCCCAGTTTGTGACCCCGATTGGCATTGCGATGTATGATTAGCGTTATGATGTGGTGAAGGGAGGTTGGTTTGCGATGAGAAAGGCCATGTTTGTCGGTGCCATCGGGTGTGGCAAGACCACCCTGATTCAGCGCCTGCATCACGAAAAGATTAGCTATGATAAAACGCAAGCGGTAGAGTTTCGGGGAGAGATTATCGATACCCCCGGCGAATTCGTTGAGCACCGCTACCTGTACCCGTCACTGATGACCATGTCGACGGGGGCCAAGCTGATTGTGGCGATTCAGAGCGGGCTTGATCAGCGGGCAGTCTTTCCACCGGCCTTTACCACCATGTTTCCGGTCCAAACGATTGGCGTCATCTCTAAGATCGACGTGGCAACGCCGCAGCAGGTCGACTATGCGCGAGGGCAGTTGAAAAATGCCGGCGTGCAGCAGATTTACCTGCTGTCGGCGGTCACGGGCGAGGGTGTCGCTGAATTTGAGCAGGAGCTGAATCGCTTAACGGTGAAAGATCCAGCTAAATTATAAGACAAAAAAGAACGGTTGAAGTTCCTTTGATTGGTCTAGTCCACGAACTTTTACCGATTTTTTGTGTTCAGAAAATTTGACCAAAGAAAAAGTCCACAAACGTTGTTAATACAACGTTTGTGGACAACTGATAGCCCGTACGGGGCTCGAACCCGTAGCTCCGCCTTGAGAGGGCGACGTCTTAAACCAGTTTGACCAACGGGCAATAATCCCTACTAGCAATATCTAATTTAACCTATTCGCTAAAAAATGTCAATCCTTCTTTGCATAAAATTACATTGAAGTGGGACTTCATGCAAAAATTCGCTTTTTTAGGTGAAACTGGTTGACACCAAAAGCGGAACAAGTTAAGATTAAATAGTTGTCCAGGCAACAGAAGTCTTATTGGGTATTCGCCAAATGGTAAGGCAGCGGACTCTGAATCCGTAAGTTACTGGTTCGAGCCCAGTATACCCAATTCCTACTTATCAGCCGTTGTCATAGGGTGTCAAAACCCTTATGACAGCGGCTTTTTCTATGCCTAGGTGTTTCATTGATTGTCATTCATTATCAATAAAAGTTAGCCAAATGGTAAGCCAAGTAAGCCACGCTTATTCCTGCTGTGATAGCCTTTTGAAGATTGGGTCGCGTAAAAAGGTAAGCTAGAAAATGACTAATCCGTTCTTTACCCTATACTAGTAAATGTTTGTTTTAACGTGGCACACGTGGAATTGCTGGCACATTGCCTTTATATCAACGACTATAGCGTGTACAAGGTGGCACAATTACTGGAACACGTGGCACACTAGAAATTAAGGTAACTAGCTAGTTTTTGAGTGGCTTCGTTCTTTTGTTTTGCAGTGACTGCCGTGTAAATATCTAAAGTCGTTCGATAGCTTGAATGTCCTAGCTGATCCTGAACCGATTTAACCGAAGCACCAGCTTCAAATGCCAAGGTGGCATAGGTATGCCGAAATGCATGGACGGTTACGTGCTTTAGATCATATTTAGTCAGGGTATGTTCAAGCCATTTGCGCGGCTTAGATGGCTGAAACATCTCGTTATTCTCATTGGCAAAAACATAATTGTTGCTGTGATTTACGTTAAAACCAAAACGGATAAGATATTTCTTCTGTTCCAATTGCCACCGTTGCAAAATTTGCACTGTTTTAGGGTCTATGAAGACAGTTCGATTACTTCTGGCAGTCTTGGGTGTCTGTACCAGTAAACGAGCCATATCGCCTCGAGACTGTGTTTTATTGACGCTTATGGTGTGATGAACAAAATCAATATCTGACCATTCCAAACACAACATTTCTGACTTTCGCATACCGCTAAATGCTGCCAAACGGAAGAACACACTAGCTTGTGGCGTATTATCGTCATCATTCAGACACTCAAAGAAGTGTTGCAATTCTGACTTATCAAAATAATTCTCTAAGTTTTTGCGTGAACGATCATTCTTATTTACCGGAACAATAACCCGTTTTGCAGGGTTCTCACTGATTAAGTCAATATTGATGGCATAATCAAGCACCTTGGCAACGTAGTTCATAAGCGTATGATACTTGGCTAATCCCTCGTTAAACCATTGGTTGATTGCTTTCTGACAATCTTTAATGGTTATTTGAGCTATGCGGTACTCGCCAAACACGGGCAAAATGTGTAGGCGAAACATTCGTTTGGTAGTTGCCCAAGTGCTTTCTTTAACGGTATGCTGGTATTGTGTAAACCAGAGTTGATAGATGTCACTAAAAACAGAATTATCATTCTTTGTGGGAAGTCCATGGTTGTAAACATCAAGCTCAAGTCTTGATAATACAATCTGGGCTTCTTTTTTTGTCTTGAATCCACGACGACGGGTAGTTTTTTTCTTACCAGTTAGTGGATCAGTGCCTAAATATATTTGAAATTGATAACGGGTATTCCCGTCCTTGTCCTGATACTTCTTGATTGCTGCCATATATAATTTCCTCCATAACGTACCGTGCGGGGGCAGTGTTATGTAAGAAAACAATTATTAAAAGTATATGTGCAAAAAATGGGACTCGCTGGTATTTGAATAATTAAAAGAGAAAGTACCTTGTGTTGAAAATTCAGAATTAATAAACGCGTTGAAGTCGCAAAATATATCATTATTTTTATCAAAAGAGCTCATTTCGTAATGACAGTTAATAATCAATTCATTTAATATGCTTCTCAAAGTTCGCTGCTGATTTCCCAAAATCAAACCGCCGATTGCTAAATTTGGATCTTTTTCCACTGATATTATTATTTTGTTCAGATTTTGGTTTTTTATATTCTGAAAAAAATCTATTTTAAACGTGGAATTGGTAATCAGATCAAAATTGATTGGAACAATATAGGAAAAGACTATGCTGCTTATCTCGTTACGAACCTTCTTTTTTTCAGAAGTTGGGGGAAGAATGGAATAGTTAGTAACGGCAGGCGCTAATAAAGTGGAGACAGGACACTCTATAGAATTAGCGATTAGTTTTAGTGTGGAAAGTCTGGTATTATCAGGAATTTCATCGTTTTTTATGAGCCTGGCAATTGTAGCTTTAGATAATTGTGTATCATTTTGCAAATCCGTAAATGACATATGAAGTTCAAGCATGCGTGACCTTATGGGGTTCAATTTGAATGCCTTCTTTCAGTTTTTTATAAGAAACCTATCTGAATAAATGGTATCACATACTTGACTTCAAATGAACAACTATGTATCATAAGTTTAGTTAAAGAAACCAAATATAGTTTTTAGTTTCTTTAATAAAACCGTAGGAGGTGGCAAAGATGAATAACGAAAAAAATCAGTGGCTAACTTATCATCAAGTAATGGAAGAACTAAATATTGGCAGCATGAATACAGTCTACAAGATGATTAATGACGGATTAAAGGTAACTAGCATTGGTAGACTAAAGCGTATTGAACGTAAAGAGCTGGATAAGTATTTAGCTTCAAAAACAATTTAAATTGCACCGTGCGGGGGCAGAATAAACTTAAGGAGGTGATCCTATGAACTTAGTCAGTTTACTGTTGGTCGGTTTTCTTGCCAGTTATTTTCTTGGCATTGCTACAGCGTTAGTTGGCATGAAGAAAGCGTAGGGATACGAGGTAAGAAAAATGGGAGAGCATACAAAAAAGACCTACTTAACTTTGGCGAGTAGTAGGTCAGATAATCAGGAATGTATGTTTCCCCTTAATTCTAACATGAATAAGGAGAATGGAAAATGACAAATGAAGAATTATTGAAGCAATCTGAAACCCCCAATTGTCAAATCAAGTGCAACACAGGACAGTAAGGCGTAAGCATAACCGGATGCATGTTCTTGAAGACCTGTG
>NZ_BOLM01000030.1 GCF_016861605.1 Levilactobacillus wangkuiensis
AAAAGTATAGGTCTCCATGGCCTATTTGTTTACCCTTAATGTCTTAAGGGGTGTTGCACTTCAATTTTAAATCGGGCAAAATTTTAAGGCTTAAATCGACAAATAACTGAATTTTTCGGTAATTTCACTATTTTGACGAATCCCGTCCGGCTGCCCACGGTGGCTATTTGTGGGGTAAACCAGTTGGATATTTGACAAATATTAGGGTCATTCCGGGAAATATTCGCTGTTCGTCAAAAAAAGGCCGCTCGGGTAAAGTGGGACTCATCCATGGCCATGGATCATCATGTTTGAGAGGATGATTCAAATGAAGGAGTCACCACACGCCGCTGCTTACCGGTTTCTGTACGACGGGGACCACGAGATTATTTTATTTGCCGCGCTGAAACGCCTACACATGAACCGCAGTCACGCCGATTACGAGGATTACTTGCAGGAGGCCCGGCTATTATTTCCAGAAATTTACGCCGCCTTTCCCGAAAATCCCGAGGCCAAGCCGCACCAATTCTTGGCGTACGCCCAGCAGAAAATTTATTGGACACTGCTGGATAAGTTGCGCCGCGACCGCAAACAGCTGGAACGCCAGGAACCCGGCAATCAAGACGAGCTGATCACGGCGGTTGCCAGTGACGACGACATTTTAGAGGCCATCGGTCAGGCCGACTTTCGCCAGTATCTCTTGAAGGTGATTGGCGGCGCTGGCACGACCGGGGAGTGGCGCTACCTGGTGGGCACGCTGCTCGACCAGCTGACGGCCGAGGAGATTGCGGCCCGCCACGGCGTCAGTCGCAATACCGTGTATAAATGGCGGCGCTCGCTGATTCGCCGATTGGTCCGCAATTTGACGCCACCGGAAAACTTTTCGAATTAGGGGGTTACAAATCACCGCCGGATTTCGTTAGTAGGAGTGTAAGGGTTGGCCAATCACTTACCAAAATCAGCGTCACGAAGGGAGTACCACCATGCATAACAACTGGAATAAGACCACCATCATCTTTAGCTTAGGCGCCGACTCGGCCCACCCCGTGAAAGTCACCTTTCAAAACGCGGTGCCAGCACCGGATACTAAGCAAATTGAAACTTTTGGCGGCATTCTGGCACAATTGACCGGGTTACCTTTCCAATCCGCAACCGTTGCCACACAAGACATCGTCGCCTAACGTCCGTCACTCAGTCATTGAAAGGGAGTTATTAAATGAAGTCATTAGAATTGAGCTTTAAAGGGACCGACCTGCGGATCAAGCATTTACGGTTGAAGTACGTCAACACCAACCTGACCGGCGAAGAAGTGGCGAGCCTCATGAAGCAAATCGCCGACGCTAAGCTGTTTGTCAAGGATGACCAGCCACTCTACGCCACCCCAGTGCGCGCCGACATCGTGGAAACGACGAAGACGGCCTTGATGGGCGGTACCGCGGCGGAACCAACGCCCGCTGCGTAAGCACATCACCGAATAAAACGTCACACAACCTGAGAACGGCCGGCCTCCCCCACGGAGTCCGGCCGTTTTTGGCTTGGTTTGGTCTGAGCTGACTTCCGCCTCCGCCAGTTTCAGGTTGACCACCTATGGGGCCCACTCGAAGCCAAAGGGCGGTCTTCGAGTTCACGTTAGAACCTCGAAGATCACGAGTTTCTAACATGGACAGTGGTGTAAGCCGAAAGGGCATCGGCTAACACCACTGTCACAGGTGGCCAACCTGAACTGGCTCCGGCTCCAGCCAGCTCAGACCAAACAGACTGGCGTGTATCGATATTGTTGTAAGTTTTAGGACTTGGTGAAATTAATAGACACTTAACGAGCGGCTAGGACACCACGTCTAGCCGCTTTTTTGATGCCTAGCTTGGTTATGTAAGATTGAAAGGCTTATCCTGCCATCAGTGAAAAGGCGTTGAAAGGTCAGCAGGCAAAGAAATCGGTTCAATTTGTTAATAATCCACCACGAATTTTAAAATACCAGCTATACTGATTTTTGTTCGAGGCACTTAGAAAGACTAGTGGCCTCAATATAAAACAGTATTAGCAAACTAGACCAATATTTCGGGGGAGAAAACGGATGAGAATTGAACAGACTGAGAAGAGACACTATAAGATGTATAAAAAGGGTAAGTTATGGGTAACGGCCGGCATTATTAGTGGGGCCGTCTTGCTGGGTGCGGGGACGACCGCTCAAGCTAACGTGGAACCGAGTGTGACAGAGAGTGCGTCGACCGTGCCGGCTTCTACGGAAAATCCTGTGGGGGATGAGGTGGTGACGACTGATTCTCCGGTGACGGATACAGAAACTGTTGCAACGGCGGCGACCGCCAACGAATCTGCTAGTGAGGAAACCACTACTGAGACACCTGCAGCAGATGCCAATGAGACTGAACAGACAGTCAGTGATAACTATGCAAATGAGAACGCTACCACAAACGAACAATCGGGGGTTGGGGCAGGATCAGCCGAGACTGAAGCGCCAGTCCAAACGCTAGTTGGCAGTACGCGCCCGGTCACCGATTTAGCTGACAGTGTGGTCCCAGCAACTGAGAGTGAACCGGCTACGACTACGACGCCAGCCACAACCGAACCAGTCGTCGCGCAACCCGCAATCGCGGTCACACCGGCGACTGCCGTGACGCCAGTGAGCGTGACCGTGCCCGAGACCCGCCCGGCCGAGGTGACGCCTGTACCGGCGGCTGCCATGGTCGACACGCTGGGAGCTGATTTAGCCACCGCGGCCGTGCCGTTGGTTCAGGCCGAGTTGGGCAAGACCACGACGATGAAATTGACGCACACCAAGGAGACGGCGACGATTGATTTGTGGATGCCGAATAAGCAGCTGCAACAGGTGATTCTTCAGGCATTACAGGAATTGACCGATACCGACAAGACCTGGAATAGCGTGGCTGACATTACGCAAGAAGACATGGCGTTGATCAAGAATTTGAGCAAACACAGTCATAGCACCTATATTGATGGCAAGACTGCGTACTCGCTGGAAGGCTTGCAGTACGCGGTGAACTTGGAAAGCGCCAACTTTGGCGGTTCCTTTCAAGAGCATCCCGGTGCGGCCTATGGGGATATTGTGGACGTCACGCCACTGGCCAATCTGCAACACTTGACGGAGCTTGACCTCCAGCATAACCGGATCAAAGACATCACGCCGCTAGCGACTTTGCCGAATATTGAGGCGGTACTGTTGTTTCATAATAATATTCAGGATTTTTCACCACTTAAAGGAAAAGTCGATCCAACTAATCCTTTTAGTTTTAATTGTATCGGCCAGCTGATTACGTTGGACCCGGTTGTCATCAGTGATAAGGATCGTGAAGGGCACCTGCAAATTGCCTGCACGACAATCGATGGTGAGGTTGTGCAACTGGTGGGCAAGGAAGTGCTGACGCCACTAGCCTTTTATAACAGTGACGATGGCTTCATACAGCAGGCCTATTTTGCGGGCGGAACTGCGGTCTCGGATGGCCAAGGCGGCTTGTACTATACTGGTTTGTTAGATCAAAAACCTGGAGCGACTGTTATTCCGGACCATGAAGATGTGAATTTGGATGTTCTGCCTTACTACCATTACATGATTGGGGTATCCGATGTTAACACGGGCGCTGCCACATTCTTAGTCGTCCAGCCCTACACCATCGCGCAATCCGCAGCCGACGTGACGGTCCACTACGTCGATGAGACGGGGAAGGACGTCGTGCCAGCCCAAACGCTGAAACCGGGCCTGGTCGGGGAAGCCTACACGACGACCCCAGTGGAAATTCCGGGATACGTGCTCCAAGCGACACCGGAAAATGCGACCGGGACGTACGGTGAGACCGCCATTGACGTGACTTACGTTTACGCGGAAGAAGAGGCGGATGCCGAAGGAAACAAGCCGGGCGGCAACGGCAACCAGGGAAATGGCAATGGCAACCAGGGCGGTGGTAACACAAACGGTGGCGGCACGACCACTACGCCTGATGGCCCCGGATCTGGAGTGGAAACGCCAGACAGTGGCCAGGACGGGGATGCCGGAACGCCGGGCAACGAGACCGGTAATGGTCACCACCCGGGCGGCCCAACGGTCACGGGTGATCCGGTGGGTGACGGGGATGTTGCGGTACCCGGAACGCCGGGGGGACTCCCAACTGGTGGCGCTAATGGCACTGGCTCGGGCGTTAGCGTGGGTGGTCAAGCCAGTCAGCTGAGCGCTGGCAGTTACGGCCACCAGCACCAGTACCAGGGGCAACCAGGGGGCACCACGACGGCCAATCTGACCGAAAGCGAAGAGACGGGTGACCAAGTCCTCTCGAGCAGCGTCGGTAGTGTGACCTTGCCTCAGACCAATGACAGTCGCGGCTCCATTGCGTGGGGCGTGGCGTTGCTGGTGAGTTTACTGAGTTTATGCAGTTTTAAACGGAAGACCAAATAAGGTATTTGCCGCACCTGCGGGATGGTGAAAATGGGCCGTGGAGCTGCGGGCGCCCGTCTGGAGCCGCTGAGAGACGCGTCTCAAAGATAGCAGTTACCTAAGCGGAAAACCCGCTAAGGCAACTCCCACGGCTGAGCTCATTTTCACCATCCCTGCGGCTAATGCTGGTTTGGTCCATTTAGAATGACTTGTCCGAAAAATAAGATCAAACTGACTAAAAACACCTGAGAAGGCAGCGCAACCCATGCGCGTTCTTCTCAGGTGTTTTATTTGATTATTTTAGTGGAAATGGGTGTTACCGGAGACCTTCAACAGCGTCACTCAAAGTATCAACAAGTGTTTGACTAGCTTCAACGATGGCATAATCGTCGTCTGGATCGTCGCTCTTCGCAATTGTATCAGCTAATTGAGAACTGAATGCAGCTAATTTCGCATTAGTCGTGGAGCTGAAACGGCCTTTGAAACTGGCATTTACTTGGAGTGCAGCTTGACCATCTTTGGCTGTATAACCTTGGATTGCATCGATAGCAGAGCTGAGGCTGTAAGTGTCGTAAATATTACTAGTAGTGACTCCCTTCATAGCATCCAATGCGTTAGATTGGTCTTCAGTACTCATCGACCGAATAGCAGACAATACGTGCTTGATATCAGCTTTCCGTTGGGCTAAAGCCTTGGTATTAATCTTCTTCAGGTTGCCCTTCCAGATGTACCCCTTGACGTTGCCCTTGCTGTTCTTGATGTAGTAGTAAGTAGCGGTCTTGCCGTTAGTCTTCTTGACCGTAACTGACTTGGTTGCGTAGAAAGTCGTCTTCAGGTAGTTGAATGCCTTGTGGGACTTCTTGGTCAGCTTGGCGCTGGAGTAGATGTAGCCGCCGTTAGCGTGATAAGCGGTCTTCTTCATCTTCTTGGAACGGATAACCTTAGCAGACTTTTTCTTAGCGCTAGCTGACAGAGTGGTGCTAGGGACAACGACGGCGCCCAAGCTAAATGTCAGGGCCGTGATTGCGGAAACTTTAAGTAATTTGTTCATAGTGGTGCCTCCAATTTATGTATAGTTGAAATTACTTCGCCATTATAGCACGATAAGCATGGTGGATACTAGTTGTCTTGAATAATTCTTTTTGCACTGAATAGTGCATTACTTTAAACAAATAGTGGGGTAGCGAAAAATTCGGGTTACTTTGTTGTGGCAGTTCATTGGTAGATTCATAACGAAATACCGCTACAAATTAACGATTTTTCTATATTCGAGAAAATATCGTAATTACTTGCTAATTACTTCTACAACAGGTATCTTTAACCCAAGAGGTGAGGATGATGTTGCATCAGTTTACGTTTAAAAACTTTAAATCGTTTCGCCAGGAAGTCACGCTGGACCTGACTGCTTCGGCATTGAAGGAACTCCCGACGGATGTGGTGACTGACGTTTTGCATGAACGGGTTTTAAAGCTGGCTGCCCTGTATGGTGCCAACGCGTCTGGCAAGAGCAACGTCATTCACGCGCTAAGTGTCATGACGGATGTGGTGCTGACCTCGTTTGCCGATGAGGATGCCTTGAAGAAGATTACGCCTTACTGGTTTGAGGCCCCCAGCGTTCCGACCGAGTTCAGCGTTTTATTTTCCACGCGGACGAACATCTATCAGTATGGGTTTAGTGCCACCCAGCAAGTCGTGACAGAAGAATACTTGTATCAGCGAGATAAAAGTAAGGTGGGCGAGCAGTATCTGGAAATCTTTGACCGTACCGATGCGGGAATCGTGGGCAGTCTGACGGAACAGGCGGAGGTTCAGACGCTGGCCAAACTGATCACGAAGAAGTCGTTACTGTTGTCCGCACTGTCTCGGTTAGAAATCCCCGTCATTCGGGAGGTCGCCGATTGGTTCCGAGCTTTACGAATCGTAGACTACGGGAATCCACAGGATGAGGTGACCAAGACCGCGCGTTTTCGTTCACGGCAATCACTGAGTCCGATGATTGCACTACTGACTGATCCGCAAGAGAAACAGAAATTTGAACAGTTTGTCCAAGCGGTCGATGTGGGAATTGCCCAGTTAGGTGTCGTGCAAGATGACTTTGCCGATGAAAATGAAGCCCGCCAACGGGTCGTCAGCTATCACCGCAATCCCACGACAGGGGAACTTCTCCAGACGCCAATCAGTGCGGAATCCAGTGGAACACGCAAGATGCTATGGTTGTATGTTGATTTGAAACAAACCTTGGATGAGGGCGGCACAGTTGTCGTGGACGAGCTGGATGCCAAGCTCCACCCACTACTGTTGCGCTACATCCTAATTCTGTTTCATGACGCGCAAATCAACCCGCGTGGCGCCCAATTAATTTTCACCACCCAGGAACTCTTCACGCTGGATAAAACCAATTTTCGCCGAGACGAGGTCTGGTTCGTGGATAAGAATCCGGCGGGGATGTCGGACCTGTATTCGTTGGATTCGGTTAAGGTCAACGGCAATCAGAAGGTACGGAATGATGCGAGCTATGGGAAGGACTATATCTTGGGGAAGTTTAGAGCAACGCCTAGGCTGAAGCCATTAGGGAGCCGCGATGAGTAAACACATTGGGAAACGACCCAAGAGAAAGAAAATGACGCCGCTACCCGGGAGTTATTTAATTGCGACGGAGGGAATTCAGACTGAGGTCATTTATTTCAATCGTTTAGCCGATATTGTCAAAGATAAGTACAGTGGGCTAAGAGATCGTGTAAATGTGACGGTGCCTAGCTTGACCATTAAAGGCACAGGTGTAAGCAACTTAACCCTAATTGAGCAAGTTGAAAAATTAATCCAGATTAGTCCTAATCTTTACGAGCATGTCTGGGTTGTCTTCGATAAAGATGATGTACCCATGGAGCGGTTTGACCATGCCATCGACGCGGCACAAAGGCAAGGATGGCAGGTTGCTTGGAGTAATGATTCGTTTGAGCTTTGGTACGTGTTGCATTTTGAATTCTTGAATACCGCCATTAGTCGTGAAGCTTATAAAGTGAAGTTGACACAACATTTAAAACAGGCGGGATTCAAGACCGGTTACGAGAAAAATTCAGAATCAATTCTGACGTTGCTGGATGATGAGAAACAGCAGAGAGCTATTCGTTTTGGCAAAAAATTGGCTGTCAAAAATGTAGGCAAGCCTTACCATCAACAAAATCCAATGACAACCGTTTATCAGTTAGTGGAAGAACTTAATCGTTTGTCTGTGACGGCAGATATTCTGCAAAGAGAGCATGTCGATGGCAATTGATAAGAGTCGTCCTTGTTAGAGTATTTCAGTCGACCTTACGTAAAAAGTGAATAGCGACATAAAAATACCGCGGAAGTCCAGCCAAACAAATGGCCAAGGACTTCCGCGGTATTTAGTTTGATCAGAGTTAAGCGAAAACAGAACAAGCACCAGAAACACACACCACGCGGGCTAAACCAGTGTCAGCCGCAGGGAGTGTGAAAATGACCGCCTCGCAGTGGAGAGTGACCGTGTTCGTGTCAGCGACCAGAGGTGGGTACGGCAACCGCCCAGCTGTGTCAGTGGTGTTAGACCGAGCGATTTTTCTCGGCCTTACAGCACGGGACAACCTTTGAGACCGCTTCTCAGGCTCAAAGGTGAGGTGGGAGCCTGAACCTCAGGCGGAAACCGGCCCCACAGCAGGGCACCTTGAACCCACCGCCGGGAACGGCCAGCACAACACCGTCCTGCCCACCGCGTTCCGGTCTCATTTTTCACGCTCTCGGAGGCGAGGCAAAGACACAAGTTTACCCCACGTGTGGGTGTTGCAGGACCTTGTCCGGGTACTTGTGGGCGACGTAAGCCGTGATCGCCGCAATCATCTTGGCCGTCGATGGCGCCTTGGCCTGCTCGGAGTTGACCACCAAGCAAATCGTCCGGTAGAACCGCTGGTCAAATGGGTAGACGTTCACGTTGCCGCTGACCCGTTCCAGCGCCAGCTCGGGCAAAATACCCATGCCCATGCCGGCCTCGACCATCGCCAGGATGGACTGGTCGTCGATGGAGAACCGCAGCGCGTTCGGCCGAATTTGGTAGTGGTCCAGCGCGGCCTTGGTGTCCTTATCGTAGTCGCCCCGTTGCAAAATGAAGTTCTGGTCGACCAGGTCGGCGGCCGTGACCGTCGTGCGGTTGGCGGGGATGAAATCGTTGGGCGTGATGCAGTAGATTTCATCCTTGACCAGCGGCAGGACGGTTAATTTTTCCGCGACCGGCAAGGCGGACAGGCCTAAATCCAAGCGCCCGGTCTTGACGGCGGCCGCAATGTCACTGAAGCCGGCCTGTTCTAAATTGATATCGATTTGGGGAAAATCCTGTTTGAACTGCCGAATGATCGGTGGTAGCCAGGAAATGCAGACGGAGGAGAAGGCCCCCAACCGCACGGACCCGGCGTTCATGCCGTTAATGTTGGCGGCGGCCTGCTGGAGCCGGTCCTCGGCATTGATGACGCCCTGAATCAGTGGCAGCACGCTTTCGCCATCCGGGGTGAGTTCCACGCCGGTCCGATTACGGATGAAGAGCGGAAAGCCCAGCTCCTTTTCCAGCTGGTTAACGGAGTGGCTGATGGCTGAAGGCGTCACGTTCAGCGTTTGCGCCGCTCGGTAGAAAGTTTGTTCCTGAACAATAGCTTGAAAGACACGATAGGCAAACGGTAACATCGACGACACCTCCTGAGATTGGTAAAGATGAATTACATTCACGTTATTTCTGGATAGTTGAAATGGTTTTTCTGTCACCAGTATCTTATCATAAACGCGTGGTCAGAGGAAACCACCCCCAGCAGTTCGGCCGGTGACTTACCGGCGTGAAATGCAGATTGTGGAAACCATGCGCCTTACCGGGCGCTCAAATATGGCCGGAACGCGGTGGGGAGGACGCCGGAAGCCTGAGAAGCGGTCTTCCGACTTGCTTTGAGCCTCTGAGGAGCGAGTCTCAAAGTCACCATTTACACCGCTAACGCGCTGTAAATCCCACGGCTGAGCCATATTTGAGCGCCCTCACGGCTGACACTGGTTTCCTGACCGGCATTTGGCGGTCGTCAGCGGCCGAACTGGGAGTGGTTTCGCTGTCCGGATGAGTGTGAGCATTAGCTGGGATACGTCATGGCTGAGCCCCTTGTTACCGCCCTCTCGGCAGGCTAGCCGTTGTTGGCAGCAAAGGCACCAGATTTCCTGACCGGCATTTAGCGGCGGTTAATGGCCGAACTGAGGGCGTGGTTTTACTGCCCAGAAGAGTGTGTGAATTCCATGGTTAAGTTCATTTTCACCGTCCAACGCAGTGTGGTGGGAGGCATGAGTGAGCCTGAACCGGAAGTATTAGCTAACATGTTAGGTTCTACGGTCGCCGCCCACCAACTGCAACAGCGTCGGCTTAACCGGACCGCCACACCGACGGCCAACGACCTTGGCTACCGGTTCGCCACCACCGTTGACGCTGACCGGGCACTAAGCCGGGGTCAAAAGCAACGCACAACCAGAGCCGGAGGAAGCCAGGTACGGAGACGGCTGTGTCGGTGGTGTTAGACCGAGCGATTTTTCTCGGCCTTACAGCACGGGACAACCTTTGAGCCCTGCATGATCCTAGCAGGGCTTAAAGTTGAGGTGGGAGCCCGCACCTCAGGCGGAAACCGGCCCCACAGCAGGCGGAAACCGGCCCCACAGCAGGCGTAGTACCTGGAAGCCGCAGGCGGCCAGCTGTCCATTGTTTTTGACCCTAAGGTCTTAGGCACCAAGCAACAAACCAAAAGTAAAAGAAGAACCGGCAGCCAAAAAAGCTGCCAGAAAGGTGTGACTGTCATGTTAAATGATCTGTTAGCAACCCGGGTGAACCCGGATGTCCCTTCCGCCCTAAGCGGCCTGTTCGTCAACGACCCAGACCCCCGCGCCATCTCGTTTGCGGCCGGGAGCCCCAACGAAAGCCTGTTCCCGGTGGCGGCGGTCAAGGAAGCCTTTAACACCGCCATTGACACGCAAGGCGCGCACCTTTTTCAGTATCGGTCGACCCAGGGCAACCCGGACTTGCGGGCGAAGCTGGCGGCGCGAATCGGCAAATGGGGGCGGGTCACGACCACCGCGGACCACGTGATTTTGACGGTCGGCGGCCAGCAGGCCATTGAGCTGGTGGCTAAGGCGCTCCTGAACCCCGGTGACGAGGTGGCGGTCGAGGTGCCGACCTACGTGGGCGCGCTGGCGGCCTTAGACCTCTACCAGCCGACGTATTACGGCGTGGGCTTACAAGCAGATGGCCTGGACCTAGACGCGCTAGAAACCACCTTAAAACGCCATCCGGGCATCAAGCTGTTATACACCGTGCCGGACTTTCACAACCCGACCGGCATCACCATGAGCGTGGCCAAGCGCCAACAGCTGGTGGCCCTGGCGAACCGCTACGACTTTATCATTTTAGAGGACTCGCCGTACCGCGACCTGGGCTACGACCAACTGCCGCTGCCGGCCATCAAGAGTTTTGACACCGAGGGCCGGGTGATCTTCGTGTCGAGCCTGTCGAAAATCCTGATGCCAGCGCTGCGGACGGGGTGGCTGGTGGCCGATGGAGACCTGTTGGCAGCCATTTTAAAGGTGCGGCAGGCCAGCGACCTGGAGGCGACCGGCGTGACCCATGCGGCCATCAACGCCTATTTGGACGCCAACGACTTGGACGCCCACGTGACGGTCTTGAAGGACCACTACTGCGAGCAGTGTGCGGCGATGGTGGCGGCGCTGCGGGCCTACTTCCCGGACGAGGCGACGTTTACCACGCCAGCCGGGGGCTTCTTCGACTGGGTGACCTTGCCAGAGTCTATCGACGTCGACCAGTTACTGCGGACCCAGGTCATGCCAAACGCCCACGTGAGTTACGTGCCGAGCACCAATTTCTACCCGGCCCGCGACGTGCACAACGGCATGCGCCTGTGCTTCAGCGGTCTAACGCCGGACGTGATTGACGCCGGCATGCACCGGCTGGGCGACCAGATGAAGGCCGCCGTACGTGGGGTGAAACCAGTCTTTTAATGAGATAGACGTGGTAGTCAAAAAATACGGCATCGCGCAATCGCGATGCCGTATTTTGGGGCTGATAACATTGGTTTGATACTGAAACGCTGGCTTTCCAGTCTAAGCAAATCTACTGAACTAGATGCCAAGAACATTCTTGTGATCACCAGTTTGAACTAAGGTTAAGACGAGCCCGTCGTCTTCAATAATGTTGTAAATCATTATCCAGTTATCTAACTTTCCTGCTGGATGTAGCTCCCTAAAGCCAGCCCAGTTATTGTGTAATGCGTGGTCGTGTAGTCGTCTAAGTGCTAACTTATCTTGAATCACAATTGCAGTAACTGCAGGCTGTATTAGTTTCACCGGAAAGTGCTTCTTTTCGAGGCGCTTATACTGGCGACTAAAAAGCGGGGAGGACTTAATCCGCATTATCCAGATCCTTCCATAGGTCATCGAGGTTCGTGTACTCTTTTAAGTCTTTGGACTTAACAATTTTCCAAGCTTCTTCAGGCGTATAGGATTCGGTGTTTTCAAAATTAGGACGGAAGGGTAAGCCTTTATCAACAATGCTTTGTTTTAAGAACAGTGTGATAGCGGTCGACATATCAAGACCTAGCTTCTGATAAACGTCTTGAGCTTCTTCCTTTAGGTCTGCATCAATTCTGATATTTAATCTTTGTGACTTCTTATTTTGTTCTTTTAGATTGTCCATAAAGCAATGCCTCCTTATATAGCTATTATAGCATGTCTATCCCAATGGCAACCAAATTGCGACTTATAATTTATTTTGTAATGACGCTGTACATCCATAATCACAAAATATTTACTTTCTTCCGGCTATCTATTCAACGTATACTTAGCAAATTTGAAGGCAAGTCTGTCACAAGGTGGGAACTACTCATATTTACTGCAGTTTGTTAGATATTACAGTGGTTACCCACCAGCCCCCAATCTGTGCTAAGCTAGGACCACTAATCTCCGGGGGCAAACGACTTGAAAAAAATTATCATCGGCCACACGAATGGTCACCACTACACCGACTACCAGACCTCACTCGCCGTGTACCAGGGCTATTTTCGCTACCGGCGGGAACAGTTTCCCCTGGAAGTCGAGGGCTTGGACGACTTCGAGGACTACTGGCGCATCTTGGCGGACCGCGACACCAAACGCTTTGCCGCGGACTACCAGCGGTATTACTGGGAGGACCAGGGCGCACACGACCAGGCCAGTTACTTCACCGATAGCGACACGCACAAGCTGAACCTAAACGTGTTCTGCGAGGCCGGCGAGTCGCTCACGGCCTTTGAACAAATGCTGACGCGGATTCGCCTGAACCACGTGACCATCTGGGACTACTGGCTAGACGGACAAAATCCAGCCGTGAAAAATTGGCGCGACGCCGAACATAATCTGGCGGCCGACTGGTCACTGGACTTCGCATCCCAACAGGCCGAGGAAAATATTTACTTCCTATATTGGGGCATCGACCGCCTGAATTGGCCGACGGCGTATCAACCGGACGTGTACGACCCCAAGGACCTGCCGCGGCAAAATGTGATCTTCATGCTGCTGTCGGCCTGGGGCTATAACTACCGGCGCAATAGCCCGGCCAAGTTCGCCGCGTTCATGACGAGCCAGAAGGCGCAGTTCTCACAGAATCTCGGCGATTACTTCAAGCACGTTGCAGATGGTTATTTGGGGTAAACGCGTCGTTGTGAGACGCCTCCGGACTGGTGAAACTTGGCCGGAACGCGGTGGGCGGACGCAGTTTTAGTCTGGGAGATTGGCTCCGACGTCAGTAAACAATTTAATAAAAAAACCAAATTGAAAATAGATCTAGCATTAGGACTTTTTAGCAGTCCTAATGCTAGATCTATTTTCATCTACTTGTATGGGTAGTAGGTTTTCTTAGAAGCTTTACCACTAAACTTATACCAGGTAGTTAAATCTTTGACATTGCCTGATTTAGTGCCTGAGTAAGTTACTAACTTATTGCCCGAACGCACATAATTTGAGAAAACTATCTCATCAGCAATCCATTCATTACCACCTAGGGTGTAGACTTTGATACCCTCTGTCGTTGTTGTGAGATGCACCATATCGTTAATGCCATAGGAGTCAGCCTGTGTGCCATAGGCGCCACGGATCTTAGTCTTTAGAATATGCATCGTTTGATAGTCCCAGGTATATTTCTTTTTTCCATGCCAACGATAAGATACCTTGTGCATTTTAGTCCGCCACCATCCACGGATTGCTTTGGGAGTTCCAGAGTATACGTTAGAAGCATTCGCTTGTTCCGTTAATCCAGTACCACCAATAGTGATTCCCACTGCTAATAGAGCAATAGTAAGAATGAATTTCATATGTAATTTCACAGTTATCTCCTCCAAATGCATAGTTAGCTATCAATTGCTCATTCTAAACCTTTTCAATGTGTTATTGTACATCTCTTGTGAACTTGTTAAGCATATAATGCATTAATAAAAAACTGTTCAACCGGAAGTACGGTTCAAACAGTTTGGTGGTTCTATTTTGCAATCACGAAAGTCTTATTCCCAGTAATGTAGCGCCCGTTAGTGAGCACCAACCGCGTGGTCAAACCGTGAGTCTTAATGGCTTTAATCTTCAAAACGGACCCGCGCTTGTAGTGCCGCAGCTTCTGAACGTTTAGCGCCACGTTCCCATAGGCGTTCAGGCCCTTAGCGCTGATGACTTTAACCTGAGCCGGCTTGTGCTGGTAGTAGGCGTTGGTCACGTAGGCTGAACGTGTTGTGATGTAGCCGGTCGTCCCATCAGCCGTCCGCACCTTGTAGCGCAGGTTGACCGCCTTGGAACGCGCGTAGCCGATAACGGTAAACGTAGGCCGGTTGGGGCGCGTTTGCTTGGTGAACCAGCGTGTGCGGTTCTGCTTAGTAAATGTCGGCTGACTGTACAGGCCAATCTTCTTCACGGCGTAGACAGCTTTGCGTTGAACCGGTGCCTTGGTCGTGGTAGCCTGACTGGCGGCACTGCTGGAGCTGTCAGTTGTTGGCATAGTGGCCGTGCGACTAGTGCCGGCGATACCGCTGGTGTTGGTGCCGGTATTCGTGTTGCCGCCAGTGATGTTCTTGGTGTAGTGGTAAGTGTAGTTGTACGTCGTCGTATTACCATCAACAACTGGTCCGTCAACGGTCAGGGGGTCTTTTGCGGCTAGTGTATATCCCTCAATTTCCCGGCTGGTGACTAATTTACCATTGGCATCAGTCTGTTTTAGGCTATCGGTTAGACCTATGAGAGGATCACCCGTTACGGCATCAGTTGGAAGGTAATTCAGACTGGCACTTTCGTTGTTTACGGATGCAATATCTTTACCAGATTCATCGAGAAAGTTAACATTAAAAGTGTCAGTGTGAGTGGCTGGTTTTACTTTTGGTTCGTCCATTCCAGGAATTAGAACAGTACTGTCGTTTACATGAAACCAACCTTCGGCGCTAAATTTATTATTAGTAGTGAGCAAAAAATATAAAGCGCCATTTTTTAAATTAAGTGCGACCACATCTTCTTGGACATAGTTAGTTCCCTTATCTCCAGGTGTCAAAGGTGCTACGCTATCAGAATGTGTATCGTCTAGATTGCAAGGCGTAATCGTGGAACCGTCTTCATTATTGAAATGAAAGAGGCTAGGGGAAAGAGGAACAACAGGAATCTGAAATGTAGCTACATAAGACGGTGGTGTAACCCCAATACCCGCCGCCCGAGCACTACCCGACCACCCAACCAAAGCCAGCAAGCCAACAACCAACAACAATGAACCCTTAATCCATCTATTCCGCATCCAACACATCTCCTCATCATAATCAAAATGAATTCGTAATCATACTGTCATTGTACACTTCTCATGGTTCGTTAAGTAAACAATCGTCTCAACGAAAAAACTGCTCAACCTAAAATCAGCTGAACAGTTTCATTAAACCTATTTCTGAATCACGAAAGTTTTCTTTCCCGTGACGTAATGGCCATTGCTTAACACGAGGCGCGTCGTCAAACCGTGTGTCTTAAGGGCTTTAACTTTCACAACGGATCCACGAGCATAGTGCCGCAGCTTCTTGCCATTCAGCGCCACATTCCCATAGGCGTTCAGGCCCTTAGCGCTGATGACTTTAACCGTAGCCGGCTTAGCCTGGTAGTAAGCGTTCGCCGCGTAGGCTGACCGCGTCGTGATGTAGCCGGTCGTCCCATCAGCCGTCCGCACCTTGTAGCGCAGATTGCCCGCCTTGGAACGCGCGTAGCCGATGACGGTAAACGTTGGCCGGTTTGGCCGTGTCTGCTCGATGAACCAACGCGTGCGGCTCTGCTTAGAAAATGTTGGCTGACTGTACAGGCCAATTTTCTAAGCAGCATAAACAGCCTTGCGTTGGACCGGTACTTTAGTTGATTGAACTGGCGTCACCGAGCTTGAACTATTGGATGCTGAGTCGGCTTCGGCAGTGGTGCTGGAGCCAACACTAGTGTTAGTGCCAGTACTTGGTTTACTGGTTGGCTTATCTTTCACGTAATGATAAGTAAAGTCGTAATCAGAATCCGTGTTTGTCACGGGATCTTGGTCCCGGAGCTTGTAGCCAGGGAAAACACGACTTGCTATCAACTTATGAGTCGTTGTGTCTGTCGCCTTTAAGCTGTCGGCTAGGCCTGCAAATGGGTCACCAGAATAATTTGCGTTTGGACTATAGGAAGCTTTGGTTGATTCTGAGGTAGTGAGGGAATCGTCATTTTGATCAAGAAAACTGAAAGTGAACGTTCTTGTCTGTACCTTGCTAGGGTCACTGACAGCTAGAGACTCAGGTATTAGGATTGTTTGATCATTTGCTGGGAACCACAAATTTGTTGAGTTATCCGTAGAGGTGCAGCTATAGTAGAGTGTTCCATTATCTAGATTAATGGCATATTGGCAGGAATAGTTAGGAATCGCGCGTCCATTCTGTCCCCAAAAGGGTATATCAGACTTTTGACCATCTAGGGTGTAAGCTTCAGCAATGGGGGTGTCAAGTTGAACCATACTATTGTCGAGGGACATTTTAACAACAGCAATGTTTGAGGGCGTATCATCAGCAGCATGAGCTTGGATACCTGCCCCCAAACCTAATGCAAAAATTGACGTGACTACTATAAGTTGAAATCTAAACCACCAATTCCTATTCTTCAAAAAAATCAGACCTTTCTAAATGAAAGTCATTTACTTCTTAATCACCAAAGTCTTATTCCCACTAACATACTGCCCATTAGCCAACATCAGCCGTGTCGTCAGGTGGTAGTCCCGAATGGCGGTCACCTTCAGCACGCTACCGCGCTTGTAGTGTCGCGCTATCCGGCCAGACAGATCAACGTGATGGTAGCCGTTCAGTCCCTTAGCGGCAATCACTTTAATCTTAGTCGGCTGACTCTGGTAGTACAGCGGCTGGACATACTGGCTGTTCGCCGTGATGTACCCGCGCCGGTCGTTGGTCAGCGAGTTGTGATTAATGTCTCGAATCCGGTAGCGCAGGGTGCCATTCTGACTCCGCTTGTAGCCGGTCACGATAAATTTGGGCCGATTCTGCCGGGACTTCTTAACATACCAAATCTTACGGTTGGCTTTGGTAAAGTTAGTCGTTCGGTACAAGCCAATCTTCTTGGTCGCATAGATAGCCGTGCCTTTGACGGCGAGCGGTGTGCCAGTTGTGGTGTCAGGCTCAGTACTTGGTGGGGTGACAGCCGGTGTTGTGGGGATGATGTTGGTGCTGTTACTGTTGTTATTTGAAGTGTTACCAGAGCCACTAGTAGTGTCGGCAATGTAGTTGTAAGTAAACGTGGTGTTATCATCGCTAGCGGTTACGGGATTCTTGGAATTCAGGGTGTAGCCGGTGATGGGGAGATTCTGTTTCCCAACATTATCCAGCGTTTTAGTTATATCTTTTGAATCAGGACTTGAACTGATAGTAAAAACTTTTTGCGGGGCGATGGAGGTACCTGCCTGGTCAATAAAATTGAAGGTTAATGTCGATGTGTCTGTGGAACCCGCATTAAGTTTAACGCCAGCACCAGGCCGAATGAACTCATCTGTAGAAACCCGGTATGAAATCCCCCCGGTTTCTAAGTTCAGGGCAACTTGATCAACCTGATAAGCAGATTCACCATTCAATACACGAGTTACAGAGATGCCACCGATGTCATACAGTGAGTAGACAGCTTCGGTTGGACCGGTTAATTCGATAGTTGATCCTGCTGGCAATTGAACAAGAAGAGACTTATAAGTGCTCGGATTATCTGTTGTACCAACTGTGTCCGCATAAGCTGGTGCAGCCAAAAAAATAAGTCCTAGCAAAGAAGCCACAAAGATGAATGATAAAAACTTGAATTTTCTAAATCTCATGAAGAAACCTTCTTCCTAAGTCAGCATAAATATGTAGTAAATCGCTATGTCTTCAGTATAGGGTTAAATGTAACCGGTAACAATCAATTAGTTGTATAAAATATCACATACAAAGCAAATTGCGGGACAAATTGTCATAACTGATAGGTGCTATCCTACGCACAAATACAGTATTACCAGCGAAAGTCACGATTCTGAAAGAACAAAGATAAATCGTCAATAAGCGTCCCGACTCCCACCCAAACTGTCCGCCAACCGACGCCACAAACGCCAAGCCCACTAACCAACCCAACCCACGCGAATCCATGTACTTCCCCCAGCCACCGTGCTAAGCTGGCGGCAACACAGAGAGAACGTGAAAACATGCTAAAAGACTTTGAAGCATTCAGTATTAACGGTCACTACCACCGGGGCTGTAACATCGAACAGGACGTGCCGAGCGTCCTTCGGTGGTATCGCCGCTACTGTCGGCAAGAAGACCGGGTGGAGTACCCCCTGATGAACGTCCTGGCCAACCGGCTGTCGGACCTGCACGCGGGGCGCATCATCGGGACGGTTCGGCCCGAGGCTGTGCCCGTGCAATCGGCCTCGGAGGTCCTGTACCGCCTGAACGTGGACCTTTACGCCCATGGTGGCCGCAACACGGGCTGGGATTGGCAACCGTACGTCGGCATCGCCTTTTCGCAAATGACCATCTGGGACTTCTACCTGATTCGTTACCGCGAGTGGATCCTGGCCACGACGCACTTGGCGACCGACTACGAGGACCTGCCCTGGTGCTTTCCGTTACCCTATACGGATTCGCAAATAGATGCGGACCTCGTCGACCAACTGGAACGGCTCTACTGGGTGTTCAAGGGGAATCCCGTCAAGCCAACGACGGACCCGGCGCCGTGGATTACGCAGGAGGCCATCTTCATCATTTTGGGGTCGCTGGGGTATAACCTGAATTTGCATAGTCGGGGCTACTACCGCGCCTTCATGGACGATCAGACCAGGCGCTTCAGCGAACGCGTGAACCGTTACTTCACGAGTGAGAACAACTATCTGGAATTTGACACTTGGAAATTGTAGGCATGACAAATAGCGCCGTAGCTGGCTCCCTGGGTGGGAGGGCTGCGGCGCTGTTATGTGTGGATGATTAAGTGTTAGAACGGAATTGAATTGCTGGTTTTGGTAAAAGACTTACTGAAGGGTGCGTAAACGTAAGCCTTCTTGTGGTTCTCAAGCCGGATTGTAACCTTGTTCGTGCCGCCTTCTTCCCAATATTCTTTCAACTGGTAAACGTTGTGACGTAGAACTCGGTATTTAGTTTTCCTAACTGACCCCGCAGAGTTCCCGCCGTCACGTAAAACATCAATCATCTGGGAATTGATGTACATGCGAATCCGATAGTGATGGGGGTCGCCAGGCTTAAAGCGAATCTTTTCCTTGCTGTAGAAACGTTTAGTGATCCAAGTCCCACGCAAGACTTTGGGAATGCCTTTGTGCCAGGTTGCGGCACTAGCATGTGTTAGCGGCGCTATGGGTGCTAGACTGAAAATTAGGGCAGAAGCTAAAAGTAGATGAAGCTGTTTTCTCTTGATCATTAATAAATAACCTCCCACTGGATGTGATTCAAGCCTAGCACCAGTAGTGAGGGAGCAAAAGCGAAACTAGCCATAATGACTAAATTAGGTGACAAGGGTAGTGGGGAAAGCTGTCCTGACTAATTAGGCGGTAGCATTGTAGTGGGAACCCTTAACGGGTATCCGATTGCGGAATGCTTAATGAGTAGAGAGGGTTCCATACCCTACAGAACACAAAAAGGCCGACGAAAAGATTTCGTCGGCCTTTACCTTAAAGAAGTTAATCGTTTCCGTTCTCCGCGGAAGCGACTACTTTAAGGTAACAATTTCCTGTTGCCAAAAAGCATCACCCCCTTTCATTTAATGTCATCAGTATGGACCGTCAGCCAGTTGAATGCAAGAATAGTGACTTCACCTAACAAACGTTGGGGGCTGAGTAGTTGTTAGTGGAGGGAAACGAGTGGGTAGGGGCTTAACAGGCAACTGGGGATAATCTGAGTACAATACAGGTAAATCTACCAGTGACTCAGTAGAGAGTCACCAGGGGACAAAGAGCATGCCTAATGAGTCAATCGACAGGGATGACCATCTAATATAGAAATAACGGGACCAAAACAGACCAACGGCTATGCCAAAAATCAATTGGTGATCCACTGTTAGTCTGAATCTTACCCACAAACTAAACCAACAGATCACCCGCAACAAATTAACCAAACAGCCGCTAACCAAAGAAAAAGTTACCCGCCACAGAAATTAAACTTAAAGCCACATTAATCCTAACGAATCATTCTTAAGACCTTAATAAATCCTTTAATACCGCACCAACACTGCAATCACGGCGTTTATAGCCACAATATCCATGTAACAAACACATTACAGAAGCCCGTTCATTGTTTCAATCCCACGACAAAAAGAGCATAATCCTTGTTTCTCCGCAACTATCCGTCTATAATCATAGTCGTAGTTAGGGGATAGCTAAACGAATCCGCCAAGTTAAGAAATAAAATTCTTAACAAAAGCGCTAACTTCGGTTATACTATTCTTGCTTGATAAATTACATATTTTATGTTTGGAGGAAGAAATACTATGCAATCAAGTTTAAAGAAATCACTTTACTTGGGCTTAGCCGCATTAAGCTTTGTCTCAGTTGCCGCAGTATCAACTACTGCTTCAGCTAAGTCATATGCTAAGGCTGGTGCCTACTCTGTTTTAAAGGCTGACGCTACTAAGCGTAACGTTGAAGCTACTGGTACTAACGCTTTATACACTAAGCCAGGTACTGTTAAGGGTGCTAAGGTTGTCGCATCTAAGGCTACTATGGCTAAGTTGGCTTCATCAAAGAAGTCAGCTGACTACTTCCGTGCTTATGGCCAAAAGACTACTAACCGTGGTTCAGTTTACTACCGTGTAGTTACTATGGACGGTAAGTACCGTGGTTACGTTTACGGTGGTAAGACCGCTGATACGTTTGCTGGTGGTGTTAAGTCTGCTGAAACTACTACGACTGCAACTACCCCTACGAAGACCACTGGTTACTACTTGAAGGACGTTTCCAAGAACACCATCTGGACCGCACCTAAGTATACCCAATACAAGGCATCTAAGGTTAACCTTTACGGTGCAACTTCAAAGGACGCTTTCAAGGTTGATTCAGCTTTGACTAAGACTCGCGAAGGTTCATTATACTACCACGTAACTGACACCAAGGATTCTTCAATCACTGGTTACATTTACGCTGGTAAGGGTTACGATGCTTCTGTCGCTGACAACAGCAAGCAAGACCTTGGTGGGTTAGTATTAACTCCATCTGATGCTGCTGCTACTACTGACAACAGTGTTAAGGTTGTTTACCGTAATGTAAATGACAACAACGCTCAAGTTGGTTCTACTACTTGGATTACTAGCCGTAATGACACTAAGGCTGGCCAAGATGTTGCTGTTAAGGGTACTGCCCACGCTACTGCTGACGATGTCAACGCTGCTGGTACTAGTTTAGCTAACTACATTACTGATCAAGTACCTGCTGGTTATGCTTTGACTGGTACTGTTAACACCGCTGGTGTTTACGGCAACACTACCTACGTTGACGTAACTGCTGCTGCTACTTCACAAGTACAATTTACTTTAGGTACTGTTGACACTTCTGCTGCCGCTGATGCAACTAAGGTTACTCCTAAGTTGCCAGTTACTGGAAATGTTGTTAGTGGCTCTGAATTGAACGTATCTAACTTTGATTCTAAGGTTCTTGCCGGTGCTGCAAATACTGCTATCACTACTAGTGATGCTGACTTTACCAACACTATCAAGGCTTTAGGTGGTGCTACTTACGTTGGTACTACTCAATACAATGATGGTACTAACAGTTACCACTTCGAATACACCTTTGATGGCACTAACTTTGCCACTACGAACAAAGATGCTATTTACGGTCAAGTATTACAAGGTGTTCTGAATGCTAAACTTGTTAAGAACACGAGTACCAATGTTACTACTACTACTAACCCTTCATGGGTTAAGTAATCTAGTAATTTAAAAAAGGTTGGGCGTAGCCCAACCTTTTTTGTGTAATGATTAATTGTTCAGGTAAGGTAAGCACCAAATAACGGCTCTTTGTCAACGGGTGTTGATGAGGGGAATTTGAGAGGTTCAATTCATTTTCGAATTGGACCTCTTTTTCTACGGCTTGTCAATAAGAATGTTGTTAAATTAACGATTTACAGTGAAGTGTTTCGGGTATTGGTTAGGTGAC
>NZ_BOLM01000031.1 GCF_016861605.1 Levilactobacillus wangkuiensis
GAAAACGTAAAATCCCCATCAAGCACTTGAATCATGTGTTTGATGGGGATTTTGGAGTTTCTGGTGAATAATTCAGGACTACAGTACTTCCGGTGTCACCACTGATTCACTTAATAAAACGCCAGGAGATTCAGAAGCTTCGTCGATTAAGCAAACCGCTCCCAAACGACCACAGCCACGGTTAGTCATGGCTCCAGGCGCACCAATTCCTGCTCCAGCAGCGGCTCCGATTGCCGTAACTGCGCCCATTGCTGAAGATGATGAATCCATTGATGTTTGGATGCCGAATAAGACTTTACAACAGATGGTCTCAAAATCATTAAAGACCAGTATTTCAAGTATCACTAAGGATTCAATGAGTAAGCTAACTTCACTTGCCGTTAGTCATGGTTCACTTAACACTTACGTGAATGGCCTGGATTCATTTGATTTAACAGGATTGGAATACGCAGTTAACTTAAGTTCTCTAGACCTCTCCTATGATCCGATGATGGATTATTTAATGTCCACTTCAGGTGGTCTCATGGGAGACATCACTGATTTATCCCCCCTTCAAAGTCTTACCAAATTAACTAGCCTGAACCTTTCCTATAATCGGATTAAAAGTGTTGCGCCACTTGCTGATTTAACACAATTAACATCACTGCAAATTGACCACAACGCTGTCTCTGACTTTTCTCCTCTGAATGCAACTCAGTTCACGACCCTTAATATGAAATCACAAAGTCTGATTCTTACCGATGACGTTCGAATCATCGATCCTGCCAATCCGGCAATTACAATTCCACTCGACCAAATCGTCAAGTTACCACAAAATTACACGGCAACATTCAGCAAAACCATGGAGAGCGATGACAGCTACACATCCTTACTAACCTTAGTCAATCAAGATCACATGTCTGGTAAAGGACAATTTCATCTCTATAAATCTGGTACAGAACACAAATACTATTCATTTAATGCGGATAACTCTGTAACATTTACGAATATTTCAGAGCAAGTCAGTCCCTACACTCTCTGGTATGCCGACTGGCCTATTTATCAATATCCAAATGCCACACCAATTCAAAATCCTTATGAGTTTTATCTCCGAGCTGATTTAAGTACAAATACAGGCTTGTCATTCAATATTTTCATTCCCTACGACAACCCTAAACAGGCAGCCGATCTCACTGTCCACTACGTTGACATGGCCAGCAACAAGCCCATTCAACCTGACAAAATCATCACGGATAAACTAACTAGTGACACCTACGACCTGACCGCCGAACAAACCAGCGTTAAAGGCTACACCTTCGACCACGCGGATGGCGCGTTGACTGGCAACTTTTCCGCCGACCCACTGACAGTGACCTTGTACTTCACCAAGGATCCGACGAAACCCGTCACGCCCGTCACTCCGCCAGTCGTCACGCCAACTACGCAGACGACCGTGACCGCTCACTACGTTGACCAAAACGGCAAGACCGTTCACGCCGACCAGGTTCTGACCGGCCACGCTGGTGACAGCTACAGTACGACGGCCTTTACGATTCCAGGTTACGACCTCACGACGACACCTGAAAATGCCAGCGGCACATTTGGTGACACCGATACTACCGTGACCTACGTTTACCGCGACCAAACTTCTGGGAACGGCGTTGAAGTCAACATTGACCCCACCTACCCAGTCAAGCCAGCTACACCAGTCCAGCCAGCTACGCCAGTTAAGCAAGAACCAACAACCGGTGACCAGGCCGCAATCATTCACCATCCTGGTAACACTAATCAAAAAGGCGGCGCGGCCGTTCGGGTTCCGGCAACAACTTTGACTACCCAGAATCTGGCAACCCCGGTTAAGTCAGTCGCCGCAAGCTCGGCCAGCAAAACGACACTTCCTCAGACCAGCGAACACCGCGTCACCCCACTGCTGGGCATTGCCCTTCTACTGGGAACATTCCTGGGATTTGGCTTGAAACGCAAACAACATTAAGCGCAACCACAAAAAAACTTGTCCACCACTAGGCTGGGGACAAGTTTTTTATTTACGCTGTTTCATCGGCACTCGGCCGTTCAAAATTCAATTCATAGTGATCCAAGCCTAAGACGCGGTGGGTGATCAGGGAACACCCGCCCAAAACCGTGGCTAAACGGGCATTTTGCGTCAAGTTAATCGGCACATCATTTTTCGCCAACCGTTGGTAAACGCCCCGAATCTGCGTTAACAAATCAGGAATTTCTTCCACTAAAGGTGAGTTCAGGAAGAATGCGTCGGGATCGAGCGACCGCATCAGGTTGTAGATCAACCCGCCAATCGCCGTGGTAAACTGCGTCAACACCGCAATCGTATCCATGTCGTGCTTTTCGTACAGCGCGACGACCCCGGCCCGGTCTAAACTGGCCAAGCCCTTCTTATCCTCGATTTCCTGGATAATGGCGTCTTCGGAACTGATATCTTCGGCGTGGACGGGATGCGGGTTACCCGCGCCATCCTGGGCAATGCTGACCACGGTTTGACCGATTTCACCGGCATCGCCGTGCTCGCCCCGGAAGAGGTCGCGTTTCAAAATAATGCCGGCCCCAATCCCGCGGTGAATGCTGACGGTGACGGTACTGTTGAGGTCTCGGGCACCGTTGAAGTCGCGCTCATAAACGGCAGCCAGGTTGGCTTCGTTTTCCAAGACGACGGGCACTTGGTAAGCGGTCGTGAAGACCTGTTCAAGATCAACGTCTGCCATCTCAATAAATGGTGAGGTCTGGACCTGGTTGTCCATCACGATTCCGTGGATGGAGAAACAGATGCCCAGTAAGCCATGGCTCGTGGTGCTTTCTTGATCCCGGTCGTCCAGGTACTGCTTGATTTGATCCAGCATCTCATGGATGGACTGGCCCTGCGTTTCGATCCGGTCGTACTTCCAGACGTGGCCGTCCAAGAACGTCACCAGCGCGTGCAAGTGGCGGTATCCCAGGTCAAACGTGACCGTGTACCCGTAATCTCGGTTGATTTCCACCAATGTTGGCTTGCGGCCACCCGCGGTCGAGGCCTCACCCAGGCCCAGCTCTCTCAAGTAACCGGCGGCCATCAGGGTGTTGTACAGTGATGAAATCGTGGACTTGTTTAGGCTTAACTGGTGAGAAATCTCGATCCGCGAGGTGGGATGGTTATTAAAAATTTGCTGCAGGACAAAACTTAAATTTTGGTCATGCAGTTGATTTCGATTCATGCTTCGTTGCACCATCTTGTCCCCTCCTCTTGGGTCAGTAAAGGTCATCATGTTGGACCACTGAGAAAACCAACTAACCATGTTCGCCACAAATCCTGGATTAACCGGTTTTGCAAGCGGTAACAATCGCATCATCATGGTTTAGTGAACCAACTAACTTCAGTATCACCTACTCACCGTCAGAATTCAACCATTTTTCAAAATTTTCTAACTGCTCATTGGAAATTCGCCAGTTTCTTTGTTAACTGGCCAAAAGAAGCCGCCAACAGCAGGCTGTCAGCGGCTTCGGTTCACTTGTTAAATTAGGACAGTTCTTGAATCAACGCGGACACGCGGTCCTTGATCTCATCGCGAACCTGGCGGAAGACGACCAACTGGGCGGCCTCATCCCCGGTTGCTTGCGCGGGGTCACGCAACGGCCAGTGGCGGCGTTCCACAGTTGGTGGCGTCATCGGGCATTTGTCACGGGCATCTCCACACAGCGTGACCACCACGTCACTGCTGTTCAGGTAGGCGGTATCGATTAGCTTCGACGTGTGCTGCGAAATGTCGATACCGATTTCAGCCATGGCCTTCACGGCTAGTGGATTGAGCCCGTGCGTTTCGACACCAGCACTGGCAATCGTCCAATCAGTGGGCGCTAACGCCTGGGCAAAGCCTTCCGCCATTTGGCTCCGGCAGCTGTTTCCGGTACAGAGAAAATAGAGTTGTTGGGACATGGTGACCCCTCCTTGGCAGGTTATTTTCTCCAGTATAATCGAAAGCTTGGCGGTTTACGACTATTGCTTAAATTTTCTATTGATGTTCCTGATGCCACTGCTTAATGTAGGCCAGCCGTTGCTTAAAGCGACCCTCACGTCCCTGTTCAGTGGGTTCGTAATACACGTGACCCTGCAGGTCGTCCGGCATCGTCTGCATGTTGGTCAGCTTAGCTTCGGTATCGTGGGCGTACTGATAATCCTTGCCGTAATCCAAATCCTTCATTAACTTGGTCGGCGCATTGCGAATCTGGAGTGGCACTGGCTCGTCGCGGGTTTCCTTGACGTCCTTCTTCGCGGCTTGCCGGGCCTTGTAAATGGCATTGGACTTGGGCGCCAGCGACAGGTAGGTCACAGCCTCGGTCAGGTGAACGTCACACTCCGGCATCCCCAGAAACTGGCAGGCTTGAAAAACGTTGATGGTCACGTTGAGCGCGTTGGTATCGGCCAAGCCAATGTCTTCACTGGCAAAGCGGACCAGTCGGCGAGCGATGTACAACGGGTCCTCGCCACCCTCTAGCATCCGCGACAACCAGTAGATGGCCGCGTCCACGTCGGAGTTACGCATCGACTTGTGTAGCGCGGAAATAATATTGTAGTGTTCCTCGCCGGTCTTGTCATAGAGTACAAACTTCTGGCTGATTAATTGTTTCAGGTCGTCCATGGTCACGGTGATCTGGTCGCCCTGTTTGTCGCCATTCAATACCGCCATCTCTAGCGTATTTAAGGCATTCCGCGCATCTCCGTTGGCAAGCTCTGCAATGGCCCGTAGCTCATCCGACCCTATCTTGACGTCTGCCTTGAAACCATCGGGGTTCTGCAGGGCATTAGTCAACAGTTGTGTGATATCACTGGTCTCTAATGCCTTGAGCACGAAGACCTTACACCGCGACAACAGGGCTGAGTTCACTTCAAACGAAGGATTTTCGGTCGTGGCCCCAATCAGGATGATGCTTCCCCGCTCCACGTAAGGCAGAAACGCATCCTGTTGCGCCTTGTTAAACCGGTGAATTTCGTCAACGAAGACGATGGTCTCCTCACCGATTTCACGGTCACTTTCGGCCTGGTGCATGATTTTTTTAATCTTGCTAATGCTACTATCGACGGCACTGAAGCTCAGAAATTTGGCCTTGGTCTGACGGGCAATAATTTCGGCCAGCGTAGTCTTGCCCACACCCGGCGGTCCCCAGAAGATCATCGACGAGACTTGGTCATTTTCAATCAGTTCCCGCAGAATCTTCCCGGTGCCCAGCAGGTGCGTCTGACCGACAAACTGGTCCAGCGTCCGTGGCCGCACCCGACTGGCCAACGGCGACTTCTGTTGGCTGGCAAATAACGACTCTTGTTCCACGTGAAACACCACCCTTTTAGGTCTATGATACCGCTAACTCAATTTAAAAATTAAAATCATTCAAATCGGCAATGTCCATAGAAAATGGAATTTTTGTCTTCTCATGGCTCCCCATATTTTCGATAACTAACGAATATGTCTTCGTTTTATCATAGGTTCGATCAGCTAAAACCAGTTGGACACTCTTCATGCGATCCTTCACTGACTCTGAACGACTATTGGCATTAATTGTCTGTTGTCCAGAAATCTGTTGCCCTTGGTCATTGACAAAGTACAACGTAAATTCAGCGGGAATGACGGTCGCACTGATTGGCTGTGCCTGTCGCAAGACTAACGGTACAGTCAACGCGGTAATTTGTCGATTCATACTGAAGAGTTCCAGCTCAACATCCTGTGCGGCGGAACGGTTAGAGGTTGTTTTCACTTCAAGCAGTGGCACAACCATTTCCTGCAGTGAGGATCCGCCATGAACATAATTAAATGAGCCAACCGACTTAAAAACGTTTGCCGTCTTCGGATAGTACACGTAACGCTGATCATCGTTTGCTAAAATATCACTTAACTTCTGACGGCCAACCCCTGGTAGCTCAAACGCACGCGGCGTCACCAAGTAACGTTGGGACTTGATTTCATCGTCGTTCGTGGCCACCTCAATCTTGTCAGTTGGCTTCAATTGGTCATTGCGATAAATGTAGCCATGGTCCGCGGTCACATAGATATGACTGATTCCCTGCGTTCGCAGTCGTGTAATTAGCTGTTGAATTTCAGTAATGGCCTCTTCGGTCGCTTTAAAAACATCATCCTCGGTCTTCTTATTATCACCAATCGCGTCAACCTGATTGTGGTAAATATAGACGACCTCTTGCCCAACAAATTTCGCCCGAATGTCCTTGGAGGTCGCTCCCTTAAGCTCATCTAAACTATAGGCCGCACTCTTTGAATTTTGGTTCTGAAGGATAGTCTGACGTTGTTGCCGATTGGTCGTTGACTGGCCATCCACTAGCAATTCTTTATTCTGGAGCTCTAGTTGACGATTAGGCAATAGCATGGGCATCCCCATATACGTCACTGATGGTAATCCTGTGACTAGGTAGTTCATTGCCAAAGCGGTCACTTGGTCTTCTCGACCCAAGCGCTTCTCTAATTCCTTAGCGGCTTCAAAACGAAAGGCATCTGAAATAATGACGGCAATCCGATTCTTTTCTGGCGCAATATAAAATCGATAGAAATTTCTCTGCAAATGTTGTGGTTTGATTTCTCTGACGTCGAACTGCTCGTTCCAGGCATAGATTGATTTGTCCAAATAATTATTCACATAGATAGATTCAATCAATTGCTTCGTCTTAGCAAACGCCTCAGGCAGCCCCGCCTGTTGATAGTAGTACGTAAATTTACGATAATCTGTGTCCATTCGGTAGTCCTTAGCCACATAGTCATCTAACAACTGTTGTAGCCCGTTCGCTGGCTCTTGATGACCCTTGCGCACAATATTCCAAGCACGCCGAAGCATCCGATAAAGCCGAGAGAAACGCGGCTGACTCCCATAGTGTGTGTTCAAGCGCTGACGCGTCACAGCAGCCATGTCTAAATCATTCAGCCGGCTATCCAAATCTTCTAGCTGCAATCTCTCCTGAATCCACAGTAAAATCAGCTGGTCAAATCTGGGAAACATATCCGACTTCGCTAAATCATCAACTTTTGCGTTCTTAAAGATTCGGTCACCGTTGATTTTTTGCCAAACCAAATCTGCAATACTATCAAAGCTATCCTCACCTTGGCTTACACTGACTCCATTTGAGATACCCCGATTACCAAACTGCTGCACAAATGTCTGAACGTTGGCAGCATGGTCGCTGAGATCGTATTGCTTGAGACTGACCGGAACCGGCTTTTCCATCTGCTGGTAAGTCATGGTCAGATAAAGGTCTGCCATTAAATCCTCTAGCTGAGGTGTTTCTGAAACATACCCAAAGCGAGTCGCAATTTCCTGCCAAAAGGCTTGGGTCACCCCAAAACGAGAAAACTCGGCCAGCACTGGATTATCTTGAATGCCTTTAACCAACAACTCTTGTAAGAGATCAAAGAAATCAACAATTGGTTGATTCAAAGGCACTAACGAGGCCATAATAGCTAACTCTGGCTTTGTGGAATAGCTGGCAACGTCATATCGCGAAAAGACTTTGCGCCGGCGACCGTTAGCAAAGAAACTAGTGTATTGCTTAATAAACGGTCGTAAGCTTTCCGGTAATCCTAAATCTTTACGCAAAATTTCTTTGGAATCCGCCGTAAAGGTTCCTGAGTACAAGACAATGCTTCGCAGGTGATCCTCTTCCAGTGCCGGCTCTGCCTGTGGTGAATAGACCAATGCTTTATTTTGATATGGCATTGTTAATAAATGTTGCTTCGTTTCTAGTTGATGTCCCGGTTCCATTACAACAACCTCAGCAATTCCGGCCAGTGCCGTTTGAATTTCCGAAATACTGTCTACAAAATCACCATTGTCGTCGTACCAGAAAACAAATTGGTTTTGCGCAGTGAATCGCTGCTTAAGCGTTGTAATAATTTGATTAATGTCCACGTCTGCCACGGTGGTTACTCCCTCTTCATTACGTTTTATGATATAGCCTAATCATAACGTAAACCGGTTAAGACTGCAGTAGAATTTGTGAAATTTATTGTTCACTCCAAACTATCACGATGGTGTCATTCAGCATTTGATCACCGACGTTAGTGCCGATGATTTTAATGTGGCTGTTGGTGGACAGGTGGAGATTATTGGGTGGCTGTATCAGTACTATAATACGGAACCCAAGGACCAGGCCTTTAAGAAGAAAAAATATCTTGAATCAGATATCCCTGCGGTGACGCAGCTGTTCACACCTGACTGGATTGTTAAGTACATGGTTGAAAACTCTTTAGGGCGATACTGGATTGATGTTTTACAGGCCAAGGGTGACCGACGTTCTGACAAAGAAATTGCTAACGACTTTGAATGGCACTATTTTATGCCTGCTGCACAACAGACTGATCAAGTAACTGTGCAATCTAATGGTGTGTCGTTGGCAGACGAGCAGATTGAACAGGTTACTCTTATCGATGCTGCAATGGGATCCGGCCACATTCTAATCTACGCTTTTGAAATTTTCATGCAGATTTATGAGCGTGAGGGTTACTCACGCAGAGATGCCGCAAAATCTATTATTCAAAACAATTTATATGGTTTAGATATTGATACCCGGGCATTTCAGCTAGCCTATTTTTCGTTGATGATGAAGGCACGGGAGACAAACCGACGCTTCTTAACACTTCATATCCGTCCACAAGTGTTTGATATTCCCGAGACAGGAATTCTTACCAGTTCGGATTTTCAGGAACTGTTAAAAAACGAGGATGAGGCTAAAAGTCTGGACTATCTGCTTGATAAGTTTCGTTATGGTAACGAGTACGGGTCATTAATTCAGTTTGAAAAACCTGTTGATTGGTTGCTAATTGATCGTTTAGTGAATGCCGATATCCCAGCTGGTCAACTATCCTTAAACACGATTTTACTGGCCGAGAACCAAGCCAAGTTAAGCGAAATCGCTGCGGTAGGAAAAGTCCTGAGTAAGAAATTTACTGTGGGCGCAATGAATCCACCTTATATGGGCTCAGGAAAAATGGATGCGAACTTAGGGAAATATGTCAAACGTCATTTTCCAAATAGCAAGTCCGATTTATTTGCTGTCTTTATGGAAAGATTACGAGCAATGACCTGCACCGATGGCTATTACGCCATGATTACGCAGCACGCTTGGATGTTTCTCTCTAGCTTTGAAAAATTACGAGAGGTTTTGAAGGAAGATACCCTCATTAACATGGCCCACCTGGGGACTCGAGCTTTTGAAGAAATTGGTGGTGAAGTTGTGCAATCCACTACTTTCGTATTCAAGGTGCATAGCGTGCCAAACTACATCGGGACCTATGAACGGTTAGTTAATTTCGATTCGCAGCAGAAGAAGCAAGAGGCATACTTAAGGGCTGTTAAAGACAATCAAGTTGACTATCTTTATCGAACTAACCAAGCGAACTTTGCTAAGATTCCGGGGATGCCGATTGCTTACTGGGCTAGTGATAATTTATTTAGATTGTTTAACAATGATGTTGAACTATCATCAAAATTCAGAGGAAAAGAAGGATTGGGAACTGGAGATAATGCCCGATTCTTGAGACAGTGGTTTGAACTCTCTGAAATGCAGAAGGGCTGGTATCCCTATCAAAAAGGTGGTTCTTATCGAAAATGGTACGGTAATAATGAGTATTATGTAAATTGGAAGAATAACGGTTTGGAAATGAAAAGCTTACCTAAATCCAACATTAGAAATATGGAGTACCAAAATCGTACAGGAATTACATGGTCAGCAATTTCATCAGGGAAACCCTCATTTAGATATTCTGTTCAGAATTTCTTTTTTGATTCAAAGGGTCCAATGATGTTCGGGTTAGATGCATATCCCTTTCAACTGGTTTTAGGATTATTGAACTCTAAAGTAGCGGAATTCATCTTATCGTTTTTATCCCCAACTTTAGATTATCGGTTAGGTCAAATTCAGAAGATACCTTTGCTTCCGGTTAAAGAATCAGCAATGAGCGTTAGTAAGTTGGTTGATTCATCAATAGAATATTCAAAGAATGACTGGGATTCTTTTGAAACCTCCTGGGACTTCACTCACCATCCACTCCTCTCTCACATCGCTGACGACAACCTATCACACTGTCGTTCTCCCGTTGGCTAATAAGCTTAATTGTGACAAACTTGTGCCAACAAAAGATTTATGGAGGAAAAATATATGGTTAGTTATCGAAAACGCGGCAACGCTTGGCAATATGAAATTTCCTATAAGGACCACGACGGCAAATACAAAAAGCTTCGTAAATCCGGATTTCTACTCAAATCCGAGGCCATCCTGGCTGCTAGCAAAGTGCAGACTGAGCATCCCAATTTAATAACCGTGAAATCTGGCAGTGAATCTCTAGTGTCCTACTATCAGCGTTGGATCAAAGTTTATAAGCAAAATGCTGTTACCCCCATCACCTATAATAAGTATGAAAATACGGCTAAACATGCTATTGAACTCTTCGGCAATCTTAAGCTAAAGGACCTGACCAAATTAGTGTACCAAGAACGACTGAACAAATTCGCTGAGACTCATGCCCGGCGAACTGTCTCCTGCTTCCACAAACAGCTTCGCGCCTGCATTCTTGAAGCATTGGACGAGAAGATTATCACTTCTGACCCCACTCGTAAGGCTGTTATCACTGGTCATGAGCGGCCTAAAGTTGCTAAGACATTAAATTATGCGGACTGGGCAACCTTACTGGCTAACCTAGATACCTCTCAAATTGGTGAAATGATTATCTACTTAGCGGCTGTGACCGGCATGCGCTACGGTGAAATCGTTGGCCTAACGATGAATGACATCGACTTAGATAATCATCTCATCAAAGTGAATAAGGCTTGGGATTACAAGTACAAGACTGGATTCATGAAGACCAAAACCCACTCTTCAATTCGTGAAATAACGATTGACCACCAAACCGTCCAGCGATTATCAGACTTTGAAAAAAGTCATTCACTAAGTCCACATCAACCAATCTTTATGACTGCTAACGGGCACATCTTCGTTAGTGCTGAAATTAATCGACTGTTAACTGATAAACTTACGGCGCTTAAAATCCCTAGAATTACTTTCCATGGATTACGTCACACCCACGCCTCAATCCTTCTGTATAAGGGCGTTAGCGTTCTCTCGGTCTCGCGAAGATTAGGCCACAGCAATATTACGACAACCCAATCCACCTATTTACACATCATTAAAGAGCTTGAATCTCAAGACCAGGATAAGATTATTTCTATCTTGGAAAATAGGATAAAATAGTTGGCACATAACTTGGCACAAAGAGGGCCTCTCAGCGTTGAGAGGCCCTCTTTGCTTATTTCAATTTGGACAAGATTGCATTGCCATCTTGTAGCTTGTCATAATTCACGACAACACCATCATCGAGGTCAAGTTCAATCTTTTGGTTCGCAATATGTTGAATCAATGGATCATATTTTCGAATCTCACTTACCTGTTGTTCCAGATGCTTGAGATTCTTTTCGTACCGTTTCTTCTGGCTTGCCACTGCTTCGTTGTTAGCTAATTGCGTCAACTGATCAATTCGTGCTTCATATTGACCTTGCAGTGGATGGAGGTAATTCGTTCGTACCATGGCTAACTCATTGGATTCATACCGATGTAAGTACATCAGTGCCTTAAATCCATTGTGTCGTCCGCTAGTGAATTCCCAATAAATTGGCCGTTTCTGATAGATTTTTTTATGATCTTTAAAGAAGTCCTCCACAAAATATCGTCTAATTGCCATCTCGTCAGAATCAGCCTTCTTTCCAACCACAGATGCGATATAACTTAGGTTTTCATCAACGGACTCTGCACCAAAAGTAACTGTTAAGAAGCTTCGTAATCGGTTAATAATATCCCGTGAGTCGCCGAAATAATCTGCATCATTCAGCAACAACAAGTTATCCTCATTTGGCACAAAGGACTGGTATTTAGATTTATCCCATTCGCCACCGGCAAAGGCCAAACCTTCAACATCCAAAGAATAACGTCCAAAAACAACTCCCACAAAGTACGAGAGAAATGATTTAATATCACGTACCTCATCCGCTAAGCGTACAGACACATCTTTATCCGCAACCTCTGGCGTCAATTCATCGTTTAGACCGTACAGATCAATAAAAATTCTGTTTAGTTCTTCTTCATTGGACTTCAATTGATCGAAGCGTTCTTGTGCTTCATTCCGCCACAAACTAAAAGCGCTTTTCAGCTTGCCATCAACTTCATTTCGCTTGTCGTCAGCGATGTGAGATAGCAGTGGATGACGGGTAAAGTCCCAGGAAGTTTCAAAGGAATCCCAGTCCCATCTTGAATTATTTGTATTTTGATTCACTAAATTGTCAATTGAATTATGGTTGGCACTATCTGTCACATTTAACGGTATTTTAGCAATATTTCCAGATTCGAAATTAAGTGTCTGAGAAATTACTTGAAGTAGATACTGTGTGATTGTTGAGTTAAGTAATCCTAAAACAAAGTTCAACTTATCATTTTCTACAAAACCTTTATGCCCTCCGGATCCAAAAAGATGTCCGAATGAAGTCTTTCTCGCAGAAAAGTTCCCAGATGTCAGAGCTGACCAGGTAAAGCCGGGTCTAAAGATAAGATCAAGATTGTAATTATGTGACCTAACCTTGCCATTACCATCAGTAAAACTCCTAATCTCTTTCCCATCGTTTCCCCAATCTACAACGTAGCTATTATTTCCATACCATTTGCGAAATTCGCCACCTTTATCATAGGGAAACCATTTTCTTTGGGTGAGCTGGGCTAAAGAACGTGATTTGGAATGATAACTAATATTTGTTTGATCCACTTCATACCATTTTCGTATAAACTTATCGTTACTTGCGGTTGCCATGCCCACTCGGGTCTTCCCTACGCTACCTAAACTAACATTTGAAAAAGATCTTAGCACTTTAGCACTAGCCCAGTAAGCAATCGGCATCCCAGGAATCTTAGCAAAGTTCGCTTGGTTAGTTCGATAAAGGTAATCAATATCCGGATTGGCGATAGCCTCTAAAACCCGGTCTTTTTGGACATCCATGCCACCTTTGAAGGCTGATAGCTTGAGGTAAGTACCGAGTTCTTCGGTCTGAACGTTCTTTAAAACAAACGTATTAATTGGCACAGTCGCCTCTTCAAAGGCTGAATACTCCATTTGAATCAGGCTATCGATTTTCTTGTTTTCAACTAAATACTTTCGCAACTTCTCATAAGTTTTGATGAACATCCAAACAAATGGGGTCATGAAGGCTGAGTAACCGCCACGCTTTGTGAGATTGCTATTATTGAAGATGAAAATTGCAAATAGATCGCCAGAATAGTCTGCGTAATATTTCTTAACGTATTTTTTCAACGCTGAATCCATCTTATTCATGTACGGCGGATTGGTCACTACAACGTTGTAGTAATCACAGAGCACTTCAGCTATCTTTAGCACACGCCGTAGCTTCTCCTGCATGGCTTGAAAGCCAAAGATATCCAAGTCATCCACTTGGACTGTCTCAACGGCATGACGTAATTCAGCAAAATCATACTTTTTCTGGCCGTCAAAATGGATAATTGAGCCCAATTCGCGAGCATTACTGAAACGGCCAACAATATCACCTAAGTCATCACGAGAGGCTGCTGGAACCTGTGCCATGAACTCCTCAGAGATGTCATCTGTGTCTTCGAAGACAAAAACATTAGGTTCGACATTGCCGGTACGCAAAGCGCGTCGATTAAATTGTCTGGCCTTCATCATCAGTGCAAAATAGGCCAATTGGTAGGCCCGCTTGTCGATTTCTAACCCAAATAAGTTCTTTTGAAGGATAAGTGTTGCAGCGTCGCGGGAAGAATATCCCTGTTCAGAGTAAATCTGCATTAAAACGTCAAACGCATAAACTAGGATATGGCCAGAACCCATCGCATTATCGATGATTTTAAGATCCTCAACGGAGTCACTGTCACCAATTAATTCAAGTTTACTTGGCAGTAAAAAGGCCAAGTGATCCTTTAAATTACTGTCTGGGTGCCGCTCCAACCAGTATTTGCCGAGGGAGTTGTCAACCATGTACTTAACGACCCAGTCAGTGGTAAATAATTGTGTTACAGCTGGAATATCAGCCTTTTTGACTGGACCACCAGTGATATTTACCACCTGGTCGTGGGGTTCCGTATTATAGTACTGATACAGCCACCCAATAATCTCCACCTGCCCACCAACAGCTACGTTAAAATCATCGGCACTAACGTCGGTGATCAAATGCTGAATGACGCCATCGTGATAGTTTGGAGTGAACAATAACTCGGCATAATCATTGGTTGTTTCGAACAGATACGGGAGATTCTTGTTCAAAGCATTAGCCTGTTTAATGAACAACATCTGATACTCTGCATCTAAATCAGTCGGCTGTTCCGTATCTAACGCCCGATTAATTAAATCCTGTTCCGCCGGTGAGAAGCCGCCCAGGTCATCCGCTACATCTAGCGCATGGACCATAATATCCGGTTCATTCCGGTTTTCTGTACTCGATAAAACACGTGTCCGACTAGGTAAGTAGTCATTCACTTCCATAAAACGAATCGCAATAATTCGGTTGAACCAAGTGTAGGCAACTTCTTCTACTAAATCATGAAAGGCAGTTGCCAAATCATTCTTCTGAGCCCGTTGATTTAACTCTGCAACTAGCTTTTGCCGCTTCTCAATGTCTTTACCTGTAATCCCATTCAATTCGTCCTTGTAATATTCAATTTCAGGCGTCGATATTGCCAGTTTAGGTGCTATGCCCTTCTCGGAAATTCCCAAGGAAGCAGCCTTTAGCTTAATACTTTCAATGAGCGAACGGCGTGCATCAACCGCAAACTTTTTAATTGCTGTTTTGTCCATAGTCTCTTCCTTCACTCTGTCTGGATGCTTATTTACAGTTCAAATTTAATCGTCGTATTTTCTTTCAGTTGCTGTTGAAGTGCCTCTTTCAGCTTTTCAATCTGAACATCAATGTCTGCTGGACTATTCAAGTTCCAAGATTGATTAATGCCTAAGGCCCTCACACTAACTGTCTTTGGCTCCTTAACACTCGGTTTAGGGCCACCCTTAGAAGAATCAGGGCTATTTCCATCCGTTCCACTGGGCTCATCAACACTTGTTTCATCATTACCCTTGTCTGGAACCGGTGGCGTCACAACCGCTCGTTCTTTCAATAGCTGATCCATCTTGCCAACCAACCGGACCCGAACTGAGGTTGCTTGTTGTGGAATAATAAACAGATCATTCAAAGTTTTAGCATCACGTGCGTCTTCTAACAGGCTCAAAAATTCCTGACGAATCCGGTCACCAAACTCCGTAGTCAACTGCTTATCCTCACAGTAGGTTTCCGCCGCTGCCTGTTCGTTTTGAATATCTTGTTGTGCCCGGCCTAAACCAGCATCAAATTCCGCACTAAATGCATCACGGAAGCTCTGAACTAGATCTTTAAGCTCTTTGATTTTCCCTTGTGGTCGCTTCTTCATCAGGGAATCAATCTGACCGATTAGTTCCTTAACTGCGGAACCGGTGACAAATTTCTGAGAACGATCATACACAACTTGCTGGGTGTGCCCAGATTCCCAGATTTCTTGCTGCGTTTCACTCTGATAGAATTCGTTGATGCCGCCTTCATCCATATCATCATGCCAGTCCAGCAAATCATCACGCTTTTGGCTCACCAAGTCATAGAACCGGTCCGTATCCTTTTGTGCCAACAACTGTGTCATCAGGTCACGCCCGGTTCGCAGAACATCTTGTCCAGGATAGTAGTTAGGCTTGCGCAAGTAAATATCCAGCGCCTTACGTGCATTCTCCATGCTATCCTGTAGCTCACGCATCAACGTGTCATCCTCATTATCACTGAACGTTTGCTTGTTAAAGAGCTCAAGGGCGACGTCGCGTAAGTCCTTCTTCTTACCCTCACTAACGGCCTGTCGCGGTTCTAACTGAACGGCATCCAGGTACTGCCGCTTCAGGAAATACTTAGCCATTTCGTTAGCGGATAGTCCCGCTTGTAAGCTTAATGCCTCACCATTCACATAAACTTTTAGCTTAGCATCAGCGAAAAGTTTTGCGACTAACCATTTCGTATCAATTTCACGATACCCGTACGGAATCTTGTTGAAACGTTCTAACATTGATTTGAACGAAATTTTATTATGCCCAGCATACTCGCGATTAATGCGCTCTAAGACCGCTTGCAATGCCCGTTCGTTTTCGGTTGTCTTAACCAATTCATTGGTGTCTTTGAACAGGGCCACAACATCATTCTCTTCTTTAACGACGTCGATATAACTCAAATTACGATAAATTTCGTCAATCAACTGTTCCTCGGCCTGATCCAAACTAGTAAAGAAATCCTTCTTACCAGCATCAATCCGGTCACCCTGAACGTAGATATTAGCCTGTTGTAATACCTCTTTTAATTCCTTAGCAACTCTATCATTTAAAGCATTCAATTCCGTTCTCTTTACATCAATGATTCGCTGAGAACGGGCATCTTGTGCCTGTTCCTGTGGATTGAAAATAAAGCTTTGAATTCGCAGGACCTGTTGCTGATCATCCACGTATTGGGAATCCCCTGGCAAATCAATAATAATTTGCGGCTGTTCTGGTGAGGCGGATTGCCGACGTAACTCGCTGTCGTCTCGGTTATCATCGTTAATTGCCGTCACAATCTTCAGGTTAATATCCTGATTAGTTTGACCAACCGGCCGATCATCCACCCACTGATTAAAGACAAACGTGTACTGCTTCTTTAACTTGGGATACGTGTACCGCCGTGAAATTGCTTCCGTACTAAAGAGGTAATTCCCAATCGCTTGCGAAATTGCGCCAGAGTCCACCGCTTGCCGCTGAATTTGCTTACTAATATCCTGTTCAGCGTCCGTTAAGAACTCATACCCCTTACTAGTCTTCTCAACAATGTTCTGCTCTTGTAAAACCTGTAAGGCCTGTTTAACTTTGGCCTCTAATTCAATTCGATCCGTATCAATTGAATCAATCATCAAAGTGACTAAGTTATTCAATGTCCCCTCAAAATCCTGGACGTATTTAATCATAAACAACGTTTCCAATACTTGAACCGCAAACGGATTATCTTCACCACTGGGGTTAATCAATTCGTTGTTCTGGGCCCGTTGAATCACAATCATATGGGTGTGATCCAAAAAGTGACTTAGACCTTGGAAGAAGATACTAAACGGCACTAATGCCCGGGTATCTTCCCCCTCTAGGCGACGGGCAGACTCCTGGAATACCGCTAACATTGACCGTTCACCGTTGGCTAAATGTTTTCCGTCGGACCCGTTTTCTCGAATCGCTGTCAGTGTATCTTGGAGTAAGACTACTTGATAAGGGACGAACGGATAGATGTCTGCAAACATTTTCGCATTGTCATATCGTTTTCGCTCTTCTTTGCCATCAAAACTAATTAAGTTATTGATCACGTGCTGATTCTCATCGAATGTGGTTTCCAATAGCTGTTCACTAGCCTCGGTCTTGGCCAACAACCGCTTTTGAATGACCTCGTCAACGTTAGCAGAAGACATGGCAATTCGGGTATTGAAGCGCCCCTGAATCTTAGAAAAATCCTGGCCGTTAATATTCTTAGTCACCTGGTCAATTGCTTGCTGACTGGTCACAATGACCCAAGCCTTGCCGTGTGTATAGGTCCCCAGATCTTCGACAATACTCTGCAGATTCAACATCCGCTGCTGACTAGACCCAATGTATTGTCCCACTTCATCAACCAAGAAAACCATATGGTAGTTTTCGCCTTGACTTTCAATGTGCTGATTAACTAACTTGGCAAAGCTCTCCACACTGATGGGATAATCCTTTTTTAGTTGATCAACAAAACCACTAGCATCCGCTTCCGACATGAAATCGATTGCCACCAGTGCATCTTGAATCGTTCCTTTCAAGAAAGCGTAGGCGTTTCGGGCATCGAGCCAATCACGATGTTGTCGGTCTAACTCTTTGAACTTCGCCTGAAATTCAGCATACTTTCCTTGGGCAATCAAATCACGTTCCAAATCGGCAATCCAAAAATCCGCGCCAAACAAGCCAAGTTGTTCGTTAAAGACTTGCAGGAAAACGTTGAGAATGGCATCTTTCTGGGACTTATTTCCATTTTTAGCCTTAGAATCAATGTTAAATAACATAACCTCATTTGGAACTGACGCTGCCAACTTCATGTTGGCTAATGTTCCTTGGTCATGCACCTTAGCATCATCCACAAAGTAATCCAATGCTGACTTGCCAGCAACTTCCCGATTTTCTAACAGGTAAGCTAAGATTTTCAAGAAATGAGATTTCCCGGAACCAAAGAACCCGGAAATCCAGACACCCATGTTAGTCGTATCATGCTGAATTCCCTCTGCGTACGCCGCAAAGAAATCTTTAAAGTGCCCATCAAGTTCTTTGGTCACGACGTACTCTTCAAGTTCTTGCTTAACGTTGGCATCTTGTTCATCACCAATCGTGATAACGCCTTTAATATCACGATCAATTGATTTGGCAAAAATATCTTTTATCTTCATGCTTGATCTCCCCTAGTTGATTTGAAATGCTCGGTAGTAGTTGTCCTCTTTGGACTCCCCAAACATACTGAGACTTAGGCTGTCATAGGTTCCTGGATAGAAAAAGACTACCGGAACATCCGTGATGATTTGATGCATCGTATTCAAAACTTTATGTGCCCGAATCAATGGGAAGATTTCTCCAATTCCCGTAACAAACACAATGACGGGCTCCTCAGGCAAATGCTGCTGCATGTACTGTACGAATAGGTTGTCAGAACTGGTCATCTCTAATGCATTGTTTAGCTGCTCTATCAGATAATCAATCCCGTCATTAGCCTCCATCTCCAGAGCATCCTCTTTAATCCCCATGTCATCCAATAACTGCCACATGATTTGGTACAGATTAAATTCTACAATATCCATGCCAACAGTTTCACGATTCAACTGCTGCCGCATATTACTGACCTCTTCCGTCACCAGCGGCTGGTCCTGGGCATCAAACGCCAAAATGTAATATGACACTTCATTCGACAGTCCTCGGCTCTGTTGGAAATCCGGATCGGCTACCTTTTCTCGTAAGTGTTTGAGTTTTTCCATTGTCTTTGTCATGTTATCTCCCTAAAAATGCCGCCAATTGGCGGGTCAATCCCTTAGTATGTAATAACGCTTCTAATCTCATATCCAGCAATGGCCGCTTTACCTGGTCATAGTCGCTTTGTTCTTCAAGCAACCCGGCCTCACGTAAAAACGACTTGTACGTGCTAGCCAGTCGGCGAACCGTTTGTTCTGTCCAAGCTGCCACCTTAGGATTTTCAATCTGTTTTTGATTAAAGAATGCTTCAATTTCGTAACTGTACAGCTTTGCATCCCCTAAAATCAATTCACTACGATAAACTTCATATAAAAAATCATCAAATAGTGGATCCAACTGTAGGCTGGTCGATAGATTAATCAACTTTTGATTGGCTAAATCCAGCGACGGAAATAGGTCGAAATAATCGACATCCAGTACATTTACGCGTCGCTTTAATGTCTGCACCATTCTAAGTGCTCGTGCAGTCGACTGTTGCTGAAAATAGTTCTCCTCAATTGCTAAAAACCGAATATCAGCATCACTATTCCCCTGTTCACGCAAATCTAGGTACTGAGAGAATTCAGTAAACCAAAATGAATGTGAGACCATTGACGCACTGTATTGTGCCATCAGCTATTTCCTCCTATCATCACAATTTTTACTGAAATTTCTTTCCTAATTATATAAGAATAACCTGTTCGAAGCGACACTTCAGAGGAATTAATGAACATTACAGCTGATTTTAGTTAAAAAATTAGGTGTTATAAGCAAATTGTTAATAAAACGACTTCATTCTCTAAAATAACCTGTCCCCATATTAACGGCTCTCCAAATATCTGTCACTTAAAACAAAAATACTAAGCTTAGAGGCATAAGAGTTATCCGACGGGATGCTCTTATGCCTCTATTACTTTATAGTGGT
>NZ_BOLM01000032.1 GCF_016861605.1 Levilactobacillus wangkuiensis
AAAAGTATAGGTCTCCATGGCCTATTTGTTTACCCTTAATGTCTTAAGGGGTGTTGCACTTCAATTTTAAATCGGGCGAAAAAATTATCGTCGTTTCACTCCCATTAAATGAGAAAATCTGGTAAAATAGACGTAAGTTCTAATCGTATGGCCATATTCTCATTAAGTGAAACGAGGTGTTTCGGATGACTCAAGTACGTTACCCAGCTACCCCACTCAAGATTGGCGTTATGATTCTATCATTGGTGATGCTAGCCGCGATGTTACTCGCTAGCAATCCCATCTTAGCCGCCTTTCTGTGTTTCAGTTCGTTGATCACGGCGATGCTTCACTTCAATGTCTTTGAAAGCACAGCCGATAGCCACTCGCTTAACCGTGTTGACCTCGGCATTCAAATTACGTTTCTGGTTCTCTCCATCGTTAAGGCGTTCGCCCTTGGTGGAGGCGCCTAACCACTAGGTCCCGTCATCCCCACGATGATGAGGCCTTTTTCTTTTAGAACGACAAAAAGACCGCGGGCCAATCGCCACTACTAAACTGCTTCAGTAGTCTTGACTGGTCCGCGGTCTTTTAAATTGGCCATTCCTTGCGAATCTCTGAATCTATGCTAAACTCAGAAAAAACGTTTCGAAAGGCGGCTCTTCATGAAAAAATACGCAATCTTTGACCTCGACGACACCCTCCTCGACTTTACGCGTGGCGAAACGGAAGGTGTGACGGCCATTCTCAATCAATATGGCGCCCCCGACGTGTCGGCCGCCATGGACACCTATCTAACCATTAATCACGGTATCTGGCAACGTATCGAACAGGGTGCCGACCGTGGGCCCCTACTAGACACCCGGTTTGCCCGGACCTTCGCTGCATTTGGTATGACCGTGGATGGCCCCACCATCGAGGCCCAGTATAAGAGCATGCTCAACCATAACTACTACACGTTGCCCGGTGCCACGGCATTTCTGACCCAGTTGACTCAGGCCGGCGTGACCGTGATTGCCGGGACTAACGGTACCAAGTCTGTGCAGGAAAGCCGGTTAGCGGGTTCTGGCATTGCCGCATTCTTTGATCAGATTTACATCTCCGAAGACGTCGGCTATGACAAGCCCGACCAACGGTTCTTCGCACCCATCAAGGCGGCCTATCCAGCGATGACGGCGACGAATACGCTCATGGTCGGCGACAGCCTGCGCTCTGACATCCAGGGCGCCATCAATGCCGGCTTAGCCAATGTCTGGTTCAATCCCCACCATACCGCCAATCCAGCAGCGTGCCGGCCCACCTTTGAGGCCGATTCCTACGCCGGGCTCACGCAGCTAATTCTCGCCTAACCCCACTCCATATTCTCCATGTCCACGTGCTCAAAGCGCCGCGGAGTTGGGGTGAGCTTAGGGGTCTTGTCGGTCACGCTGGGTTGTACCAAAAACGCCAGCTCGGCCATTGCTTCCCACTCCCGTTTGGGCAGCAGGACGGCGGCTTGCGTATCATCCCCATCCGTGGGAGTAATGACGACGGTCTCCTGAAGCCGGTGAACGGCGGCCAAAATGACATCTAAATCTTGTTGTGCAGCTAACGGTGTATAGTGTTTCACGAAAACGCCTCCTCTGGGGTAAAAAAGCGCCCGTTAATGTCGGCACTCCAACCCACTAACGGACGGCAATCTCATTTATTTTAGGTGTGGCTTAGCAGCGTCCCCAGCAAAACAGCGGCCAATAGGAGCTGACTGCCCAGTAGGTACCAAGCCTGTTGGTGCCATAATCGACGGGAAGCGGCTGGATAGTGGTGTTGCCGCCGCTGATACCAGCCAACCACGATTGCCACGGCATTGACGACCGACAGCAATCCCAGCACCCGGGCATTCAGCCACGTGGGGTGCCAGAGACCTAATGCGACGTACAGGACGCCCAGGTACAGCAAACCGTGGTAGATTGTATGGTTGCGAGCCAACTGCCCTTTGAGCTGGCTACCGCGTTGCTGTAACCGGTTCATGACGCGATGATGCTGCCAATGACTGGCTAACGCTAACATGATGCCGATGATCAACAGACTCGTTTGCATCTAAAACGCCCCTTGTTTGCAACCAGTGGTTCGCCACCGATTGTCCCTAGATGGTGTTGCTCAAGGCTTTTCCCCATTTAAGGGGGCACACAAGCCGAGTCGACCAAGCCACCCGCATCAGTGCGCCACACTCTTGGTTGTCTCACTACATCCCCCACTTTACCGGATGACTGTTGTGTTTCTGCAAAGAATTGGTAAAGGTCTTGTATACTACACTTTTAATTATCAATATCTGTATTTAATAATTAATTATTAATAATAAATAGGACCCGCATTGGCTAAACTTCTAACCGATGCGGGTCCTATTTTTATTTACTAGCGAATCACTCGGGTGACTAGGCTTTTACTTAGAAAACCACCCACATCAATCGCTAGTTCCGGGTTAACTAGTCAACTTTGGCAATCTTCCCCTGTTCGATGTACACGCTCAGGATGGCGATATCAGCAGGGTTGACCCCACTGATTCGGCTGGCCTGGGCCAACGTCTCGGGTTGGATCTTCTTCAACTTTTGGTGGGCTTCCGTTGCAAGCCCGTCGATGGCATCGTAGTCGATCTTAGCGGGGATGGCCTTGGCTTCCATCCGCTTTAATTTAACCACGTTGTCCTCGGCCTTCTTGATGTAGCCGGCGTACTTCAGGGAAATCTCGATTTCCTCAATGATGTGGCGGTCTAACGGCTGTTCTGGTGCTGGAATGAACTGTGCCAGCGTTTGGTAGTCGACGTATGGCCGACGCAGGAAGACAGCTGCGAGAACGCCATCTTGTAACGGCTTGTCACCGTGACTCTCGATGAAGGCGTTGATCTCAGCACTTGGCTTGATGCGGATGCTGTTTAACCGGTCCAGCTCAGCCTTCAAGGCAGCCTTCTTGGCTAAGAAATCTGCATAGCGTTCGTCGCTGATCAAGCCTAATTCGTGACCCTTGGCCGTCAAACGCAGGTCGGCGTTATCGTGCCGCAAGATCAAGCGGTATTCGGCCCGACTCGTCAACAGGCGGTAAGGTTCGTTCGTTCCCTTGGTAACCAGGTCATCGACCATGACCCCAATGTAGGCGTCAGAGCGCTTCAACGTGAAGCCTGGCTTGCCTAAGGCCCGCAAACCGGCGTTGATTCCGGCTAACAGTCCTTGGCCCGCCGCCTCTTCGTACCCGGACGTCCCGTTGGTCTGACCAGCGGTGAACAGGTTCTTCAAAGGCTTCGTTTCCAGTGTTGGCCGCAATTGGTAGGGCGACACAACATCGTATTCGATGGCGTAGCCTGGCCGCATCATTTGGGCATCCTCTAACCCCTTGATGGAGTGCAAAATCTTCTGTTGCACTTCTTCAGGCATCGAGGTTGACAGGCCCTGAACGTACCATTCGTCGGTGTTCCGGCCTTCTGGCTCCAAGAAGAGTTGGTGCCGGGGCTTGTCAGCGAACCGGACGATCTTGTCTTCGATGGATGGGCAGTAACGAGGGCCGACCCCTTCGATCACGCCGGTAAACATTGGGGCGCGGTCCAGGTTGGCCTTGATGATTTCGTGGGTCTTCTGATTGGTGTAGGTCAACCAGCAAGACAGTTGGTTTTTCAGGTCTAAATAGGCACTGTCTGGCGTGGTGAAGCTAAAGTGGTTCGGCTCCACGTCACCCGGCTGTTCCTCGGTTTCATCATAATGAATCGTATTCCCGTCAACCCGTGGGGGGGTCCCGGTCTTGAACCGTTCCAGGTCAAAGCCGTACTTAGGCAGGTTGGCCGTCAACTTGGTGGCTGGTTGGGAGTTGTTGGGGCCGGAAGAATACATCAGTTCCCCGATGATAATCTTCCCGCGAGCAGCGGTACCGGCCGCAATGACTACGGCCTTGGCGCTGTAGTGGGCCCCGGTGTTGGTGATGACCCCTTTGCAGACGCCATCTTCCACGATTAAATCGTCCACGATTCCCTGACGCAAGGTCAAATTGGGTTCGCGTTCGATGGTGTGCTTCATTTCAGCGTGATAGGCGTGCTTGTCAGCCTGTGCCCGTAAAGCGCGGACGGCTGGGCCTTTACCCGTGTTGAGCATCCGCATTTGGACGTAGGTCTTGTCAATGTTACGGCCCATTTCGCCACCCAGGGCGTCAATTTCACGGACGACGATTCCCTTAGCTGGGCCCCCGACGGACGGGTTACATGGCATAAAGGCCACCATGTCCAGGTTGATCGTCATTAACAGGGTCTTGTTGCCCATTCTAGCAGCGGCCAATGCGGCTTCGCTACCAGCGTGGCCGGCACCCACGACGATGACGTCGTAGTCCTGACCGGGATATGCAATTACTTCAGTCATGCTTCTTTCCCTCCAAGCCTAGTCGCTGATGGGAGCGGCCAAGCGGTCTCTTTTATGGTTTTATTTGCCTAAACAGAATTGGCTAAACAACTGGTCGAGCAACTCGTCTTGGTAACTATCCCCGGTAATTTCACCGAGCAAGTCCCAAGCCCGCGTCATATCGATTTGCACCAGGTCGACGGGCATCCCCGCCGCAATGCCGTGTTGGACGTCATCCAGGGCGTCATTGGCCTGATGTAACAGCCCGATGTGCCGCGCGTTGGTGACCATCACGGTGTTTTGGCTGGACTCGATGCCTTCATCAAAGAACAGGTGCGCGATAGTGGATTCCAATTGATCCATCCCGGTACTTTGTAAAATGGATGTCTCAATAATCGGGCTATCGCCGGCCGCAGCCTTCACTGCGGTCATATCAAGTTGTTTTGGCAGGTCCGTCTTGTTTAAAATAAGGATACGTTGGGTGTCAGCCGTGGCGGTCAACAACTCACGGTCTTCGGCAGTCAGCGGTTCGCTGGCGTTCAGCACCAACATCACCAAATCGGCGGTGTTAATAGCCTTCCGCGAGCGTTCAACACCGATTTTTTCGACCTTATCTTGGGTATCACGAATCCCCGCCGTATCGATCAGCTTGAGCGGCACACCCTTGACGTTGACGTATTCTTCAATCACGTCACGCGTGGTGCCGGCAACGTCGGTTACAATCGCCTTGTCCTCGTGCAACAGGTGGTTCAACAGGCTACTCTTCCCCACGTTAGGCCGGCCGACGATGGCCGTAGCTAACCCTTCGCGCAAGACCTTGCCTTGTTTGGCCGTGGACAAGAGCACCTTGATCTGCTTTTGGACCTCTTGGGCCTTCTCTAGCAGCATTTTGGTGGTCATGGTCTCCACGTCATCGTACTCCGGATAGTCGATATTGACTTCGACTTGGGCCAGGGCATCGAGGATGTCTTGCCGTAAATTACGAATCAATTTAGACAAATCACCATCCAACTGGTCTAAAGCCACCTTCATGGACTTGTCCGTTTTGGCCCGAATCAAGTCCATCACAGACTCGGCCTGAGTCAAATCGATTCGGCCATTTAAGAAGGCTCGCTTGGTGTATTCACCGGGTTCCGCCAACCGGGCGCCATAGCTGAGGCACAGTTGTAAGATCCGGTTCGTGGCCACGATACCCCCGTGACAGTTGATCTCGATGATATCTTCCTTGGTGTAGGTCTTTGGCGCCCGCATCACGGTGACCATGACCTCATCGACCTCTTCGTTGGTTTCGGGGTCCATGATGTGGCCGTAGTGAATCGTGTGCGTCCCAACCTTAGTCAAATCGGCACCCTTAAATAGCTTGTCGGCGACGGCGAAGACCTCTTCTCCACTCAACCGAATGATGGAGATGCCCCCCTCACCAGGCGGGGTAGAAATTGCCGCAATCGTATCAAATTCTGTTGTGGTGACTGCCATGAGCCATCCTCCTTTTTTATCTACGGGTCAAGCAGGTATCTGCCAGCTTACCGGGCGAGAAAACTCATCTGGCATGCTGGCTAACCACCCGTCTAACCCGGCTTGATTATCCTTGTATTGGTTACAGTGACTGTTTTCTTACCAAGCGTTAACGCACCGGGCGTATCATTTAACGCCATAAAAAAAAGCACCTACTCCACGCCACCTAACTGTGCGTGGATAAAGTACTTTCACTACTTTATCGTAAACTTGATAAGAATGATTGTCTTCACTATAAGGGCTAACGCCTCATTTGTCAAACAGAAACTAAGCCGGCTCGATCACAACGGCGCGGTGAGGTTCCTTCCCCGCCGAATAAGTCGTGACGTAGCGGTTCTTTGCCAGGACGGCGTGAATCTGTTTGCGTTCAAACGAGGGCATCGGGTCCAAATAGATGGGCTTACCGGTCGCCACAACCTCGCGGGCCGTGTTTTCGGCTAGCCGCGACAATGTAATCGTCCGGCGTTCGCGGTAACCCGCCACGTCCAACACCGCGTCCACGTGAGCGGCGCCATGATGGTTCAGATACAGTTGCGCCAGGCTCTGCAACGCGTTGATGGTCCGACCGTGTTTCCCGATCAACAGGCCCTCCTTGTCGGTCGTAAAGGACAAGTGGATCTGCCGGTGCGCGGTGCTTTCGACCTCGAGGGTGGCATCGATACCGAGTTGTTCGACGATGGTCGCCAGGTAATCCTGAACACCGTCTATGGCCGCCTGACGCTGCTGACGGCGTTTAGCGGGGTCGACCGGTGCTGGTTCAGGCGCAACCGGTTGTGCGGGCGCAGCCGCCTTTTGGGCTGCGACAGGCGCCGGCTTACCCTTGGGTTGGGTGGCCGCTGAATGTGGCGCCGATTTTGCTGGCGCGGCCTGTTCCTCAGCTATTTCCTTGGCAACGGGCTTCAACGTCACGTCAACCATGGCGTCGCGCCGGCCAATCCCCAGCCAGCCCTTTCGTGGAGCGGTGACCACCTTGGTTACGACTTGGTCGCGACTCGTATTCAAGGCGGTCAGTCCCGCCGCAATCGCTGCCTCTTCCGTTTTCCCCGTGTAGATCGTCATCGTCCATTCCTCCATGTCTTTTTCGCTAAGCACTAGTATACCATAATGCGTCAGGTCCCCGTTACTCGGATGTTCGCGACACCGGATACGTTAGGACCCGAACAACCCGCTGAAAGGAGGTGAAGGTGATTTTGTTAAGGTAACGACGTGGCGTCGAAAGGAAAGCTGTGCCAAGTCCGATCAGTGCCAACCACAACATTAGTGAAACTGGGCCCACCCACTCGTTGTTAGTGACCAGAGGCAGATCAACCTACCCCGCCGTGTCGGTGGTAGTAGCGCGAATTTCTCTACTTAGAGCACGGGACGACCTTTGAGACCGTCCTTCGGCTCAAAGTCGAGGCGGAAGCCCGCCCCTCAGGCTAGAACCGGCCCCATAGCTGGGCAGGTTGAATCTGCCGCCGGGAACGAATGACCATTGCCCGGTTTCACTAACGACAAAAAAGCCGCCCCGGCAAATTGCCAGGACGACTCAGAAATGCATTTTCATTGGTTTTACTTACGTTTACTTTGCTTGGCCCGTCGAACAGCTTTCTTAACGGCGCGGTCATGCTTGGACTTTTCTCTTTCTTTCTCATCGCGTTCCGCTTGGATCTTCCACGGATTTTGAATGAGTAAGGTTTGGCCCACTTGGAAAATGTAGGAAACCGTCCAGTACAGGGACAGTGACGAAGCCACGTTTAAGGCGGTGAAGAAGACCACCACGGGCATCCCGACGACCATCATCATGTTCATGGAGTTGGTTTCCGGTGCTGACTTGGTGGTTAACCACGAACTTGCGAACGTCGCTAAAGCCGCCAAGATTGGCAAAATGAAGTACGGGTCCTTGTGGCCCAATTGTAACCACAGGAAGGTCCCGGACCGCAGAACGGCCGTCCGCCAAATGGCCTGGTACAAAGCCCAGATGATTGGCAGTTGAACCAAGGCTGGCAAACACCCCATTACTGGGTTGATGCCGGCTTCCGAATACAACTTCTGTTGTTCGGACTGCAGCTTAGCCATGGTTTCCCGGTCTTTAGACGAATATTTCTTTTGGAGGGCCTTCAGTTGCGGTTGAACCTCTTGGGTCTTCCGCATGCTGCGCGTTTGGAAGATCATCAGTGGTAACAAGATCACCCGAATGATAATGGTGAAGACGATGATCCCGACACCGTAACTGCCGCCGAACAAGTTGGCCAACCAGATAATCGCCCGCGAGAAGTTTAAGACGATTAAACCGTCCCAGATCCCGGTACTTTGATTGGTGATTGGCTTGTTGCTACAAGCGGAGAGGATAAAGACCAAACTCACAATGCCCAGCATAAGTAGGGTACGTTTGTACTTTTTCACGTTTTTCACGTTTATTCCTCGCTATAGTTGGAATCCAGTAGTTTCGCTAACTTTAACACGTGAATCATGCTGCTTTTCGCATCGGGCATACTGATACCGTCCGCCCGGGGCCGCGCAATCACGAGGAAGTCCACATCCTGTTTCAGGTATGGCTTCAACTCGAGAAGGCTCTGCCGGATCCGGCGCTTCACCCAGTTACGGTGAACGGCGTTACCAATCTTTTTCCCGACGGAAATGCCGACCCGAAAGTGCTTCTGGTTAGGTTTTTCCATTGAGTAGACCACGAATTGCCGGTTTGCGACTGAATTCCTGGTTTCAAAGACCTGCTGAAATTCCGCTTCTTTCTTAATGCGGTAAGATTTTCGCATGTGCATCTCCAAAATTCTCGATTTACAGTCCGCGCGGGATTGGTGTTCCAGTCTCCCCGCAGATAAAATAAAAAGACCACTGAAGCTTCAGCGGCCTATGCAGACAATACTTTACGTCCCTTTTGACGGCGACGTGCTAATACTTGACGGCCATTGCTAGTGCTCATGCGCTTGCGGAAGCCGTGGACACGGGAACGGTGACGTTTCTTTGGTTGGAAAGTGCGCTTCATCGTAAAATCTCCTCTCTTATCTATGACTATTTTTTATCTGGTGTTGCCAGACAAATACTAAATGCATTTCCTGAACATAATAGCATAAAGAAAGGAGAAATGAAACAGCAACTTGGCATTTCATAAAAAAAGTTGTTCCCAGCAAAATTTGTTTCATGCACTTTGCTTGTGGATAACTTGGATTTTTCGAAAAAGTTATTCCGGAGTTGCCAACCGAGTTATCCACCGTTCCACAGCCTGTTTATTTCTAAAAATTAGGATTTGTGTATTCTGTGGATAACTTGTGAAACACTTGTTGCTATCGTGTTTTAAGTCCACAGATAGGTGTGTATAACTATATCGCATGAATTTTATCCACAGATTCTCACAACCCTGTGGATAACTCTATTCACTTCCTGTGAAACAATTATGCACACCCCAGAATACCCTGTGGAAAACTTTTTTTCTTCATGCTACACTGGACTTACGTTTTCGTTTGGTCGGAGTCCGTCCAAACGTCAAATGAGCATCTAAACTAAAATAGGGGGATACATCAGTGCCAGATATGTTAACTTTGTGGGCTGACATCAAAAAGCTGTTTAAAGAAAACAGCCAGACGACAGCCTACGCGACTTGGATTGAAACAGCCAAGCCGATTGCCCTGAACGGCAACAAATTAACGTTGGAACTCCCATCACCCCTGCATCGTGATTACTGGACCCATCAACACCTGGACCAGCAATTGGTAGAATACGCATACCAAGCCGCTCACGAAGATATTCAGCCCGTTCTTATTTTGGAAGGGGAGCGTCAGCAACAAGCAACGCTCAAGGCCAAGACCGCGACCCCTGGGGAAGCAGTCCCAACCGAACCCACGCCAACCTTTATGAAGGAAACGGCGCTGAACTCCCGCTACACGTTTGACACTTTCGTCATCGGAAAAGGCAACCAAATGGCCCACGCTGCGGCCTTGGTGGTCTCCGAAGAACCCGGCGTGATGTATAATCCGCTGTTCTTTTATGGTGGCGTTGGGTTGGGTAAGACCCACTTGATGCACGCGATTGGCAACAAAATGCTAGAAGATCGCCCAGACACCAAGGTCAAATACGTGACTAGCGAGGCTTTCACGAATGACTTTATTAATGCGATTCAAACCCGGACGCAGGAGCAGTTTCGTCAGGAGTACCGCAACGTTGATCTGCTACTGGTCGATGATATTCAGTTCTTCGCTAATAAGGAAGGAACGCAAGAAGAGTTCTTCCATACATTCAATGCCCTCTACGACGACGGCAAGCAAATCGTGCTGACGTCTGACCGCTTACCCAACGAAATTCCTAAGCTGCAAGACCGCCTCGTTTCGCGGTTTGCCTGGGGATTATCCGTGGATATCACGCCGCCAGACTTGGAAACGCGAATCGCTATCTTACGGAACAAGGCCGATGCCGATCAAATTGACATCCCCGACGACACGCTCAGCTACATTGCCGGGCAAATCGATTCCAACGTCCGTGAATTAGAGGGCGCGCTGGCCCGCGTTCAGGCTTATTCGCAGTTGATGCACCAGCCAATCACCACTGACTTGGCCGCAGAAGCGCTGAAGAGTTTGAACCTGGCGAATGCCAGTGATGCCATCACGATTCCCGTGATTCAAGACCGCGTGGCCGACTACTTTAACGTTTCCCTCAAGGATTTAAAGGGGAAGAAACGCAAGAAAGCCATCGTGATGCCCCGGCAAATTGCCATGTACCTTTCTCGTGAACTGACCGAGGCCTCACTGCCCCGTATCGGGAACGAGTTTGGCGGCAAGGACCACACCACGGTCATCCACGCTTACGATAAAATTACCGAATCATTGAAGACCGACGCCGAGCTTCAAAAAGATATTGATAGTCTCAAAGATGAACTGCGGCGCTAGGACGGATCGTCCCGGGTCACCCAATTTTGGCAGACTCGTGACGGTCTTTTTGTGACCAACTGCGGTATGATTAATTGGGTCGCACCTAACACGGTGTGGATAAGATTTTAAAAACATCAAAGTTATCCACAAGTTATCCACAGGTGGAAAGACTAGTAACACAGGATGTTCCGCAAAGTTATCCACAGAATACACCGCTCTACTACGGCTACTATTTTTTTCTTTTAATTAAGTTAAACTACCTGCACCACGAAAAGGAGTGTCAGTTTATGAAATTCACCATCAACCGGGCTGCGTTCATTAAAGAATTGAACAACGTCTCCCGTGCCATCTCATCAAAGACCACGATTCCCATTTTGACAGGGTTAAAAATCGTTGCCAGTGACGCAGGGTTACTTTTAACGGGATCCAACGCAGATATTTCTATTGAAACGTTGATTCGGGCCGATGATCCTGATATTGGTTTAAGTATTGATGAACCGGGTTCCATTGTCTTAACTGCCCGGTTCTTCAGTGAAATCGTCAAGCGGTTGCCCGAAAAGGAAATGACCGTGGAAGTTAAAGACGGGTTCCAAACCGAAATCACTTCTGGTGCCGCAGCCTTTAACATCAACGGCCAAGACGCCAACAACTACCCCCATTTGCCAGAAATTGATGCAGCTGATTCCGTCGTCTTATCTGGCGCCGTCTTCAAGGAATTGATTGGCCAAACGGTTATTGCCGTTTCCAACCAAGAAAGTCGGCCAATTCTGACCGGGGTGCATTTCGTCTTGTCTGAGGACCAGTTCTTAGCCGTCGCCACGGACAGTCACCGGTTGAGCCAACGTCAAATTGCGTTGCCAACCCACAGTGATGCCACCTTTGACGTGATTATTCCTGGGAAGAGTCTAACCGAATTGTCCCGGATGATCGGGGATGACAAGGCTGACGTGAAGATGCAATTCTCAGAAAACCAAGTCCTCTTCCTGTTGGGTGACACGTCATTCTACTCACGTTTGCTGGAAGGCAATTACCCAGACACATCGCGGTTGATTCCCAAGGAAGCCTCCACGACCGTTGAATTCGAAGCACCAGAATTGTTGTCCGCCGTTGAACGGGCCTCTCTGTTGTCTCACGAATCCCGGAACAACGTGGTTAAGCTGACGTTGACGCCCGCCGATAACCAGGTAACCATCTTCAGTAACTCGCCCGATGTCGGGAACGTTGAAGAAGAGCTGGCACCCAAGGCCCTCGATGGGGAAGACCTCGAAATTTCTTTCAACCCTGATTACATGAAGGATGCGCTGCGGTCATTTGGCCAAAGCACGATTCGCGTGGCCTTCACCTCAGCATTACGGCCATTCACGCTGGTCCCAACTGAAGATACCAGCAACTTTATTCAGTTGATCACGCCAGTGCGGACGTTCTAAAATTTCACAAGCAATTTCACAAGCTAATTCACAAGCGCCGTTTCCCGTTGAGGAGACGGCGCTTTTTCTGTGCGCTGTTCGTGATAAAGAGAAAAGGCAAGTGAGGGGACGGGAATCTGAGAGAAAGACGTGCTGCTAGGACTTACTTTGTTGGCCACAGCCTGTGGTTTCCAAAAATGCCGGCCATTAGCACCAAAATTTCTGGACCACGGTCTGGTAGCTGACTTTGTGTCGCGGAGGTCAATTTGGTCTTCGTGACCTGGCCAAGGTACTTTGCGAGGAACCCATTTGGCTATTAGGCTGGCAGACCTATCGATTTTCTGGCAGCTTTCTCGTGAAACTGGTCTAAATTCGCGGCTAAAATGGACCCTTGCGTGCGCAATTGACCCGACTCAGACGTTACATAACGATTTTTATTGAATTTAAAGCTAAAAATTATGGGATTTCGGCCATAACCGGGCTATTTTTGATTCTGAGCAAAGTTACCGGTTTTTTAGCAAAAATATCAAGAATGGTATAAATCGTCTCAGACGGCAAAAATAAGGTTGTTCATCTGTACCTTTTCGTTAAAAAGCGGTATAATATAAGAGAAGAAAATTAAGGGGTGAAATTGTGAAAAAAGAAGTTTTCATTGAGACGCCCTACATGACTTTGGGCCAGATGCTCAAAGAAGAATCCGTTATCAGTACGGGCGGCCAAGCCAAATGGTATTTGCGGGAAAACACCGTAAACGTCAATGACGAGCCAGATAATCGGCGGGGCCGCAAGCTGTATCCAGGCGATACGGTGGAAGTACCTGAAGTAGGATTATTTTTTATACGCTCAAAGCAGGGTGAATAATGTATTTGCAAGAGTTGCAGTTGCAGCATTTTCGCAACTACCCAACTGCTGATCTGCAGCTGGGGAAGGGCATCAACGTTTTGTTGGGAGAAAATGCGCAGGGCAAGACCAATCTATTAGAGGCCATTTACGTGTTGGCGCTGACGCGCAGCCACCGGACGGCTAACGACCATGATTTGGTCAACTGGCAAGCCAAAACGGCGAAGGTCAGTGGCCGGGTGGTCAAAGCTGCCGGGTCGGTCCCGTTGGAGCTGACTTTTTCGCGACAGGGGAAACGCGCCAAGGTGAATCACCTGGAGCAGGCCCGATTGTCCCAGTACGTGGGTCAGCTCAACGTGATTCTATTTGCGCCGGAAGACCTGGCCATTGTTAAGGGGGCGCCATCCGTGCGTCGCCGGTTCATGGACATGGAATTTGGTCAAATGAATCCACGTTACCTCTACAACCTGAGTCAGTACCGCACGTTGTTAAAGCAACGAAATCGCTATCTAAAGGATCTCCAGCACAAGCAAAAAAAGGACCTCCTTTTTTTGTCGGTGTTATCGGATCAATTGGCGGCGTACGGGGCTGAGATTATCGCGCAACGCTTGACCATGCTGCACAAGTTGGAGCATTGGGCCCAGGCGATTCACGCGGAGATTTCACAGCAACGTGAGAAATTGACGTTTCACTACGCCACACAGGTGCCTGACGACCAGTTAACGGACGCCAAGACCATCTGTGCCGCACTAACGGCGCTTTACGCTAAGCAACGCGACAAGGAGCTTTACCAGGGGACAACGCTGGTAGGGCCGCATCGTGATGACTTGCATTTTCAGGTCAACGGCAAGAATGTCCAAACGTTCGGGTCGCAGGGCCAGCAACGCACCACGGCGCTTAGTGTCAAGCTCGCTGAGATTGATTTGATGAAGGAAGAAACCGGGGAATACCCCGTGTTGCTTCTGGATGATGTGCTCTCTGAACTAGATGATGCCCGGCAGACCCACTTGCTGACGGCAATTCAGGATAAAGTCCAAACGTTTATTACCACCACCAGTTTGAGCGGTATCACCCGCCAACTGATTAAGGACCCAACCATTTTTCACGTGGCTGATGGGACCGTGGTGGCCGACGCGTCGCCAGATAACGACGCAGCAACAAAGGAGGATTAGGCAGTGGCTGATTACGAACATGAAACCAAAGCAGAACAGGCGAAGGAATACGATGCCAGCCAAATTCAAGTCTTAGAGGGCTTGGAAGCGGTTCGTAAGCGTCCCGGGATGTACATTGGCTCGACCAGCGCCCAAGGCCTGCACCATTTGGTCTGGGAAATTGTGGATAACGGGATTGATGAAGCCTTAGCGGGCTTCGCCAACGAAATTCACGTGACGGTCAACAAGGATAACAGTATTACCGTGACCGATAATGGCCGAGGGATTCCAATCGATATCCAAAAGAAGACCGGGAAACCAGCGTTAGAAACGGTTTTCACTATCTTGCATGCCGGTGGTAAATTCGGCGGTGGCGGGTACAAGGTCTCCGGTGGTCTGCATGGGGTCGGGGCTTCCGTCGTGAATGCCCTGTCAACTGAACTGGATGCCCAAGTTATTCGTGGTGGCAAGAAGTACGGGATGACCTTTAACCGGGGTCACGTGGTCTCTCCAATGAAGGTGCTCGAAGAGGGCTTGCCCGAAGAACAACACGGCACGATCGTTCACTTCCTGCCAGACCCAGATATCTTCCGGGAAACGACGACGTTTGATATCAAGACGTTACGGACCCGGATCCGGGAACTGGCTTTCTTAAACAAGGGCTTACGCATCACCATCCGTGATGAACGTCCGGAAACGCCAACCGAAGACGACTTCCTCTATGAAGGTGGGATTCGCCATTACGTTGACTATTTAAACGAAAACAAAGAAACCCTGTTCGAACCCCCAATCTACGTTGAAGGGGAAGAAAACGGGATTACGGTTGAAGTGGCCTTACAATACACTGATGATTACCACAACAACCTGTTGACCTTTACCAACAATATCCATACCTACGAAGGTGGGACCCATGAAGAAGGGTTCAAGCGTGCTTTGACGCGGGTCGTGAACGATTACGCCCGGCAAAACAAGCTGATGAAGGACAACGAACCTAACCTGACCGGGGATGACGTCCGGGAAGGCTTGACCGCCGTGGTTTCCGTGAAGCATCCGGATCCTCAATTTGAAGGTCAAACCAAGACCAAGTTAGGGAACTCAGATGCCCGGACCGCCGTGGATCACACGTTTGCTGACCACTTCATGCGTTTCTTAATGGAACACCCTGACGTGGCTCGCAAGGTCGTGGACAAGGGGACGCTGGCGTCTAAAGCCCGTGTTGCCGCTAAGCGTGCTCGAGAAGTTACCCGGAAGAAGAGTGGGTTGGAAATTTCTAACCTGCCTGGGAAATTGGCCGATAACACGTCCAAGGACCCGGCTATTTCCGAACTGTTCATTGTCGAAGGGGATTCCGCCGGTGGTTCTGCTAAGCAGGGTCGTTCGCGGTTGACTCAAGCTATCCTGCCAATTCGGGGGAAGATTTTGAACGTGGAAAAGGCCTCAATGGACCGGATCCTGGCCAACGAAGAAATTCGTTCGCTGTTTACCGCCATGGGGACCGGCTTTGGTAACGATTTTGACGTGTCTAAAGCAAACTATCACAAATTAATTCTCATGACCGATGCCGATGTCGACGGTGCCCATATCCGGACGCTCCTGCTGACGCTGGTCTACCGCTATATGCGGCCATTGTTGGATGCCGGTTACGTGTACATCGCTTGCCCACCTCTCTACCGGGTGCGTCAAGGGAAGATGCAGCGTTACCTGGACAGCGACGATGAATTGAAAGAATTGCTGGGGCAGTTACCACCAGCACCAAAGCCTCAGATTCAACGGTACAAAGGGTTAGGGGAAATGGATGCCGAACAACTTTGGGATACCACGATGAACCCTGACAACCGACGGCTCTTGCGGGTTGACGCCGATGACGCCATCAACGCAGACCAAGTCTTTAGCATGCTGATGGGGGACAAGGTTGCTCCTCGGCGTGAATTCATTGAAGACAATGCCACCTTTGCTGAGTTGGATGTTTAGTCAGTGTTAGGCAAGAACGGAGGGTAAAAATTTGGCTGATGATCAAGATTATTTAGGTCGGATTACCGACGTTGACCTTTCACAAACCATGCGAACATCCTTCTTGGATTACGCAATGAGTGTGATTGTTCAACGGGCGTTACCGGACGTGCGGGATGGCTTGAAGCCAGTCCACCGCCGGATTTTATACGATATGCATGAACTGGGGATTACGCCTGACAAGCCATTCCGGAAATCTGCCCGGATGGTTGGGGATGTCCTTGGGAAATACCATCCACATGGTGATTCCGCCGTGTACGAGTCTATGGTCCGGATGGCGCAAGACTTCTCATACCGGTACATGTTAGTCGATGGGCATGGGAACTTCGGGTCCGTCGATGGTGACGGGGCCGCTGCCATGCGGTATACCGAAGCACGCCTGAGCAAAATTGCGATGGAAATGCTACGGGACATCAACAAGGATACGATTGATTTCCAAGATAACTACGATGGGTCCGAACGGGAACCCGTTGTCTTACCATCACGGTTCCCAAACCTCTTAGTTAACGGGGCTTCCGGGATTGCCGTGGGGATGGCAACGAACATTCCGCCACACAACCTGACCGAAGTTATTAGTGCGCTGCACATTTTGATGGACAACCCAGATGCCAGTCTGGCTGACTTGATGGAGGCCTTACCTGGTCCCGATTTCCCAACTGGTGGGATCGTGATGGGGAAGGCCGCCATTCGCCGGGCTTACGAGACCGGGAAGGGTACCATTACATTGCGGGCCAAGGTTGACATCGAAGAGGAAAAGAACGGCAAACAACGGATCGTGGCTACGGAAATTCCGTACATGGTCAACAAGGCTAAGCTGATTGAACGAATCGCTGAATTGGCCCGGGACAAGCGAATCGAAGGCATCACGGATGTCAACGATGAAACCGACCGGACTGGGATGCGTATCGTGATCGATGTTCGCCGCGATGCCAGCGCCGAAGTCATTTTGAACAACCTGTACAAGATGACCTTGATGCAGACCTCATTTGGGATCAACATGCTGGCCATTGTTAACGGGGCGCCAAAGGTATTGGGCTTAAAGGCTATTTTGCAATACTACTTGGAATTCCAACTGGAAGTTATTCGGCGGCGGACGCAGTTTGAACTGCGCAAAGCTGAGGCCCGGGCCCACATCCTGGAAGGGTTGCGGATTGCCTTGGACCACATCGATGCCATTATCACGATCATTCGTCAATCACAAACGGCCGAGGTCGCTAAGAATGAATTGATGACGCGTTACAGCCTGTCAGATAAGCAATCACAAGCCATTTTGGACATGCGGTTGGTTCGTCTGACCGGTTTGGAACGGGAAAAGGTCGAGAAGGAATACAATGATGTCATGGCAGCTATCAAGGACGACAAGGAAATCTTGGCATCCAAGGAACGCCAACAAGCCATCATTTACCAAGAATTACTCGATATTCAAAACAAGTTTGGGGATGCGCGTCGGACCGAATTAATGGTCGGTGAAGTCCTCAGCTTGGAAGACGAAGACTTGATTGCTGAAGAAGATGTTGTGGTTTCTTTGACCCACAACGGCTACATCAAGCGGCTGCCAACGTCTGAATTCAAGGCACAAAACCGTGGAGGTAAAGGGGTTCAAGGCATGGGCGTGCACGATGATGATTTCATCGAGCACTTGGTCGCAACGTCGACTCATGACATGCTGTTGTTCTTTACCAACACTGGGAAGGTCTACCGGATGAAGGGGTACGAAATCCCTGAGTACGGGCGGACTGCCAAGGGGATTCCGGTCATCAACCTGCTCGGTATCAACACCGACGAGCACGTTCAGGCCGTGATCAACGTGGCTAACCCTGGAAATAACGGCCAACGCGATCTGTTCTTTACCACTGTGCAAGGAACGGTTAAGCGGACGCCAGTTGATGAATTTGCCAACATCCGCAGCAATGGGCTGAAGGCCATCAACTTAAAGGAAAACGATGAACTAATTGACGTCGACATCATTGATGCCGCAGCTAACATGATCATCGGGACCCATTTGGGCTATGCTGTTAGCTTTGCCGCGCAGGACGTCCGTTCCATGGGGCGTTCCGCTACCGGGGTTCGCGGGATTCGTTTACGCGAGAACGATTACGTCATTGGTGCCAGCGTCCTCAAGCCGGACAGCCATGTGTTTGTCATTTCCGAAAAGGGTTATGGGAAGCAAACGGCCGCCAGCGAGTACCCAATCAAGGGTCGGGGCGGTAAAGGTATCAAGACCGTGAACGTGACCGCCAAGAACGGTCCGTTAGCCGGGTTGACCACCTTGAATGGTGACGAAGACCTGATGTTAGTGACCAACAAGGGCGTCATGATCCGCTTTAGCGGGGCTGACGTTTCTGAAACGGGTCGGGCAACCTTAGGGGTTCACCTGATTCGCTTGGCCGATGACACGGCTGTTGCGACCATGGCGAAGGTCGCCAAGGAAGACGAGTCGACTGACGATGACACCACGACTGCCAGCGAGACCCCTGCACCAGCTGAGGATTCAGCTAGTGACGCGGCCACCACACCAGTTGCGGACGATGGTCAGGCAACGACGCCGGATTCCGACGCACCAGAAGCTTAATTAAATTGTTTTTTAGAGAGCTCTGCCAATTTGGTGGAGCTCTTTTTGTTGTTGTGGATTCTGGTTAATTCGGGTTGAATATTTGCATGCATCTAACCAATTATTAGCAGAAGTAGTTAACGCGTTTAGTTAGTATCTATAGAAAATAAAAAGCCCGACTATCGCTTATATATCAGCAATCTGATATCAAATATTTAAATAATTGTATATGGTTTAATCTGTTTACTTTCTCTTGTCGATTTGGTATCTTAGCCTTAATAAGGCATGACGGAAATTAGACTGGAGGAGAATCATGACGTTTGAAATGGTTGGGAGCTACTTACAAAGGTGTCGGCAACAACGGGGACTGGCGTTGACCGCCCTGGCGACGCGGTTATGTCCGTTAAATGTGTTGGCGGCCATCGAACAGGGGCAGCAAACCCCGAGTGTGGCGCAGCTGACGCAACTCTACCGGCAACTGGGCATCGTGCGTAATCAGCCATTGCCACATAGCTACCCCATTCAGCGTCTGCCGACGTTTAGTCAGCAACTGCAGTCTTGGTGGCAAAACCAGAAATACAGCGAGCTGGTGGCCAATATCGCCGCTGGTGACGTGCTCCATCAGTTGACAACGGATACGGATCGGCAGGCTGTGCTGTATTACTATGGTCGGTCACTGGCCATCATTGGGGATGTCGATGCGGCCGAGCTCCATTTGCGCGCGGGCCTGATGTTCATGACGCCCCAGCACCCCAAACAGTACCGCTCATTGGATTTGTTGCTGATGGCTGCGGAGAACGCGGTGAGTGTCCAGACGTGTCAGACGCCTAATTTTGATGGATTTGAACGGGCGTGGACCATCATCCAACAGGACCGGGTATTGGATGATCCGGCCAATTTACCAGCGGTTTACTATCAGCACGCGCAGAGCCTGCTACAGTGCAACGCGCCCGCTGAGGCTAGACGCGTGCTCCAAGCGGGGATTCAGTGGAGTCAGGAGCAACGGTTAGCTTATTTGCTGCCGGACAGCTACTTGTTGTTGGCGTTGGCTTTGAAGATGGTGCCTGGTCGGGTGGAAGCGGAATTGTCATAGAGATGAGCGCAACGGGATGGTTACGCCGAGTGAGGTAAACGCCCCATTGTCGGTGCATGCGGGACGTTCTGCCCGGGCAGTTGCAAATTAATTGAAAAAATTTCAAAAATAAAAAAACCCCCAATTGTCAAATCAAGTGCAACACAGGACAGTAAGGCGTAAGCATAACCGGATGCATGTTCTTGAAGACCTGTG
>NZ_BOLM01000033.1 GCF_016861605.1 Levilactobacillus wangkuiensis
TTTGTGGTAAACACCATTTTAAAGGAAGCTGATCTTTTTTGTCCGAACAGCGTTCGGATTAATTTTACAATCTACCAAATTATGAAGCCTAAACGCTAATCTGTTCGCGTATAATAAACTAGTGAGTAATTTAAAGGTGGGGGAAGGAATGTTTTTATGTTGGAACTGTCATTTGAAAAAGAAGTTGTTAAAACCTTAACGACCGGAAGTAATCAATGGGTGGAACGAAAAGACCTGTATGGTGCGACGCCGGATCAATTATGGGCTAATTTTCGCGATAAATTAAATAACAATAACTATGCTAAATTGCAGGGACACCCTTTAACTGATACCGAATTTAATCAGGTTAAACGGGCGATTGAGGTCCGGACACCTTACGAAGCAGCTAAGTTACTAGCCGCCGAAAATGGCATTGGCAAAGTTGAAGTTGAACGTGATGATGCTAAGCTGGGCACGGTGACGCTCGAGTTGTTTTGGAAAGCGGACGTTGCTGGCGGTAAATCTAGTTATGAAGTGGTGCGACAAGCAGTGCGACCACGGTTAGCTGGTACTCAAGATGTCGATCCTGATCGCCGTTTTGACGTAACCCTATTGATTAATGGGTTACCCTTAATTCAATTGGAACTAAAAAAAGCCACGGTCGAACTTAACCAGGCTTTTAATCAAATTGAAAAATACGCGCAGGAAGGTAAATATACGGGGATTTACTCGCTGCTGCAAATGTTTGTGATTATGACGCCGGATAGTACGGCGTATTTTGCGAATGCCGAACCGGATCACTTCAATAAAGCCTTTTTGTTTAATTGGCGAACGCGGGATAATCACCCCGTGGAAAATGGCCTAGCGTTCACGCGCCAGGTTCTTAATATTCCCATGGCCCACAAAATGGTCAGTGAATATACGGTCATCGACCAAGAGCGGCAAAGCCTAATTCTCTTACGGCCCTACCAAATTTATGCCATTGAGGCTGTCATGCATCGAATTCATGACCATCAAGATGGCTTTGTTTGGCATACCACGGGTTCTGGTAAGACACTCACCTCATATAAAACTGCTAAACTAGCTGCGCAAGATCCTGGTGTCGATAAGGTCATCTTCTTAGTTGACCGGCGAGACTTAGACGAACAGACGACTAGCAACTTTAGTGCCTATGCTGCCAATGATGATATTGCCATTAACGAAGCGCAAAATACCGGTGATTTAATGCGTAAGTTGCAACAAAATGATGGTAAGGTCTTGGTCACCTCGATTCAAAAACTTCACCGGGCGGTCAAAAAAACACAAGCCCAGTTGGCAACCGGCAAGCAATCCTGTTTTAGTAAGACCTTAAAACAACGGGTGATCTTCTTTGTTGACGAAGCCCACCGGTCGCAGTTTGGTAAGATGCAAAAGGAAATTCGCGCAGCGTTTATTAATAGTAACTGGTACGGTTACACCGGCACCCCCATCTTTAACGAAAATAAGAAACAGCTCAAGGGTGATCTAGCGGTTACGACTGAGGAGCTATTTGGTAAAGTCTGTCACGTTTATAACTTGCGAGACGCCTTAGAGGACCAAGCCGTGTTACCGTTTAACGTGGAACACGTAACGACGATTGGCAAAGACACGTTAATAACCCGGGCTCTCGAAAAAGAAACCCAGCGCGTCAAAGCGCGTCGTGATAAGCAAGGCCGCCTGCTGAGTACAGCTGATGAAGCAAAAATTCAAGCCAAGATTCAAGCGATGTCAGTGAAGGACTTGGAAGCAACGTATTTAACTCCGGCTGACTTTGAGACTGATGAACATATTAACCAAGTTGTTCAATATATTTTACAAAAAGGCCCACGTAAAACGAGTTTGGGTCATGGCAACTATAATGCTATTTTGACCACCAGTTCCATTGAAATGGCGCAACGCTATTATCAAGCCTTTAAGGCCACGAAAAAGACTACTCACAATCAGCTGGATTCTGATTGGCCCCGCATTGCGATTACTTATTCATTAAGTGAAAACGAAGATCAGAGTGCGCAAAAACATGACCAAATGGCCACTATTTTAAAAGATTATAATCAGCAGTATCACACTAATTTTGATTTAGCCGATTTGAATCTCTATAACGAAGATGTCGCGAAACGGGCCGCCCGGCGTGAGGCGGTCTTTGCTCATCTGAAACCTGATCAAGAAATAAATTTAGTGATTGTCGTCCGCCGGTTATTAACGGGTTTTGATGCCCCTCGGCTAAACACGCTCTTTGTTGACCGCACCTTAGCTTATCAAGAACTCATTCAAGCCTACTCACGCACCAACCGGCTCCAAAACCGGGAATTAAAACAAGAGGGTCAAATTGTGACCTTTCGGGTGCCGGCAATCATGGAAGCTAATGAACGTGAAGCTTACAAGTTATATAGTGGCGAAGGCTCCTTTAATGTCATCATTCGTCCCACTTATCAGCAGGCCGTCTTAAAATTTCAAAAGGCTGTGGTGGATTTAAAAGCCATTGCTCAAACGCCGACGGCGGCCGATGACCTGAAAGGAACCACTGCCAAGGTACAGTTTGTGAAAGCCTTTCGCCAAGTGAATCAGCAATTGAATTCCTTATCCATGTACAACGATTTCACTTGGAAAAATAGTGAAAAGGCCTTTGGTATCGCTCAGCCCGAAGTAGAATCCTATACGGGTAAATATCTGCGGATTAAAGCGGCGGTTACTAACCAAGAGCCTGAGAAAGTCCCCGAAGAATTAGCTGCCTTAGACTTTTCCTTGGCCGTTGGTTCAGTCGTCTTGGTGGATTATGATTATTTGACGCAATTAATTCAAGATTGGATTGATGAACAGCAACGGTACTCGACGCCTGATCAAGCCCAAGCGCATATGACCGATTACCTGCAAAACAGTGCCAAAGTACAGGCTAGTTTGAATAAATTAGCGGAAACGCAACCGCAACAGGCTCAATTAATTCGCGAAGCCATGCCTTATATTGAGCAACAAATGCAACAGTCTCAGCAACAGAGCACCCCAAATCAAGCGCCAGTAGCGTTGAATGCTCGGGAGTTGGTGGCTGATTACGCCCAGAAACAATTGGTCAAAAAAACGACGACCTTTGCCCACACGTGGGGCTTAGATCAAGCAGCCCTATTACGGGTGGCACGTGAACACACCGTGGGTACCGATGAATGGCATCATGAACAAGAATTAACGCAGTCAGCGAATTTAGCAGCGGCCTTACAAGCTCAAACTGCCACTGGGCCGAAGATTCCAGCTATTTTGCCACTATACCGGATTAAGTCCCAGGCCGCTTGGCGGCAGTTTATTGAACACGATTTAGCAATTTATCTACAAAAATAAGTGAGGTTAAACAATGTCAGAAAAAACAACTCAAGCTAGTCAACTTGAAAACGCCCTATGGAATGCGGCCGATGTCTTACGCGGGAAAATGGACGCTTCTGAATATAAAAATTATTTATTGGGGTTAATTTTTTATCGGTTTCTATCTGAGAAAACCTTAACGACCTTTAGTGATTGGGCAGGCGAAACCGAAAATGTCACCCGGAAATATGCTCAGTATATGGATCCGCAGTTCGAGTTGGAAGGCGTCTCGGTGCAGCCCAGTTTAGTGGAGTATTTGCAAAACACGCTCGGCTATTTAATTCAACCCCAGGCGTTGTACGCCACCCTGATTGGCAAGATTCAAGCCCATACTTTTGCGTTAGACGATTTATCTCAAGCACTTCATGATCTGGAACAGTCGACACAAAATCTATCTTCAGCACAAGACTTTTCGGGATTGTTTGCCGATGTGGATTTAAGTAGTAATAAATTAGGCAGTTCTTTACAACAACGGAATCAAACTATCAGTGATACCATGTTAGCTTTAAATGCGATTGATCTCGTCCATCATCAAGGCGACGTCTTAGGTGACGCCTATGAATACTTAATCGCGCAATTTGCCAGTGATTCTGGTAAGAAGGCGGGTGAATTTTATACTCCACGGCAGGTGTCCGACATTATTGCCCAGATTGTGACTTATCAGCGCAATGCAGGTGACAACCAATTGCGGACTGTCTATGATCCAGCAGTTGGTTCTGGTTCGCTGCTATTAAATGTCGGACAGCACGTGCAAGACCCCAATTTAGTGAGTTATCACGGCCAAGAATTGAACACCACGACCTATAACCTGGCCCGTATGAACCTAATGTTACATCGAGTCTCGTATGACGATATGCACTTACGCAATGGTGACACGTTAAGTAAAGATTGGCCGGTTGACGAACCTTACTTATTTGATGCGGTCGTCATGAACCCGCCCTACTCGGCACACTGGGATAACAGTGATAAACGCTTGTCTGATCCCCGTTTCCGCGACTATGGCGTCTTACCACCTAAATCTAAAGCCGACTTTGCCTTCCTACTACATGGCTTTTATCATTTGCAGGAACACGGGACTATGGGCATTGTCTTACCCCATGGCGTATTATTTCGGGGTGCTAAAGAAGGCAAGATTCGCCAAAAGCTCCTGTTAGATAACCGGATTGATGCCATTATTGGACTACCCGCCAATATTTTTCATTCCACCAGTATTCCAACGTTAATCATGATTTTAAAGAAACATAAAACCACTGATGACGTCTTGTTTATTGATGCGTCCCGGGAATTTGAAAAGGACAAGAATCAAAATAAGCTAACGGCAGCGAATATTCAAAAAATTGTGACCACTTATCAAAACCGGCAAGATGTCGATAAATATGCCCATGTGGCCTCACCGGCAGAAATCAAAGAGAATGATTATAATTTAAATATTCCGCGCTACGTTGATACATTTGAACCGGAACCCGAGATTGATCTGGATCAAGTTAAAACTGATCTAAAGCAACTGGACCAGGAAATCAGTCAGAATGAACAAGCCTTTAATGAATTAGCTAGCCAGTTAGTAGCCACTCACGTTAATGACCAGTCAAAATCGGAGGACCACTAATGAATGCTAAACAAGCTAAATATCCGCAATTAAGATTTAAAGGTTTCACTGATCCTTGGGAAGAGCGTAAGTTGGTATCAATGACGAATTATAAGAATGGTAAGGGGCATGAGGATAAGCAATCTACGATCGGAAAACTTGAATTGATAAACCTAAATTCTATCTCTATTTCAGGTGGTTTAAAACATTCGGGTAAATTTATTGATGAAGCAGATGATACCCTCCAGAAAGATGATTTAGTCATGATTCTTAGTGACGTTGGTCATGGTGATTTGTTGGGACGTGTTGCATTGATACCGGAAGATGATAGGTTTGTACTTAATCAGCGTGTTGCTTTATTGAGACCAAATGCGACCGCTGATCCACAATTTCTGTTCTCCTATATCAATGCACACCAATATTATTTCAAGGCACAAGGAGCTGGAATGTCACAACTGAATATCTCTAAAGGCAGTGTAGAAAATTTCATTTCTTTTGTTCCGATAATTGAGGAACAAAAGAAAATAGGTACCTTCTTTAAACAGTTAGATAACACTATCACTCTTCATCAGCGTAAGTTAGCTAAGCTTAAGGAACTTAAACAGGGCTATTTGCAAAAAATGTTCCCTAAAAATGGTAGCAAGTTCCCGCAATTAAGATTTTCAGGGTTTGCTGACGCTTGGGAACAGCGTAATTTTGGTGAGCTGTACAAAAAGAACCTTGAGCGAAATAAAGATCAGTTCAGTTCGGACAGAACAATTTCAATTGCGACTATGCGTTTTAAGAAAGAAGGTAATGGGGCGGCTGAAGACTCTCTAGTATCTTATAAAGTTCTGCGGGAAGGCGATATTGCTTTTGAAGGTCATACCAGTAAGCGATTTGCGTTTGGCCGATTTGTGTTGAATGACATTGGAGATGGCATTATGTCACCGCGTTTCACGACATTACGTCCAACTCAGGATATGCCTATAAAATTCTGGAAACAGTATATTCACTATGAACCAATAATGCGTTATCCGATTGTTAATTCGACAAAACTGGGAACAATGATGAATGAGTTAGTCGTTGATGAGTTTTTAAATCAACCTGTGTTGGTTCCTGAACTTTCAGAACAACAAAAAATTGGATCATTCTTTAAACAACTAGATGGAACTATCACTCTTCATCAGCGTAAGCTTGAAAAACTCCAGGAACTAAAAAAAGGGTATCTACAAAAGATGTTTTGCTGAGCTTAATTTGATCAAATTTAGGATCCTATGAAACCCCATGACTTAATTTTTATTGTGCTTGGTCAACACTTAATTCACCTGTATAATGGATTACGCAGGAAGTTTTAAGGGCGGTGGCTGTCTTTTCCCTTGCGAGGTGAGGCCCATGGGAACATGGAATAATCTTCAGGAAGGTTTCACAGTCAATGAGCGTCTTCCAGACACTCTCGTTGATGTTGCTATTTGCAATGTTTATTTTAGCGTTGCTAACATACATCGACAAAAGGAACAAATAAAAAAGCCGCCCCGATTATAACTTTGGCGAGTTACGGGACGACAGTATCGTTTAGTTAACTAATGCCACCGCCTTTGAAGCGGCTTGCATGGGAAGTCTTGTTAGCGCAGGGCTTCCTTTTTCTGTCTCCATTATAGCATGCCCTTTAAAAACTGGCTAACGTTTTAGACTTTGATCGGGTTCAGAATCTGGTTGTTTAATTTCTGGATTCTTTTTAGCAAATGCTTGCAGCTGTTTTTGCGTTCGATTACTGATTTTCTGGTGTACATCATTTAATTTATTTTTTAGTTCTGATTTTTGTTGTGGATTCGTTGCTTGCTGAACTTGTTGTTGCAAGCTTCGATAGGACTTATTAAGTGTTTGGGCTGATAGCTTTTTTAAATCATGCTCAGGCTCTTTTTGTGTTTCTTGTAAGCCTAATTGTTTGGTTAAGCCATCGCTAAGCTCAATCACTTTGTTGCTAACTTGCTGGATTTCACTTAAAGCACTATGGATCACAGCTGTATCTTTAGCCCAGGTAGCCACATAACCGAGTGAATAGTTACTGGTATCAACGCCAATGTTTTGCATGGCGACATATGCAACCGCTTCGGCCTGGGTTTCCTGATAGGCTCGTGGCCGATCTTTAAAGGCTGATTTTAAGCCGTGTAGCTGGCTATGCGCATATTCGTGGTATAACGTCTTTAGTTTCAAAGCATTATCGGATTCATCACCACCAATAACAATTTCATTAGTGCTGGGTTGAAAATACCCCTTAGCCCCATTTAGCGTCGCTAAAGGCACTTCACTGACTTTAAGGTCGGTTTGCTGGTTTAGATAGTCCTTGAATGCGTTATACAAGCTTGTCACATTCTGATGATCGGCCAAATTTTCTTTGACAAAGTCTTTAGCACTTAACACTGGTTCACCGCTAGTTTGTGCCACATCAAAGACGGGTAGATAGCGATAACCGACAATGGCGCGCTCATCGGTGGTATCAAGATGCTTCTGCTCGGCTGGTGTTAGCTTCTTAATGATCGGAGCCGCAATCCGAATCGCTTTTGCGCCCCGGTTGACGGTGCGGTTAAAAGCCTTCTGCCATTGCTTAAAACCGGCGACTTGAGTGGCTTGAGGATTTTGCGCATAAATTAAATCAATGTTTCTGGCGCTATAACGATGAAATTTAGCCAGGGTATTGAGATACTTTTTAAATTGGTCACTATCAGTTAATTTTAGGATTTGCTGTTCAGCCTGGGCGACTAATTGTGCTTTCCAAGCCTTAACATCTGCTTTATTTGGCATAAGTTACCCCTCCTCATCTTCAAAAATATCATTCAGTATGGGAGCCACTTTTGTTTGAATTGAGGTCGTGCCATAAAGGGCGATGTAGCCATCAGCTAATTTTTGCCAAGCCACTTGATAATAGGCTCCGTTACCAGTGATTTCTTTTAAATACTTGTAGGTTCCTTTAGCCTGTAAAACTGGTAATTCACTCCCAATGACTGCTAATTTATTATCCATTTTATGATCTCCTTTGCTTTGCTAATCTCACCCGTTGTTTGGGTTTACTTTTAGGGTTGTAAAAGTGAACCTAAATGACGGGTTCACCAACCGGAACGTAGTGTAGGGCGGTAGGCAGGTTCTAATCAAAATCAAAACTTAATTTATGGCCGTCAAGCTTTAACTTGGCGTCAAACGACTTTCCTTTTTTACTCTTGAAACCCTTTAATTTGCTGGTTTCCCCCTTGGTGACCAACGCTTTAATTGCGGTCTTACCGAGGGTCTTACTGCTCCATTTCTTGGGCAGGGTAAAGCTTTCGCCTTGCTTAGGCTTTACAATGTAAAACTTCTGTTTATTTAAAACGGTCGCTTGCGGTGTTTCTAAGAAGACCTCGTCGGACTTTTGTGCTTGCTGTTGGTGATTGATTTGTTGCTTAATGGCTGAATTGCCGGTTAATTGTGTGGGGACATCAGCAATTAACTTCGCCACAAACTTCTTAATCTGGCTCAAAAAGTTATCTGGGGTGCGTTCTTCGGTACTGATTTGCTGTAATGCTTGCTCCCATTTAGCCGTCATTTCTGGGCTAGTTAGCAAGGGTTCGAGTTCAACCGCTTTACATAAAGTAATTCCGGCTTCACTGACGTGTAGCTTGTTCTTTTCAGTGACGAGATAGCCGCGTTTCTTTAACACTTCCAGCACATTGGCCCGGGTTGCACTTGTCCCAATGCCTTGCACATCTTTAAGAATCGCTTGGGCTTCTTCATCATCAAGCGTTTTGCCGGCGGTCTTCATGGCCGTAATCAGGGTACCTTCGGTAAAGGGTACCGGTGGTGTCGTTTCTTTTTGCGGTGTTTGCAGATTTGCTTGGACTTGATCGCCTTGGTGAACGAGCGGTAAAGTTGCTGCTGCTTGCTGGTCGGCTGTGTGATCATCAAATAATGCTTGCCAACCTTGCTTCGTTGGGACCTTACCCGTTGCTTTAAAATTGGCGCCACCAACTTGGGTGATAATGGTGGTTTCCTCGTACTCATACGGATCAGCAAACATCGCTAACGTCGTTCTTAAAACCAAGTCATAGACCTGTTGCTGTAATTTAGGTAAGGCCGCTAATTGATTTTTCGTCGGCACAACTTTAGTCATGATAATAGCGTAGTGTTCTTCAACCTTTTTCCCATTGACGTAACGTTTATTCGGGGTGGTATTGGTTAAAGCGACTTGCTTAGAGACTAACCCCAGATACTTCGTCAGATTAGCCACTAAATACTCAAATTCTTCATCAGTGATATAAGCACAATCGGTTCGGGGATAGCTAAGGAACTTGGCTTCGTACAAACTCTGAATGGCCGCTAAGGTTTGGCTGGCACTGGCATGATACCGTTTATTCATCGCACTTTGCAGACTGGATAGCGAGAATAGTTGGGGACTAGCACGCTTTTTACCTTGTTTTTGGACGTTCTTGATTAAACCGTCCTGTGAGACTTTCTGAACGTGTTTAGCTTGCATGAATGTCATTAGCCCTACTTCGTCTTTAAACCGCTGATAGGGGTCTAATTTCGCGGCGAATTTTTGCTGATTGGCTAAAATTTCCGCATTTAGTTCAAAATAGGGTTCCGGCTTAAAGTTTTTGATTGCCTGGTCTCTTCGATAAACCATATACAAGGTTGGCGTCTGCACGCGACCAATTGAGTACACCCCGCGCACCCCTTTTTGTCTTAACAACAAAGTATATAAAGGACTGCCATTCATACCAATTAACCAGTCACTAATTTGACGGGTTTGGGCTTCTTTATAAGCCAAATAGTCTTTGTGCCAATCACCAAGATTTTTAAAGCCGGTAATAATCGCGTCTTTTTCTAGGCTATTCAACCAAAGGCGCTTAATCGTTTTCGACTTAACATCAATATGCGCTTGGTTCATGATCGACCACGCAATATTAGAGCCTTCCCGACCACTATCGGTGGCAACAATAATGGTATCGGCCTTCGTTAACAGGTCTTTGACGACCTTGAATTGATCTTTTTTACTAGCTGATACCACAAACTTGTATTTATCGGGGAAAATCGGTAAATTAGATAAGGCCCATTGCTGATATTTCTGATCATATTTATCCGGTGTGGCTAGTTCAACTAAATGTCCGAGACCATACGTGACAAGCGTATTTTCGGGCAAAACAGGGTCGCTAACCGTATAGTAACCCTGTTTTTTTGTGCTCTTTTGAAAGGCTTGGACGTATGAACGGGCTTGACTGGGTTTTTCAGCTAAGATAACAGTGGTCATGTTCGTTCACTCCTTATGATTCAGCTTTTGTTCTAATTCTGTTTTGCCTTGTTCAGCCGCTTTTAACCAGGTTTAACGGTGCATTTTTTATTCCGATTACAAGTGCATGCCCCCATCTTCATGCCGATTTCGAGTTTGGTGTTGCCGTTGCTTTTTCGCCATTTCCCACTCAGTCTCTTTTAAACCTTGCGCCTGTCTTTGTCGTTGGTAATCTTCATCACGAGCATATAGAACAGTCATGATCGCGTCACTAAAGGCCGTCTTTAAGTAGTAGTTTGGACTAACTGGCTTATAATTTAACGGTTGATAATGTGCCAGCTGGGATTTTCGATATTGATCGTCCTTAGCTTGTTGCTCTTTTAACTGTTTTTGGATTTTCTCAATCTGACTGTTCTTAATCGTTGGATCGACTTTACATTCACCCAAAAAGAGTTGTTTAGTGCCGTCATGCTTTAAAACCCGTTGTAAGTGATGATTCTCTAACTGATCTAAGCTAAGCTGTCCCGATAAATAAGCTAACCCTAATTGATGTTCTTGGGTACTGAAAACCCTCGGTGGGTTTTCTTGCCATTGTGCCATTGTTTCGACTTTTAATGGCTTTAAAGTTGGATCATAGTACATCACGGCTGTATAGGCCTGTTCTTGTCTAACTAGTGAAAGATCATCTAAATCACCATTAGGAAAGGCTCTTTTCAATACTTCATGGTATTGCGTTTGAATGACTTGCTTAACTGCTATGATTGTCCGTAGGTCTTTGACTGCTCTCGTAATCGTTTGCTGTTCTGCTGGTGAATACTTTTCTAGTAGGCCTTTATCGACGTGTTCTAGGCTTTCTAAGCTATCAGAGTGGATCATTAGCGTATATTTCAGATCGATTTTGGCCTCTTTTTCTTGTTGCATTAATAACTTAAAACCAACGTATGGCCGCTTGGTAAAGGTCAATAATTGCTGGGTCAATAAATCATCACGAATATTCATTAAACGTTCGTTTAATTCACTGCCTTTGAAAACTGTTTGCTCGCTTTCGGTTTCCTTAATTAATTCTCGTCTTTCAGCTTGTGTGGTCTGTTCAAAATTAAGCTCGGGATAAAGTTTTTTCGTAGTACGATCGACCACTTTATTTAAGAGTTCATCTGCCTTTTTTAATGAGCTTTCTTGTTGGTTAATTGTCAATAATTCTTTAGTCACATCTTCACCAACTGCATGTTTAATTAAGGTGCTATTTTTCCAATTAAATAGCATGCGCCGTTTATCATCTAGGCTCTCCAAACTTATATAAGTTTTCAGTTCATGACTTAACTCATTGACCACCCGTTTTTCATTAAACGATAAATGTTTGCTTAGACTATCTAAATGACCTCTATTGATTACTTTTTCTTGGTTGTTTTTATAACTGGCTTTGGCCTTGCGATAGTTCTTTACTTGTTGGTTAAATTCTTTTCTTTCATGCCGCTTGCTATTGATTCCCTCATGTTGAGTTGGTGTATCATCTATTCCCTGCTCGATAAATGATTTTTCACTGATCCGATCCGGAATATTTTTTTGCTCTAAAACTTGATTTACACTAGCCGCCCAATTGTGCCGCCATTCAGTAATTTTTTCTTTTTTATCCCAATCAACTAGCCACACCTTTCTTGATCTTGGAAAACGACTATTTCCTGTATAAGTCTTGTTCCCATTTTCATCTAATATATTTTCCCTTTTACTTTTCAATCCCCATGTTCCGTCTGGATTAAATGGACGATTAGTTAGCATAATATGAGCGTGCGGATTATCTGGGTGATCGCGATGAATTGCCACATCGGATACCATACCCTCATCAACAAAATTTTCTTGTACATATTTTGTCAATAATTCTTTCTGTTCGTCTTCACTTAATTCAACTGGTAAAGCCACGTTAAACTCTTTTGCATAGCGTGAATTTGCTCGCCGATCTTTTCTTTCGACTTCATTCCATAATTTCTCTCTATCACTCGCCCATGCTGGCGCATTCTTTGGTGTCAAAATAAAGCTTTCTGGCGTGACTGACCGAGCATAAAAATAGCTTCGACCTTCTTTTTGATCGAATAACTTTTCACCACTTCGATAAGCAGCTCCAGCAATGGCACTACGTCCTTTACCAGCACTAATATTTTGAAAACTCATGTGAAAAATTGCCATGTCGGTCACCACCTTTCTTTGGGTTTATGGGTTTGCTTTTGTTTTCGCCAACGGCGACTTCTGATACAAGGGTTTAGCACAATAACACAACCAACTTTAGTTGTTGTGTGTAAGTGCGCATTGACCTTGTTTCACTCGATCTTCTGATTATCTTAACTTTAATTTAGTGTATGCCTTCCTCTTCTCTATTTCAAATTTTATACTTTGACTTAACGTTTCCTATATGATATAGTTTCGGTGATTATTTCTAATATGATTGGAGGGATCGTTATGTCTCAAAGTAACTTAGAAAAACAAGAAGCTAAATTAAAAGCCCTTAATCAAAAAATTAAGGACGAAAAAAATAAGATTGAACAACGGCTAGGTAAACAAATCATCAGTCAAGCCAATTTAGATTATGCTAATTTATCTAATGACAATATCAAGTCCTTATCCAAAAAAGTATCCGAGTTTTTAAAGGAAAAGTCCGTAGATCATTAGTCATAGGAGATGGGGAAATTCCATGCCTAATCAATATGAAAAACTAATTGAACAACAAGCGCGTTTAAAACAAAAAATTGAGCGGGAAGATTTTAAGTTACGCCAATCTAAGTATTATGAAAATCAACAAGAACGAAAAACCCGTTCTCGCCGATTAATTCAAAAAGGGGCTTTATTAGAAAAGTACTTTCAAGCTAATAACCTCTCGGTCGAACAAACCGAAGAACTTTTAAAAACATTCGCTGACTATGTCAACGCCCATAAACCGGATAAATTAAAAAACGATCAACCCAATAACTAGGCCGATCGTTTTTATTTTCAGGATTGTGTTTAGCAAAGTCTTTTAACTGTTTTTGAATTCTTTGTGTAAGCTCTACTTTACTTTCTTTGTGCTTCCTTTTACTTGATCGCTGTTGAATTATCTTTTGACCCTTACCTCTTCTTTTTGATTTTAGGTCAAGCGTCAAATCTAAAATTTTATTTTGATCTAGCTTACTTAAATAGTAGATTGTATAAAAAAGATGACCCCAATATAACTGTGAAGTCATCTACATTCATCTATTTAGCTAACTTAGCGCCCTTGTCCACATAAACCATGGAACCAATCGGTCCACTAACGGCTAATTTACCATTCTTGTAAGTTAATTTTGTCACTGCTGCATTCTTCAGCGGTGCGCCCGTATACTTGCTACCAGCCATTGATGAGAGATATTCATTGATGGACATCCCAGAACTAACAACTAGTGCGTTACCGCCGCCCCGTTTTTGCGTAGCCTTGGCAATGGTTAACAATTCCTTAGACATCCGCTTTTGCACTTGCTTAGAACTTTCTGCTCGATCACTAGCCACCAGATTGGTCTTTTGGCTATTTTCTTGATCAAGTTTGTAGTAGGCATTCTGTAACAGATTCCAGTAGTCTTTACCTTGCTTGGCCATCATTTCATCACCAGACTTGAAGCCGTACACACCGGCAATTAAGGCATTATCAGCTGCAATACTGTCACCTTCAAAACTGCCGTAGCCGCCTTCACGTAAGTATTTGGATACGTTGACTTTAACCTTCTTGTTTCCCGAGTACTTGAGCGCTTGCTTGGCCGTCACTTGTTGCCGAGTCAAATTCCCAGCATAGGCCACTTTAAAAGTCTTGCCCTTCAAGCCGCGTCCCAAGTTGTTGGCAACGGCAACCCCATTGCTGGTCAGTGGGAAGTCGCTCCATCCTTGAACCCGTCCCATCACGTTTCCAGTCGTTTCACCATGCCGCGTTAAATAAATCGTCACGGGTTTAACTGCTGCTTTCTTCTTGGTCTTGGCCTGCGCATTGCTGGGTACTGCCACTAGAGCCAAGGCACCAGCAGTCACAGCTAACAAACTAACAATTTTCGTAAATTTCATGGATAATCTCCTCCAAATCTGAAATGATGTCGCATGTTCAGCATTGTTCTTGTCAACGAGTATCTATTAATTGACAAAAATAAAACGCTTACATTGCGATTTTAGCACTTATTTTTACGATGGGCAAATTCTATAATTAATCCGAACAGAAATTAAAAAGCCCAAAGCAATCACTTAGAACCTGTTTAAAATCTCTTGAGCAGCAATACTAAAAAAGCTAAAATGACCATTTGACGACTAGTGTTAAGTTGACGTTCACAATTTTTCCAGAGACGGCGACATTTATCTAACCAACTGAAAGATCGTTCAATAATCCAGCGTTGCGGTAATACTTCAAATTTATGAAGCTCATTGCGTTTAGCCACCTGCACGGTGGCTTTTAAATTAGTGTAAACGTCAGCTGCAAAATTGGAACCTGTGTAGCCGCCATCTACCAAAACTGACTTAACTTGTCTTAAATGATCATAGTTGAGGGCTAACATAGCACTGGCCCCATCACGATCCGAAACATTAGCTGTCGTTATATGAATTGCTTGAGGTAAGCCGTTAATATCAACAGCTAAGTGCCGTTTGATGCCAGATATACGTTTGCCACCGTCATAACCGTGATGCTCCGCCGTATCGGTATTTTTAACGCTTTGGGCATCAATAATTATGAAAGATGTTTTAGCCGAGCGTGATTGTTTTTCCCGTAGGGTAAAGATAATTTTTTTAAACATTTATCCAAAATAGAAGGTTCATCAATAATTTGTTCCTCAGACCATACGCGATAGTAGTAATAGACTGATTGCCAGTTAGGAAAATCAGCCGGTAACTGTCGCCATTGACAACCGGTTTTTAAAACATACGCGACAGCACAAAATAAATCATAAAGGTCATATTTGCGAGGCCTAGTGGATTGCCGAGCTGCTTCTAAATCGGGCCGAATTAGTTCAAATTGGTGCCGTGAGGGATTGCTGGGGTAGTTCATAAGTTATCATCCTTTTTTGAACTATCATATCAAATTGTCCAGATTTTAAACAGGTTCTTACAATGGTAGTAGCTAATTCCAACCAATATAGGGAGTGATTACTTTGGGTACATCTACTTTATCACGTTTTCAACGTGGCGCACTAGCACAACTGGTCAATGAGGGGAATAAATCTTACCAAGTAATGGCTGACGCCTTAGGCGTCGCCAAAGCTACGATTAGCTATGAGTTGGACCGGGTTAAACCTTATGATCCAGAATTAGCTCAGCAAGATGCAGATCGCAAAAGGCGGAATTGCGGTCGTCGTTCGATGCTGACGGCAGCATTAGCGACTTTAATTACCAATCACTTACGATTAACCTGGTCACCAGAAACCATTGCGGCCGCTTATAACTTGAGCACTGCGTCAATTTATAATTGGCTTAATCGTGGCTGGCTCCCCTTCAAATTGACTGATCTACCCAATCGGAATGTCCGCCAGCACCGAGTGAGCGAAAATCGTGGGAAATTTACAAGTGGGACTTCCATCGAACAACGGCCAACAACTGTTAATCAACGGTTAGCTTTTGGTCATTGGGAAGTAGATACGGTGCTTTCTAGTCGAAGTGAGTCACGATCATGTCTGGTTACATTCGTAGAACGTAAGACCCGACTTCTATGGGCCATCAAAGCCCCTAATAGAACGGCTAAGGCTCTAAACACCGCCTTTGGCAAGTTTATGGGGGCCTTCGGTCCCCAAGTAAAATCCATTACTGTTGATCATGGTAAAGAGTTTGCCAATTATCAGGCCTTAGAACAGGATTATCAGATCAAAGTTTATTTTTGCCATCCATATTCACCATGGGAGCGAGGTTCCAATGAATATTTTAATAGACGGTTACGCTGGTTCTTCCCGAAAAAGACCAATTTTAGCCAAGTAACGACTGATGAGATCCTAGCAGCACTTGAACTAATTAATCAACGACCATTAAAAATACATCATCAACAGACTGCCATTGAAAGATTCCGGGCTTGTTCGGATTAAACTTGTAATTTGCCAGCTATACCGATTCTTACTTTACATAAGGCGGCTTATCCCAAGTAACCTGATTCATTACCGAGGGAACAACATTCCGTTCTTTTTTGATTGTGAACTTGTCCAAAAAAGAAGTGGTATAGGTCGCAGATTGACTTTAATTGGGGAAAGGAAGTTTGTGAAAATTACTGGTATTACTCCTAGACCATTCCCTTAAATTCAACTGTCTCATTCTTTGTATTAACCAAAAACTTACCGACACTCCCCTGATACTTCACGGATACTTTAAAGGAATACTTGTAATTTACCCGAGTATATCGAATACTACTAATTCTTCCCTGATACCCTTGACTACGCAAAACTCTCTTCACTTGGTTCCTTTGTCGATCAGTAATTCTTGCAGAACTCCGATAGATTGTCTTCTTAACGATC
>NZ_BOLM01000034.1 GCF_016861605.1 Levilactobacillus wangkuiensis
TGGGACATATCATTCTTCTCGCTTTCAATTGGTTTTCGTCGACTTGATTGTAGCACAGAGGTGGTATGCCTCTTTTTAATGCAAAAATGGTGTCAATGGATTTCTCCATCAACACCAAATATCATAGAACCTTTATTTTGGCATTTTTGAATACTAACGGTTGTAAGTCTCAGTCAATTTAGATATGAGTGATTTGATTTTGTTAGAATTTCACGGCAGTTAGCTGAACCATTCCGTAAAAAAATGAGGCCCTAACCAGTAGGACCTCATTTTTGATTACGCTGTTTTATTCGGTTCCGGTTTCGACGTCACTCGCTTGGGCTTCAACTGCACATCGAACACGTCCAGGAAGAACGCCACCAGGGGCACCCCGACAATCAGGCCCCAGGCGCCAAAGAGCTGTTCGCTGACAATCAAGGCGATGAATGTCACGAAGATTGGCAGGTTCGTGGCGTTGGCCATTAACCGGGGATGCAGGAAGTAGGATTCAAACATGTGAATCAAGATGACCAGCACTAAAACTTCGATGACCCGAATCAGCCCACCGGTCAGGAAGGCCACGATGGTCAGTGGAATCAGGGAAATCAGCACCCCGGCAACCGGAATCAGTCCCAGGAAGAAGACCATGATGCCTAAAATCAGTAAGCTAGGCATGCCAATGATCCAGAGACCCAAGACCATCAGAATCGTGTTGATGGTGCAAATCACCAGCTGCGTTTCCAATACCGTGCCGAAAATGTTCACGAATTTTAAGATCAACTGGCCCATCGGCACAAACAGACTGGCGAAACGACTCTTGGTAAAGGCGTGGACGAAGGTCTGCAGCTGAAATTTTGTCAGGTTAAAGATAAACCCGAAGAAAAACGCCAACAGAATCGTCTCAACGCCTGAGCTGAAGCGCGACAACTGCCCCATCCCACTGGTCAGTAAGTTTTTCCCATTGCTGATGACCGACGCATTTTGCGACAGGTTCTTGATCAGCTTGGTCAACTCGCTCTGCAGCTGGGGATATGTATCAATTAATTTATCAATCGTGTTCGGCAGGTTCGAGGCCTCCGACACCAGCGGCGGGATAATCTGCGAAAAGGCCGCCACCAAGATTCCCAGGAATAGCACGTACACCAACAGTGTCGCCCACAGGTGATGTAGGTGCAGATGCCGCTCGATACCCCCGATTGCGGCATTTCCCAAATAAATAAAAATCACCGTAAACAAGGCCAGTGACAAAAAGGCGTGCGCCTGCCACGCAATAAATATCAGCAAGATTAACGCGATGTACATCATCGTCAGCGGGTTCTGCCACACCCGTTTTAGAAACGCTACCACAAAAACTCCCCCTTCGAGCTTGGGTCATGTCGCCAACTGGCGCATCCCCCGATAAGCTCCGATTATTTTGAGCTTACCGCTAAACTAAATCCGAATCAATTGATCATACAGCGGCAACAGTGCGCGCACCGTGTCCTGAATCGTCTGAACCTGTTGTGCGGGCGTCCCCGTAAAGAAGTCACTACCACGCAAAAAATTACGCCCAACCTGCCACTCCGCGTGCTTCTGCGGCTGCATCCGCATCAATTCCTGATAAGTCTCCCGCGTCAACGGCCGTCCACAATTCTTATCTGTGTGATCCCCGCCACATTCAAAGCCAGCGGGCAACTGCATCACCGTATCCTCCTTGAGACTACTCAGTAACGCCTGGCGATTCTTGGCCTCCTGTAGTACGGTCAGCCAGATAAAGAACCGGTCATCCCAGAACCCCACCTCAATGTGCGGCAACATTTTGTACCCCCGTTTGGACGTGCTAAATGCCACCCAGGTATCTGGCGGTGGATTCTTTGACCGCCGGCGATGCAACGAAATGTGGTCGTAAATTGGCACGGCCAGCTCAGCGAAAACGGGCGCGAGGTCCGCCACCGTCGCCGTAAACTTCGGGTCAATCTGCGCGCGAATCTTGCCCAATCGTCCGGGTAGCGTTTGGTCATCCCACACGTGAAAATCTTGGTCCTGATACATGCTGAAGCCCCCTTCCTAAACGTCTTTTCTATTCCATGGTATACTTATGGGACTAACTTGAAAAGAGGGAAACTAATGGCTGAGAAGAGTCAAATGGAACAACATTTACAAAATTCTGTCTACGGGACACCGAAAATCAATCCTGACGAGCAACGCCATTATCTGGGCACCTTCCGCGAGCGGGTCTCCCTGGCCATGACGATTGCCGAAGTCACCGACCGGCAAAGTCTGGATGCGTTCATCACAGAAATTTCTGCGCACCCGGACTACCAGGTTATTTTTAACGGTCACATTAACCAGACCGACCTCGCGCCCTACCTCAAGCTGGCGAGCCAACACAACCTTAAATTTACGATCAAACAGGATACCATCTACGGCGTCAATGATACGGACCTTGGCCTAGTGGTGGCCAGCGACGAAGCCATCAACCAAAGTCCCATCAGTCTCACCAAAAAGTATCCGGCCAAACCAACAACCGATTCAACTTCTGCACCCAAGAAAAATTGGTTCGATAAACTACTCGGTCATTAAGAAAGGAGTCTCGTTTTTGGCACAACAACCCTTAGCCTACCGCATGCGGCCACAGCGCCTCGAAGACGTCGTGGGCCAACAGGACTTAGTCGGTCCTGGCAAGATCATTGCCCGCATGGTCGCGGCTAAACTACTATCCTCTATGATTTTATACGGGCCGCCGGGCACCGGGAAAACCAGCATCGCCAGCGCGATTGCCGGGTCGACGAAGTATGCCTTTCGCAAATTAAACGCGGCGACCGACTCCAAAAAGGACCTCCAAATCGTGGCCGAAGAAGCCAAGATGAGTGGCACCGTCATCTTACTCCTGGACGAAATCCATCGCCTGGATAAGACCAAGCAAGATTTTCTGCTTCCCCACCTGGAAAGCGGCCGCATCATTCTGATTGGGGCGACCACCGAAAATCCCTACATCAACATCAACCCGGCCATTCGTAGCCGGACGCAAATTTTCGAGGTCCACCCGCTATCATTAGACGACATCAAAATCGCGCTGCACCGGGCCATGGCCGACGAGGTAAGCGGACTCGGTAAACTCAATTTAAACGTTGACGACGAGGCCCTGAACTTCATGGCCGGTGCCACCAATGGTGACCTGCGCAGCGCGTTGAACGGCCTTGAACTGGCCGCCCAATCGACGCCCCCAGCCGCCGATGGCGAGATCCACGTGACACTCGAAGTCGCCGAGGCCTGTTTTCAACGTAAGGCCCTGGTCGGCGATAAAAATGGGGATGCCCACTACGATGTCATTTCTGCCTTTCAAAAGTCCATTCGAGGCAGCGATACCGACGCCGCGCTTCACTACCTGGCCCAACTGGTGGCGGCTGGTGACCTCCCATCCATCTGTCGGCGCCTAATGGTCATCGCCTACGAAGACATTGGCATGGCCAATTTACCAGCCGCGGCCCGCACGGTTCAAGCCGTTCAGGCCGCCCAGCAATTAGGCCTACCAGAGGGGCGTATCCCCCTTGCCGACGCGGTGATTGAACTCTGTCTGTCACCAAAATCCAATTCCGGGATTGCGGCCGTGGATGCCGCCCTCGCCGACGTGATGAACGGTCACAACGGCGCGGTCCCCGACCGGTTAAAGGATGCCCATTACAGTGGCGCCAAAAAATTGGGTCACGGCAACGCTTACCAGTTCCCTCATGATTTTCCGGGCGACTGGGTCAAGCAACAATATTTACCCGACGACCTTAAGCACGCTGAATACTATCACCCCAAGACTAATGGCCGTTTTGAAAGTCAGTTGGCCGAACAATATCGACGTCTTCTGCAAGCAAACCGACAGTGACTAATTGAAATTTTAATATTTATATGCTACTATACAGATGGTTCTAAGGTGTACGCGTTGTCTCACTACAAGTTGCCGATCAAGTAATCTATAAACGGGATCGCAAAATGCTGGAAAAGATGACATGCCTTTTCACTTGGAAGTCAGACGTTCTAGCTAGCTTTCCCCCCTGCATTGTCATCGCGGGTCAACATGACTAGACAATTAACGGCACCACTTAGATCATCCAAAGCTCTGCTTTGAAGGCCATTCCTTTGAATGGCCTTTTTCTTTTGCCTTCGGTGCCCTTGGACCGTTCTACTGGTTCGGTTCCGGGTCAGGTGCTGTGGTCCGTTCCACCTGCGGCTGTCAGCCACTCCGCACCTGTGGGGACCGCCTGCGGCCTGAGAAGCGGTCCTCCGGCTTGCCTTTGAGCCACAAGGTTCATGTGTCTCAAAGGTCATCCCGTGCTGTAAGCCGGCTCCAAAACGCCGACTAACAGCACCGACACAGGCAGCAGCCTAACTGACCTCCTCCGGTTACACGGACCCCAGCACCTGACCACACGAGCGTCGTAACCGTCAAAAGACCAGTCATATTAGACTTGTACTCAGAATCCAGGTATTATCACCACTGTTACTCAGCAGTATGTAGTACCTCGAATGGCATAAAGTTTTATTATCCCATCAGACAAATGTGGCCACCAACCTATCAGTTACGAACTCTGCAACATCAGTTGAGAAAACAACTTACACAGAAGAAAATCCTCACGGTTGTGGTAATTCACTATGTCAGCCGTGAGGGCAGAAAAAATGGACTCAGCCAGGGGAATTTAATCCGTGGCCTCGCCACGGATTAAATTGGTGTCTTTGAGACTCGCCCTATGAGGCTCAAAGCAAGTCCGGAGACCGCCCTTTGGCTCCGGACGTCCGCCCCTCGCGTTCCGGTCCATTTTTTCTGCCCGGTAAGGCGCGGCTAAAAACTATCTGCCCTCCACAAACCCGTGATGATTTTAAAGGCTGAATCGGGTATACTTAGTCACACAGAACCGAATTTTTAAGGAGGACCCATCTCTTGGCCATTACGATTTTAATGATTTGTTACACCCTGCTCGCCCTTGGTATCGGCTGGTACTTTTACAGTCACCGGAGCCGCGCTTTCCTCGTTTTTCATCCCGAATCATCCCCAGCACTCAGCCGGGTTCTCAACGTCGGCGGTATCCTGATGATGTTGATTGGGATTGTCTCCGCCATTGCCACGATCATGAATAATACCATTTTTATTTCCGGTGTCTTACTGGTGGGAGTCATCGTCGTCATCACGCTACAGCTCATCCTCGCCCACTGGCTGCCCAAGGGGTAACCGGTTACACTTTTCTACGATTTTTCACCATTTCGCTTTTTATTTGCCGGCAAATAACGTATGATAAGAGTATAAAGTAATGAGAGGTGAACAATATGTTACAACAATACAAGCACATTTTAGTCCCAGTTGATGGTTCCTACGAAGCCGAATTAGCTTTCAAGAAAGCGGTCGCTGTGGCTAAGCGTAACGATGCTGATTTACATCTCGTTCACGTTGTTGATACGCGGGCTTTCCAAAACATTTCCAGCTTCGATACCAGCATGGTTGAACAAGTTACGGAAACGGCAAAGAAGACGCTGGACAAGTACGTGGCTGATGCGAAGGCTGATGGCCTGCAAAGCATTGACTACGCCATTGAGTATGGGGCACCTAAGACCATTATCGCACGGGACGTTCCTCGGGATAATGACACTGATTTGATTATGATTGGGGCAACTGGTTTAAACGCCGTTGAACGCCTCTTGATTGGTTCCGTTACCGAATACGTTACTCGGACCGCCGTTTGCGACGTTATCGTCGTTCGGACTGACCTGAATAACCAACCGGCTAAGGTTACCCACCCCGAAGCTTAATTTAATTTTTGATGATTTCTCACGTCGCTGTTGATCAGCGGCGTGTTTTTTTGCGCAAAAAAGACCGGCCGCCGAATTGCTTCGGTTGCTGGTCTGCTAAATGTGAACTTAATCTGCGAACACGGATGAACCCGCGGCCGGTGCCAACCGTTCCTGTAACGGAATGTTGTGTGTCACCAGGGCCAACGTCTTGGCAATCATCAGACTGCGTTTGGCGGCCGTCTTGGCCATCAGGGCTTGTTCTGCCTGTCCCTTAACCTCGTACAAGACATCGATCAGGTAAAGAGAGGCTTGGCGTTTCACGGCCTCTAAGGCGGACTCAACGCTTTCAATCACTAACTGTGGTTGTTGCAGCGTCAAATACATCTGGGCAATTTGATAACGCGCCCAAACCAGGCGTTTGAAATCAATCTCATCGTGCCACTCGAAATCATCAAGGTAGCTAACGGCCTCGCCTAAGTAGTAACGGGCCTTGTCCAGTTCCTCGCGCTTCAAGTACGCAGCGGCCATCCCCACGTTGCCCACGATGGCGTACAGGTCCCAAGGCATCTGGTACGAGCGGTGCAGCAACAGGTTGAAGTGAAAAATCGCTTCGTCTGGCCGGCCATGCGCGCCGAGTTCAATGAAGCCGCGGTAGTAATGGTACCGTTCACGGTCAAAGGCCGTCGCGACCTCATTCATATCGATTTCTTCTAAGGAATCCGCCGCAGCCGTATAGTCGCTCCGCCGAATCGCCAATGAGATTTCGTCAAACTGTTCATCCATGCTACTGCCCACCCCGGCTAACACGTCCGTTAAGGATACGTTGAGTCGCCGGCAAACCTGCAACATGATCTTAATGCTTGGAATCTTGTTCTTCTTTTCCATCAAGCTTACGGTTGCCTGCGTGCAGATTCCGTCAGCCAGTTCTTGCTGTGACATATTTTTTTGTTTTCGATATTGCTTAACTTTATTCCCTAATAACCGCATCTGCTCTCTCCCTCACGTACTGTAACGCTGGTCAGTTGCCAATTCTGATAAAGCCGAACATTACGTCTAAATCGCGTTGACTGAGAGCTCTAGCTGTCGACGCCCTTTTTCACTAGAACTCTTCCCCTGAAAAAATAATGGCCTAGTCCGGTTCCTTTATCATTAATACTAATAATAAGGGATTTATCACGGAATACAAGAAATATGCCAGTTTATTAAGGAACTCTAATCTGTCTAGGCCATTTTATCATTCTAATATAAAAAGAATTATAAACGGCTCTTTTAACCGGATATAATCCTTTAATTAGTTGATTTTATTCGTTTATTCTCCAATAACTCTTTTTAGCCAGTAGTCATTAATCCAGTTAACGCTCATGCTTGTGTCCGACACCCGACGATGCCAGAACTAGCCCCCATCATCACAAATAACTGAACACAAAGTTCTGCAGGACTGCCCACCAATTGGCCGCTGGTCGTTGCCGAGACACGCCCCGCAGCCGGGACAATTCATTGGTGATCTGACCGTCGGCGCCCAACGCCCACATCCGCGTCATGCCACTCCGGGAATCCGGCGTCCACAGGTAGGCCTTCGCCCCCAATTGATGTGCCGCCAGAATAAATTGCTGGCTAACGGATATCCGTTGGAAGGAGTAAAAATCGGCCGGAACCGACGCCGGAGATACCCAGTTAAACGGGGTAATGTAGCCTACCCGTAACTGGGGCGCCGCGCGTTTCACCTGGGTCACCACCCGGTAATCCAGCGAATGGACCGCTGAGTGATCCGCGACCAATCGCGAGCCATACGCCCGGGCAAAGCGCGCCGCCATCCCCTTAGAATCCGTCGGCGTCGTCTTAATTTCTACCAGTAAAGGTTGATGAAGACGTTCTGCCGTCCTGAGATAGACCGCCCAACTCACTAAATGGTCGTGATAGCCATTCTCGTGGACTGTCAGCCGTTGTAATTGGGCTAGGGTCAACGAGTGCGGCGTCACGTTTCGACCTGCTAAGGTGGCTAAATTTTCATCGTGAAGCACCACCCACTGATGATCCCGCGTCTCGTGCAGGTCCATTTCCACGTAGGTTGGACGTTGGCGGCTGACATAGCGCAGCGCCCCCAACGTGTTTTGGACCCCGTGACCGTGATCCACGCCCCGGTGACTGATCAGAGCCATCTGGGAGAACTGGGGTGTTTGGTAAATGGCTTGGGTACTGATGCAGGCCGCAGCAAACACAATCACCCCGACTAACACGCCAATCTGTCGCCGGGGGCCCCGCGGACCGGTGACGGACGGCTGCCCACACCAGCTCCAAACCAGTGTGATCATGCTTAACCCGGTGACCAGTAACAGACCTAACAAAATCAGGCTGAGTGACCCCCAGGCGAGGAAACGCGCACACCCGGCACCTAAGCACGGCCCCCACCACCAATTCAAGCCGACCAACAACTCTGCCCAAATCAGCCAGATCAGTGTCAACCCCGCGGTGACCAACAGTGCGCCCGCCATCTGCCGCCAGGTCCCGGGATGGCTGATCTGCGGTGTCAATCGTCGAAAATGCCGTGGCCCCCACAGGAGACAGTAGCCCGCCACAATCACATAAATAATACCAACCACGATACCGACCGGCCGCCGATGTAACCCAACGGCGTTGACCCACATCGCGGGTACCGGCAACCGGACCAGCAGGCGACTGCTCAGCCCCCAGAGACCAAACGGCAACGTCAGGATGATCAGGCCCAGTTCAACTAACAACCAGGTCCCCTTGTTACGCCAAACCAGTTGCCAGCTTTGCCAGGCGGCCGGTCGGCGACCAATTAGGGTCAGGGCCAGCTGCGTTAATTGCCAGGCGCCCACTATCAGCGTCAGTAAGATCAGGACGCCGCCGGCAACGCGCCACCCAGGCACTTGCCCCAACAGGCGTAACCCCGCAACCAGCAGGACGGCGAGTCCCCACCCCAATGCCAGGTTCGGACCCTGAATGCCAATCGTCCACGCCCGTTTCAGTTCATTTCGCCAAGACTGCACACCACTCCACCCCTTCCCATCAAAAAAAGCCGGTCAGAACGTTTCCGCTCCGCCGACTTCTCGTAAAATCTGTTACTTCTTTGGCTTGTAGGTTGATGCCGCTGAATTGTCATCCAACGGAATAAAGTCATAGGCCAATTCGTCTTGGTACTTGAACTCATCTAAGCCTAATTGAATCAGACGGTCGATCAGGTCGGCATAACTGATACCCGTTGCCTGCCACAATTGTGGATACAGGCTAATGTTGGTGAACCCCGGCAAGGTGTTGACCTCACCGACGTAAGGGACACCATCCTTGGAGACCAGGTAATCGATCCGGGCCATCCCCTTCAATCCAAGCGCAGCGTAGGTATCTAAGCCCATCTGCGTGATTTCAGCGGTCAGGTCAGCGGACAATTTAACGGGCACTTCAAAGGTCACGCCGCTAGCGTCCACGAACTTGTTGTTGTAGTCGTAGAAGACATCTGAATCTGGTACCCGAATGGCCCCGAGCTTGGAAGCTTGTGGCTTTTCGTTACCCAAAATGGAAATTTCGACTTCTTCGGGACCGTCGATGGTTTGTTCCACTAAGACCTTGTAATCGTACCGGAAAGCGTCAGCGATGCCGTCGTCAAATTCCTTTTCGTTACCCGCCTTGTGAATCCCCACTGATGAGCCCTGGTTGGCTGGCTTGATGAAGACGTTATCGCCCAATTTTGCTTGAACGGTTGCGTAATCAAAGTCGTCGCGGTTTTCCGGCGTTAAGACCAAGTACTTAGTATTGCGGATACCGTGCGCCGTCAAGACCTGCTTCGTCAAATCCTTATCAAAGGCCACAGCCGATGCTAAGACGCCACTCCCCACGTAAGGCTTTTTCAGTAACCGGAAAAGCCCCTGGATCGTACCGTCTTCACCCAAGTTACCATGAATAATTGGGAAGAAAACATCGATGTCCTTTGCTTGAGATAAATTCCAAATGGGTGCCAATGGGTTGGATGCGTCTACCTTGGCTTGTTCCTCGGTTGCCACCGTTAATTCGTCTTCGCCATCAAAGACGCGACGAGATGCGGCATCGCTCAAAACAAAGCCGTCCCGGGTCAGTAAGAATAAACTAACGTCGTAACGGTCCTTGTCCATTGCGTCATAAATATTGTGTGCTGAACGCTTAGAGACGTCATGCTCCGAGGAATTGCCACCGAATAATAGACCTACGTGTAACTTGCTTTTCGTTTCCATGTTGTCACTCATCCTATTCGTATATATTTCGGTTAGCCTTCAGTATACCATTTCTCGAAATAATTGAGAATCGATTCAGCCTAAAAAATCGATGGTCGAGTTTAAATATTCTTTAAGCGACTGGGGGAGGCTCTCTTGCAACCGCAAGGAGTCCAATAAACGCTTGCGATTAAAGAACCGATTCCAGCCCGCAATCGTATCCGGCCGGCGATGTAAGGCGACCTGTTGCCGCCAACTCTTGAGCGCCAGCAACAGCGTTTCCTCGTATAGGTCGTGCCGGTTCGCCAATTCCGTTAAGAACGTGGCGATGCGGTCGTTTTCCCCGTAGATCAGTGGCGTGTTCAAGCGCTTGATTCGTTCGATCAGGGTCATCATCAAAAATAACTTATCGGCCCGCGTCAGATTCTGATTACCAGCCAGTACGCTCAAGAGGTCCGTAGCGGCAGTAAAGGCGTGCGCCCACCCGTAGTGGTTCACGAAGCCCCGCGTGTCCGTTTCCAAACAGAGATAAGCGGCCGCCAAGACGACGGTCGGTTGAAGGTCCGGGTCGACCGGCACCTTCTCTGGCGAAATGAAGTGTAACAGCACCGCTAACATCGCCACCCGACCAGCACGCCCAAACACGGCGGCATTGGCCGGCTCCAGGATGTGGTCAAACAAGCCTGCCGGTTCCCGTAGCTTTTGGAACAGATAGGTCAATTGACGGCTGTCCAAGGCATTTTGCTGCAAGGCATCATACAGGGAGAAATTGATGCCCTGATACCGCAGACCGGGGTCGAGGGATGACAGGTGGTCGATCAAGTTGGCCATTTGGGAGCGTGACAAGGTGACCGGCACATTCTCGTTGAGTTGCGACCGCAGCTCTTCTAAAATGTCCTGGATATCATCCCCATCGTCTGGCAACTGGACAGCCGTCCGCCGACGCCGGTGAATGTCGTCCATAATCTTGCCCAACCGGGTACCCAATGACTGGTATACCTCGCCATTACGCACCTGCGTATTCAAGTCGCTGAGCTCCTGCAACACCTGTGCTACCTGTTCATCCATCAAGAAACCTCCATCGTTCAATCTTTTTGCCGCCAGTTACGGGCGCGAGCACCCCCTGCTCAGCCTCACGCTAACCGGGTTACTGCCTGTTACTCGACCATTTTCCCAGTATTGATGACGGGCTGAGAACCCCGTTCGTTAATAATTGTGACCATCATGTTGTTGATCAGTTGAATCTTTTGACTATCGGTTAATTCCAAATTGGTTTCGGCCGCCAACCGTTCGATGGCGCCTTCCGTAATGGAGACCGCCCCTTCGACAATGATTTTCCGCGCCGATAAGATGGCTTGGGACTGTTGCCGTTGCAGCATGGCGGACGCAATTTCCGTGGCGTAGGCTAGGTGCGTCAGCCGGGTCTCGATGATTTCAACCCCGGCCACGTTTAACCGCTCCTGGAGTTCTTCCGTTAAATGGTTGGAAACTTCGGTCGGATTACTCCGCAGCGTCAGTTCCTTGCCATCGCCAAAATTATCATAGGCGTACTCAGAAGCCACGTGGCGGATGGCCGATTCACTTTGAATTTCCACGAATTGTTCGTAGTCTTCCACCGAAAACAGGGCTTTGCTGGTATCGACCACCTTAAACACGATGACCGCCGCAATTTCCACGGGGTTCCCTTGTAAGTCATTGACCTTCAAGATTTCACTGTTAAAGTTGCGGACCCGTAAGGACACCGTCGACTTGTTAGTCAGCGGCACGGTCAGGTACAACCCGGCCTCCCGAATTGTGCCGATGTAACGGCCAAAGAAGGTCAGTACCTTGGATTGATTAGGACTGATGATGGTTAAACTGCTAGCTCCTAAAACAGCAATGATGACCAGCAATCCCCCTAAAACGGGCACCCCGGCCACGCTGAGGTAAACGCCACCGGCCAAGACAACCAGCACCAAAATCAGACCCAAGTAGCCATTAATGTGAAAAACGTTCTTTTCTTCCATGAAGCTCACTCCAATCCCCTTAATAGTTCTATTATACCCGACTAGCCCCTAAACCCCTAAGAAACCGCTAACTTTTAATAATCGTTACCGCCGGCGGGTTCAAGCAGCCAGGCTGGTCAACTTGCCCCGCCTCTGATCACTCACACTAATTTAGCCTTTTCTGATGGCCATCACAGTTTAATCGAATCGATCTAGATTCAGTGACATGAACACCAATTCTACGCTATATTGCTATATACAACTATTACTTATTGATCACATGTCAATACAATTGTATCTTCCAAACATACGACACAATCGAAACAAAAGGCGGCTGCCATGAATTACTAGCCCAACGCCAGCATTGAGTGAACCCGCATTTTTACCGGGCTAAACCAGTCCCAGCCGCAGGGATGGTGAAAATTAGCCCGCTAAGCCAGTGTCAGTGACCAGAGGCGGATCAAGCCAGACAGCTGTGTCGATGGTCTTAGCTGAGCGCCTTTTCTCAGCTTAGAGCATGGGACGACCTTTGAGACCGCCTTATGGCTCAAAGTCGAGGTGGAAGCCCGCCTCTCAGGCTGGAACCGGCCCCACAGCAGGACACAGTGTTAGTGACCAAAACTAACCTCCTGAGTACCCGCCCAACACTCCACCGAGTGAACCCGCTTTTTTACGGGCCAAACCAATGTGAGCCGCAGGGATGGTGAAAATGGGCTCAGCCGTGGGAGTTGCCTTAGCGGGTTTCCCGCTTAGGCAACTGCTATCTTTGAGACGTGGTTTTCGGCTCAAAGTAAGTCTGGAGACCGTCCTTAGGCTCCAGACGTGCGCCCACAACGCCACGGCCCATTTTCACCATCCCGGAGGCGATGCCAACCAACGCCCTAACGCAAACAAAAAAGGGGCTGTGACATAAGTCTCCAAAATGAAAGCTGGTTGAGGAAAATCTTCGGATTTTCCTCAACCAGCTTTTTG
>NZ_BOLM01000035.1 GCF_016861605.1 Levilactobacillus wangkuiensis
TAAGCAAGATCAAAAGCCGTCAGTTTTTGAAAAACATGAAAACTGACGACTTTTTTGGAAGGTATGAATAATTCAGGGTACTGATAGTTTTTTAATGTTATGCAGTTTCTTAGTGAAACTTCTATTCCATATGTACCCATTTTTCTTGGTATTCGTATAATACAACGGCGCAGCATCGTCTCTTGGCGCTGTCCAAACTTTGTTCTTTTTCAGCCCATATTTCCATGGATATGATTTGAACGTTTTGGCACTAGCATTGGTTACCGCTAAACCACCAACCGCAGCCCCTAGCAGCATTAACAGTACCGCGGTCTTACTTCCCATCTTAAACAAATAATTACCCCCCTAATATAGTTCTTTGATAAACATTATAACGCAACGCAAGTAACATTAAAAATTGCCCTATTAGCTGGCTAGGTAGTCTATTGTTGCGTTTTAGGTTCAGTTACTCACTAGTCATTAGTATTCCAAGACACTGAAAATCCAAGTGTCACCTGATGAAGACAAAACGATTCGAAAAAAACGCAACACCCACTCCTAACGAGTTGGCATTGCGTTCAACAAGCATTAAACCGTGGCGTCGCTTCGAATTTCCTTCAAGGCGTCATCAATTTGACCCAGAACTAATTCCGTGTTGCCCGGAACGTCCAAGTCATATTTTTGTAAGTCAATTTTGATCTTAGGACTAACATCGTAGTCGGCGAACCAGCCTTGATAAGCGGTCCACATCTTCTTGTAGTAAGATTCCAACTCTGGGTTGTCATCGAATTGTTCGTAGTCCCGGCCACGCTTCTTGATCCGGTGTAAAATCGTATCGAAGTCAGCGTCGGCGTAAACCAACAGATCTGGGGCCTTCTTTGGCAATTCGCTCAGTTCATTCATCATGTTATCGAGCAAGTTTAAGTAAACTTCGAGCTCAGTATCCGTGATGTTACCTTCCGCGTTGTTTTCCCGCGTAAACAGGGCATCTTCGTAGATGGAACGGTCCAGGACGTTGTTATCGTCGGCTAGGGCCCGCTTAATCATGCTAAACCGTTTGTTTAAAAAGTAAATTTGCAATAAAAATCCGTATTGCTTTGGATCCCGGTAGTAAAGTGGTAAAACCGGGTTATCACCAACCGGTTCAAAAAATGCTTGAGTTTCCAAGTGCGACGCAATCTTTCCAGTAAGGGTCGTTTTACCGACACCGATCATTCCAGCTGTAATTATCACCATGATAGCCCCTCTTTAATTAAAAATACAAGATATAGTGTAACATAAAAATGGCGACTACTACATTTATGCGGCAAAAAAATTTCCCTCATTTCGCTAACTTTGGCTCTTGCTGTATAATAGAACCGTAGAGAATCAGCATTTAGGAGGCTAAATATGTATCAAGCAATCGTCTTTTTTGACTTGGATAGCACGTTATTTGACGATCACAAGAATGTTTTGCCGGCAAGTATCGCTGCCATTCACGAAATGCAACAACATCATATTTTACCAGTTATTGCGACAGGAAGAAACATTTTTGAGATTCAATATGTGTTGGACGCCACGGGAATTGATTCCGTCGTTGGGGCCAACGGGAGTTACGTCCAATTCGAGGGCAAGCGACTGACGGCTTCAGTCATTGACCAGCCCACGCTAGCAGCCATTACAGAATTTGCTAAGGCCCAGGGTGACCCCCTGGCCTACTACACCAGCCAAGGCTTTCGGTTAAGTCAAGCCAATGCGGACACGGTCGAAAACTTTCAACTGTTGCGACTGAATCCGGTCGTCGACGCCGATTGGTACCAACACCAAGACATTAACTTCATTAACGTCTTTAACCGTGATAAGGATCGGGCGTACCAAGAAAAATTTGCCAACCAGCTCAATCTGGTTCGGAACAACCCCCGCTGCCTAGACACCATGGTCCACGGCGTCAGCAAGCAATCCGGAATCCAACAACTGATCACTGATGCCGGCTTACAGGGCGTTAAAACGTACGCGTTTGGCGACGGCTACAACGACCTGCAAATGTTCGACGAGGTCGACGTCCCCATCTCCATGGGCAACGGTGTCCCCGAAGCAAAAGCCAAGGCGGCCTACGTCACCACCAGCAACACCACGGACGGCATCGTCCACGGCCTACGCCATTTTGGCCTAATTCAATAATGTCATTTAACTCTTCACCAGCACCGTCGGCCAGCCGACACGTGCTGGTGTTTTTTGTGTCGGACAGTTGCCATCTATTTTTGCAAAAAAATAGAATCCGCAGCGAAACGCCACGGATTCAATAAAAATTCGATATACATTTATGACAATTTTAGCCAAGTCACCAACTAACTGGCGAAATCCAACGAATACTGAACGAACATTACGCGGGCTAAACCCGTGTCAGCCACAGGGCTGGTGAAAATGGGCTCAGCCGTGGGAGTTACCTTAGCGGGTTCCCCGCTTAGGTAACTGCTATCTTTGAGACGTGAACTTCGGCTCAAAGTAAGCCCGGAGACCGCCCTATGGCTCCGGGCGTGCGCCCACAGCGCCACGGCCCATTTTCACCAGCCCGGAGGCGCTGTAAGAAACCAGTTTACCCTTAATGTTCGTTAGTTTCGGATGGTAACAGAATGATTTGGCTGTCGCCGTCATCGTAAGCCAGAACCGTTTCCGGCAACTCCGGCGTATAGCCAAACTGCGTGTCAAACCCCGCCCGTAACGTAACATCATCATCATCCGTTTGGACGTACTCAAAGGTCGTGTTGCCCTGATTATTGTGCAGTCTAAACGTTAACAGATTATCTAACGGAAACAACCCCTGGAGGTCGTGATCAATAATCTGCCAGACAGCGTCGATCATATCGCCTGGCAAGGCCGCAACTGTGCCATAACTGGCATACCGCGCGTGATTACTTTCAAACATCTTATCGCCTCCACTTTTTGGTCGTTTAGCATTATTATACCGTAAATTAATTAAAAACGGGACTAATTACCCCTGATGACCGGTGACCTGTTCCGTATCTTTGCGGTCGAAAAAGTTCACGGCAAAGGACACGAGAATCAGAATGGCACCTGCGATAAAGATCACGTGGAGGCCTTGGTACAGGATACCATGCAACGTTGGCAGCAGGTGAGCTGGCAACTCCTTGGCCGTCTGGGGGTTAATTAACTTGTTCATCATCCCCATGGTCGTGCCGGGATGACTCGCCACCCCGCGCGCCATTTCCAGGTTCATGATGATGCCGAAGACGGAAACCATGATGGTCTGGCCCAGCGTCCGAGACAGCGTGTTAAATGAGGTTGCGACCCCCACCTCGTCAACGGCCACCTTACTTTGCACCGTCACGGTCGTGGTGGTAATGGTAATCCCAAAGCCGGTCCCACAGATGGCGGCAATCACGAAGAAACACCAGAACGGCGTGCTAGCTGGAATCAGGGCCATGGTGACCGCCCCAATCAGAACCAGCGTCAACGCAATATTCACGATATTATAGGGGGAACGGTTCAATAAGAGTTTACCCGCAATAAATGACCCCACAATCCACATCAGTGAACTGGGCGTGATGGCAAATCCAGCTTGCGACGCCAACAGGCCTAACAACCCTTGGGTCCAGGTTGGCAGATACACTTCAAAGCCCATGATGAAACCACTTAACAGGGCCGCAATCAGGTTTTGGATCACAAAGGTCCGATTGGCAAACAGCGTCATGGGAATCAGCGGGTCGGCCGTTCGTTTTTCCTGGCGAATAAACAACCAGAAAGCCACGACAGCCACGACAAACCCGGCGACGACCCACAGAACGTTGATCTCACCCTCACCTAACAGCTGGAACGTTAGCATCATCGCTAACAAGCCAACGGACAGCCAGAGTGAGCCAAACCAGTCCATTGAGAAGGCCTTACGCTCAGTCGATTCATTTAAGTAGAACCAAATGAGTCCCATGGTAATGATGCCGATTGGGATGTTAATAAAGAAGATCCAGTGCCAACTCAACTGGTCGACGATGAACCCACCCAACAGGGGTGCCACCACGGCCGCTATACCCCACGCTGAGCCGTTTAAACCCATAACCCGGGCCCGTTGCTCGACGGGATAAATATCGGCTAGAATCGTAAAGGAGACGGGCATAATCGCCCCGGCGCCGATACCTTGTAAGGCGCGCCAGGCAATCAGTGTTTCCATGCTGTGGGACATCCCCGACAGCGTTGAGCCCAGGACAAAGATAAACAGGCCGACCAGGAACACTAATTTCCGGCCAACCGTATCGGCCAATTTACCGTAGATGGGGGTCGCCAGTGCACTGGTCAACAGGAAAATTGAGAAGACCCAGTTCATCAGGGCCACCCCGTGGAGATCACCGACAATGGTGGGCATTGCGGTGGAGACGATGGTCCCCTCGATGGCGGACATGAAGGTTGCCACGAAGACAGCCCCCGTCACAACGGCAACGTTCGTTTGTTTCTTATTCATAATTTCCTCCTAGCGCTGGCCCCACCACCAACGGTTTTACGTAGCCAATTGCTGCTACTGCCCAATTTCTGATTTTTCAGTAATACACCAATTATCGCGGGTTCGTCCTGAAAATACAAGGGGCACGACTCAAAATAACGAAAAAGCTCAGGTACTGGCCATCGGTAAATTGGTGCAAAAAAAGAGCCCAGGAGGTTTATCCCAGACCCTTCAGTGGTTTATTTAACGGCAGCCTTCAGGGCGTCGACCTTGTCAAGGTGTTCCCATGGCAAGTCAATGTCCGTCCGACCAAAGTGACCGTACGCAGCGGTTTGCTTGTAGATTGGCCGCTTCAAGTCAAGCATCTGAATGATACCGGCTGGACGCAGGTCAAACAAGTCACGCACTGCAGCGTTCAGCTTGCTTTCAGCAACGGTCCCGGTGCCAAATGTGTTGATGTAAACGGAAACGGGTTCCGCTACCCCAATGGCGTAGGCAATTTGGACTTCACACTTAGTCGCTAAGTCAGCAGCCACGATGTTCTTGGCGATGTACCGTGCAGCGTAACTAGCTGAACGGTCAACCTTGGTGGCATCCTTCCCGGAGAAGGCCCCACCACCATGATGAGCAGCCCCACCATAGGTATCAACGATGATCTTCCGACCCGTCAACCCGGCATCCCCTTGAGGACCCCCGATAACGAAACGACCGGTTGGGTTGATGAAGTACTTCGTCTTGTCATCCAACAACTCAGCTGGAATCACTGGCTTAATGACTTGATCGATGACGTCTTGGCGAATCTGGTCCAAGGTCACGTCAGGATCATGTTGGGTACTCAGCACAACGGTGTCAACCCGTGATGGGCGATCGTTGTCATCGTATTCAACCGTCACTTCAGCCTTGGCATCTGGCCGCAGGTAGTCAATGACGTTGGTCTTCCGCAGCATGGCAATCCGCCGCATCAACGCATGACTCAGTTCGATTGGTAAAGGCATTAATTCAGGCGTTTCGTTAACGGCATAGCCGAACATTAACCCCTGGTCACCGGCACCAATCTTGTCTAATGGATCTTCGTCACCTTCACGCGTTTCCAAAGAGTCATCGACCCCTTGCGCAATGTCAGGTGATTGTTCATCGATGGCCACGAGGACGGCACAGTTATCGCCGTCAAACCCGTATTGACCGTCCGTGTAGCCGATTTCCTTGATGGTTTGACGAACCACCTTTTGGATATCGACGTAGGCCTTGGTTGAGATTTCACCAAAGACCAGGACGAGGCCAGTCGTAACGGATGTTTCGCAGGCAACCCGTGAATCTGGATCTTGTCGCAGCATCGCATCTAAGATGGCGTCACTGATTTGATCGGCGATTTTGTCGGGATGGCCTTCAGAAACAGATTCCGAAGTAAATAAATGTCTTTCTTGCAATGGATATTCCCCCTAGATAGTGTTGACGGCGAGTTGACCGATAATCTCGACGCCATTCGGTTACAAGGCAGCTTCACAAGGTCCGTGAATCCTATCGGGAATTGACTCATAACTCAAGAATTTTAACACAAATCCGGCCGACTTAAAAGGAAGCCGCCAAAAAATCCGTAAACAATCGTTGACCAACGGCCGATTTATCACTAAGATAAAAGGCAATACTATAACCAGTCGAAACGGAGCGATTCCATGACCACTCTCATGGCCTTCTTCAAAAACCGAACGGTCCAACAGCTGTTCTGCTTCACAATTTGTCAAAATATTCTTTGGTGGTTGGCCGGTGCGACCACTAGTACCGGCACCCCTTTGGGCACGGACGTCAAGCTCTATCTTGCCGGCTACGGGGTCCTGGTCGCTGCGGGTATCTTCCTATTATTGAAACGCCATTTCCAGTCACACATTGGGCCGATTCTGGTGGTGGCCGCGGCAACCCTGGGCATCTTGGCGGCCCCTAACGATCACTTGGTCCAGGCATTTGCCCTCTTGCTGTGTATTTTCCTGGTCCTCGCCTGCATCCCCCAGTTAGGCCTGCAATCGACGTACGGCCTGATTGTCTTCAGTGTGCTAGCCGGCTATGGGGTACCCGTCCTGCTCTTCTTCCTGCGTAATCACTACCTTGCCGTGCAATTTCTCACCCCGTTGATTCCCCTGATGGCCAGTTACCTGACCTTTTTCGAGCCCTATTATTTAACGGGCGAACGGGATTGGCGGTTGACCCTGATCACACCGGTAATTTTTGTGCTCTCACTAGTGGTTCTCGGCTTCACCTGGCGCCTAGTCCCCCTCATCCTCATCGTGGCTGCCCATTGGTGGCTACAGCCCCGTCTGAGCGTGCGTTACCGGCTGGTCTTCTCGGGACTGTGCCAGTTGCTCGCCGGCATTTTGATTCTTCGTTAACTATTTGTTCACTTGACTGTTTAGACACAGAGTTTTAAAGTTTCGCTAAACCCAAGCAAACACACTACCGTTTGACGATTAAACCGTGCTAGAATGAGGCATCATCTAGTAATGGAGGAACCAAAATGACGGAAATCAAAGTGATTGGCGACATCCTGAGTGGCAAATTTCAACCCGCCCTCACCGGTAACCGAATCGTGGATGCAGCTCTGATTGATCACTTTTGTCAAAACTTAGCGGTGGCTTTGGGCCTGCCCCAGACTGCCGTGCACGCAGAACACCATTGGGACCTCACGATTGCGCCGGAACCCATCTACCTGGTTGACGACCACATCTTGGCCGTCACCACGCATCTCCGGGGCCTGAATAATGTGATTGCGGTCGCCCACAAGGACCTCTTACGGGGCCAAATCACGGCGACGCAACAAGCACTAACCAATCGTTTGTCACTACACTCGACCGCCAATTAACCTGTCCAACCACAACACGTGATTGGGCATTTTTTGTTGCCTTTCTACTACTATGTAAGCACCTGGAAGTTTCTCCAGAGCTCTGGTGCTCAGGTAAAGTCGCGAATCCGAAATAACCCCTTGCTAAACCAAACGGTCTCCTCAGTTAAGCGTCGTTGTAAAATCATGAGGCCATCTGTCAGCTCAACCGGCTTGCCCGCAACGTAGAACTGCTCCTTGTCCCAGAAAAGATGCCCATTTTGCAAGCTAAACGTCCGCCGCACCCGGCAATCCAAGCGACCATACGTCAATGTCTCCACGACGGTCCCCTTTTTAAGGTCTTCGCAATCCATCCGCGTCAGTTCGTCGCCAGAATAGGCGTGCTTTCTGTGAGACTCGCGGTCCCAAATTTCTAACTGGTAGGTCGCGTCAACCGCATCTCGGAGGAACCGCCCCTTCGTGCTCAGGAAATCCATGCGGTAGTGGGTTAGGTCGCTGATATCAATATAGAACAGGTGATTCTGTTGATAAAAGGCTAGGGAAACATGCAAGGTTTTTTCGACTTGCCTGGAAATTGCATGGTAAGCGTGCTGTACTTCAAAGAAATGTTCAACCGCGTCACGTTCATCGCCTTCCAACGACCGATATAATTCGGAATTAACGAGGTCACGTGCGTCTTGGTATGCCTGTGACTCATCTTCCGTCCTGAACATTTCCATAACTATTGTTCCTCCTGGTGGTACCTTTAGTTACAGACTTTCCACGCCTATTAATGTAACACGTGCATTCCCAGATTAACAGTCTTTATTATTAATAAGCCGTAATTTCTGCTGAATCCTTCGAAATTTGACTTGTCATTTAATAAAAAAGTGTCTGAACACTAGTCATACCAGTGATCACAGCCGATTCTAGTTATTTCACGTTTACCCGGACCTAGTTGTCAGCCTCCACTAGTCACCATCTAGATCATCCAAGCAATCGACCTTGCCTTTTCGTGCCCCGCTAGGTATAGTGAAAGCAGTCACAGAGGAGGAATTTATGATGGCAGATATTTTAGTAACAACAACGGAACGCATCCCTGGTCAGGAGTACCAGGTCATCGGCGAAGTCTTTGGGTTAACCACGCAGTCCAAGAACGTGATTCGCAACATTGGGGCATCCTTGAAGAACGTAGTCGGTGGTGAAATCAAGGACTACACGAAGATGTTGGATGAAGCACGGAATGTCGCAGTTGATCGGTTAAAGCAAAATGCCGCCAACATGGGGGCAGATGCCGTGGTCATGATGCGGTTTGATTCCGGATCGATTGGCACCGATATGCAATCAGTCGCCGCATACGGCACGGCGGTCAAATATTTGTGATTTCTGACTAGTATAACGGTTATCTTGTACGCAATGTTCGTTACACTTCCATATTTTTGTTGATATCCTGGCTAAAGCCCGGCAGAGCAATCGTTGAAAGCGGTTGATTCTACCGGGCTTTTTTTATGGCCTAAATTCACGAAATTACCGGTCGATTCGTTAGGTCACTTACTGCCACAATCCCTATTGTGTAACCATTCGTCGCCACACAATCGCTTAAATGATACAAGTCCTAGCCACATTAACAATATTGTCCCCTAGAAACTGTCCACCCCACCAGATGTGTCCGTCCAACTCTTTTGCTTCTCGTTTTATACTAACCATAGTCAATAAGATAGTAAGCAATTGAAATGCAAATCATTCGGATTTAAAAGAAAGCAGGTATTCAAAATGTTAAAGAAAATTGTTAAATGGACCGTCTTAGTTATCGCCACTCTGGTTGTCACCTTAGCCACTTGCAGCTCAACCATCTTCGCCGCAGCTACCAGCGAACCAACGCCTTCTTGGGGCAGTTGGGACCAAACCACGATTACATACAAAACGAGCAACACATCTTCTTACTACAAGAGCGTTTGGAAGAACGCCGTTAAGCGTTGGAACAAAGTTGGCGTTGTTCAATTAAAAGCTGCTAAGGGCGACGAAAAGGCCGACATCACCTTGACCTCTTCCCAATCCTTAAGCACTAAAAGCGGCAAGTTAGCCGGTTACACCAACTACTCTTACTTAAACAAAGGTAACGACGATAACAAAATCGTTTCCGCTAAGTCCACTTTGAACCGTAGCTTATTAACCAAGTACGGTTACACCAAGAACCAACGGACGAACGTTGCCACCCACGAAATTGGCCATGCACTTGGCTTAAGCCACTCTGCAAGCAAAGACAGCGTGATGTACGCCTCCGATCGTTACGCCTCCATCGACCACCAAGACAAGGTCGGTTTACAAGACGCCTACAACGATTAATCATTCGCAACTATCTTAACATTGACGAATACCTGCAAAACCCTAGCCGCCGGTCCAGCTAGGGTTTTTCTTTTGCTTAAAATTAAGGCACTAGGCGCCCGTCTAAGCGCCCTAATCCCCCAGCTTAATCCGTAGACGAAAAGCGAGCCAAGATTGCCAACACGCAATCCTAGCCCGCTTATTTTGTTTATCTGCTTCAAACTCACCAATAGTTTAATTTCCGTGCTAATTTGGCACGGTCAACATCACCCGGATAAGTCCTATTCGCAGGCCAATCCCATAGGGTGTGACCACAAACATTACGTCATCCGGATAAGGCATTTAACCTCACACCCCTATTGGTCACGTGGGTTCGAAACCCACCTCCGGTATAAGAACTGTCTATCTGTATGTAATCCTGGACTGACGCCTATTCACCGTCTGCTTTCAAACAAAAACCACATCCAATGGACACGGACGTGGTTCCCTTAGCTACTTACTTCATATGAATTGCAAACTGCGGATGCCGGTTCGCAATCTTCGAAACGTGCACGGACTTGCCAGCCTCTTCAATCAGCTTACCCTTGCCAATGGCCATAGCAACGTGATACGTATATTTCTGCCCAGCAATCTGCCAGAACAACAGATCACCCTTCTTAGCATGACGAACCGCGACGTGCTTACCTAACTTCTGCTGCACGCCAGTCATGCCACCAATATCACGGTGCTCAACGTCCAAGTAGACCTGATCAACGAATGAAGCACAGTCTAGGCCACCAAAGGCATCGCGACCAGCATACCGGTAAGGTACCCCGAGATAACGCTTAGCATCCGCAATCAAGCGACTAGTCCGATTTCCCTTGGTGGGAACAGCCCGTTTAAATGTCCGGTTAGCCTTAGAACTGGTTGTCTTACCGTTCAGATTTACCTGACCAGAGTTCAAATGAACCGTCAGCGTCTGTTTCTGATAGGTAAAGAGCAAATTACCCTTCTTGGAGTAATGCAGCTTCACTGGCCGCTTACCGGCATAGATTGTCGTCCCATGTCCCCGACCAAATTCGTGGTAGGCAACCAAGTAGTTGCCATAAACAGTCTGATCATTGTACGCATAAAGTTTTCCGTTGCGTAAGGTCCGGACATTGATCCAGTGACTCGCATAATGCGTAAAATGCTGCCCTTGTGGCTTGGCATAGAACATCAAGCTCGCATTACGAATCCTACCCTTAGCTGTTTGCGTCACGTAAACGGACTTGTAGCGACTAATCTTGCGGTCATAGGTCTTGGTCGCATCTAATCGCTCATGCATTGAGAAGTACCCTTCCCGGGCGAACATAGAGTTGTAACTCGCCTGAGCACCCACCTGAGCCAATTGCCAGCCAACGAAACACCCTACAAGGACCAAGGCCGCTTGCCACCATCTTTTTTGCACAACTAACATCCCTAACATCTGAATTTTGACTTCAGGTTTAAGGATATTGCCAATCAAAAGTGGGAACAAACAGAGAATGCCTTGTAAAACACCTTAAAAACTGCACAAAAAAAGCCACCGCCTAATGCGATGACTCCTGAGATGAAGCTTCTTATACCGGAGGTGGGGTTCGAACCCACACGACCTCAACGGTCACTGGATTTTGAGTCCAGCGCGTCTGCCAGTTCCGCCACTCCGGCAAAAAAATGCTGATTGGATACACCCAGTCAAAGGTGGTAATCGGATTTGAACCGACGATGAAGGTTTTGCAGACCTCTGCCTTACCACTTGGCTATACCACCATAATCGCCTATCCAATCTGATTGGACCAGCTGAATAAATCAAGATGCCCCAATCTAGGGCGGTATGTGGGAATCGAACCCACGCGTGCCGGAACCACAATCCGGTGTGTTAACCACTTCACCAATACCGCCATTACATTACAAACAGGGATAGTAGGAGTTGAACCCACATCGACGGTTTTGGAGACCGTTGTTCTACCATTGAACTATATCCCTATGATGGTGGGGAGTGGATTCGAACCACCGAACCCGAAGGAGCGGATTTACAGTCCGCCGCGTTTAGCCAGACTTCGCTACCCCACCATGAATGGCGCGGGACGGAATCGAACCGCCGACACATGGAGCTTCAATCCATTGCTCTACCAACTGAGCTACCGAGCCATACCATCATGTAATATATGTTTGTTGTGTATTAAATTGTTAATAACATAACAACGGTCCGTACGAGACTCGAACTCGTGATCTCCTCCGTGACAGGGAGGCGTCCTAACCAACTGGACCAACGGACCATAATTAAAGTGTTATGTTATCTAATGGAGGATACAGGGCTCGAACCTGTGACCCTCTGCTTGTAAGGCAGACGCTCTCCCAACTGAGCTAATCCTCCAAAAATGACCCGTACGGGATTCGAACCCATGTTACCGCCGTGAAAGGGCGGTGTCTTAAACCACTTGACCAACGGGTCATACTATTTAAACGGAGAGTGAGGGATTCGAACCCTCGAAACAGGTTAGTACCCGTTTACAGCATTTCCAATGCTGCTCCTTCAGCCACTCGGACAACTCTCCATTATAAAGCTCCGGCAGGCGGGCTCGAACCGTCGACAACCTGATTAACAGTCAGGTGCTCTACCAACTGAGCTATGCCGGAATAATCGCGTAGCAACGTCCTATCCTCGCAGGGGGCGATCCCCCAACTACTATCGGCGTGCTGAAGCTTAACTTCCGTGTTCGGCATGGGAACGGGTGTATCCTTCAGGCTATCGCCACTACACTATGAAAGAACTTCTTCTCTCAAAACTAGATATCATCAAATTATTTTCTATGAGAACACCACGTTTTTCAACTTGGTTAAGTCCTCGACCGATTAGTATTGGTCCGCTTCACGTCTCACAACGCTGCCACTTCCAACCTATCTACCTGATCATCTCTCAGGGGTCTTACTTCCATATAGGAATGGGAAATCTCATCTTGAGGCGAGTTTCACA
>NZ_BOLM01000036.1 GCF_016861605.1 Levilactobacillus wangkuiensis
CATATTGTGAAGCCAGTCGACGTTGCTGGAAAGCTTGAACCTGTTCATTGACGGCTTTAGTCATGTTGGAAACCGTGACTTTGGAGTAGTGAGCACCGTACATTTTCTGTAAGCAGTAAATAACTGGCCGTATTGCCTTATTCTCTACAGGTTACTGTGAATACAAAAAGAAAGTTCCCCACACTTCTCGGTTCTGAGAAGCGTGGGGAACTTTCTTTTTGGCTATGCGGCGAACGTCGTCGCCGGGGACTCGTTGACGTCTGTCCGTTGGTCCACATTTTGATATTTTCGATAATTCCATGGCAAATAAACCGCCAACTCTTCCGGTTTCGGAAATGCTGGTAGGACTGTCGAAGCTTTTAATAAATCCGTCAAATATTGACGCGGATCGATATGATTGGCCTTGGCGCTTTCAATAAATGTCATCCAAATAGCGATTGACTCGGCACCTTGCGTGCTGGTACTAAATAACCAGTTCTTACGCCCAATCACCAGACTCTTCATATTACGCTCAGAAGCATTATTACTCCAGTCAATAACGCCATCATTAATAATCCGGTCAAGATATGGCCGTTGACTTTGAGCGTAAGTGATCGCCTTTCCCAGCCGAGATTGTGGTAATACCTCGGTATGATCCACAATGCGCCAAAAACGCTTGAGAATTTTTCTCAAGCAACTACGGCGTCGTCGCCGGCGTGCTCGTGGTGAATAGGCCTGCCATTTTCGTTCTCGAGCGAACATCTCGTCAATCAAGTGAAGTAGTTCTTGGGCTCCCTTGATATGCGATTGATTCGCGTCATAGAACTTACGTCGAACGTGGGCCCAACAACCCATTCGGTGCACACCCGTACCTAGTAGGTTGTAGCCACTATATCCGTCGCATTGTAAAACGCCCTGATAGCCTTCATATACGGATTGGGCAAAGGCGCCTGAACGGGTGGCACCATATGCATAATAGACGGTGGGATTTGGTTCTTTGATTGGCGTACGTGCCACCCACATGTAAGACTTTGATGTCGCAGCCTTGCCGGGCTCTCTCAGAACCTCGATTGGCGTTTCATCACCTTGCAGGTGATGAGCTGAGCACAATTGCCGATGAAATTCTTCGTAGAGTGGTGTCAGTTGTTGGGCGGCTTTGATAACCCAATTAGTCAAGGTCGCTTCAGACGTATGGTAGCCTAAACGGCTAATCTCAGATAGCTGACGATATAGTGGTACACCCAAGACAAACTTATTATAGATAACTTCTGCTACTAAGGAGACAGAAGCCAAACTATGCGGAAACAAGGCTGGTGGCACCAGCGACTTCCACAAGCCAGATGTTGCTGTATTCTCAGCACACTGTTCACACTTATAACTTTGTTCGTAGATCTTTTCCAGGTATGCGTACGCTGGAACGAAATGCAATTCTTCTCGCACATATTTTTTTCCAATCGGCGTGATGTCTGAATGTCCTGCTGGACATTTACCATCAGCTGGTTCAATGATGGTTACGCGTACCGGTACCTTGGCATCTATTTTTTCTTGCCGCGTCTTTTTCTTCGATTTCTTTGGCTGTACTTGATTTGATGCGGCGCTGCTTTGGTCTCCAGTTTGCTCTGGTTCGGTAAAAACACGATCTTTCTCATCAAATAGTGACGTTTGATTGGGATCTATTGTTTCGGATTTACTCGCATAGATTTTTCGAGTGAAGTAAGCCAGCTGTTCCTTGAGAGTCGCAATTTCCGCTTCAAGTTCATGGATTCTTTGATCTTTTTCTGATTCTGCCATAGGTGTCACCTCCTTGATGTATCGTTATTATCATTGAGCTTACCACTCATCTGACAAACTAGAAAGCATTTTCAATGTCCTGGAGGGCATACTTTATGAACAGTCGCATCTAACGCCCAACCACTCAACAAGCGAACCAGCTGCCGTGGATCTAATCTACGAATCGCGAGTTGATTGGTTGGCCATTGTAAATGGCCATTTTCTAACCGCTTGTACAGTAGTAGGAAGCCATCACCATCCCAATACAGGGCTTTGAAGCGGTCTTTACGTGTGCCACAAAAGAGATATAGTGCCTGCGAGTATGGGTCTAAGTCATATTGTTCCTGAACGATACCCGCGAGTCCATCAATACCTTTGCGCAAATCTGTCTTACCACAAACCAGGTAAATTTGGCTGATTTGGCTGGTATCAATGATCATGTGGGAACACCGCCTTCATTAAAGCATCGAGAATATATCCGTTGATGTGATTGTAAACAATGACTGATTTATTGCTGTCGACTCTGATTTGCAATGCTTTAGTCGCTCCAGGAGCTGGGCTTTCTGGAGCCCGACCGACTTTTACTTGAACAATATCTGGTTGTTTATCCATCAAAAACACCTCACCAATTTATTTGATGAGGTAATCATAGTCCATATGGCGGCCGCGGAAAATACGGTCAGTTATTTACTGCTTACAATAACGTCACGATGGTAGGCTTATTTGTTATGCCTTCAAGTACGATATTCAGACGACACACCAGATTAAACGCCGCAACTAATAAAAAAACAAAAAAGATCTCCCACACGAGGAGATCTCCAAAGGATAGAAACTATCCTTCAACACCATTTGACAAAGAGCCGTTAAAAACATGACTAGTTTTTATCTTTATAATTTATTTTTATTAACGATTAAATTAGAATCTTGCCATACCTAATGCATGTTGAGCAGCTAGGTTAAGCAAACTCCATTGACGGTCAAATCCTGGTTGGAAGAAGAAGTCTTGTTCAGCCAAGTCTTCCAAGCGCATCTTATGACTAATTGCCAAAGCTAAAACATTGCCTTGAGCAGTAATATCATACTTAGAAAGGACAGCACCGCCTAAGATTTGGTGAGTATATGGATTAAAGGTTAAGCTGACATATACCTTAGGATTATCTGCTTCTGGGACATAAGCTGGACGCATATGATCTTCATAGAAGCTAGTTTGATAATCAAGCTTATTCTTAGCAGCTGAAAACTTATTTAATCCCGCAGTAGCGAAGTGATAGTCAAAGACGCTAAGAGCTGAAGCACCGATAACACCCTTGAAAGCGCGATCTGGCTTATCTTCAAAGATATGATCAACCACATATTGTGCTTCTCTTCTAGCAGTAGTAGCTAAAGCAATTGGCATTGGCTTACCTGCTGGAATAGAAAGTGGCAAAATTGCATCTCCAATAGCGTAAACGTCTTTAACATTCGTTCTCAAGTATGGATCAGTCTTAATCCAGCCTCTTTGATCTAAATCAACTGTGCCCTTTATCCAATCAGTATTAGGAGTTACCCCTGCTGAAACAACAACCAAGTCAGCTGGTATATCGCCTTGATCGGTCTTGACGCTTTCAACTTTTTCATTACCGTTGAAGCCTTCAATTTTAACGCCCATCTTCAAGTCCATATTCTTCTTAAAGGTAGGTTCCAAAACATCAAGCAATTCAGGGTTCAAGTAAGTTCCTAATGGACGATCAATCATGTCCATTAAAGTTACATGCTTGCCAGCTTTAGCAAATACTTCACTAGCTTCAGTACCAATATAACCAGCACCAACAATAGCAACATTCTTAATTGCTGGATTGTTAACAGCACTCATTAACTTAGAAGCCCAATCACGTCCACGCATTAAATAGATATTCTTAAGATCATTGCCAGGTACTGGTAAAACCTTTGGCGTTACACCTGATGAAAGAATTAACTTATCATATTGAACTTCTTCTTCAGAATTATTGGTTAAATCCTTAACTGTTACTGTCTTATGTTCAGGATGAATCGCGGTTACTTCATGGTTGGCATAAACATGACCGCCCTTCTTTTCAACATCTTCAGGAGCAAAGTTTCTGACGTCATCTTCAGCCGTAACTTTATTTTCTAAGTATAATTGCATACCACAGGACATAAATGAAATAAAGTCGCCAGCTTCATAAACAGTTACATCTACATCATTATATTTATCCAACAGCTCAATTGCTGATTCATGACCACCATGTGAAGCACCAACAATTACAATTTTACGTTTATCCATAAAATCCTCCTAACACAATAGTTTCTTCATTACATTTTCAAGGGTAACACTTATTACTTAATGTCTATCATATTTTGTTCAATAAATTTGCTTCACTGCTTTCAGTGTTGCCCGATATTGATCAGTGACTAATCGATCAGGCCGACCATTGGTCGTCAAGAGACGCTTCAAAAAGTGATAGGATGCGGTATAATCGCGGTGTTTTCGTAACTCAAAATCCATGGTCAAACCGTTACTGTCAATAGCGCGATACAAATAGGCCCAACGGCCTTTAACTCGAATATAGGTCTCATCGATTCGCCAACTTTTAGCGTGAGCTGTTTGATGCCGACGCCATAGAGCCTTAAAGATGGGGCCATAGTGATGAACCCAACGCATGACCGTGGTGTGATGAACAGTGATACCCCGATCCCGAAGCAATTCAACGATGTCACGATAGCTGAGACTGAATCTGAAATAGTAGCCAACGGCTACTAAGATGATGTCCTTTTGAAAGTGGCGTCCCTTAAAGTGATTCATGCGCGCAATCCCTCGTTTCTTGGCACCCAGTATACTAAAATCAAGTCAGCGAGGAAAATTTGCACCAGAACCAATAATATCACACCGCACCGGTGTTAGTTAGCAAATCAAAAACTATTATTTAGAATATAATTCGGACTTATTTTCTTGCTTCTATTGCTCGTTCAATCCGCCCCTCATCATAAAGCCGCAATACAAAATACATCCCCACATAAATAACCAACGGAATCCAAACATAATTCAAATTAATCATGGTGAGAGTTGCGGCATTCTGGGTTCGATTGGCAACGTAACCCGAAAAGTGAAACAAACCAGCTGTAATCAAGCCGCCAACACCAAGGCCGACGTTAACGCCAAAGTCATCCGTTGAAGCCAGAATTCCCTCGGCTTGGATCCCCATGCTGGCACCATAACGGATTGTGTCAGCAATCATGATTGAGACGAGGCCAATAATGATCCCATTGCCAATCGAGTTAATCAAGACACCGCCAAACAAGAACCACAGTATTTTGGTATAAACCCCAATCGCAATCACGGCTTGACCAACCAGCGCCATTAAAATACCGCGAAGCATCGTTTGCTTCTTACTGCGAACCTCGGTAATTCGAATGATCAGCAATACCCCGATTAACGCTGCCAGAGTAAAACTGTTAGCTAGTGGTACCAGGTTTTCGTTTCCCACCGTATATTTAAAATAGTAAATGGTTGTCTGATTCTTAATTGCCGTCACCAGCCAGTACATGAGAATCACGATTGACATAACGATCCATGGCTGATTATGTTTCAACATTTTTAGGACAGTTGTTAACGGTTGATGGGCAATTTCAGGATTCGCGAACCGTTCGCGAACATGGACAAACGTGTTGATAATCAAAAGAAATGAAATCAGGCTAAACACGATGATTGTGCCCAAGAACCCTTTTTGCTGATTACCGTGGCCGAAGAACGCAACCAAGGGTAATGTGAATACCGCCACCACAATTTGAACCGAACTGCCAAAGAATTGACGAATGACACCCAACAACGTCAACTCACGAGTATTCTGCGACATCGTTGGTAAGATTGACGTAATTGGCAGATTAACAGCCGTATACAGAAATCCAAGGCCTAAATACGTCACATATGCCCAGATTAATTTACCATTATACGAAAAGTTAGGCGTCACAAAGGTGAGAACCGCAAAAATAACGTAAGGTAACGAATACCAGAGGAAGAACGGTCGGCTCTTGCCAAACCGTGAATGTGTGTGATCAATCATGATCCCGATGACAAAACTTTCAACAACGTCAGCTACCCGCGCCACGACAAATAAAATGGCCACCGCGCTTGGTGTCAGTCCATAAACATCAGTGTAAAAGAATAGCAAATAGGTCGTCATCATTTGAAAGACTAAATTATCGGCGGCGTCACTTAAGCCGTAACTAATTCGTTCGGGCCACCGTGTTACCCATTTCGTCGTGCTTTTCATCCCATCATCGCCTTTATCGAAATTGTTAATCAACTTTATCATACTCTAAAATTAGTTCTCATAATATAGATTGTACACAATTTGGATGTAAGCTGATTCCTGAGACAACTTTTAAGTAAAGAAAATAGGGGCCCTTTCAGTTAACATGTGCTAACCAAAAGGGGGCCCTATTTTCTTTTAATACCGTATTTCACACGGTATCGAATAAAGGTCGTCCGTTTAATACCTGTATTTCGGGACACATCAATGTCACTCATGCCAGCTCGATAAAGCTTAAAAGCATGTTGCAAGCGGGAATCGTCTTGGGTGTATTGGGGTTTGCGCCCATGATATTTACCCTGCTGCTTAGCTAAGGCAATCCCTTGTTGCTGGCGCTCAATGATTCGCTTACGTTCACTTTCGGCCTGATACTTATAGAGTTCAATAATCAAGTTGGTCATCAGTTGACGTAAATTTGGGTCAGCAATCCCTGTCATGGACGGTAAATTCAACACATCTAGGGTGGCACCCTTATTTTGAATGGAGTTCATGATCTTAGTCAAATCATGGTTGTTTCTGCCTAAGCGATCTAATTCAGTGACCATTACAATATCACCCTCACGAATATAGGCCAGCATTTTTTGCAGTTCTGGCCGATTAGTGTTAGCTCCACTTAATTTATCCGTAAATAATTTATCAACGCCTTTTAAGGCCGCTATCTGTCGATCTAAATGTTGCTCTTTGGAACTCACACGAGCATAACCAATTTTAGCCATTGTCAGCACTTCCTTTTGGACAGTTCTAATGAACATTTGTAATTCCTAGTATAGCACAGAATCAAAAAAGGCCAATAGGGTATACCCTATTGGCCGTTTTGAAAAATCGTTGTATTAAATCCAGAAAATTTCATTAATGAAATTTAAATCGAGGACTTCTTTAATTTTGAAATTCCTGTGGAAAAGTTAAAAACAAGTGCAAGGTTGACGTGATTAAATTTATTCAAAAGAAAGCCTATTTTTGGGAATTATTTTTTTTCAAAATATCAGCAATTTCTTGCAGGTATTGAGCTTCCATTGAGATTGGGGCAGTGGAAGCTTCTTTTTTAGGCATAATTTTATTGATACCTTTTACTAACAGGAATACAACAAAAGCAATAATTAGAAAATTGATAATGGAATTAATAAAGGCACCATACTTGAATGTTGCACTACCAACTTTAAAGGCAAGATCAGAAAAATCAATTTGTCCCAAGAAGATACCAATTAATGGATTAATTAAGTTATCAACTAATGACTTAACGATAGATGTAAAGGCAGCTCCAATAATGACACCAACTGCTAAGTCCATTACATTACCACGTGAAATAAACTCTTTGAATTCTTTTAACATACAAGTTTCTCCCTTAAATTTTTCAGCTTTTATAGTCATCAGTATTGGACTAGTCGTGCTAATGAAACTTTTGATTAACGGTTACTTTCTTATTAACGTAAGGTGACTTGGATTTAGTTTTGTCACGATGCTGCTTAATCAATAGAAAAATGCATGCACCAGCAATCAGTAGTAAGACAGGCCAAGATGTCAAAAAACGCCACAAAGCAATTAACAGCATTATTCCTAATATCCACCAAATCCATGAAGAAAAAAATTTATAGGTTGCCCAAATTATTATTAACGCTACCAATAAAATCATTTTTTTCCTCAATTGTCAAATCAAGTGCAACACTAAGAATCTATTCTTAGAAGTGGTCTAGTTGCTAAGCTAGTTCAGGCATTAGATCGGCTGGGCAGCGATAGTTCAATGACCGCCGTAGCCGGTTGTTTAAGGTATCTTGAGCCAGCTGAATGTCAATGAGTGAGGCCGAAGCCAAGGATCTGCCCTTCGGGAAGAACTCGCGCAAAAGGCCGTTAGTGTTCTCATTGGTTCCACGTTCCCATGGTGAATAAGGATGGGCAAAGTAGATGTCAGTTCCCTTGACTTGACTCAAGCTTGAGAACTCAGCACCATTATCAAAAGTAATGGTTTTAAAGTGCTCGGTTCCATAGTCATATAAGGTATTCTGGAGGGCTTTCAAGCAAGTGTCGGCATGATAATTGGGAAGTTTAACGATGATCTCTAAGCGACTAACACGTTCAGTCAAAGTCATTAATGCTGGCTCAGATTCAACCCGTTTGCCTTTGACCAAGTCACCTTCCCAGTGTCCAAGCTCTTGACGCGCTTGAACCATGGCGGGACGCTCTTCGATTGAATGGCCCAGATTTTTCTTATTGATTCGATGATGCTTTGCCCCGGGGCATTTAATCCGGCGACGTAGTTTAGCTGGTAGGTCTGAATTGCGGATAGCTAAACGCTGGTCATCAATATACCGGTACACCGTCGGTGTTGAGGGGCAGACAAGCCTTGGGTGATCAGTCTTGAATTGGTGGACAAAAGTATCCACACTATGCATCCTGGGACGCGCTTTTAAAGCTGTCACCAAAGCATTACAGAAGGTTTGACAATGATCAAAGAGTCCACGATAACAGCTATTTAGTCGGTGCTTACGATAAATTGCTTCACCAGTTTCTGCCAGATATGACTGTTCAAAGATATGAGTACTAGCGTTAATCTGTGTCGTTGTCCCACGTTTTAATTCACGTGAAATCGTGCTGGGATTACGATGAAGGGCCTGGGCAATTCGGCGGATAGACCAATCTAAGTCCCTTAGGGATTCAATTCGACCACGTTCAGCTAAATTGAGTTGGTGATACTGATTAGATATGATATTCTTAATTCGGGTCATGAAGATACCTCTTTCTTGTTTGTGGTGAATTAAGAATAGGTCTTCATGGCCTTTTTGACTAGTCTGAATAAAGAACTGGTCTAGTAGAGCAGGTGTTGCACTTCAATTTTAAATCGAGGTGAAAAATAATCATCAACATAAATAAAATTTTTAATTAACCGCCAATTTTCAACTGAAAGTTGCATTAGTGGAAAATTGGCTACTAAAGAACATAGATATAGGTACCTAGGGTTATGGCGTTGGGAAAAATTTATATTTCCAAACTTCCCCTGTATTTCGTCAAACATTTGCTGAACATCTCTAGTTGTACTACATTTAACAAAGTGATTTAAATAAATAAACTGAGATTTATCTGTATTATCGATCATCGATTTAGCTGTATTAATGGTTACGAGGAGCCATTGGTTCAAATTAATTAACTGTTTAGGCCGGTGGTATAATTCTTCTTTAGTTGTTTCAAATAACTGGTTATTTATGATTCTCTCACCTTCTTATCTGTAAATTGTTTGTCACTTCTGGTTTCTTTATTTTGGGGTTTTGTTCAGCAAATGCTTGCAGCTGTTTTTGTGTTCGATTACTGATTTCATGGTGTATATCATTTAGTTTATTTTTTAGTTCTGATTTTTGTTGTGGGTTCCTTGCTTGCTGAACTTGTCGTTGCAAACTTGATATAACTGATTAAGCGATCGGGCTGATAGCTTTTTTATTTTACATTTGAATTACAAGTGCATACCCCCATCTTCATGCCGGTTCCGGGTTTGGTGTTGCCGCTGCTTTTTCGTCATTTCCCACTCGGTTTCTTTCAGTCCACGTTCTTGCTTTTGCCGTTGGTAATCTTCATCACGAGCATATAGAACAGTCATGATCGCATCACTAAAGGCCGTCTTTAAGTAATAGTCTGGACTAACTGGCTTATAATTTAGCGGTTGATAATGCCCCATATTTGCTTTTCTGTACTGGTCGTCCTTGGCTTGTTGCCCTTTTAACTGCTTTTGGATTTTCTCGATCTGACTGTTCTTAATCGTCGGATCGGCTTTGCATTCGCCAAAAAAGAGTTGTTTAGTGCCATCATGCTTTAAAACCCGTTGTAAGTGATGATTTTCTAACTGATCTAAGCTAAGCTGTCCCGATAAATAAGCTAGTCCTTGTTGATGTTCTTGGGGACTGAACACCTGTGGTGGATTTGCTTGCCACTGTTCAATTGTTTCAGCCTGACATGGCTTTAAAACAGGATCATAGTACATCACGGCTGTATAGGCTTGTTCCTGTTTAGTCATTGGTAATTCATCTAAATCGCCTTTGGGAAAGGCCCTTTTCAATACTTCATGGTATTGCGTTTTAATGACTTGCTTAACAGCCATGATTGTTCGCAATTCTTTGACTGCGCGAGTAATCTTTTGCTGCTCGGTTGGTGAATACTTTTCTAGTAGACCTTGATCAACGTGTTCTAGACTTTCTAAGTTATCGTCATGAATCATCAGCGTATATTTAAGCTCGATTTTGACTTCCTTTTCTTGTTGCATTAATAACTTCCAGCCAACGTATGGCCGTTTGGTAAAGGTCAATAATTGTCGGACCAATAAATCATCACGAATATTCATTAAACGTTCGTTTAATTCACTGCCTTTGAAAATCGTTTGTTCACTATTAGTTTCTTTAATCAATTCCCGTCGTTCAGCCGCGGTTGTCTGTTCAAAATCAAGCTCTGGATAAAGTTTTTTAGTCGTGCGATCAACTACTTTATTTAAGAGTTCATCTGCTTTTTTTAGTGAACTTTCTTGTTGGTTAATCGTCAATAATTGCTTAGTGACATCTTCACCAACAGCGTGCTTAATTAAGGTACTGTTTTTCCAATTAAATAGCATGCGCCGCTTATCATCTAAACTTTCCAAACTAATATAAGTTTTCAGTTCGTGGCTTAACTCTTTGACCACTTTTTTCTCGTTAAACGAGAAGTGTTTACTTAGGCTATCCAAGTGGCCTCGATTAAGTACTTTCTCCTGCATATTTTTATAGCCAGCTTTGGACTTACGATAGTTCTTAACTTGTTGATTAAATGCCTTTCTTTCATGCCGTTTGCTATTGATTCCCTCGTGTTGCATTGGTGTGTCAGCTATTCCCTGTTCCACAAATGATTTTTCACTGATCCGATCAGGAATGTTTTTTTGCTCTAAAGCCTGATTTACACTTGCCGCCCAATTGTGCCGCCATTCAGTTATTTTTTCTTTTTTATCCCAATCGACCATCAGTATCTTTCTACTCTTAGGGTACTTGCTAGTTCCGGTATATGTTTTGTTGCCATTATCATCTAAAATATATTGCTTTTTGCTCTTAATTCCCCATGTTCCATCTGAATTAAACGGCCGATTAGTTAACATCACATGAGCGTGCGGATTATCTGGGTGGTCGCGATGAATTGCCACGTCGGCTACCATGCCCTCATCAACAAAATTTTCTTGCACATATTTTGTCAGTAATTCTTTCTGTTCGGATTCACTTAATTCTACCGGTAAAGCCACGTTAAACTCTTTTGCATACCGTGAGTTTGATTTACGATCTTTCTTTTCAACTTCATTCCACAACTGATCTCGATCACTCGCCCATTCAGGTGAATTTTTTGGCGTCAAAATAAAGCTTTCTGGCATGATCGATCGGGCATAAAAATAGTGGCGACCTTCTTGATCATCAAATAGCTTTTCACCACTTCGATAAGCGGCACTGGCAATCGCACTTCGTCCTTTACCAGCACTAATATTACTAAAACTCATGTGGAATATTGCCATGTCAGTCACCGTCTTCCTTTGATTATATGGGTTTTGACCTTGTTGTCGCCATCGGCGACTTCTAATACAGGATTTTATCACGATTTACCCCACAAAAATTTAGTGGGGTGTAAGTGCACATTGACCTCGTTTCACTCGGTCTTCTGATTCTCTTAACTTTAACTTAGTGTATGCCTTCCGCTTCGCTATTTCAAATTTTATACTTTGACTTAACGTTTCTTATATGATATAGTTTCGGTGATTATTTCTAATATGATTGGAGGGATTGTTATGTCTCAAAGTAACTTAGAAAAACAAGAAGCTAAATTAAAAGCCCTTAATCAAAAAATTAAGGACGAAAAAAATAAGATTGAACAACGGCTAGGTAAACAAATCATCAGTCAAGCCAATTTAGATTATGCTAATTT
>NZ_BOLM01000037.1 GCF_016861605.1 Levilactobacillus wangkuiensis
TGTGGAATACACTTAAGGTTCATAGCAACTTGGTTCGTGGTCGAAGTGGATTGCGAATAGACTAGCACTACGCGTTATATACATATTACTAGTCTTCGTCTTAAATTCTGTTCCCATTATACCCGTTTCACCGGGCGAACTCTACCCCGGGTGAAAGTGAAATGGTCGCTATTTTCAGAAAGATGTGTTAAGTTGTAAAGGCGAGTTTTATTTTGAACGTGAATCCAATCAACCAACGAAATTGCGAGGTGTTTCTCTTTGGAAAGAAAATTAATTGCCATTGATCTAGATGGCACGACTTTAAATGCAGAATCTCAAATCTCTGCCAAGACCAAGCGCGTCTTGACCCAAGCCCGAGAAGCGGGTCACATCGTCAGCATCGTGACCGGCCGACCGAACCGGATCTCGGCCAACTTTTACGACGAGTTGCACCTGGAGGGCCCGATGATCAACTTTAACGGCAGCCTGGGACACATCCCCCACCAACAATGGTCGGACGAATACCAATACACCTTTAACAAGGAAGTGGCCTTCGACCTGTTGGCCCACCGTGAAGAACTAGGCATCAACATGATTGCCGCCGAAGGCAAGAATCTCTTCCTGGCCGTGCGCGACCAACCTGTCGAAGTGGGTTTCTTCCCCTCCGTCTTGCAGTCCAATCAAATCTTGAACCAAAAGACGTTGACCGAAAACCCCACGAGCTTGACGGTCGCGGTTGACCGCAGCCATCAAGAACACCTGCTGAGCTACCTGCGACACAACTTCAGTGATGAAGTCGACGCTGCCCCTTGGGGTGGCCCAAATGCCGTCGTGGAGTTAGGCGTCAAGGGTGTCCAGAAAGCAACCGGGGTGGACTTCCTGGCCCACCAGTACCACGTGGCGCGCAAGAACATCATTGCCTTTGGCGATGAGCACAACGATACGGCCATGATCGATTATGCCGGTTGGGGGGTGGCCATGCAAAATGCCACCCCAGCCATCAAGGGCCTGGCCCAGGACGTCACGTCGCTCGACAACGACCACGACGGCCTCGCTACCTACCTACAAGATTACCTAAAATTGGCCGAATAAGCCACAAAAGTCGCCACCCCAAAACGTTGAGGTGGCGACTTTTTGTTAGATACAATTCATTATTTCAGGTTTAAATAGCCGGGTAACAGCTGTTGATACAGTTCCGTAAAGTCCAGGAACATTTGCTGGTCGACATATTCATCGACCTGATGGGCCGTGTTGCTACCGGGGCCAAAGACGATGAATGGGAACTGATTGCCCTTATCCTTTAACAGATTGGACGCATCGGTCACGGCGGGCAGTGGCAGCTTGGGAATCGGTTCACCGGCAAACGGCTCCCCCAGCTTAGCCGCCAAATTACTCAGCGGATTGTCCTGCGGCTCTGCAACCGGCCATTGATCCATGTAGATGTCCATGGTCACCTGGGCGCCCTGCGCATTTTGCTGGTCGACCAAGTGTTGGAGCGTCTCGCGCACGGCGGCGTTATCAAATTCTGGAATCGTCCGCACGTTCATCTCGGCCGTGGCCGCTTCGGGAATCGAGTTGACCTGATTGCCCCCGGAGAAGATGGTCGTGTTGAACGCCAATTTACCCAGCAAGGCGTTTTCCTTGGCCGTTTCCCGGAAGGCTTGATTGGCCTGCGTCAAAATTGCCAGCAGCGGATCAATCGCGTTGGCCCCTAACTCCGGCATCGAACTGTGGGCGGCGAGGCCCTTGGCCGTCAACCGCACATCCATCGAGCCCTTGTGCGAGGAGAAGAGGTTGTAGCCGGTGGGTTCCCCAATCAATAGGGCATCGACATCGTCCATGGCCCCCGCCTCATAGAAGGCCTGGGAGCCGTATTCGCCGACCTCTTCGCCCACCGTGGCCATGAGACGAATCGTGCCGTGCGTGGGTTGCCCGGCCGCGTGCAGCTCAATCAGGGCAATCGTTAACGCGGCCAGCCCGGATTTCATATCCGCTGCCCCGCGACCGTATAACCGGTCATTACGGTTCGTTAACGTAAATGGGTCACTTTGCCACTGACTAACTTCACCGGGTGAGACCACGTCCATGTGCCCGGAAATGCCCAGGACTGGCCGACCACTGCCGATTTCGGCGACCAAATTAGGACGTTGCGCATTGTCATTCACCGGCAATAATTTTGCCTGAATACCGTGTTCACCCAACAACTGTTGCAGGTAAGTGGCCACCGCCACCTCGTTATCGTTGACCGAGTGAATCGCCACCAGGTCGCTAAGAATTTGAACTTTCTGTGCCGCCGTCAAGACTGCCATCGCAGATTCCTCCTTCAATGATTCAACAACTTAATTGATTATCCCCATTGTAACCCGAATGCGTGCACAATTCCCGCAACCCGTTCGGCCAGTTTCGCGTCTAAAATTTCGGGTAACCGTCACGCCCCTACACGAATTGCCCGCGACAATGGTAAACTAGAACTAAGACCAAAGGAGGTTTCCCCATGCGTCCCACGATTCAAACCCTTTACGACCCCAACCTGCCCACGATTCTCTTTTCCCTGCATCCCCTGCCGACCGAACAGATTCGGCTCGGCGAAAAGGTGCTCGAGTATCGCAAGCATTTTCTCAAGCACGCCTTTCAGGGCTTCGTGCATATGACGGGAGCCCACGGCGGTGTCACACTGTTCGTGCGGTGTGCCCAGCCACTCACGGCAGCGCCGGCAAAACTCGCCCAGCTGGGTCAACAACTCCAGCACGACGACCCGCAGGCCATTCAGGCTTACCTGGGCGCGGCAGGCATCGCCATCCCCATTTCAGCCGTGGCGACGCTGCCCACCTTATCGGCGCAGACGTTGCGCACGGTCGACCCAACCTTCGTGGCCCCGCGGACCTTCGTTTACCTGGACAAACCGCAAAAACAAGCGCTATTAGCCTTTCTGCTCAGCCAACCGTATACCAACTACTTAGAAAACGACTGGTGTGCCCGCATCAAAACCGTTCGCGCCATTTTAGGCAATTGCGCTAATTAATTGTCGCGCCACATCTTGGTCACCCGAAACCGGGAAAACAGGCCCAGCGGATCAATCTTCTGCCGGTGAACCTTCAGTAACAGATGCCACTTGGTCCCGGTGATGGTTCCCATATACCAACTGGCCGGCCAATCGCCATCCGGCTGCACGGTCACCGTGATTTTAGGGTGCTGCTGCAGGCGGCGCAACAGCTGCTGGTCGTTGCCCGTTAAGGCCTTAATCTTAGACCACTGGTGGGTCCGCAAATCCCGGTTGACCGTGCGTTCCGCATAGGCTTGGCCCTGCGCACTACTGGGGTCACTCACCACGACCCAGCCCCACAGGCCACCGACAATGAGCACGCCAATCACTAACCACAATCCTTTACGCATCTCTATCTCTCCATACTTAACGAAAAACGGCTCACCCGTCTGCAAGCTGCAGTGGTGAGCCGTTTCGTTTTATTTTCAATTAGTCTTGATGGAACGCTTGCGTTGCCTTGATAGCTGCTTGCCAGCCGTTGTAGCAGCGCGCCCGCTTGTCTTCGGCCATCTGTGGCACGAACTCATCACGCGACTTGTGCATCGCGCGAATCGTGTCCATGTCGGGCCAGAAGCCCACGGCTAAGCCGGCCAGATAAGCCGCACCGAGAGCGGTCGTTTCGTTGATAGCGGCCCGCTTAATCGGCGTGTTTAAAATGTCCGCCTGGAACTGCATCAGGAAGTTGTTGTTGGCGGCCCCACCATCGACACTCAGGGACTGCAGGTTCAACCCGGTCTCCTTGGTCATGGTGTCGACCACGTCTCGCGTTTGGTACGCAATGGCTTCAACCGTGGCGCGGACGAATTGTTCCCGCGTAGTCCCACGAGTCAAGCCAAAGACGGCGCCCCGCGTTTCCTGGTTCCAGTATGGCGCACCCAGCCCAGTAAAGGCAGGGACCACGTAGACGTCGCCCGTCGTTTGGGCATCCACGGCCATTTTTTCGGATTCGCTGGCATTTTCAAAGAAGCGCATGCCGTCGCGTAACCATTGAATGGCGGAACCGGCCACGAAGATGGACCCTTCCAACGCATAAGTCACCTTGCCATTTAGCCCGTAAGCAATCGTGGTCAGTAACCCATTGTGCGATAGCGTGGGTTCTTCACCGGTGTTCATCACGATAAAGGCCCCGGTGCCGTACGTGTTCTTGATCATCCCTTTGTCAAAGGCGGTCTGCCCAAACAAAGCGGCCTGTTGGTCACCGGCGATTCCGGCAATCGGTACCTGAACCCCACTGAACGTGTAGCCCGCGGTGTAGCCGTAGATTTCGGAAGAGGAGCGAACCTCTGGTAACAGGGATTCGGGGATGTTCAACCAGCCCAGAATTTCCTTGTCCCAAGTCAGATCATGGATGTTGTAGAGCATGGTCCGGCTGGCGTTGGTGTAGTCAGTCGCGTGGACCCGGCCCCCGGTCAGCTTCCAAAGGATCCAGGTATCGATGGTCCCAAATAACAGTTCGCCGCGTTCAGCGCGTTCCTGGGCCCCGTCAACGTGGTCTAGGATCCACCGAATCTTGGTGGCGGAGAAGTAGGAGTCGATGACCAGCCCGGTCTTCTCGTGGATGGCGTCGGAATAGCCATCGGCCTTTAACTGGTCCGCAATTTCACTGGTCTGCTTGGATTGCCAAACGACCGCATGGTAAATGGGTTCGCCGGTCTTCTTGTCCCAGATGATCGCCGTTTCCCGTTGGTTGGTGATCCCGATACCGCGGACCTTGTAAGGTTGTACGTCTGAATCGATTAACGCATCAGAAATAACGGATTGCACCGCATTCCAGATTTCGTTTGCGTCGTGTTCGACCCAACCTGGTTGCGGGAAGTACTGGTGAAACTCACGCTGTGCCTGTCCCGCAATTTGGCCGTGCCGGTCGAATAAAATAGCCCGGGTACTCGTCGTCCCTTCGTCAATTGCCATCATGTATTGTTGATCACTCATCGTTCAACTCTCCATTCATTCGTTCGTTAGCGACGGCCTAATTTTGCCGTGATGTCGCACTTGTTACTAGTATACCGAAAACGACCGCGTTAGCCAAACGTTTTTCAAAATGAAACCGCCACCAATACCGGTATATCGGACTTGGTGGCGGTTTATAAGTTTTCGCAAATATTTATTACTTTTCGTCGCTCTTCAAAACGCCGGCCACACCGTAACGGTTAGGCTGCATTTCGCGTAAGATGACGTGCACGTGTTCGGCTGGAGCGCCGGTGTTCTTGGTCACAGCAGCAGTGACGTCTTGAACCAAGGCCTTCAATTGGTCTTGTGAACGACCAGCAATCAAATCGATGTTAACAATTGGCATTTAATTTCGTTCCCTTCTGTATGTGAATAGTCATATTATACCGGTAAGTCCGCGTCGGAGCAAGAATCAGCTTATCTTTTAACGCTTTCTTGCTTCAGCTTCAACTGTTCCGTTTCGTTGTAGAAGTTTCCTTCAATATCCACGGTGTTGACCAGGTTCACGAAGGCGTTGGCGTCGACGTCCTTGACCGCGTGCTCCAAGGCATACAGTTCATACCGGGAGATGACGGTCATCAGGACCGCACTGTCCTTGCGACTGTACGCCCCGAACGCTGGCATCACCGTGATGCCACGAATCAGTGTCTGGTTCAGCTCGTCGATGACGGCGTCCTGCTTCGTGGTGACGATGAAGGCCGTCAGCTTTTGGTGCCGGGTGTGAATGCTGTCGACGACCCGCGACATTGCATAAATTGAGATGATCGTGTATAAAGCACTTTCCCAGCCAAATAAAAATCCGGCTAAGATCACGATGCTAAAGTTGATCATCATCATGAGCGTCCCAATCGTCCGGCCAGTGGTCTTCTCCAACACCACGGCGACGATATCCATGCCCCCGGTCGAGAACCCATTTTTCAAGGGATAGGCCACACCAATCCCGGTCAGGATACCACCAAACAGCGCAGCCAACAGGGAATTGTTGGAAATATTGTTCACGGGCACCACAATGGCCAGTAGCGAGGTCAGGACCGCCACGGCAATCGAGTAGATGGTGAAGCTCCGGCCGACCTTGAACCAACCTAGCAGGCCGATGGGGATGTTGAACAGCAGGATGAACCACCCAGTACTCAGGTGAATGCCACCCATTTCTAATAACGTTGAAATGATCTGGGAAATCCCGTTGATTCCGGCACTAAAGATCTTCCCCGGCACCAAAAATTCGTTCAGGGCGATGGCGGTAATCAGGGCGGACCCAATTAAAATCAAGAGATGCTTCCCAAATTCACGTCTACTTTCTAATGTGTTTCTCATCTTATACTCCTCTCACGCGTTGTGTCGTTTTAATTATTTAACCACATCGACGGGCCGTTGACCAGCGATAGGAGGGGCTTTGCCGGGTCAACTAACCACCAAAGCCCCGGAGCGCTTGCAATCTTTCTGCATAAATATTTATTTTTATGAGAATTATAAACAAAATAATTAAAAACGCCCCGAAATTAATCGAACCTAAAATAAACATGCTAGAATTAGGACTGTAGTCTAATCAAATTTAGAAAGGAGAGCCCCTATTGAATTATTCCGCATGTACCAGTATTTTAATTGGTCCTCGGGCCACGGTGGATGGCTCGGTCATCATTGGGCGTAACGAAGATGCCAAGGCCGCTTGGCCCAAGCACTTCGTCGTCCACCCAGCGAAGACCGCAACCACGCCGCAACAGTTTGTCAGTACCGACAATGGCTTCACCATGCCCTTGCCCCTGACGGCCGCGAAGTATACCGCCACCCCCGAATGGACCGACAAGTATGGTCTGTTTGAAGAAGACGGTATCAACGCTTACGGTGTGGCCATGAGCGCCACGGAGAGTACCTACTCCAACGAACGCGTGCTTGGCGCTGATCCGTTGGTCAAGGATGGCATCGGCGAAGAAGCCATGGTGACCGTCGTTTTGCCCTACGTGAAGACGGCCAGAGAAGGTGTCTTACGTCTTGGCCAATTGGTCGAAACGTATGGGACCAGCGAGTCCAACGGTATTTTGTTTGCCGACCAGCAGGAAGCCTGGTACCTGGAAACGGGTGCGGGTCACTACTGGGTCGCTCAGCGGATTCCGGCTAACGGTTACGCCGTCGTTGCCAATCAAATGGCGATTCAAGCCATTGACTTCCACGATGACGCGAACTTCCTCTACGCCCGGGATCTCCAAAGCTTTGTAGCGACCAACCACCTGAACCCACACAGTGACCGGTTCATTTGGCGCGACATCTTTGGGACCCAGGATCAGTCGGATCTGTACTACAATACGCCACGGGTCTGGGACGGCCAACGTCGTTTCACCCCACAAGTGACGCAAGAACCGCAATCATTTAAGCTTCCCTTTATTCAGTACGCCGACCACCTGCTGGCTGTGGACGAGGCCCAGGCCTACCTGAGCAGTCATTTTGAAGGCACGCCGTACGATCCGGTGGGGTCCGGTTCAGCCGCTGAGAAGACCGCGTTTCGGCCAATCAGTTTGGCCAAGACCCAGGAATCTCACGTGCTGCAGCTCCGGCCCGACATGGACCCCGCTTTGGCTGGGATTCAGTGGTTGGCCATGGGTGTCGCCGCACAGAGCGTCTACGTGCCCTTCTACGCCGGCATCGACAGTACGCCAGACGCCTATCACCTGGGCGCCGAAACCTACGACGACCAATCTGCTTACTGGGTCTACAAGTTAGTGAGTGTCTTGCTAGATGCCCACTACCACGAGGCTTGGCCAACGGTCAGTGCCGTGCAAAAGGACCTGCGGATTGCCTTTAAACAGTCCGTGAAGCAAACGGATGCCACCGGTCAACGACTGTCTGGTATCGAGCTCAACCATTACTTAACGCAACAGGCGAACGCGAACGCTGCATTGGGAATTAAGCGCTACCGCGAGCTAGCCGCGACCTTGATCACCAAGGCCACCGACATGGGTCCTTTGAATTATCACCAGGACCTTAATTTATAAGACGGGTGAACCAATCGTCACCACATATAATGGGAGATATTAAAAATGGATAAGCAAAAGAAGATTGGACTTTCTAGTCTGATCTTAATGATCTTCACGGCCATCTACGGCTTTGCCAACACGACGGTCGCCTATGATCAAATGGGTTACGCAAGTATCATCTGGTACATCTTAGCGGCACTCCTCTTCTTCCTGCCAAGTGCGTTAATGCTGGCGGAATACGGGTCTTCGTTTAAGGAAGCCAAAGGTGGGATTTATTCTTGGTTAGCCGGTTCCATCGGTGAAAAATGGGCCTTCATTGGGACCTTCATCTGGTTGTCATCCTGGATCATCTGGATGCTGTCAACCTCGACGAAGGTTTGGATCCCCCTGTCAACGCTGATTTCCGGTTCCGACCAAACGCAAACTTGGTCCTTCTTGGGACTGAGCTCGACGCAAACAATCGGTCTATTGGGTATCGTGTGGATTCTCGCCGTGACCTTCTTCGCCTCACGGGGAATCAACTCCATCGCTAAGATTTCCTCATTGGGGGGGATCTTCGTGATGATCCTGACCGGGGTCTTCTTCATTGCCAGTATCGTGATTGTCATTTTAAATCACGGTCAACTCGCTGAACCAATCAACGGGATTCACAGCTTCGTGGCCTCGCCAAATCCACAATTTTCTTCACCAATGGCGCTGTTGTCCTTCGTGACGTACGCGGTCTTCGCCTACGCCGGGATGGAATCCATGGGGGGCATCACCGATAGTATGGAGAAGCCTGAAAAGACTTTCCCAAAGGGTTTGATCATTTCAACGATTGCCATTACCATCATGTACTCCCTGTCCATCTTCCTCTGGGGGATCAGTGCCAACTGGACCCAAGTGTTGGGCAAGAGTCAAGTCAACCTGGGGAACATTACCTACGTGTTGATGAACAACTTGGGACTGGTCTTGGGTAAAGCCATGGGCCTCTCCGGTGCCGCTTCATTGACGATGGGTCACGTGTTAGCCCGGTTGACTGGGTTGAGCATGTTTATGGCTTACCTGGGTTCCTTCTTCGTTCTGGTCTACTCGCCACTGAAGTCCTTCATCGTGGGGTCTTCACCAAAATTGTGGCCAGCTCGGATGACGAAGCTGAACAAGGCCGGCATGCCCGGTTACGCAATGTGGGTCCAAGCTATCGTAGTTGCCGTCTTCATCTTCTTGGTTGCCTTTGGGGGCAACGCGGCTAACGAGTTCTACTTGATCTTGACGGATATGGGGAACGTGTCAACGTCCTTCCCTTACCTGTTCTTGATTGGGGCCTTCCCATTCTTCAAACGTCGGACGGACCTGGAACGGCCATTCGTCATCTTCAAGAGCCGTCTGTGGACGAACGTTATTGTGACGGTCGTACTGGTCATCTTGGTCGGTGGGATTGGGTTTACCTGTCTCCAACCAATTCTGGACCACGACTACATGACCGCCTTCTGGACGATCATCGGGCCTATCTTCTTCGGGGCAGTCGCATGGATCTTCTACTACAACGCGCAAAAGCGTGCTTCTAAGGACGAACGCCCTGCTGACGAAAACTAATTGATTTTGTGTTTTTTGAGGAAACCCTTTTGTTTTTGGGGTTTTCTTTTTTGTTGGCAATTTGCGTAATTAAAAAGAGGCTGTGACATAACTAGCCTCTGTAGAACAAAAATAAGGCACGAAACCGAACTTTGGTTTCGTGCCTTATTTCC
>NZ_BOLM01000038.1 GCF_016861605.1 Levilactobacillus wangkuiensis
AGTAGGAGTGCCAATGGGCATGTTGGACTACTGTGTCGTCAGACACGTGAGCGACAAGCCTCTGAATTTATTCAGGGCAATTGACAGAATTATATTATATATGATTTTACAATTTGAGGTGGAGGCAAACAAAACTGTCAGCCATTAAACTGGCAGTTTCCACCGCCCTGCATGATGGTTTTTGTGTGCTGGTTAGCCAGAAAGCCTACTATACCCACGGACGCCAGGTAACGCTGAATTCTAATTTTTTGAAATTTAGTGAAATTGAAAAGGGCTGTCAGCCGCTAGCAATAGCGGTTGGCGGCCCTTTTGGCGTCCAATTTAAAGGCTGAATGTCAATTGAAAACATGATGACTTAGTGTTAGGAAACCGATAGCTGATGTAATGAAGTCGTTGATTAGTGATCAGTCATAAACTTAAATGCCTTATTTAAGTTTTTAGAATCTTGTAGATTGTTGAATGTTATTCTACGGGCATCACCATTGTCATCATAATACTTCATAAAGAAAGCACTGTTAGAGTTTATTTTGGCGTTTTTAAGAACGACGGTATACCTTTTCTTACCCAATTTTTTCTCTAGTGTTGATAGGTCAATGCTTGGTATATCATTTTGCTGTCCCAATGAGAATTGCCGAATTTGGTGGCGTACACTTTTATAGGCAGAATCTGTTTTTCGATAAAAGTAAATCGGAAAATTTTTATAGGGATCAAAGGACTTGACGTTTATTTGTTTTTCCACTGTAGTAGCACTTATGGCGTAAGGTGTTTCATGATAGCTTTTATAATTTGGCGTTTGGGTGAATTGTAAAATACATCCCAACAGAACGACTATCAAGAACCCGAAGCCACTCCAGGTTTTAAAATCTAGATCTTTAGAGCGAAGATAAAACCAGACCAAATCACTTAAAATTAAAGTGCCTACTAAAATCCATAAACGCAAAATATAGTTTTTCAATGACGCGTCGGGCAAGTCAACCCATACATTCGATAGTTGATAATAATCAGTTATCCTAATATATAATAAACCACCGGCAATTATACTAAGGATAACCGTCGCAATGTTTAGTCTGCGTTGCACCTTCATATGACATTCCCCTGACAATAATGGATTCTTTGCGATTTTTACCGCCCTGCATGATGATTCTCGCGTGCTGGTTACCAGAAAGAGTCCCATTGGCTACCATATCTTGATGATTGATGCATTTTGGATAAAATAAAAATGCCGTATTACCGGCATTTTAAGGGGTTATAACAATCCGTTTCTGGTGCTTTATGGAGCCGGCGGGGATCGAACCCGCGTCCTAGCATATTGCCAACTTAACGTCTACACGCATAGGCAGACTACTTAAAGTTTCACTGAATAACTTGCCGCCTGTCAGGGCCCACATACTCAGCTAACCTGATTCATCTCTTCTAACGTACTTCAGGTGGGAGCCGTTAGCGTAAGCCCGTTAAATTTAGGACCCAGATCTAGACCGCGGGCAAGCCTAGGAGGATCTACGTTAAGCGCCTATTAAGCAGCTAAAGCGTAAGAATTGTTATTATTTTTTGCAGTTATAATAAACTGGACCTTTTAACGTAGATGCCGCTACGACGCGCAGTCAAGCTTCAACCTATACCAGTCGAATCCAGAACGGCCCCATTTCGATACTGATATAGTGTACCATACCTGAGCCCGTCTGCAAAATATTTGACTTGAATCGGCCGTAAACGATGTAAATTTTTGGTAGGGGACCGAGTCGGCTGGTGCTGTGGAACGCTGGTCAATCCGCCTGACTTGTTTTAAGCTAAAAGATGTATGCTGAATTCGAGACCGGGCGCAATTTTAAAAATAGGTCACCCCATGTGGTACCCAGGACTTAGATTGAACGGTATAATGTGAGAGTGAGTCCGGTTTCAGTGCTCACTGGGAATGATACTGACCCCCAATCCGGAGACAGTGTCAGTAGTTCCCAGCCTGAAATTAGTTTATACTGACAGCAGTGACCAGCACAACTATTTTAAGTGATTCAAGTGTTAGGTGCGTTATCAGCCAGGATGACCCTTAAATAATAGAAGAGAAAACGGTTACCGGCTAAAAGTTACAGAAACTTCATAGTTCTATCACCACCATTTCTGATTAACTTGTTAACTTCAGGATAACTATGATCGACTAACTTTTTCGCCGGCACCGAATCCAGATAACGTTGGAATCAGTGGAGGTAACGATGAAGCTTTTAATGATAGAAGATAACCATTCAGTTTCGCAAATGATGTCGATGTTTTTCAAGAAGGAACAGTGGGACGCGCAGTTTGCCTATGACGGCAACGAAGCGGTTGAGATGTTTTCCGCCGCACCCAATGATTGGGACATGGTCACGCTTGATCTGAACCTGCCCGGCATGGATGGGATGCAGGTCAGTGCCGAGATTCGTAAACTTTCGCCGACCGTGCCCATCATCATGTTAACGGCCAGAGACTCCGAAAGCGACCAGGTCTTGGGATTGGAAATGGGGGCGGATGATTACGTCACCAAGCCGTTTAGTCCCATCACGTTGATTGCCCGGATCAAGGCCCTGCACCGGCGCGCCGAATTGGGACCCGTTTCCAAGCCAACTGAAGACGATACCGCCAATGATACTGAGGCGTTTGACGTGGTCACGGAAAACTTCAAGCTCAATACCAAGACCCGGGAAGCCTACCTGAACGACCGGCAGATTGAGGATCTGACGCCCAAGGAATTTGACCTCCTGAAGACGTTGGCCCAGAAGCCGCGACAGGTTTTCTCCCGCGAACAACTCCTCCAGCTGGTCTGGGATTACGAGTACTACGGTGATGAACGGACCGTGGACGCCCACATTAAAAAGCTCCGGCAGAAGATTGAAAAGGTTGGTCCGCAAATCATTCAAACGGTTTGGGGAGTCGGTTATAAATTCGATGATAGTGGAGCAAATAAGCAATGAAACTCATGTATCAACAGATGTTAGGGTTCTTTGCGGCAATCATGATTATTTTGGTGCTCATGGGCGTGTCGTATTCGCAGATGACTCGGCACATGGTGTACAGTAACACCTGGAACTCGCTGGAAAAATATTCCAACAGTCTGATTGAGCAGTCCTTGCGAATCAGCTCGCAGAAGCCCAATACCGTGCAATTCGATACGACCTCGCTTGAGAGCAGTGAACAGCTGCTCCAGAACCAGGCGGTCAGCACGACCATCTACAGTGCAACTAATAAAATCGTTTTTCCCGCCAACGTCTACCAACAGGCCATCGATAAGTCTGATTGGAAGAAATTGAAAAATAACCAAATCATTCACAAAGTCGTCGATCGGCGGGTCCGTAACAAGAATGGCCGGGTCAGTCCGGCGATGACCGAAGTCATGAAACCCTACTTCTATAATCATAAATTAGTGGCGGTCGTGGTGATGGGGGCCTTCGTCTCGGATATCAACACCAACGTGAACCAAATCAACCGTAATTTAATTCGGGCACTATTGGTTTCGTTCTTGGTGGCCGTAGTGGCGAGCTACATTTTAGCCCGGTACTACACGTCACGAATCAACCGGCTGCGGACGGCAACCAATCAGGTGTCTAAAGGAAACTATGACATTCAGATGGCGAGTCGCAACCGCGATGAAATTGATGACTTGATCAATGATTTTAACGGTATGGCGCATTCGTTGAAGGATTCACAAGAAGAGATTCAACGCCAGGAACAACGACGGCGAGAATTCATGGCCAATGCGTCTCACGAAATGCGGACGCCATTGACCACCATCAACGGCTTGCTGGAAGGCCTGGCCTACGATGCCATTCCCGAAGAGAGTAAGGAAGAGAGCATCGACCTGATGCGGAGTGAAACCAGCCGCTTGATTCGGTTGGTCAACGAAAACCTGGATTACGAGAAGATTCGGTCCAACCAGATTGCCCTGAACCTCCACGAGTTTAACGCGGTCGATGCGCTTCACAACATTGTGGAACAGCTCAAGCAAAAGGCCGACGATTCCGGCGACGTCTTGGAATTACAGTCGCCCGAGAAAATTGCAGTGTACGCCGACTACGACCGGTTTGTGCAGATTATGTTTAACATCACGCAGAACGCCATTCAGTTTACCCAGCAGGGGCACATCACCATTTCTGCTCAGCGCGGGTACGAGGAAACCATCGTCAAGGTGGCCGACACCGGGATGGGGATGAGTGACGAGCAGCTGCAAAATATCTGGGAACGCTACTACAAAGCAGATCCTTCGCGGAAGAATACCAAGTACGGCGAGTCCGGTTTGGGACTGTCCATCGTGCACCAGTTGGTCCAACTGCATCATGGGAAGATCAGCGTGACCAGTAAGGAAGGGGTCGGCACGACCTTTACCGTCATCTTCCCCGATCAGCACCAAACCAACTCGCAACGCGCAAAAACCACGGAATAGGGAATTCGCGGGAGTGTTTTGGGGCTAAACATGATACAATGAGGGAACCATTAAGGAGGAAACTTTTGAAACGAGTACAAATTACCGGGAAGTCCGTCCGTAAGTTTGAGGACGGCTATCCCATTGTCGCTTTAACCGACTTAGAAAATAACAAGGATTTTGACAACGGTGCCTGGGTCCAATTGGAAAACCATGGCCATTTCGTGGCGACGGCTTACTTCGCCAAGCAACACCGGGGTATCGGCTACGTGCTGAGCCTGAAGGAAAATGAACCAATCGATGAATGCTTCTTTACCGGCAAGTTCCGGGCCGCCGCTGCTAAGCGGAGCGCCTTTGCCAACCAAGATGCTTACCGGTTATTTAACGGGACTGGTGACGGTCTTGGTGGTTTAGTCGTGGATGTTTACAACGGCATCTACGTCTTCCGCTGGCAAAACGCCGCACTGAAGCAACAAGCCCGGTTGATCTACGCGGGCTTCGAACGCATCATGGGCAAGGGACAGACCATTGTGGCGGCCACCCCTGGGCAAGAAACCACCCAATTGATCAGCGGCGACCTGGGCCAACAACCTAGCAACGTCTTGGAAAACGGCATCACGTATCCCGTTGATCTGACGTTGAGCCGGCAACAGTTAGCCTTAGAGTTCCGGGATGTCCGGGACTGGGCTAAGCAAAACGGCCAACAGAAGCGCGTCTTGAACTTATTCAGCGCGGAAACTGGGTTAGTCGCCGCTGCCATGGTTGGTGGGGCCGTTGACGCTGTCAGCGTGGACCCAACGAACCGGGCCACGACCACGTTGCAAGCGCAATTGGCTGCCAACAACCTGGAACAAGCTCCCGTTGAAATGCGGACGATGGACGTGACCAACTACTTGGATTACGCCAGCAAGCATGGGCTGACCTTTGATATGATCATGATCAACCCACCTGCCTTTATCCGTGGTAAGAAGCGGACCTTTACGCTGGAACAGGACTTACAACCCCTGGTTGAACAAGCCTTGAAGGTCGCAACGACGGGGACGAAGATCCTGGTTACGGCGACCGCGCCAACGTATTCCATGAAGCACCTACAGTCAACGGTTAACGCTGCGGTAGAAAATTATACCGGTCATGTAACTGCTTTCAATACGTACGGTTCGCCAAATGACTTTTTGACCAACGTTGCCGACCGTCATAGTGAATCGTTAAAGGGTTTACTCTTGTCGGTTGATTAATGAAAACGATTGAAAATGAACACAAGAAGGACTACTTGGTTAGATAGACCACTGACCAATTGGTCCTTTTTTTGCACAACAATGGTTTACTTTTCGAAAAGAAACATTTACACTTACTAATGCTAATTAAGAAGCGCTTACAGAGAGAAACGACAGAGATGAAACGAGAGTTGAGGTTTGCATTATGGGTATATTATTAGCTTTGATCCCCACGGTTTGTTGGGGAAGTATTGGATTGATCAGTGGCCGTCTGGGTGGGACTTCCTACCAACAGACGTTAGGGATGACCGCTGGGGCCGTTTTATTCGGAATCTTCTCATTGGTCTACTTCCACAGTGCCTTAACTGGCATGTCCATGCTGGTCGGGGTTGCCTCCGGTCTTTGCTGGTCAGTTGGTCAGTTTGAACAATTCCAATCCATGAAGTTCATCGGGATTTCACGGACGGTGCCTATCTCCACCGGGTTACAACTCGTGGGGACGGCGTTGGCCGGGGTCCTGCTGTTCCATGAATGGAAGACGACCAAGATGGTGACGATGGGCACGATTGCCGTTATTGTTTTGATCATCGGGGCTGCCATGACGTCCTTGCGTGACAAGCGCGCCGCGGCCGGTTCGAGTCAACCCGTTGAAGCGGGTCGGGGCTCAATCGCCATCGTGATTTCTACGATTGGTTACGTGCTGTACACGGTTATCGTCACGGCATCCGGCTTGGATTCCAAGACCATCATCTTCCCACAATCTTTGGGAATGATCTTAGGAGCCTTGATCTTCGTGATGTTCTCCCGCCAAAAAGTTTGGCACAAGGCAACCGCCAAGAACATCATCACCGGTTTGGTCTGGGGCATTGGGAACTTCTTTATGTTCATGTCCATTCCAACGGTCGGCTTGGCCATCAGCTACTCCCTGGCACAATGTGGGATCGTTATTTCCACGTTCGGGAGCATCTGGTTACTGGGTGAAAAGAAGACTGGACGCGAAATGGTCTACATCACAATTGGCTCTCTGTTAGTTGTTGCTGGTGGGGTTACGCTCGGTTTAATGAAATAGTTATAAGGGACGGCTAACGTGGGTTGGCGTCCCTTTTTATTTTCTAAAAAAATGTGGACTAGACCATTTACTTTTAAGGGGAATGCGTTATAATGGACTAGTCAAAACAATAAAAGTGAGGTTATCTAAATATGGCACATATCGCCTTCGATCGTTCCAAACTTGATCCGTTTATTCATGACAACGAACTTGGAGAAATGCAAGCGCTTGTCACCGCTGCAGACTCTGAATTACGCCAAGGTACCGGAGCCGGTAGTGACTTCCGTGACTGGTTGGCACTGCCCCATGATTACGACAAGGAAGAATTTGCCCGCATCAAGGCCGCAGCAAAGAAGATTCGTTCTGATTCTGAAGTCTTGATTGTGATTGGTATCGGGGGCTCTTACCTGGGTGCCAAGATGGCCGTGGACTTCTTACACGACACCTTCTTTAACTATTTGCCAGCAGAAAAGCGTCAAGGACCACAAGTCTTCTTCGCTGGGAACTCAATCAGTCCGGACTATGTTCATGACCTGATCAATTTGATTGGCGACCGTGACTTCTCCGTGAACATCATCTCGAAGTCTGGGACCACGACGGAACCTTCCATCGCCTTTCGGATCTTCAAGGATATGTTAGTCAAGAAGTATGGTGCCGATGGGGCCAAGAGCCGGATCTACGCCACGACCGACAAGCAACGGGGAGCTTTGAAGACTGAAGCCGACGCTGCTGGTTACGAAACGTTCGTCATTCCTGACGGCGTTGGTGGTCGTTACTCCGTCTTGACTGCCGTTGGTCTGTTGCCAATCGCCGCATCTGGCGCTGACATCGACGAATTGATGAAGGGGGCCGCTGACGCCCAAGACGCCTACACCAACCCTGATTTGACCAAGAACGAAGCTTACCAATACGCTGCCTTACGGAACATCTTATACCGCAAGGGTTACACCACCGAATTGTTGGAAAACTACGAACCACGTCTGCAGTACTTCGCAGAATGGTGGAAGCAATTGATGGGTGAATCCGAAGGGAAAGACCAGAAGGGTATCTACCCATCATCCGCGAACTTCAGTACCGACTTACACTCCTTGGGTCAATACATCCAAGAAGGTCGCCGGAACTTGATGGAAACGGTCATCACCGTCGACAAGCCACAAAACGACGTTGACGTGCCTAGCGAAGCCGATGACTTAGATGGCTTGAAGTACTTGGAAGGCAAGCAAATGAGCTTTGTCAACACCAAGGCCGGCCAAGGGGTCGTCTTAGCCCACACTGATGGGGGTGTCCCTAACATGGGCGTCCACATCCCTGACCAAACGCCATACACGTTGGGTTACTTGATCTACTTCTTCGAAGTGGCCGTTGCCATTTCTGGTTACCTGAACGGGATCAACCCATTCAACCAACCCGGTGTTGAAGCTTACAAGGTGAACATGTTCGCCCTGTTAGGCAAGCCTGGTTTTGAAAAGTTGGGCAAGGAATTAAACGCTCGGCTCTAAACTTAAACTTTAAATGAAAGCATCGCTGCGAATTCGTGGCGGTGCTTTTTGCTAGCCATGATGAAATTGGCGTACCGGTCTAACCCTGAACGTCTAACGACCCATCAGTAGCCGTTTTAGTGTCCTAGGACGCGTTTGACGGGTGAAAACGTCTGGCTATACCAATTTTCACATGCGATGCTCTCACGGCGATTTTGGACGCTATTTGGGGCTGGCGGTGAGGGGAAATGGCATTTGGCTAAGTGGACCGGTGAATTGTGATAGTGAAACATAGGTACGCGAAAGATAAAATCCGTGGGTCTTTGGTAGGGTAAATTGCCAAGGACCCACGGATTTTTACGTTGAAAATAAAAAAGTTGCTATTTTATTTAGCAGATGATACCAAACGACATAATGTGACATCCCCAACGTGTATGATTACGAGTGTCTGGTGGAACGGTACCCAGACAGTTGTGCCGGCAATCGGAAATCCGATTTGTCAGGTGAAGGAGGATGTACATATGGATATAGTGAAAGGCGGATTCGCCGGCTTGCTGGTTGCGTTGAGCTTAGGCGGTGCCTTAGTCACAGGTTCAACGACGGCTCAGGCCAAGCCCCAGCCAGTCAAGGCCACGGTCACGGAGGTCAACGGTCAGAAGGTCGTCCTGTATAACGGCAAGCAGTACACGCTGAAGCAGGGCGTTGAGCTGGGCCTTACCAGTGATAGCAGCGTTAAGGCTAAGGAAAATCGCTGGACGTATAAGCTGACGAACGTTAAGGCCAAGCGAACCAAGTCTGGCAAGTCGGTGAAGGTCAGCGGTAAATTAACCGTCACCAACATTCCGTTGAGCGTGTTTACGCCGGCTAAGAACGTGCAAATCGTGACGGCTAATGGCGTCAAGCTGGCGAAGGTCACGAAGCGGTTAACCTTTAGTCAGGTCGTGAAGACCAAGGCCAAGAAGCTGACACTGCGGGCGGGCTACAACGGCAAGGTCAAGGGTCACCAGTCATTTTTCGTGTTATCGGCCAATAAGAGTTTCAAGGTCAAGGCTTACAAGTAACACCTAATCTAAGTGAGAACAACAAGTTCTAGAAAGCGGGATTATCATGAATAAATTAGCCCGATTTAAAATTGAAGTGCAACACCCCTTAAGACATTAAGGGTAAACAAATAGGCCATGGAGACCTATACTTTT
>NZ_BOLM01000039.1 GCF_016861605.1 Levilactobacillus wangkuiensis
ACTCCAGGACACCTTGGAAGCATCATTTATTTAAGTTAGATACATATTATATGTACGAAGGCATTTCATTTACACAATTATATGGACGTAATCTTTTTGAGTTACGCTCTTATGAAATTCAATATAAAACTTGCTGATATTGTACAATTATATAACTCTGGAATGGCAACAGTTTTTTTGACAAATTTTTGTTCTTGCTTCAACAGGATTCAGAAATTAACGGTTAAACAGTTTGCCAAATAACAGATAAGCGAATGACCAAAGAATCATTCCTGTGACTAGAAAATAGCCAATAATTTTTAAGAAATCAATGATATTTCTAGTTGGGAACCACCCACTAAAGATTAAGCAAGGAAGTACAGTCACTACCATGAAGAGAAAATGAACAAGGGATTGCTTGGCTAAAGACCATTGTCCTATTTGATAAATGACAGTTGTAGCGGATACGATAGTAATGATTAAACCGGTAACAAAGGTTGACTTTACTTGAAAAGAGTCAATCTTCTGTGTTCTCATAATCAATGTAATGCCAGTCATGATAACAAATGGAATAGTTCCTCTTATTGTAGCTGATTTCACAAGATTCATTATTAATTTTTCCTCCATTCCTTCATTAAACGAAAATGATGCATTCAGTTTAAGTTTACCATTGCCTATCATAATGAACAATAACAATGGAGATTATACTAAAAAACTAAAATTAAAATTATTTCTCAAAATAATTAGCCAAAGAAGATTCTTTCGGGATGGTGCGGTTGCCCTTCCTCCAAACGAATCTTCTTTTCTTTTGGTGGTAACAAAAGGTCCATTCAAAGTTTCGTGGCTTCTTTCATCCGCCAATTAACTGTCCAAAATTCGAAAGATTGCTATTAAATGGCGGATGATTATGGTTTAAAGATTGCTCCTATCCTAGTATTTGGTACATAAATTTCTGAACAGTTGTGCCATAATTAATAAAACAAGATAGGAGCATTCCAATGAAACGATATCAAGATGATTTTAAAGCCAGCATTGTGAAGATGCATCGTGAAGAGAAAAGATCTATTCGCTCGCTTTCCGAGGAATACGGTGTTTCTCCAGCCGCAATTCATAACTGGGTTAAAGGCGCTAAATCAGTTGAGCTAGAAGACGGTACTGAAGTAACGTCCAAAGAATTCAAACAACTTCAAAAGGAAAATCAGCGATTAAAGGAGGAACTTGAAATTTTAAAAGCTGCGGCGGTGTTACTGGAAAAGCATTAGGACGAATTAATTGCCTTGTCTTCATAGAAGATCAGTTATTGCGACACCGCTTATCAATTATTCTTTCGGCACTGAAATTACCGCGCAGCACCTATTACCATTGGAAAAGATATCAACCTAGTCAACACGAACGTGTTGATAATCAGCTCAAAGAATAAATTAAATTGATTTGGGAAAATAATTATCGTGCCTATGGTTATCCACGAATAACTATGGTGCTTCGCAAGTCAGGCATCTGTGTTGGGTCAAAACGAATTTTACGATTAATGAGGGAAATGGAGATCCACTCTTTAATGAATCGGCGATTTAAAAAACCTGGCACTCATGTGGATCATTCACAACGCCCCAATTTAATCAAGCACCAGCCCAATGCAAGGATATGGCGTGCTGACATTACTTATTTGGAATTACGTCCAGGAACCTGGGTTTATCTCAGTTCTATTTATGAACCAAAGGTTCATCAAGTTCTTGCTTTCAAGATTGGTCGTCAGATGGAGGCGACGTTAGTTGTAGAAACGATTAATCAGGCGCTTGAATGTCATCAAAAGCCACAATATTTTCACTCTGACATGGGTTCACAGTACACCAGCAACGAAGTTGAAACTTTACTTGAACGGCATCAGATTAGCCACTCATACTCAAAACAAGGTTATCCTTATGATAATGGGCCAATTGAAGCTTTTCACTCATTGTTGAAGAGAGAGTTTGCCTTTCAAACAACTTTTTCCAATTTTGAGGACTTGGTAATCCGAACCTCAAATTACATCAGTTGGTTTAATTCCGACAGAATTAGAACGAGTGTTTAGAAAAAGATGTGCCATTTATTGACATAGGAGCATTCCCTATTTCTATACAATTCAGAAATTTTTTATGCATTTACACAAGATATTTTACGCTCTCACGGCTGAAGCTCAATACTTTCTATCATGGGTTAAGAAGATGGGATTAGATAAGTCCACGGTATTAGCCATTGATGTAGAAGCGCCGGGATTAACCTGGGCAACTACTGGCCAAGTTAACGTGTTCCTGAAATACCTGATTAGTCACGGGTATAAGAATGTGATTACGTACGGCTCAGGTAGCTGGTTCAATGCTGGCCGGATTAATCGGTCCCAGTTAGTAGATAAGGCAATCTGGGTGGCGGCTTATGGTGTCAGTCAACCGGGGGTAGCTAATGCCAACGCTTGGCAATATACCGACAACTGGCACGGAGTGGATTGCAGTTATGATTTCGATGGTAAGCTGTCTGGTAAGGTTACCAAGGCAACGCCTAAGAAAGCCTCATACTGGGCTGATAATGGCTTGTATGAAGTGATTACCAGTGGGGTTAACGTGTATGGTAAGCCAGCCCTAGACAAGGCTAATAAGCGCCGTATTCACTTCTCAAAGGGAAGCACAATCTATGGTAAGGCTGTTAAATATGGCAAGGTGTACCGGATTAAGACTGATGTTGGTTACATCTCTGCTAATAAGGACTACGTGAAGCTGGTCAGAAAGTCGGGTGGTAAGTAATGACCTTTGATCGTTGGATTGAATTAATCACGTTAGCTTTGGCTGTAGTCGCGGGTATCTATGCAGCTTTGATGGTTGTCATGAAGCCCTTCACAGATCGGCTGCAAGACATTGCTCAAAGTATGAAGGATAGCAGCCAGCGAATTGAACGGCTGTTTAATTCGCAAAATACGCTACGTGAAGATTTAATCACTAGCAGAAGCGAGCATAAAGTTATCAACGAACGCTTAGACAATGTTGAAGATGATGTACGTGAACTGAAAAGTAAATAGTGCTAGAATTAATTTAATCCTTCAAAGTTGACACAACCAAAAAGCCACTCATCTCATCACGAGGTGGGTGGCTTTTTTGAGTAAGTTAAGTGACAGCATTGATTGATTGTTATATGATTGTGTATGTCCTAAATGGACACAAGCAACGCTCTAAGCAAAGCCTGTATGTACTGATTTCAGAAAAGCCCTCTATTCCGCATAATAGAGGACTTTTTTGTGTGCATTCTGCTTAATTTAAACGGACAAGTATACATCTAAAAGGTGAACGTGTCGTCTGAGAGCACGTGATTATTTACTTTTTACTTTGTTAGCATCGCCGGTTTCCAAAGTCTGTATTTGAGTCGTAAGCGTATTTTGTTCAGACTTAGTTAACGATTCAAAAAAAGTTTTTTGTAATTGGGATAATCCGTTTTGTTGAGTTGAGCTATACCCTAAAATTACCATAGCTTTCATAAAGTTTTTTAGATGATTATCAATTCTGAGCGTAGTATCAAAAGTAACACCATCTATTTGTTTAGACCTCGTTTTGTTTGATTCGTTTAGAGAAGATATGGAAATTTCTTTTTGGGGCTGGGGCGCCGATTTTCTAGGAATTATTTTGCTTTTATTTGAGTTAGGATTGTGTAAAAGTTCCACCATGCTAGTCCGCCCTTTCAATAATTTCTTGTGCCACAGAATCGTATAATCTAATTATTTTTTTATCGAACTGATCTTTTAGAAATACACCTCTGATTGAATATCTTTTGATTCTTTCCATATTACGAATTAGGGTTTTTAACATGTTTTCTTTCCCAAATTCTTCTTCTGCTACTTCTAATGTGCTGTGATCAACAGGCGCCCCATTCTTTAATAGCACAGGAAGTATACCGAGTAAATTCAAACTAGGTGCTTCGTATTCATCGATTACCTGTTCCTGTATATATTTTAGAAACGATTCGGCACCCTGAAGACTGTGCTCTTGAGTTTGAAGGATAATCAGAACCCAATCTGAAGCGTATAAGGCGCTATCAGAAATTAAGGAAATAGTCGGTGGCAAATCAAATACCACAAAATCATATTTTTCTTTTAGTGAAGCAAGTAGCTTGCTAAAATATGTAACTCTATCTTTATAATTGTTTTTAAACTTTTTTTCCATAATCCGTGGGTACAATGAAAAATCTGCGCTTGATGGAATAAAGTCAATGTTTTTATCCAAAGTAACCAACGATCTTGATAAGTCCTCTTCTTGGATTGATGCAAGCAAGGTTTGATTAAATTTAATATCATCGTGGCCTAAATTAGCCGCGGTTTTAAAGTAAATATCTGTAGCGTTTGCTTGAGGATCGAAATCAATTAATAGCGTTTTTTTACCAGCACGAGCTAGTGCCAGGCATGCAAGCGTGGCATTTGTTGTTTTACCGGTGCCACCTTTAAAATTTCCAAAAGTAATTACTTCACCCATTATACTGACCTCCAACTAAGTATCCTAATATACAAGGATACTTGGATACAAGGATGATAACATACAAAGATACAAGGATACAAGGATACAAGGATATATTTCTTCTCAAAAGCCGTTAAATTAAGATTGACTGCAAGTATCCTAATATACTTAGATACAAGGATACAAGGATACTTAGATACAAGGATATTAATATACAAGGATACAAGGATACAAGGATACATAAAAAGAAATGTTGATTTATCACCAAACAACGAGTAATATTGGTTACATAAAATAGAACATAAAAAAACACCCACCGACGGGAATCGGTGAGCGCCACATAAAAGTCATCACTGTTTACTGACTATTATATCATGGCCGGTGCGATTTTTAAAGCCCTAGGGGACAAGCTGGGGTCTAAATCCAAGGGGACACGTTTGCCAGTGCGACTTCAATAAGTCTGGCTATACCACAACAAGGTTATCTGTACGGCTGGGTGGTGAATGGTGAGCGCGACCATTAACGGCGCGGGTGGTAAAACGAAGCTTCGGCTTGGTGCCACTGATTAGTTGGTGATCGAACAAAAATAAATACGTATCATCAACGCCTTCTAGGGCGTTTTTTAGTAGGCTAAACCGAAAACGTAGGTTTATAATGAGTGGTGGTAGCAATACCGCAATTGTACAGACAAGCGACGGGCGTTAACGACCGACGAACTAAGGGGAAACTTTTAGTAGTAGAATTGTACTCTGGTTCAGTTATTTCAAATAGCTGTTTCCAGGGAACAATTCTGCGCTCAAAACGTCACTCCCTCTAAACTGAATGGAAAACCATAACCCGTCAAGTCAAAACCAACATTAGAATCAAGAAAGTTGATGATTTAAAATGCTTGATTTAAGAGATTGTGAGATTGCTTTTACCGGACGTCTAACTACCATGACTCGGGATCAAGCTTTTAGTTTGGCGAAAGTCTTTGGGGCGAAACCACAAAATTGGGTTACGAAACAGACAGATTATTTAGTGGTTGGGTTAATTGAGACGGCTTTAGGTGAGGAGCCCATCACAAAAAAGTTATTGACGGGAACACCAACGATTTCAGAACGGGATTTTTTGGACTGGTGTCAGGCACGATTGGCGCAATGGTCTAGGAGTTTAGGCGGTTAAATTCACAAAGTGAGTTTACTGATTTTTTGGGGATTTTTCATCTAGACCACTCCTCTCCCGTCAAATTTCACAAAGGCCAAATAACGGATCGTTGTTTTATCAGGGAGTGAGGGGGTTACTTGGGATAAGCCGCCTTATGTGAAGTAGAAATTGGTATACTAAAAAAGGCTCCCGGTTTAACACTGGAGGCCTTTTTTCTAGGTTACATATTTTGAGGATGAATGTTTTTATCTTCGTAGCTTTTACTTGGGTGCTGTAACATGATGAATACTGCTTAATTTTTGGTGCCGAACCCCACAACAAATGCGTCGCTTCGTTGGTATTATCTTAAATGCTAAGTACCGAGTTGAGAAGGATTATAAAGATATTGGCGTCATAATCCCACTGGACGACGAAGAACTTAAATTTTTAATGACTAAAGCCTTGAGACGTTACTTTAACGCCCTAAGAAGCAATGAGAAGCACATCAAGAACGTGGAAAACTACCTGTACGGCACCATGCAAAATCTATTTGGTGTTTGGTGGAATAAATAAGCGGCTAGAGAATATGCGGCCAAACACCCCGAAGAAGAAAAGTCGGCCGACAACGATAACAGTGGGTTGTACTACTAGTCCCAAAAGGCTACAAAATCCTTTCTAAGCGGTTTTAAGACTTACTAACCTATTTATACTTAGGCTAGATTTAAATGGCTTAAACAGAAGAATAGGGGCTTTTAAATGAGCGCCAGAGCTAACCAGGCTAATCAGCTCAAAAGTTCAGCCTTTAGATCAACGCCAAGCTCAAGTGATTTGAGGCCAGGGTTTTATCCGTTGATCAGATACTCAAAAGGTAGTATAATGGTAGTAGTAAAAGAAAGGAGATGAGACAATCATGGCAGGTAAGGAAAAGAAACGGGTCCAAGTCAAGATTGATAAAGATTTGGCCGATGATACCGAAGCAGTTTTAAGCGAATTGGGCTTAAATCCAACCACGGCCATTAACATGTTTTACAAGCGGATTGTTGCTAATGGTGCTTTACCTTTTAATGTGTCTTTAAGCGAAGAAGAAAGAGCTAATTTACGCTTTTTAAAGGCGACCGAAGGGACACCAGTCACCGAGTTCAAAGACGCTAAAGAGGTCGCTGAGTGGCTCAACGATCCAGATGAGGACTAATGACTTAGTCAGCCTATACGTTAGTTTTGTAGAAACTAACGGTGGCAAGTCTCGGCCAGTTTTAATTCGTCGGGTATCAGAACAGAAGGTCGAGGCTTTTAAAATTACTAGTCAGTATGAAAAGAAGTCGGCTTATATCAAGCAACAATATTATCCGATTCAAGATTGGCAATCCGCTGGGTTGAAGAAACCTTCCTGGGTAGATCTTGGTAATATTTATCGCTTTCCCAAAGCCGGTTTAAACTTTAAAGAAATCGGTCATTTAAGTAAGCTAGATCAAAATAAAATTTCAGATTTTACGCTTGACCTAAAATCAAAAAGAAGAGGTAAGGGTCAAAAGATAATTCAACAGCGATCAAGTAAAAGGAAGCACAA
>NZ_BOLM01000040.1 GCF_016861605.1 Levilactobacillus wangkuiensis
GACCATTAAAAATCCATCATCAACAGACTGCCATTGAAAGTTTCCGGGCTTGTTCGGATTAAACTTGTAATTTGCCAAATCTAAAAACAAAATAGTTGTGTGTCATATGAACATGTACCTTTAGTTATCAAATAAGCGCTTAAAGAACCCCTTCTTTGAAGCCTTTTTTTGATCATCACTATTTTCTTCTGACTGTTGTGCCTGTGCAGTACTTTTTTGCTTAGTTTGTGTTTGTTGCTTAACTTCCTGCGGCTCATTTTGTTGTGTTAAAAGACGCTGTGTTGATAGGTTTAACTGTTGTTGCTGATCAATTAGCTTTTGTGCCTCATCAAGTTGTTTATCCTTGCTTTCCAACTGTTTAGCTAGCAAGGCATTTTGCTCTTTTAAATTCTTAATATTATCCTGCATAGCAGCAATAATTTGATCAGTATTATTATCTGTTTCGCTATGATATTCATTATGCTGGGCATGTTGCGACCGTTGCGCAACGTCATTGTTTGGATTGCTTGCCATGCCTTTTACAATGGAGTTTTTTTGCGTTGCGTTAAACAATAATGTACGTTCTTTTACATCAGTGTGCGCAATATTGTTTTTCTTTATATAACGATAAACATTGGATTTGTCTTTGCCGATTTCCTCTGCAATATCCTTCATAGAATAAAGCTTCATGCTAAATTACTCCTTCATTGCGAACAATGTTACCACAATAATGTGCGCAACGATGTTTTTTATTTAAACTCCTTAGTTTTCTACCATTGCTTTCATACGTGCATCTTTAAACCAAAAAGCTTTATCAACTTGTGAAACGCCTAGCTTGTAGGCATATAAAACTGGCTGTTGTAAGGTAGCAAATTCTTCTGGGCGAATAAGTGGCACCGACTGTTGGTTATAGTTGGTTGAATGACCACCAAATAAGGCGTCAACTGTAATCGTTGCTGCTGATCTATCAATTTTGTTAGATGATCTATTTGTCGGTCTTTACTACTTATTTGCTGATCCTTGGTAGCAAGCTGTTTGTCACGTTGAAACTTTAAATCTTCTATTTCTCTTCTTAGAGTAGCAATTAGCTCATTATTTTCTTTGCTAGTCTTTGGTATCTGTTTCCTACCTGTTTGTTGGCTCTTTGAGACCAAAGGCTTTGCTATCTTGTCTCTAATAATCATCTCAGCTGTAGTGCTAATCATGTTTGCACCCCGACTATCTTTTTATTGCTTTTTTGCTGGTAGTCTTTGGTAGTGATATTGAATGGCTTGTTTGGAGACCTTTAATTCATCAGCAAGTTCTCTAATAGTTTTAGGCATGATTTCCAAACCCCTTTCGGAGTTCAGCAAGTGCTTCTTGTCTTGCTTGATCTCTTATTTTTTTATCGTGCTCGGCCTGTTTATCAGCCAATGCTTGCTTCTCAGTAGAGCCTAAAGTTAACCCTTTAACCTTGTCAATGGCGCGCCATTTTTCCTGCTCTGTTAATTCACCATTATGCTGAATGTTAAAGAGTTTTTGACGTTCATCTTGAATTTGACCTTGTGAGAAGTCATTAGCGTCTTTCTTTTCAGACTTCCAAGTAAAGGAATACCCAATCACTGGTTTCCCGCGGCCTTTACCATATTTTTTTCGAACAGTTAGGCCTCTAAAAAGAGGTGTAAGTTCCTCTTTGATGGGTTTTAAAACGGATTGATTTATATTGCTACTTTTATAGCTTTTAGGGACATCTAATAGCTCGTTAAAGTCCGCAACTGAAAAGTAAGCGTACCCAGTAGTCCTAAATTGTTTTAGTAAACGGAACATGGTTTTTGCGTAGCTGCTTTTTAAATCTCTGAATTCTGATAAAGCATAACGAACCCAACTTTCCAGCTCATTCAATAATTTTATAGCTTTGGGGTAAATTTTAATATCAACATAAGGATCATCAGCATGGCCGTTTATCTCAAATTCGGTAAACATAACAAAAAATTCACGATGCAGCCCATCTTTACTACGCCTTCCAAAGCGTAAGCCTAAAATTTTTTGATAAGTACTTTCAATATCGTCAATAAATCGGTTATTTGCTGTAGGTTTATATGCACTTAATTCTTTTAATTGATCAAATGAAAACCTTACAGTTTCGTCACCTTTGTCACGCATTCTAGAAACTATTGAGAAGAATAAATTCATTTCAACAGGAGTGAATTTTCGAAGTGGGATTGTATTTAATTCTGGATCATATTTAACAATTTCATTACTCAAATGAAGCACCTCTTTTAATAAACACGTTTTTATGAATATACAATACCACAAAACTCTATCTATAAACAGACAAAACTCTATCTATAAACAGACAAAACTCTATCTATAAACAGACAAAACTCTATCTATAAACAGACAAAACTCTATCTATAAAACCCTGTACGTCTTGGGAGAGTAAGGCTAAAGAGGGGTCTAAAAGAGGTTTAAAAGAGGTTTATAAAAGAGATTATAAAAGAGGCACCACGTACGAGATCAAGACCTAAAATCAAAAATACAAAGGAGTGAGCCAAAAACCGGCTCACATTAAACTCCATTCGCTACGCTCTTTGCGCCTCACTCCGTTCGTTGCCATAAAGGTGTGGCAAGCCACATTTACACGGGCGCTGACGCCCCGCACCCCGTCCAAGCTGAACCAGCTTGACCGTTTTTTCACTCGCCGTTAGGCAGGAAAGCAAAGTTTTATAGAAACTTTGGCTTTCGCCAATTCAGTGTTAAGACTGGTTAAGAGCTGTCAATTCCTTATGCTCCCACGCTTTGCTCGTCCGCTACCATTGACAGCAAACACTTAGTTTATCTAAAACATAATAAGAATTTAACTGCTACGTCCCTTTTAAGGCCTTTATTTTCAATTCTCGGCAATTTTAAGCTTATTTACATATAATTATGCCAAAACAAAATAAAAAGCCCTCAGCGAGCTTTTAGAGGGCTAAATTACAAATCCTGGTCGATTAATAATATCTTCTTGTCTTTTTTGCAAAACGTAAGTGTACAAGGAATTATACAAATTCTGTTTGATCTCATCAGGTTCATTAACAAAAGCTTCAAACAATTCTTGAATATCAACTTGCCAAGGATCAGCAAGCATTTCATCAATGGGCTTTAATACTTTTTTTTCGTCCATCTGAGTTACTCCTAACATTAGCTAATTATTTCAGGTTTAAATTAAAGGCATCTTTTTATAGTTAGTTATTCAAAGATTGTGATTAAGTTTAGAAAGAAAAACGGTGTAAAGCCATTAAAAAGATTTGTTTGAGCGCAGCGAAATCTAATACAAATTTTTTTAGTATAAGCACAATCAACTTTAGTTGTTGTGTATAAGTGCGCATTGAACTAAAAAACACCCTTTATTTCAATGATCAAGTTAGCTATTTTTTAGCGTCATTAAACGGAATGAAATGAGTTCAATGCGCACTTACACATAGAATTTATTCTATGTTATACCAAAATGATTAGAACCTGTATTAGAAGCCGCCGTTGGCGACAACAAAATCAAACTCATAAATTCAAAACTAAAAAAATCATTTGCTATGTTAACGAATTGTAAACTATAAAAAATATGAACTAGAGGCTATACCTTAATTTTAATATGAATTATTAACTAAATATAAAAAAGAGCCTCGAGTATGAGACTCATTTTTTTGCTTTATAAAATAATCCCTTTGCTGGCTAAATTAGCTAAACATTCTTTCAAATATGCGTCATTATGCTCTGGATAAATTGGGTTAGTGATCGGGCATTCTTTCAAAATTATATATGGATCACAATGAATACCGCGGTAAAGCGGATTAAACCAGTTTTTATTGGGGTGATATCCGCGGTGCTGCATTTCATGCAGTACCAGTAAGTGAAATTGATAGAGTTTATATGGCGAGTGCTTGAATACATAATTAACAGTTGCATGTTTTTTACCCCAGCCATTGCCTCTTAGAGCAGCAAGTTCTCGATGCTGCCCTAGTAGTTGCTGGCGAGGAAGTTTATTAATGAGTTGCTCATGCCAAAGTCGCATACTTAGCCTCCTGTTTTCTCAGCTTATCTATCAATGTATTATAGAGAATAATTGCTGCAATAGCTCGCTTAATATCAACCAAAATCAATTTGATCGAGCATGGTTTCTTGACTGGCTTGATCCAAGCCTAAATAAGCTAAAGTCATGGCCTCGCTGGAATGATTTAATAAGTGCATGACTAAACCAATATTATAATTAGACTGCGTGTAGACCCGATAAGCGCCGGTTTTACGCATGGTATGAGTACCAAGATAATTAATGCCGAGTAAATCGCCCGTCTTAGCCATAATTTTGTAGAACTGTTTTTCCGTGATATGTCGATCAGGGTGCTGAATCGAGGGAAACAACCAGTCAGAAACCAAATGATTGTCTTGTAACCAAGCTTGATAAGCCAATAAATTAGCTTGCACGGGTTTTAAGTAGAGCAGGTTCGCTTTACCGGTCTTTTGGTCGTGGATAAACGCATTCTGACGCACGGTGCCGTTCTCGTTAAAGACATCTGCCCAACGAAGCTTCATGACGTCGCTCACACGCAGCAGAGTCGCTTTGCCAACTTGAAAAACTGTATAGTTACGCCGGCCAGCTTTAAAGCTGTTGAGTAAGGTATCTTGCACCTCTTTGAGAACATTTGAATCTTTGATAGGTAAGACAATTTGTTGCATAGTTTTAGCTCCTTAAAAAATTGATTTTTAGTACAATTTAAAGTACAATATTAAGTACAATGAAAGGGTGGTAAATATGACATTAGCACTAACACAGAGCGACTTTCGCGCTAATCTAAAAAAATATTTAGATCAAGTTAATGACGAAGATGAAACCGTTTATATTGCTCGTTCAAACAGTCGCGCAGTGGCCATCGTTTCACAAGAAAAAATGGACTGGCTAGAAAGAGCATTAAAAGCGAAAGAAGGTTCATTAGAATATGCAATTGCGCGTGATCAGTTAATTAAACGCCATGTTTTACCTGATGATGAAATTGTTGAATCAGATGATGATTATTGGGGTCAGTTTAAATAATGAAAAAACTAAGATTTAAACCACGTGCAACCTTTAATGCTGATCTAAAACGGTTAGCCAGTTTAGACAAATCTATTATTGATGAAGTTCGAGCAGCCATTGATCTGTTGCTTGAGCAACAACAATTACCATCAGAATTTGAAGATCATGAGCTTAATCGGCGAATGAGCGGTTATAATGAATTTCACTTACGAGATACCCCGAAAAACAAAACACCAAGCGAAACTAACGATGTCCTGGTTGTTTATACGATTGATAAAGATGAACTAGTCTTAATTGGAATTCGAGTCGGATCGCATGATCGTTTATTTCCTGGTCAAAATCGTGCTAAAAGGTATCGAAAAAATGACAAATAGAAGGAGTTATTTTTATAATATGAAAATAAATAACCCCCAACATCTATATTATAGATATTGGGGGTTATTCTTTCAATGTTTTCGAGGGGCTATTTGGGACTTATGGACCCTATAAGAGAAACAAGACTTATTTTAGAACTTTCCTCAAACGTATCATGTCTTTTAAAACAAGACCATTTTCAGTAATCTCTTTATCATAGTGAATTGTAAAGAAGTTTTGATCAACACCAACAACCCGGAAACCACATTTTTGATAAAGATAAAGTTGTCCAAAACTAGTTGTACCAGTTCCAATTTCAAGACACTTGCAATTATTGTTTCGCGCATATTTTTCGGCAAAAATCAGAAGTTGATGACCAATTCCTTTATTTCTTTGTGTGGCAAATTACAAGTTTAATCCGAACAAGCCCGGAAACTTTCAATGGCAGTCTGTTGATGATGGATTTTTAATGGTC
>NZ_BOLM01000041.1 GCF_016861605.1 Levilactobacillus wangkuiensis
CCTATCTACCTGATCATCTCTCAGGGGTCTTACTTCCATATAGGAATGGGAAATCTCATCTTGAGGCGAGTTTCACACTTAGATGCTTTCAGCGTTTATCTCATCCATACATAGCTACCCAGCGATGCGCCTGGCGGCACAACTGGTACACCAGAGGTATGTCCATCCCGGTCCTCTCGTACTAAGGACAGCTCCTCTCAAATTTCCTACGCCCGCGACGGATAGGGACCGAACTGTCTCACGACGTTCTGAACCCAGCTCGCGTACCGCTTTAATGGGCGAACAGCCCAACCCTTGGGACCGACTACAGCCCCAGGATGCGATGAGCCGACATCGAGGTGCCAAACCTCCCCGTCGATGTGGACTCTTGGGGGAGATAAGCCTGTTATCCCCAGGGTAGCTTTTATCCGTTGAGCGATGGCCCTTCCATACGGTACCACCGGATCACTAAGCCCGACTTTCGTCCCTGCTCGACCTGTCTGTCTCGCAGTCAAGCTCTCTTCTGCCTTTACACTCAATGAATGATTTCCAACCATTCTGAGAGAACCTTTGGGCGCCTCCGTTACTTTTTAGGAGGCGACCGCCCCAGTCAAACTGCCTACCTGACACTGTCTCCCACCACGATAAGTGGTGCGGGTTAGAGTGTTCACACAGCGAGGGTCGTATCCCACCAGCGCCTCACTCGAAACTAGCGTTCCGAGTTCTACGGCTCCGACCTATCCTGTACAAGCTGTGTCAACACCCAATATCAAGCTACAGTAAAGCTCCATGGGGTCTTTCCGTCCTGTCGCGGGTAACCTGCATCTTCACAGGTAATATAATTTCACCGAGTCTCTTGTTGAGACAGTGCCCAGATCGTTACGCCTTTCGTGCGGGTCGGAACTTACCCGACAAGGAATTTCGCTACCTTAGGACCGTTATAGTTACGGCCGCCGTTTACTGGGGCTTCATTTCTGGGCTTCGCCGAAGCTAACTCATCCACTTAACCTTCCAGCACCGGGCAGGCGTCAGCCCCTATACGTCATCTTACGATTTTGCAGAAACCTGTGTTTTTGATAAACAGTCGCCTGGGCCTTTTCACTGCGGCTACACTTGCGTGTAGCACCCCTTCTCCCGAAGTTACGGGGTCATTTTGCCGAGTTCCTTAACAAGAGTTCACTCGCTCACCTTAGGATACTCTCCTCGACTACCTGTGTCGGTTTGCGGTACGGGTAATTAATTACTAACTAGAAGCTTTTCTCGGCAGTGTGACATCTGGCACTTCCCTACTAAAATTCGGTCCTCGTAACGCCTTGTCCTTAGCGATAAGCATTTAACTCATCACCAGACTTGACGCTTGAACGCACATTTCCAATCGTGCGCATACCATAGCCTGCTGCGTCCCTCCATCGTTCAAACATAATTAACTAGTACAGGAATATCAACCTGTTATCCATCGCCTACGCTTCTCAGCCTCGGCTTAGGTCCCGACTAACCCTGGGAGGACGAGCCTTCCCCAGGAAACCTTAGTCATTCGGTGGATCAGATTCTCACTGATCTTTCGCTACTCATACCGGCATTCTCACTTCTAAGCGCTCCACTAGTCCTTACGATCTAGCTTCATTGCCCTTAGAACGCTCTCCTATCACGTGACCTAATGGTCACATCCATAATTTCGGTAACATGCTTAGCCCCGGTAAATTTTCGGCGCAGGATCACTCGGCTAGTGAGCTATTACGCACTCTTTAAATGGTGGCTGCTTCTGAGCCAACATCCTAGCTGTCTATGCAACTCCACATCCTTTTCCACTCAGCATGTATTTAGGGACCTTAATTGATGGTCTGGGCTGTTCCCCTTTCGACGGTGGATCTTATCACTCATCGTCTGACTCCCGGATATAAATCAGTGGCATTCGGAGTTTATCTGAATTCAGTAACCCATGACGGGCCCCTAGTCCAAACAGTGGCTCTACCTCCACGATTCTTAATTCCGAGGCTAACCCTAAAGCTATTTCGGAGAGAACCAGCTATCTCCAAGTTCGTTTGGAATTTCACCGCTATCCACACCTCATCCCAGCATTTTTCAACATACACGGGTTCGGTCCTCCAGTGCGCTTTACCGCACCTTCAACCTGGACATGGATAGGTCACCTGGTTTCGGGTCTACATCAATTTACTGAAACGCCCGTTTCAGACTCGCTTTCGCTACGGCTCCGGTCTTTACACCTTAACCTTGCAAATTAACGTAACTCGCCGGTTCATTCTACAAAAGGCACGCTATCACCCATTAACGGGCTCTAACTAATTGTAGGCACATGGTTTCAGGAACTATTTCACTCCGCTTCCGCGGTGCTTTTCACCTTTCCCTCACGGTACTGGTTCACTATCGGTCACTAGGGAGTATTTAGCCTTGGGAGATGGTCCTCCCGGTTTCCGACCACGTTTCACGTGTGTGGCCGTACTCAGGATCCTGAACTGAGGGTCAACGATTTCATCTACGGGGGTATCACCCGCTATGCCACGCCTTCCCAGACGTTTCGATTATCATTGACTTTGGTAACTCAAATGTTCAGTCCTACAACCCCAACAAGCAAGCTTGTTGGTTTGGGCTATTCCCCGTTCGCTCGCCGCTACTTAGGGAATCGATTTTTCTTTCTATTCCTGTGGGTACTTAGATGTTTCAGTTCCCCACGTCTGCCTCAATTCAAGTATGTATTCCCTGAATTGTAATAGTTGGTTAAAACTACTGGGTTTCCCCATTCGGAAATCTCCGGATCAAAGCTTACGTACAGCTCCCCGAAGCATATCGGTGTTAGTCCCGTCCTTCATCGGCTCCTAGTACCAAGGCATCCACCATGCGCCCTTCATAACTTAACCTAACGATTACTTCGTAATCGTTGATTAATTGAGTATTAGCGATAAAAACTAATTAAAAACTCAAAAAAATTCGCAGTGTTCTCGGTTTAATTATTAATAAAAATAATTATTAGAAAATATTTGATAATATCTAGTTTTCAAAGAACAA
>NZ_BOLM01000042.1 GCF_016861605.1 Levilactobacillus wangkuiensis
CTCAAAACTGACCATTGTTTCGACAAAGTATGTGTAGCCTCCGTATATTCCTTAGAAAGGAGGTGATCCAGCCGCAGGTTCTCCTACGGCTACCTTGTTACGACTTCACCCTAATCATCTGTCCCACCTTAGACGGCTGACTCCCGAAGGTTATCTCACCGGCTTTGGGTGTTACAAACTCTCATGGTGTGACGGGCGGTGTGTACAAGGCCCGGGAACGTATTCACCGCGGCATGCTGATCCGCGATTACTAGCGATTCCAACTTCATGTAGGCGAGTTGCAGCCTACAATCCGAACTGAGAACGGCTTTAAGAGATTAGCTTAGCCTCACGACTTCGCGACTCGTTGTACCGTCCATTGTAGCACGTGTGTAGCCCAGGTCATAAGGGGCATGATGATTTGACGTCATCCCCACCTTCCTCCGGTTTGTCACCGGCAGTCTCACCAGAGTGCCCAACTTAATGCTGGCAACTGATAATAAGGGTTGCGCTCGTTGCGGGACTTAACCCAACATCTCACGACACGAGCTGACGACAACCATGCACCACCTGTATCCATGTCCCCGAAGGGAACGTCCTATCTCTAGGATTTGCATAGTATGTCAAGACCTGGTAAGGTTCTTCGCGTAGCTTCGAATTAAACCACATGCTCCACCGCTTGTGCGGGCCCCCGTCAATTCCTTTGAGTTTCAACCTTGCGGTCGTACTCCCCAGGCGGAGTGCTTAATGCGTTAGCTGCGGCACTGAAGGGCGGAAACCCTCCAACACCTAGCACTCATCGTTTACGGCATGGACTACCAGGGTATCTAATCCTGTTCGCTACCCATGCTTTCGAGCCTCAGCGTCAGTTACAGACTAGACAGCCGCCTTCGCCACTGGTGTTCTTCCATATATCTACGCATTCCACCGCTACACATGGAGTTCCACTGTCCTCTTCTGCACTCAAGTTACCCAGTTTCCGATGCACTTCTCCGGTTAAGCCGAAGGCTTTCACATCAGACTTAAGAAACCGCCTGCGCTCGCTTTACGCCCAATAAATCCGGACAACGCTTGCCACCTACGTATTACCGCGGCTGCTGGCACGTAGTTAGCCGTGGCTTTCTGGTTAAATACCGTCAACTTCTGAACAGTTACTCTCAGAAGTGTTCTTCTTTAACAACAGAGTTTTACGAGCCGAAACCCTTCTTCACTCACGCGGCATTGCTCCATCAGACTTTCGTCCATTGTGGAAGATTCCCTACTGCTGCCTCCCGTAGGAGTTTGGGCCGTGTCTCAGTCCCAATGTGGCCGATTACCCTCTCAGGTCGGCTACGTATCATTGTCTTGGTGGGCCTTTACCTCACCAACTAACTAATACGCCGCGGGATCATCCAGAAGTGATAGCCGAAGCCACCTTTCAAACAAGAACCATGCGGTTCTTGTTGTTATACGGTATTAGCACCTGTTTCCAAGTGTTATCCCCTGCTTCTGGGCAGATTTCCCACGTGTTACTCACCAGTTCGCCACTCGCTTCAATGTTGAAATCAGTGCAAGCACGTCATTCAACGGAAGCTCGTTCGACTTGCATGTATTAGGCATGCCGCCAGCGTTCGTCCTGAGCCAGGATCAAACTCTCATCTTAAAGATGATGCTTGAATAGCTCATCGATTGTTGTTACTTTATTTGTTATAAAAGCGAATTGACTTCGCAAATATTGTTTGGGTTTGATACCAAGTA
>NZ_BOLM01000043.1 GCF_016861605.1 Levilactobacillus wangkuiensis
ATAGAAAATAATTTGATGATATCTAGTTTTGAGGGAATAAGTTCTCTTATAGTGTGGTGGCGATAGCCTAAAGGATACACCCGTTCCCATGCCGAACACGGAAGTTAAGCTTTAGCACGCCGATAGTAGTTGGGGGATCGCCCCCTGCGAGGATAGGACGTTGCCACGCAAACGTAAGGAACCCAGTGATGGGTTCCTTTTTTTGTGCAAAAAAATAAAAGATAATCAGGCGCATGACCGCAACGGCAGTGCGCCTGGCAATCCGGTCGCGTCAGAAACAAAATAGGCTTGTAGATTCGGACGACTTCCTGAAACTACTGGTCACGTCTTCTATCTAGGACTAGGGAACACGTACAAACGAATCAAAACCGTAATAAGTCATGGACGGTATCTTTAGTTGACGGGACGCTTTCAGATTCTATAACGATTGGATTGTGGACGCTCCAGTTCTGATAGTGATGTGTAGCTAAATTGACGTTTATCTTAAATAGCTGATAGTGATGGAACACATTACTGTCAAAAGTGAGTACGGACCCACTAAACAAGATTAGCAAAATAGTCAATTTAAAAAGGTAACGGCACTTCCATGTAGGAAGGTCGTTACCTTTTTGTGAGCAGTTACAGTAGTCCTTATAGATAACAATCACTCTAGCGTTGTGTAACCTTAGTTGATCGCGATTGCCAGCACTTTCTGACCAATGCAATGATAACGATCAGGCCACTGAATTGGCAGGTCGTCATTAGGCCAAAGCCCATGTTAAAGGCGTTGATACTCCCACTAACGAGACTGAGTGCGGCAAATACCGTTAAGCCAATCCAATGTATCCGCTTTGTCCAAGTGTTCGGGTGGCGCCGGGCAATGCCCAAGTTGAGCATAAGGCCGATTAGCAGGAGAATGAGGAAGTCCATCCAGTAAAGAGCAGGGAACGTTGAAAATTGGGTGACACGTTCCACCAGGAGCACGCCGAAGAGGACGACTAATAGGCTGGCGTTTGGGTGATGGGCAACTGGTTTCGTTACGGGTGCGGCTGCTGTGTCCTGTAAGAGGTCATCTACTGGGACGGCATATAGAGTAGCTAATTGGGTAATGGTGGCGATGTCCGGTTGGTTCCGGCCAGTCTCCCAGCTGGAAACGGTCTGCCGTGAGACGTGTAGCTGGTCCGCCAGTGCTGTTTGGGTCAGCTGTTGCATTTGCCGGAACTTTTTCAAACGTGCGCCTAGTTCTGTCGATGCCATGGGGGCACCTCACTTCCTTGATAATTGCGATTAACTCTAGCATAGAGAATCTATGGGAAATAGCAAGCTATTCTCGCTAGCATTCGTATCATTCGGGGATTTGAACGGGTACGCTGAAAGGGAGTAGAGGAGATGATGTCCAGTGCAAAATGGACAAGCGAAAATGATTCAGGTAACCGGGCTACGGAAAAAGTTCGGTCACCATGTGGTCTTACGTGATGTGAATTTCGCATTTTCAACTGGCGAAGTTGTCGGCTTAGTCGGGCCCAATGGTGCGGGCAAGACGACCATTATGAAAGCATTATTGGGACTGCTAGCCACGGATGCTGGTAACGTTCGGATTTTGGGGCAACCCGTTTCAGCCAATATCCATACTGTTGTGACCCAACAGGTAGGCGCACTCATCGAACGCCCAGCAATTTATCCGTTTCTGACTGGCTGGCAACATTTACAACTGATGACGACTTCCCGGGAACAAATGACGTGGGTGGTGCAGGCCCTCCAAATGGAAGCCTATATTCACCGGCCGGCCAAGCGGTATTCACTCGGCATGAAACAAAAGCTGGGAATTGCCATGGCGTTGGTGAATCGCCCACGGTTAGTCATATTGGACGAGCCAATGAATGGATTAGACCCCCAATCGGTGAAGCGATTACGCCATTTGATTGGTCAGTTGGCAGGGGAAGGGACCACATTTTTAATTTCCAGCCATATTTTGAGCGAGCTGGAAAAGATCATTGATACGGTGATCTTAATTGATCAGGGAGAAGTGTTACTGCAACGGACGATGGCGCAGTTTCGAGAATCGGCGCGGCAATCCCTAGTGGTGCGGACAACGGAGAATGCTCGGGCATTGCGGGTACTTTTACAGGACGACTATCCAGTGACCCAGCGGGGGAGCGACTTGATCGTGACGAAGCCGGTTGTGTTGACACCCTTACTGCAGGCACTTCTCAATGCGCACATTCAAATTTTAAAGGTGAACCAGCATCGAGAAGATTTAGAGACGGTCTTGTTACGCTTATTAGCAGAGAGGAAGGCATAGGTCATGGGACAATTATTGCAGCAGGAGATTTTTAAATTTAGACATCAACGATTGGCTTGGCTGGCACCGGTCATCTTGGTACTTTTAATGGGTGGACTGGCAGCGACGGCGCACGGGGCATCAATTGGCGACCAGAAATTTTATATCTCATCGGCGTATGGCGGGTTTCAATGGCTGACGATACTCATGATTGTGATTGGCGCCAGCTGTGTGACGATGGAATTCGAGTACGGGACGATCAAACAGTTGGCAATCCAGACGAATCACCGCTGGACGATTTTCGTGGGGAAGTATGTGCTGGTGCTCGGGTATAGCGTGTTGCTCCATGTGGTAGCTGTGCTCACGACACTATTACTCAAGCTCAGTGGTGGGCGCAGCCTCTGGTGGCAAACAGTCTATCTCTATCATCAGGCCCTACTGGTTAATCTCGTGACTAATGCGGTGCTGGATATGTATGGCGGCGTGCTGATTATTGGACTGGTCTTTTTGCTGGCGAGCTGTAGTCATAACAGTGCGGCGGCGATTGCTATTGGTGTCGGCGTCTGTTTCATGGGGGAAGGGGTGTCCAGTTTGCTATTGCAGTCCTTTAAGTCGTTACTGCCGGTGATGAAATGGAACCCGTTTAATATGTTCTTTCTGCAGGAGGAGTATGGCAATCCCAGCTACCAGCAGAACGTGACTCACTTGACGATTCAACAGTTGAGCGTCGGCAATCTCCTGTGGGCGTTGTTCTTTGTCGGGATGGGGGCGCTGATCTTTTCACGACGGCGGATTTAGGTTGGTGGTTGGCCGGAAACGCATTTTAAAAGTTTGCCATGATGAGAAGCGTCACGGCGACATTCTACCAAAGGAGACTTCTGGCCCGTGAAATGGGGATTAGTGAGGAACGGGCCTGGAGCCGCGGCTAACGAATGGTGGGATTGTCGTTATTAATTTAGAATTTTTGTTGACAGTGAGTTGATGTGCATGGTATATTATCTAAGTTGTCTTTTACGACAGCGACTCATTAATTTAAAAAGTTAAATTGCTTGTTGACAAGTAGTCTAACAAAATGGTATATTAATTGAGCTGCTTCGTTAGGAAGCACATTTAACAAGTTGTTGATTAAATAAAACTTCTTGTTGACATCAAATCAGTTAAATGATATGATGATTAAGTTGTCTGCGAGAGCGGATAACTGGTAGACCTTTGAAAACTGAACATTGTTTCGACAAACCAAATATGTGTAGGGCGGTTTGATACTTGGTATCAAACCCAAACAATATTTGCGAAGTCAATTCGCTTTTATAACAAATAAAGTAACAACAATCGATGAG
>NZ_BOLM01000044.1 GCF_016861605.1 Levilactobacillus wangkuiensis
CACAGGTCTTCAAGAACATGCATCCGGTTATGCTTACGCCTTACTGTCCTGTGTTGCACTTGATTTGACAATTGGGGAATTAGAAAACTATAAAAATCCACAAAACCAATGCGAAACAGGCCCTTGAGACTTGGCCGTAAAAGATAACTCATTTTCCCCGCTTCTTTCCCTGGAACGATTGGCACCAGCCGCTAGCCCTAACGTCCTACGTCAGGGTTGAGACAACCGACTAGTGTTAAAATTTGATGAGAATTTGTCTCTGACTAAAAGTATACAACAACGGCTTAACATTTCAAGGGGGAAATGGATGGAAAGTCTATGAAAGTTCGGGCACAGTGACCCGGGCGAATCCCAGTAGGACGAGTAATGTGAAGATAATTTACGATGGTTGTCGGAAAAATCAAAATAGTTCTTGACGATTAGGTGATTAACGTGTATAGTTAATTATTAGAGTTTAAGAGATGCTAATAACGTGATTCAGAGAGATTGGTTAGCAAGCCGGAGTTTCTTAGATTTTAAAATAGTCCGCTCGTTCGCAAGGAACGAGGGGCTATTTTTTTTGCGCTTTTTTAGATTCGAAAACGCCAGAGACCTGATTTCGGGCCGTCACTGCGCGACAACAGTTTCACCCCAAGTAGGCTTGCCCGCTAATTCGGTTAGTGAGTAACGTAATTGCCCCTGAATCTTTGGGGTTTGTCAGCGGAATCGCTATCATGGGTATCAGAATTCAAGGGAGGTCTGAGCCATGAAAACCACGACGCGCACGCTATCGGGACTGGGGATGTTGATCACCCTGGGTATCGTCTACGGGGACATTGGCACTTCACCGCTCTACGTCATGAACGCCATCATTGATGCGGCGGGCCGGCGGGGGATGACGGCCGCGACACCCATCATGTTGGGAAGCGTCTCCCTGATTTTTTGGACGCTGATGTTGATTACCACGATTAAATACATCTTGCTGGCAATGCGGGCGGACAACCGCGATGAGGGCGGCATCTTTGCCCTGTATGCGCTGGTGCGGACGCAGGCCAAGTGGTTGATTGTCCCCGCTCTGATTGGCGGCGCGGCCATTTTAGCAGATGGCACGTTGACGCCCGCGGTGACCGTGACCTCGGCGATTGAGGGGCTCAAGGGTCAGGTTATCGGGCCGGTGCATTTCAGCGCCAACCAGGGCTGGGTCCTGCTGGTGGTGACCGGCATCTTGTTGGGGCTCTTTCTGATTCAGCGTTTCGGCACGCAGATGATCGGCTGGTCGTTTGGGCCGTTAATGTTGATCTGGTTTAGCTTTATTGGGGTGATGGGTCTGCAAAATTTACTGGCGGTACCGGGGATGTTGCGGGCATTGTCGCCAGTCTACGCCGTACGCTTCCTCTTTAGTCCCGTCAACCGCCAGGGAATCTTCATTCTGGGGAGCATTTTCCTGGCGACGACCGGCGCGGAGGCGTTGTACTCGGACATGGGGCAGGTCGGCAAGCGTAATATTTACGGCACCTGGCCGTTCGTGTACGCCATGCTGATGCTGAGCTATCTGGGTCAGGGTGCGTGGGTGATTCGTCACGGGGCGGCCTTGGCAACGGCTCATCCGGTGAACCCCTTTTACGCGATGGTCCCGGCACACTGGCAGTGGTTTGCAATTGTCATTGCCACGATTGCGGCTATTATCGCGTCGCAGGCGTTGATCACGGGGTCCTACACGTTGGTGCATGAGGCTATCGGGCTGAAATTGTTGCCGCGACTGCGGATTAAATTCCCGGGGAACGTGAAAAGCCAACTGTACGTCGGTGCGGTCAACTGGCTGCTGTGTGCCGTGACACTGAGCATCGTGTGGTACTTTCAAACGTCCAGTCACATGGAGGCGGCGTACGGCCTGGCCATTACGCTGACGATGCTGATGACGACGCTGTTGCTGCATGCCTTTCTGTTGCAGCGGGGGCACCGCGTCCTGGCACAGGTGTACGTGGTGGCGTTTGGCCTATTGGAAAGTTTGTTTCTGGTGGCCAGTCTGGCAAAATTTGTGCACGGCGGGTACGTGACGGTGCTGCTCACGCTGGCGATTCTGACCGTGATGATTTTCTGGCACGCGGGTAATCTGCGGCGGGATGCCCATTTGGCAGAGGCGGAAAACGTGTCGCTGATGGACTTTGTGCCGCAATTAGACGCGCTGAGTCAGGACGACCAGGTACCACCGTTTGCCACCAATTTGGTGTACATCGGCCACGTGGGTCCGGATTACGCGGTCAAACGGGCAACGGTCTACTCCATTTTGGACCAGCAGCCCAAGCGCGCCAAGGTCTACTGGTTCGTGACGGTGAATGAAACGGATACGCCGTATGAGTGTGCGTACACGGTGGAGCAGCTGGGGTCGCGTAGTGTGATGGACGTGCAGCTGTACCTGGGATTCAAGAAGCCGCAACGATTAAACGTCTACTTGCGCCAAATTGTGAACGACTTGCTAAAGGAGGGCTTGCTGGACGACCAAACGCCGCGATATTCCAGTATTCCGGGCCGGCGCGTGGGTAATTTCAAGTTCGTCATGCTGAATCAACAGTTCCAGGATCTGGGTGCGCAGGAGGACTTGCCAACGCTCGACCGGTTGTTGATTGGCGGGCGACTGTTGCTGCAGCGAATTTCATTGTCGCCACAACGCTGGTACGGCCTGGCCTTCAGCGATGTGGTCGAGGAGCGGGTACCGCTGTTCATCGGCCACCAGCCCGACCGGACTTTGCGGCGGAATCGGGTGGAGTAAGGTTAGAAAGTGTGAAGTCATCTTCGTTTTGAGCGAAGGTGACTTTTTATTATCAGATTTATTGCGGATTTGGCGGATGATGTTTTAGTAATTGTTAACGGTGTGTGACTGAGGTATGCTAGAGAAGCAAGTTAAAGGAAAATGGCACTTTTGGAAAAATGAAATCCCGGTGTGACAGCGTTTATTTAGTGTATTCCCCACGGATGTGGGGGTGATCCTGACCGTAAGCTCTTCCCTGCAGGTCGATAGGCGTATTCCCCACGGATGTGGGGGTGATCCTAGTGCTATCCAGGTCTTGGATGACCGAGGGATGTATTCCCTACGGATGTGGGGGCGAATCTTAGTGTTATTTAGACTTGTCAGTGGGGTATCGGAATATAAGGTTGGCCTTTAACAATGCTAACAAGCCATAGCACCATATCAGTTGAAAGGGGCTGTGACATAAGTCTCCAAAATGAAAGCTGGTTGAGGAAAATCTTCGGATTTTCCTCAACCAGCTTTTTG
>NZ_BOLM01000045.1 GCF_016861605.1 Levilactobacillus wangkuiensis
ACTCCAGGACACCTTGGAAGCATCATTTATTTAAGTTAGATACATATTATATGTACGAAGGCATTTCATTTACACAAGATTCTTGACGCTACCACGTGCTATGATTGTATCAATAACTTAGCATATACTTGAAAGGGTGGTAGATTTGACAACAATTGCAGAAATTTCAAAGGATTTACACATATCAAGAGCAAGAATTTATCAAATAATAGATTCACTAGACGACAAAGACAAGCCTTTAAAAGATAGCGATAATAGATATATTTTAAGTCAAGATGTTGTTAATGCTATACATCAATATTATGCCAACAATACAAATAAGGATAAGCAAGACAAAAACACGTCAAGCAACGATCAATTAGTTAATATACTTAGACGCCAACTTGACGAAAAGGATCAACAGATAAACAAATTTCAAAAATTATTAGACCAACAACAGCAATTGAACTTATCCAGTCAGAAATTACTTGAAAATCAAAAGTCAGAACAAAATATCAAAAGCAACACCACACAAAGCCGTGAGAACGATTCTAATGACGATAGCAATGATTCAGATATAAATATAAGCAAGCAAAACGAAAAGCCCTCTAATGAGACGAGAGAGAACTTTTGGAAACGGTTGTTTAGATAGGTTGTGAATATTTTTTGAGTAAGTTAAGTGACAGCATTGATTGATTGTTATATGATTGTGTATGTCCTAAATGGACACAAGCAACGCTCCTAAGCAAAGCCTGTATGTACTGATTTCAGAAAAGCCCTCTATTCCGCATAATAGAGGGCTTTTTTTGTACATTCTGCTTCATCTAAACGGACAAGTGTATACGTCTAAAAGCTGAACGTGTTGTCTGAGTGCGCGTGATTATTTACTTTTTACGCGTACATCACGTTTTTCTAAAGAATCAATTTGAAATTCTAATTCTTTACGTTCGTCTGAAGTCAAAGATTCAATATAAACAGATAAAGCTACTTCAATAGCTGCCTTTTGATTGTCACTATACCCTAATACAGCCATTGCTTGCAATTTGTTTCTAATGTGGTTGTTGATTTTTAGGTTTGTGTCAAAAGTAACCGAAGCAACTTGATTTTGTGGGGTTTTAATTCCTTTATTTGAATTTGAAAAATCCGAAATTTCAGCCTGCTTATCTGGCTTAATTGGGTTGCGGTTAGACCGAATCAATTTATTAGCCATTTTCAATTGCCTCCATTCTTTTTAGCATCTCGTCAGTTACGTCTTTGTATACTTTGAATACACGCCTATCAAACTGAGTATTGAAAGTAATACCAGTTATTCCATAACGCTTGATCCTCTGCATCGAGTGAATTTTATGTTTAAAAATGTTTTCAGTTCCAAACTGATTAATAGCATTTTGAATAGTTGCTTCATCTACAGGAGCTCCGGCTTGCAATAGAACAGCCAATATACCAACGATTTCCAAACGGGGAGCCTTGTAGGTATCAATAACTTGTTCCTGGATATACTCTATAAATGCTTGAGCTCCCTCAAAACTATGTTCATGAGTTTGCATAACAATTACACAATAATCGCTGGCATACAATGCTGAATCGGTGATTAACGAGATAGTAGGCGGCGTATCTATGATGACATAATCATATTTATCTTTAATAGGCTTGATAAGATTACTGAATTCTTTGACGCGTTCATTATAGTCTTTGATTTTTTCCATATAGCGTGGGAAAAGAGCAAAGTCAGGTGCAGAAGCTAGGATATCGAAGTTTTCTTTTATATGTATTAAAGATTGAGTTAAATCGCCATCTTCAATACTAGCCATGAGAGATTTTTTAAAATGGCCAACTTTTCCATCAATATTAACTTTAGTATTCAAGAGTAGATTTGTGGCGTTTCCTTGGGGGTCCAAATCAACTAGTAGTGTTTTGTAACCACGATTGCTAAGGTCTAGAGCTACTAATGTTGAATTACTAGTTTTTCCAACTCCACCTTTAAAATTTCCAAATGTTATGGTTTGTGTCATGATAACGCCTCCTAACGATTGTTGTTATATTAGCACTATATCGTTTTTGAATCAACACGATATAGTGCTATAGTGCGTTAGTTCTATAGTTCTATAATGCTGTTGTTCTGTAGTGCTTATGTTCTACAGTGCTATAGTGCTGTAGTTCTTTAGTTCCGTAGTGCTAGCACTACCGTATAGCTTTAAGCCCTATGTGCAAACATTTACTAAAAGAAAAAACAGTGCCGTAGTTCTTTAGTTCCGTAGTTCTATAGTTCTATAGTGCTGTAGTGCTTATATTCTGTAGTGCTGTAGTTCTTTTATTCTATAGTGCTGTAGTGCTGTAGTGCTAGTTTTTAAAAACATTGACTTTTGTTGTGGTTGAGCTATAATTCTAAATGAAATCGATAAATAGAACATAAAAAAACACCCACCAACAGTCATTGGTGAGCGCCACAAAAAAGTCATCATTGTTTAATGACTATTATATCATGGCCGGTGCGATTTTTAAAGCCCTAGGGGACAAGCTGGGGTCTAAATCCAAGGGGACACGTTTGCC
>NZ_BOLM01000046.1 GCF_016861605.1 Levilactobacillus wangkuiensis
TCACTTTCGGCCTGATACTTATAGAGTTCAATAATCAAGTTGGTCATCAGTTGACGTAAATTTGGGTCAGCAATCCCGGTCATGGACGGTAAATTCAACACATCTAGGGTGGCCCCCTTATTTTGAATGGAGTTCATGATCTTAGTCAAATCCTGGTTGTTTCTGCCTAAGCGATCTAATTCAGTGACCAGGACAATATCACCCTCACGAATATAGGCCAACATTTTTTGCAGTTCTGGCCGATTAGTGTTAGCCCCACTTAATTTATCCGTAAATAATTTATCAACGTCTTTTAAAGCCGCTAACTGTCGATCTAAATGTTGCTCCTTGGAACTCACACGCGCATAACCGATTTTAGCCATTTCCAATTCTCCTTTTGGACAGTTCTAATGAACGCTTGTAATTCCTAGTATAGCACAGAAATAAAAAAGACCAATAGGGTATACCCTATTGGCTAGATTGGTTTAGTCAAACAAAAATCTTAATTGGTTCCTTATAAGAGCATATAATTCCATCATCACAACTGTCCTGCTATAATTATGGTAAAGGTGGTGGATCTCGACATTGTTGCTGAATACGGCATTGATATTTCTAAACTGTATGACAAGATCAAAAATGTTATCGTTCGGGAAGTAAAGAATATGACCGAATTAGAAGTAATTGAGGTAAATGTGAATGTTGTTGATGTCAAGACAAAGGAGCAACATGAAAAAGATTCGACTTCTCTGCAAGATCGCGTGAGCGATGCCACAGACAAAACGAAGGAAGCCGTCAGTAAGGGCGCAAAGAAATCGAAGGAAACATTAGGTGACAGCATTGATAAAGTAACGTCTGACAATAAATCTAGTCGTGTTAACTAAGGGAGTGAGTAAATATGGGACTTATATGGTCATTAATCGTCGGGGCAATCATTGGTGCCATTGCTGGCGCAATCACTAACCGTGGTGCTGCTATGGGCTGGATTGCAAATATCGTAGCTGGTTTAATCGGTGCGTGGATTGGCCAAGGGCTCCTTGGCACTTGGGGCCCTTCGTTAGCTGGCATGGCATTGATACCATCGATCATCGGGGCAATTATTTTAGTTCTGATTGTTTCATTAGTTGTTGGTCGAACCAGTAAAAAGTAAGGGGGAATTTTATGGACGTCTTGAAAAGTGTATTTAAGTTTATGATTGCTTCTACGCTCATTGTAGGTGGTGTCCTCATCGGTGGCACCGTCTTGGCTGCTAAGAAAGTAGATGGCATTGGTGATACATTGCAACAAAAATTACATGGATAATTAGCCAAATTTATCTGTATTAGGCTTCTTAGAACGTAAATGATTGAGCAATTGAAGATCAGTTAATCAATATTTAAATTTGCAATCTACCTTATAAGTGTCATTCACACTATCTCTTGTAGGATCTCCTTATTAGACAAGCAAATTAAAATGTGGAATAATACTGTTGTAACAAATACATTATGGGAGGTTATATTATGAGTCTAGATGACAAAATTGATAGCACCAAAGATAAGGTAAGTGGAAAAGCTAAAGAAGTTGAAGGCAAGGTTACGAACGACAAGGCCCGCGAAGCTGAAGGTAAGGGTCAAGGTATTCTAGGTAAGGCTAAAGATAAACTGTCAGATGCCAAAGATTCTGTTAAAGATACGGTTGATAACGTAAAGGAAAAGTTAGATAAAGACGATAAATAAATTATCATTTTTAAGAAGACCAAAATCTGGTCTTCTTTTATTTTTTCACGCTTGTTACCTTGTTTTTTCTCCACACTGTAATACGCGGCTTATGTGGTCGCTGCGGCTTTTTACGTTACCACCGTCCATCTTTAAGCTGATGTTCTAAGTCACCCAAGCAACGTGTCTCTGTGCGACTGACAAGGCCAAATCTGCTATTTACCATCTGGCCCATGCCGGCCACCTCCAAATTTTGGGCAAAATAAAAACGCCACGCTATTTAGCACGACGTCTATTATCCTTACACCATCTTATCGAGCCGAGCACCCGCCTGTGCCCACTCCGGAAACTCATACCCGTATTTACTATGAATTAATCATGATATCGCCACCTCCTGACCATATGCAAAAAAAACAGTGATTAGCTGAACTTTTCGATAAATCTATTAAAAGTTTCCGTAGTCCCATTTGCAATTAGTACAACTAAAGCTTCATAGCTAATTTATCAAATTCTTGTATATCAATACCCGTTGCTCCAATTAAATCAAGAATAATCTCCTTTGCTAAGTCTTTACTATAGGAATTTAATTGTTCTGTGAAATCTGGCTCTTCACTTTCATACAGGCCATTGAGCAGTGGAATAATGTAACTATAGATATACACTATTAGTGGATATTCGGTAGATTGCAAATTTAATCCGAATTTTTGGACAAATTTGTCAGCATAACCTGATACGGTGTTTGCCAGTCGAGTATTTTAAGCGGTCGCTGGTTAATTTGGAGTAACGT
>NZ_BOLM01000047.1 GCF_016861605.1 Levilactobacillus wangkuiensis
AGAGGCTGTGACATAACTAGCCTCTGTAGAACAAAAATAAGGCACGAAACCGAACTTTGGTTTCGTGCCTTATTTCCATGCTCTTGATTCTCAAGCCGTCTTCTCCTGGTGGAGACTAACTTGAGGATGTTCAATGCTAGAACGAGGATTCCAGTTTCTTTTTTGACCTTCGCTAGACCACGGACCGAGTAGCGATTGAAATGCAAATAAGCCTTCATCTTGCCAAAAATTGGCTCTACATCAATCTTTCGACGTCCGTAGATAGCCTTGTTTTCTGGCTTTGAAAGCTGGGTGCGTTCCTTTGCCTTAAAGTATTCCCATGCCTCATTCACTTTAATTCGGCGAAGCCTTTTCTTTGGTGTCAAAGCCAGTGGAATCACTTCATGATTCTCATTGTATTTTTCGGCTTCGTATTCTTTAAATTCACGAGTAAAGCCATACTTGTCAGTACTTTTTCGATAAACTTTAAAGTTGAATCTGACACCTTTCGGGTCAATAAAATAGTCATCTTTTTCGTAGTAATCCCAATTCATTACCTTTCGATCATCACTTTGCCACTTCCGACTATTTTCTTTGAGCATTGTCCCGTAAGGAACTAATACGACGTGTTTATCGAGCTCGTCTTCACAATATCGGTAGTTACTTTCTGAGCCATAACCTGCATCGGCCACGATTACTTTTCCCAACACTTTTTGCGACTCTAAGCTTGCTAAAAATAACGGGAAAGTTCGCGTATCAGTTGGATTTTGAAAGAGATCGAATCCCGTAATGAATTGGTTACTCGTTGCTATTTGAAGATTATAGGCTGGCTTCAACTGACCATTTTGCATCGGGTCTTCTTTGACCCGCATAAAAGTTGCGTCATGGTCGGTCTTGGAGTAACTGTTACGTTGACCAAAATTCACTTGCTGGTTTTGATGGTCAATCATCTTATCCCGCCGTTGAGTTAGCTTCCGACGTTGTGCTTTGAGAATCCGCCGCTGCTTTTTGGCAGGATTAGGCGAGATCTTCTTAGTAGCCTGAACCTCTTCATCCAAAGTGACCAGTCTATCTTCGACAGTTCCAATAACGGCGTCTAACATACCAAGGTTGAGGTCAGAACCAGTTGGGACTTCACCAATAAGCTTTGCCTCGTGAAGCTCGCCCAAAATCGTGACCAGTTGGTCCCGATTCATTTTGTCAAAGCGTACCGTGTTCTTCCGCCAGACGAAGCTATATTTATTGGCATCGGCCAAAATCTTAGTGCCATCAATGAATGTGACGTCATCAATTACACCAGCGTCCCTTAAAAACAACGTTAAGTTGTTTAAACTTTGTTTGGTCAAACTGGCTAGATCATCTGAGATTCGAAAACGGCAAATGGTCCGATATGAAGGGACTTGGTCAGCGATGAGCCAACCAGCTGGTTTGTTTTCACGTGCAAACTTTTCGATTTGGCGACTGCTAAAAATGCTGTAAGTATAAGCTAGTAGTACTAGTTTAAGCATTGCAGCCAGGTCGTATTCACGAGGGCGACCGAATTGATAAGAGTAGTCCAATTTTAAGGATTCTACCAATGTGTTAATGTAACGAGCCGGATGATTTTCTTCAGGCAAATAATCTAAAGCAATACTCAAAGTGGTTTGGTCCATGTTATAATAATCTTGCATATTGAACGTCCTTTCGAGGATAGTTTCGAGAGAGTATCGGGTGCGACCGGTGCCCTTTTTTAATTTAATTATACCAAAAAGCTGGTTGAGGAAAATCCGAAGATTTTCCTCAACCAGCTTTCATTTTGGAGACTTATGTCACAGCCCCTTT
>NZ_BOLM01000048.1 GCF_016861605.1 Levilactobacillus wangkuiensis
AAAACAAAAATACTAAGCTTAGAGGCATAAGAGTTATCCGACGGGATGCTCTTATGCCTCTATTACTTTATAGTGGTAGTGAAGACAGGCCGTGGGCTTTTTAGGTCCTTGAGACCGAAAAACAAAATGGCCGCTTCACTGGTTTTGATTAATGCGTTCAAAGTATTTAGGTTCTTGAAACCGAGTTTTGAAAACTAGCTTATTAAAACTAACGTGAAGACTTCAGAAGGATAGGTATAAGGATATGGATAATCGAACAATCATTGGAATTGATGTTAGTAAGAACAAGCTCAACGTCGCTATCACAAGAGATCTACAAGTGATTCAAGAGTTCATCATTCCCTCAGACGTAATCGGCTTAGGGCAGCTTAAACGGGCAATGATAGCGTGCGATAGCACGCCAGAAATTGTCTTTGAAGCGACCGGTGTTTACTCAAGACGACTAGAATATTTTCTTCAACAAAATCATCTGGCTTATCACATCTTGAATCCCCTAGCCGCGAAGAATCGTATCGCCACCGGAACTCGGACACGTAAGAACGATAAACGTGATGCCCAGAGACTGGCCATCAGCGAGTACACAGAGCAATTAGAAGCATTTGCGCTCACCTACAAGCAGGATCCAGTCTATCGAGAACTAACCGACATGAATCGCTTCTACGACCAATTAAACGAGGACAAGAAGCGTGCGCGAAATCGAACCCACCGAGTGTTACAGCTAACATTCGCTTCTTTTGGCGAGTCTAAGGATGGTTTTAACTTTGATAACAAGATTAGCTGGAAGATGCTTGCGCTCTTCCCGCATGCCCAATTAGTCCGCAACATCAGTGACTTGAATGAATTGCAAGATAAAATATTAGCAGCGCATTTCAAAGGCATTGGTCCAAAACGAGCGCACGAATATGCCCATAAGCTCTGGAAATTAGCCGCCAAAAACGCCGATGGTTCGCCAGTTACGTCTGATAATACTCGCCAGACAAAAGCCCTAGCAGAACAAGTTCTTACCTTGATGGAACAGGAGGAAGACCAGGTCAAGCGAATGACTGAGCTAGGCAAAAGTCTCCCCGAATACACACTACTTCAAACGATTCCTGGTTTCGGTGCCAGCACCGCCATTCGTTTAATCAGTGAGCTGGGTGATATCCGGCGCTTCAAGACCCGCCAGCAGCTCAATAGTTTTATTGGAATTGATCTAACTGAAATGGACTCGGGTGACCATAAATCTGCGCGGCACATCACTAAGCACGGCAATCCTCACGCCAGACGCATTTTGTACTGGACAATAATTCTAATGATAAATCCCAAAATGGCCGACAGTCACATCAGAGATGGGTATCAAAAAAGACGAGGAGACGGCCCGAAAAAGCCGCTCATCGTCAAAGAAATGGATCATCTCATCAAGACAATCCTTTATCTAGTAAAAACGAATCAACCCTACTCATATGAGCTTGCCCCTCAACGTAAGTAAGTCCTCGTTATAGTTATAAGCATACCAGCCTTGAAAAACTTTTCATACCCCCAAGGCTTATTTAAGTGTATCTTAGACCAAGTTCCTTGGCCTGTTTTCGCCAGCAAATCTCAGAACAGCCCCTAAAACCAGAAAGCGATAGTGAATTCAAAACCATCTTAACCATTTAAAAGACCAGCACATCAACATTCTTCTTGACAAGACGTAGAAAAAA
>NZ_BOLM01000049.1 GCF_016861605.1 Levilactobacillus wangkuiensis
TTTTCTACGGCTTGTCAATAAGAATGTTGTTAAATTAACGATTTACAGTGAAGTGTTTCGGGTATTGGTTAGGTGACGAAAGAACTCGTCACCTAACCAATACCCAATCCCAATTATTTTGCTTACTTTAGAACCAGCTAAATAAGCCTTGGAGGTATTAATCTTTTTTCAAGGCTGGTATGATAGGTGATAACGAATGCTACTTCGAATGAGGGCTTAGCTCATAGGAGTAAGGCTGATTCGTTTTTATTAGGTATAGGATTGTTTTGATAAGGCGATCCATCTGACGGACGATAAGTTTCTTCTTTGAGGAAGAAGCTTCTCGTCTTTTTTGGTAAGCATCTCGGATATGGTTATTACTCATTTTAGGATTAATCATAAGAATAACTGTCCAGTACAAAATCCTTCGCGCGTGTGGATTACCATGCTTTGTGATATGTCGTGCCGATTGATGATCGCCAGAGTCTACTTCAGTTGTATCGAGCCCTACGTAGCTGTTTAACTGCTGACGAGTACGGAAACGACGTATGTCTCCTAACTCACTTATTAGTCGGATGGCGGTACTACTGCCAATTCCCGGAATAGTCTGAAGGAGTTTGAACTCTGGTAGAGACTTTCCTAGGTCTGTCATACGTGTAACCTGCTGTTCTTGCGCAGCTTCTAGTGCCAGAATTTGTTTGGCTAGAATTCTCATCTGCCGCGTATTGTCTGAGTCAACGGCAACTGCGTCGCCGTTTTTGGCTGCTAGTTTCCATAGCTTTCGTGAGGAATCATGAACCCGTTTAGGGCCAATTCCCTTAAAGCCTGCCATCACTATTTGTTTTTCCAACTCGTTAAGGTCGCCGATTTCGCGGACGATTTGTGCGTGAGGAAAAAGGGATAGAAGCTCCCAAGCTAACTTAGTGTCAAAATCGAAACCATCTTTAGCTTCTCCAAATGAAGCGAAAACGAGTTGTAACACACGATGAGCTCGATTACGAGCACGTTTCTTGTCTTCATTGAGTTGGTCATAGTAACGATTCATATCAGTCAATTCACGATAGGTTGGGTCTTGCTTGTAAGCTAATAGGTATGGTTCTAAGTGTTCTGTGAACTCGGTGATAGCTAATCTCCTGGCGTCACGTCTATCATTCTTTCTGAGGCGTGAACCTGTGGTGATGCGATTCTTAGCGACTAATGGATTCAAAATATGATAGTTCAGATGTTCTTGTTGGAGAAAATACTCTAGGCGACGTGAGTAAACGCCAGTTGCTTCAAAGACGATCTCAGGCTTACCACCGAATTGAAGCACGGCGTGCTTTAATTCATTAAAACCCAACATATCTAGAGAGATAACTGATTCCTCAACCACGACCAAGTCTGTCACAATCGCAATGTTAGCTTTGTTCTTACTCACATCAATTCCAATAATTGTTCGCATAATCATATACCTATCCTTCCGAAGTCTTCACGTATGTCTTAGTAATCTCGTTTTCAAAACCCGGCTTCAAGAGCCCAAATACTTTGATCAAATTGGCTAAGACCAGTGAAGCGGCCATTTTTTGGAACGGTCTCAAGGACCCAAAGAGCCCACGGCCTGTCTTCACTACCACTATAAAGTAATAGAGGCATAAGAGCATCCCGTCGGATAACTCTTATGCCTCTAAGCTTAGTATTTTT
>NZ_BOLM01000050.1 GCF_016861605.1 Levilactobacillus wangkuiensis
CCTGAATTATTCATACCTTCCAAAAAAGTCGTCAGTTTTCATGTTTTTCAAAAACTGACGGCTTTTGATCTTGCTTACTATGTATTGAGACTCTAAATTTTGATGGTATCACCTAACGGTGAGTCATTTTTGAATTTTTGGGTGCACTTGTCCCTTGATCGTACAGAATTTTTTTTAATTGGGGCTATTTAATAGCCTGAATACGCTGTAATACCTGATAAAAGAGTCGATGATAAACGTGATGAGAACTCAGTCGTAACTGGATTCGTCGACAGGTAAACACAACGCGGGCAGCGACTTTGAATAAACGGATTCGTAATGTACTAACACGCAATCCGGTCTCTGTTTTAGGTAGGGCTATTTGCTTCATAAAATTGATAATATTGTACGCTAATACACTAACCATCATACGGGCAGCGTTGGCGGTAAACGTTGAACTATCAGTCTTATCAAAGAAGAAGCCCTCTTTGGCTTCCTTGATATAATTCTCCATCTGACCACGCTTATGATACAGTTCAAATGCTGCTTCTGCGGTTAAATTTGTCAGATTAGTCACAATAAATTCATGTGAAAAGATCAATTCGCCAGCTACACGAGTTGACTTAACGTATACTTGACGCGGTTTAGGCCACGAAGTGGCCTGATAAGTTGCTGAGTAATAGTGAGTTTCGGTTTCATGCCACTCAGTTGTGTCGCTTATCTGTACAAACTCTTCTGCCAAGTTGTGTAGTCGCTTATTACGTTTGAGGCGAATAATGTAAAAGACATCATCGGCCTCGCAGGTATCATAAACAGCTGGTGTGGCGAACCCGCTATCACCGCGAACCAGAATATCAGTTTCTGGCAATTGGTCTTGATAATGTTTTAATAACGGTTCTAAAAAGGCTTTTATATCTGTACTGGTATAGGCATTACCAGGCCGTAGGATGGCTTTCAGGAGATTACCATCATTATCGATAGCTAGTAATGGATGATACCCCTCCGAGCCATAATGGGCGTTATAGTCAGTAGCTTCTTGATTGCCATAAGTGTCAGAATGGGTTGAATCAATATCAATAATGGTGGTCGTCTGATTAGTTAGCAGTCGAGCTTGATCAATAAGAGCTTGATTTAAAGTCTGGAAGGCGTCCACACCTGCGGAATCGATACGTTGCCAGAAACGGGATATCGTCGCTTGTGAAGCTAAGGCTGGTTTGTCCAATAAAAGTTTAAACAATGGTTCTGCAACCAATGAGGTTGCAGCAGAATCTGTATTATAACCGGCAATGATCTGCAGAACCAACTGCATCAAGATACTTGAATTACTATGTCGGCAGTATTGTCGATGGTCGTTGAACTTCAATAGATTGTCAGCTAAGTTCGTGAACTGAAACTTTGCCATCAGTTCAACACACAAGGTTAGGCCACCATCAGAAGATAATTGACCGCCGGTATGCGATGCTAGAATGTTTTTATTGAAACTAAATGCCATTTCCTGTACAGTTTTCATTATAGAGTCCTCTTCTCTTTATAGTGTCTTTTGGTCGAGTTAACTATACCAGAGCTGAGGCTCTTTTTCTGCACTTAAAAGGTGAAAACGTAAAATCCCCATCAAGCACTTGAATCATGTGTTTGATGGGGATTTTGGAGTTTCTGGTGAATAATTCAGG
>NZ_BOLM01000051.1 GCF_016861605.1 Levilactobacillus wangkuiensis
GCTTTGGGCCTTTTTTTATTTTTGTTCGGATTAATTATAGAATTTGCCCTTTAGATAGGTTTTATTTATCAATGAGAATTACCTTTCTTAATTCGATATACAAGGATCCAGAAAGGTAATGCAATTAGAACAGTGCCAATTAACGGAATAAATGAATATAAAACAGCTGCGCATGTATAGTTATTTTGATAAATAACAAAATATAATAGAGCACCTGCAGAAACAATTATTCCCGAAATGGGTAAACTTTTAGTCGTGTAAAAGAGTAAATTTTTCTCATATTTTTTCATAAAAATTGCCTCTTATTAATGATTCATTGCACATGCACCTTCTGATGCAGCGCCACACACGACAGCGCAAGCTAAACCTGCGATGCCATTTACGGCAGCCCAAACTGCACAATAGGAACCACAAGCTAACACACCAGCCATACCGCATGAAAATTCTTTGCCATGAAATTTAAAATGCTTTGTCTTTTTTTTCGCCAGAATATTAATTTGATTCAGTTCATTGTTTGAGGCGGAAAATTCGGTTTTTGGTGATGTGCTCTTAGTAGTACCTTGCTCAGCAGAGAAGCTTACAACCTTATTATTGCTCTTATCAACAACCGTTTGAGTTAATATTGTAGTATTTTTGTCATTATTTTTGTAAACATTATAAACAACATCCGTTGATATAGAAGGATCTACTGAGGATGTTGCACGATAATTATATGGTGTGACTGCGTCTTGGTCATTGGTATAACCACGTTTTTTTATATTATTTAAATAGTTATTTATTTTCTCACTTTTATTTAAATTAGAAACATCTTGCTGTGCATTGCTTGAGCTCAAAGACGAAACCTTTGCACTCAAGTTTGAATATTTAAGCTCTGTATTTAAATTATGGTAATAAGATCCAACTCTAGTTTTAGCCGAACCATTAATTGGGAATAAGAACGAGCCAAGTAATACAGTAACTGAGCACATTAGTAGTCCGATAAATATTTTTTTAAAATGTTTTGCCTTACTCATAATCAACAACTCCTCTAATTTTTAAGGAACCCTTATTGTAAGAACTTGTCTACTACTGAAATTTTGGATTCTCCAACTAAACGTGTAACCTCATGGGTGCCATTGTATTTTATTAAAGTTGGTATAGCATTTACATGCAGTCCCTTTAATTTTTTATAGCTAGAATTAGGTTCGTTAGCTAAATCGACTTTAAAGATTTCCTTGTTAGGATGCTTAGCAATAGCTTGTCGGTAAATCTTTTTCATTTTTTGACAATGAATGCAGTATCTAGAAGCATAGAGGACATACGTTATCTTTCTTTTCTTTTGTTTGAGCAATTTTAATGCGGTGGTTAATTTTACATTCACCACTTTTCCTTCTGACTTTGCGAGCACTGTACTTGGAAGTAAAAACATGAGGCTGATTCCTATTACGAACAAGCAAAAACTGCTTAAAACTGTTATTTTTCGTTTTTTCATAAAAAGCCTCCTCAACACATAAAATCGATGTTAAAACAATCAATATATGCTACATGCTCATAATATCACAATTAATTTTGTTTGTGGCAAATTCTATAATTAATTCGAACGAAAGTAAAAACGCCCAGAGT
>NZ_BOLM01000052.1 GCF_016861605.1 Levilactobacillus wangkuiensis
CCCTGAATAAATTCAGAGGCTTGTCGCTCACGTGTCTGACGACACAGTAGTCCAACATGCCCATTGGCACTCCTACTCGTAGTGGCAACATCATCGGGTAATTGACGGCTACCCGTTTAACTGTCAGGTTTACCCAACAGTTGTTAGCTTCTTGATCTTTGGTCGTTTAACACCATTCAACCAGTCTTGCCCAAGCATCTTGATGTTCATTGCCCCTAGTCGGTCATCGTTACAACGATATTGGCATTGGGCACACCAATACTCGTGAGTATCGTGATGCCGGTTGATTTTCTCAATTAGTCCACACTTGGGACAGCGTTGTGAAGTGAATGCTGGACTCACTTTCAAAACAGCACTTTGAATAGCCTGAGCCTTATACGTTAAGAAAGATTCTAACTGGAAAAATGCCCACGAACGATGACTATTGCGTAGAGATTTAGGCAAGTCATCGGTGTTAAACGTCACATCAGTTAAGTCTTCCAAAACAAAAAGTGTATGCGACCCATATGCTGCAACGAGTGTCTTAGCTAACCAATGATTCACATCGGTCATCCAGCGGTTCTCTCGTTGAGCTAGTTGCTTAAGTTTTTTCTTGGCAGACTTGGTACCCTTACTTTGTAATTGCCGACGGATCTCTAAGAACTTCTTCCGCTTACGTAAGATTTGTTGACCATCAAAGAATAGCGTCTTTCCTTCATCATCAAAGGCAGTTGCTAGGAAGCGTAATCCACGGTCAATTCCCACAACCTTAGGATTATCTTTGGCATCAAAATCACTAACTTCCTTTGTGATGCCGATGTGCAGAAACCACTTACCTCGATTGTGGATTAGTTTGGCAGTGCCGAGCTTCCAGTCTTCAGTAAAGTACTTCTCAAATCCTTTGTCAGTGAACGCCAATTTAGTACGTTTACCTAGAGTAGTTATTGAGATTTGTCGCATGCTATCTACGAAAGAATAGTTACTCTGACGTACCAAGTCTGCTTGTGGCCGACGAAACTGGATGGGTTGCACTAACCAGTTCAGGTCTCTAGGAACTTGAACCCACTTTTTTTCCTCGTTCTGGTAACGGTAAGGGTGTTGCTTCAGTTATTCCTGAACAGTTTTGTAGCGAGCTACGACTGTCCGAAAAACAGATTGGACCATCTGACTGTTGAGTGATGATTCTTGACGAAATCGTTTGTACAGCTGGTAATTGATTTTTAACCAGCTTAACTGAAACTCGTGGTCAAAAATCCATTGACTAACAATATTAGCTGCACGTTGATATTCCTGGCTCATTGCCAAAAATTGTTCTGCTTGATTCGTGTCTGGATAGAGTCTCAGCTTGATTGTTCGTCCTAGTTTAACCAATGGATACCTCCCCTGTAGATTGGGTCAAGTATACCATGTTTAGTTCTCTAGGGGAACATACGTTTCGAGAAAAATCACTAAGTTCTGGCATTCATCTTGCGATTAAAATCGCAGGTTTTCTGCTTAGTCCTTAATAAA
>NZ_BOLM01000053.1 GCF_016861605.1 Levilactobacillus wangkuiensis
GCCCGATTTAAAATTGAAGTGCAACACCCCTTAAGACATTAAGGGTAAACAAATAGGCCATGGAGACCTATACTTTTAAGCGACCAAACCAAAAAGAAAGAGGTATCTCCATGACCCAGTCAAATCATACCACTACCATTACTTACCAACAACTCTCTGCCGAAGAGCGTGGCCAAATTGAAGCGTTCTTGAAGGACCACCAATCTGTTCGCCAAATTGCTCGTAATCTTCATCGAAATCCCAGTACTATCTCACGCGAAATCAAGCGTGGCACGGTTCGCCAGCTTAACTCCGACTATCTGCCATACTATCAATATTTTGCTGAAGCAGGACAGGCTGTCTATGAAAAAGACCGCCTTAAATGCCATTCTAAGGGTTTACTAAAGCGTTGCTGGCTCTTCTTCAAGCTGTTAGTCCAAGCACTCAAAACCAAGATTAGAGTCGATAGTGTCGATAGCTTCGTCCACCGATTCCATCAACTTTATCCGGACAAGCCGTGTCCATCGACCCCCACGGTTTATCGGTACATTGATTTAGGTTATCTCGACCTCTGTAACGCTGATTTACCAGTCAAGCTTCGTCGCCGAGTAAAGAGCACTCGTCGAACTCGCTCCCGAAAGAATAAGAAGATATTGGGTAGCTCAATCGATGAGCGACCAGCTATCGTCGACCAACGCATCTTGGTGGGTGACTGGGAAGGAGACCTAGTTAAGGGCAAGCGGGTTGCTAGCGAGCCCGCACTGATGACATTAACCGAGCGTGTCAGTCGTTTTGAAATCATCGTTAAGATTCCTGACTACCACGCTGACACTTGCCGCCAGGCACTTCAAGGGGTCATTACGGCCTATGGTCCTAAGAACTTCCAGTCAATCACATTTGACAATGGCAGTGAATTTGCCGAGCTAGATCAGGTCCAAGGAACCAAAGTTTACTTCGCTCATCCTTATACGCCCTCTGAACGAGGGTCTAATGAGAATCTCAACGGTCTCATCCGTGAGTACATTCCGAAGGGCATCTCTCTCAAGAACTTTGATCTACCAACGATCCAAGCCATTCAAAACGCACTTAACCATCGCTTACGTAAATCCCTGGGCTATGCTAGCGCCGCCCAGGTCTTCAAAACACAGGTCTTCAAGAACATGCATCCGGTTATGCTTACGCCTTACTGTCCTGTGTTGCACTTGATTTGACAATTGGGG
>NZ_BOLM01000054.1 GCF_016861605.1 Levilactobacillus wangkuiensis
AAAAAGAGGCATACCACCTCTGTGCTACAATCAAGTCGACGAAAACCAATTGAAAGCGAGAAGAATGATATGTCCCAAGACAATTCTACAAGAGATTTACTACAAATTAAAGACCAAAACATCATTAACTTTAAAGTTCAAGATACTTCACATGATGCTTTACGTATCTACGCCGACTTAACCTATTCCGTCAGCGTTTGCCCACGTTGTGGCAAACATGAAATCGTCAAAAATGGGGCCAAGTCAGTTAACATTAGAATACCCAACATCAGCGAGAGAACAGCCTTACTGGTTCTACGTAAGCAACGTTTTCTTTGTAAGGCATGTGGTCACACTCAAATTGCCCAAACGCCAATCGTTATAAAGCAACATCAGATTTCTCAGAACGTTAAGAATGGTATCACTAGGGAGTTAACTACGGATCGAACCATGGCCAGTATAGCCGCGCAATACAACGTTTCGACTAACACAGTTAGTCGACAACTAGTTGCCCTTGGGAAGCAAACTAGGCCGGCATACAATGGTTTGCCTAGCTCTCTGTGTATCGATGAATTTCGCTCTACTGGTGATCAGATGAGTTTTATTGCCATTGATGCAAGAAAGCACGACCTTATCACCATCTTGCCAGGACGAAAGAATAAAGACATTGGAGATTATTTCCTAAATCACTACTCTCTAAAGAATAGGGAAAAGGTTACTAGCGTCGTCATGGACTTCAACTCTCAATACCAATCCGTCATCCACGAGGTCTTTCCTAAAGCCGCTATAGTCGCCGACAATTTTCATTTGGTTCAAATGATCTTACGTTCATTGAACCAGACCCGCGTTCAGCTGATGAAGCAATTCCCTAAAGAAACTCGTGAATATCGTGTGCTTAAGTATTATTGGCGTCTCTATTTGAAAAACTATAAAGACCTTGAGAAGAACAAAACACAGTGGTTTTCACACCTTAAAGACCATTTAACCCAAGAACAAGTTGTACTGGAAGGCATAGGACTGAATCAGGAATTCAAAAACACTTATTACTCAGCCCACGCGTTAACCGAAGCTATTCAAAAGCGTGATTACGCTGCCTTCACCGAAGCCTTGGGTGAAGTTGAGAACGTCAGTCCTCAACTTCTAAAGACTATTCACACCTTTATTCAAAGGATACGGTC
>NZ_BOLM01000055.1 GCF_016861605.1 Levilactobacillus wangkuiensis
TAACGCGTAGTGCTAGTCTATTCGCAATCCACTTCGACCACGAACCAAGTTGCTATGAACCTTAAGTGTATTCCACAAGAACAGTGCCGCTAATCGGCTGCCTAAGCCGATTAGTGTACAGGTTCCTGGGTGTTCAAAGTGGCCAACGGTATTGAGATTGTTAAAACCAGTCTCAATGTGTCGCCGTTGATTCTTCAAAAATGAAGAGTTAACGTGGCCTGAGTCGCGCATGTTCTTTCGCAGTGGGAACCAGAAATTAATTCCTTGCGTTCTCAGCTGTTGCTGAAGGGGACGGCTAAGATAACCACCATCCGCTAGAACCTGATGGGCTGGAGTCTTTCCTAATAATTCTTCTACTGTTTTTCGGTCATCAACGTTGGCTGCTGTTAGTTCCCAGTTCACAAAGTATCCATTATTATCCATTACCGCATGTAGTTTGAAACCATAATAATACAACTGTTTGGTGGCATTAAAGCCTTTATTGGCAACACCTTGTAAGACTCTAGCTTGATTGCTACGTCTTGCTGAAACTAATGTGATTGGTGCACTATCAATGATTTCATAGGTCGTGTTGTGACGATATTTCTTCAATAATTGCCACCGAATCAGCTTCATTATTTGAAGAAGATTTCGACATCGGCGGTTGTAACGGCTACGTTCTGGGACGATAATGCCCGCCGCTATTAGAGTTTGGTGGAAGTGTGTTTCTGATGGATCCCGTAAGTCTATTCGCGTAAGCATGCAGGCAATAATAGTGATATCACTGACCTTCAGCTGTTGATAATTTTGACGGAAGCGAATATATTTTGGCAAAAGTTGGTAAACTGGTGTAATAATTCTGATGAATTTTCGGATAGTCTCTTGAATTAAATTGGATTTTGGGATAGTTTTAAGGAGGCCTTGCATTTACGGTTCTTCTTTCTGGTTTAGTCACCTTAGAAGCTACCGCAAATGCGGGCTTTTTGCATACTATTTGATTTGATTCAAGATTCTATCCAGCAAATATTACACGACTAGCACTACGCGTTAT
>NZ_BOLM01000056.1 GCF_016861605.1 Levilactobacillus wangkuiensis
TGGTAGATTGTAAAATTAATCCGAACGCTGTTCGGACAAAAAAGATCAGCTTCCTTTAAAATGGTGTTTACCACAAACCCATCTTTTAGGAGCTGATCTTTTGTCTAGTATAACCTATTCCGAACGAATTAAAATCGAAACCTTTTGTGAACTAGGGCTGTCCAATATCCAAATGGGCGTTCGGCTGAACCGATCACCGTCAACAATTTCTTATGAATTATCTCGATGTCAACCTTATCAGGCTGAATTAGCACAAACAGATGCCGAATACAAGCGATCACGATGTGGTCGGAAAACTAAGCTGAGCGATGAGTTAAAGCAAAAAATTCTCAACCATTTACGTCTAAGCTGGTCACCAGGAATGATTGCTCACGAATTTAAACTAGCTACTAAATCTATTTATAATTGGCTAAATCAGGGGAGAATTGATTTCTCCTTGAATGATCTACCTGAACATGGCGTACGCCAACGGCGTAACGTTGACCAACGATCCAAATATAATCAATCCTTGGGGCGATCAATTGAACAGCGTCCCATGATTATTAATCAACGTAATCGCATCGGCGATTTTGAACTAGATACAGTCGTTGGTCCTCGTGGGCATAGTAAGGCAGTTTTATTAACTTTAATCGATCGCAAATCACGGTTCCTTTGGGCATACCGGTTAAAAGATCGGACGACAGCGACTGTTAATGAAGCACTAACTAAGTTCCTAACCACTTTTAATGGTCCGGTGCACAGCTTTACTGTGGACCGTGGCACTGAGTTTAGTGGGCTAGTATCACTTGAATCACAATATGGTATTAAGACCTATTACTGCCATGCTTATACGCCAGCTGAACGTGGTAGTAATGAACGCTTTAATCGGAATTTACGTTATGTTTATCCCAAAGGGACTCGTTTTGAGCACATTAGTGCTCAAGATTTAACGACGACGTTACTCCAAATTAACCAGCGACCGCTTAAAATACTCGACTGGCAAACACCGTATCAGGTTATGCTGACAAATTT